>JAEYJO010000041.1 GCA_023408815.1 Bacillota bacterium | reverse complement strand
GCCTTATTTTGCTACTTCCATTGTACCAAAAAAGAGCCCAAAAGTCTGCATGAACACTAAACTTTTGACTCTTTTTACAGAAAAATCCCACGCAAGTGCGTGGGACTTTGTCTACAGTCTGAGAAGCTGATTGAAAAAATCAGCTTCTTTTGTTTTGCCGGGAAAGGGCAAAACGGTTCTTCTAAAATAGGTGTGGTTGTGGTAAGATATGAAAAGCGATTATAACATCAGTTAGGAGAATAAAAATAGATGCTTACAGTCTGGATAAATAAAGCACAGTTTGAATATGATATACATTCCTTGGTAAAAGCATTTTACCCGGAGGAAGAGGTAAAGGTGCTCTGCGCAGAGGGAGAGAAGCGGGATCACAGGATAGCTATTGAATTTGGTGAGACCTTTATCAAAATGACTCTTAATGTGCAGGATGAACCGCAGGCCGAGATGAAGGTAAGCGAAATATCCCATTCCCCGGATGCGGATAGGCAGACTGTGAAGAATTTGCTAAAGCAGCTCATTTATAACAGTCTGTCCATACTGCTTGAAAAAAAGCTGCCTTGGGGTACGCTGACGGGAATACGCCCCACAAAGATTCCAATGACGATGCTTGAGGAGGGAAAGGAAGAATCACAAATCATGAGCTTCATGCAGGATACCTATTTCATCAGCGAAGAAAAAGGCGTTTTGAGCATCGATATAGCCAAACGGGAAAGGGATATTCTCTCCCGCCTTCATTATAAAGACGGCTACAGCCTGTACATTGGGATACCATTTTGTCCTACCACCTGTCTGTACTGCTCCTTCACTTCCTATCCCATCTGTATGTGGAAAAACAGGGTAGATGACTATTTGGAGGCGCTGGAAAAGGAGATGGCTTTTACGTCGTCGGCTTTGTCCGATAAGGTGTTGGATACCGTCTATATCGGAGGCGGAACACCTACTACGCTGGAGCCGGAGGAGCTTGAGAGACTGCTTTGCTCTCTGGAGCGCTTTTTTGATTTAAGCCGTCTGCAGGAATTTACGGTTGAAGCGGGGCGGGCGGACAGCATAACGAGGGAAAAGCTGAGGGTATTAAAAAAGCATAATATTACGCGCATATCGGTTAATCCTCAGACGATGAAGGAGGAAACGCTGAAATTAATAGGCAGGCACCATACCGTAGCTCAGGTGAAGGAGGCGTTTGAGTCCGCGAGAGAGGAAGGCTTTGACAACATCAATATGGATATTATCCTGGGACTGCCTGAGGAGACGATAGAAGATGTAGTTCATACTATGGAGGAAATAAAAAAGCTGCGTCCTGACAGCTTGACAGTACATTCCCTCGCTATTAAGCGCGCCTCGAGAATGAGCAGCTGGATAGAGGAGAAGGGACTTTCGACCCTTCGAAATACGGACGAGACTATGGGAATAGCCGAGCAGGCGGCGCGGGCCATGGGAATGGAGCCGTATTATCTGTATAGACAGAAAAATATGTCCGGCAACTTTGAGAATGTAGGTTATGCGCAACCAGGCAAATATGGAATTTATAACATTCTCATTATGGAAGAATTGCAAACGATAGCGGCGCTTGGAGCAGGATGCATATCGAAGGCGGTACTAGGTGACGGGCGGATTGAGCGGATGGAAAACGTGAAAGATGTATCCTTATATATAGAAAGAATTGACGAGATGATAGAACGCAAAAGGAAACTTCTTGAAAAACCGTTTAAAACAGTGTAAAATCGACTAAGTAATAAATGAAGGAATTGAATCGGGAATAGGAGCGTAAATTATGGCACTGAGTAAGAAGCCGGTTACCGGTATGAAAGATATTATGCCTGCGGAAATGCAGCTTCGGGATTATGTAATCGGGGTAATCAAGGAAACCTATGGAACGTTCGGTTTTTCTTCCATCGAGACTCCCTGCGTAGAGAACATCGCGAATCTAAGCAACAAGCAGGGCGGAGAAAATGAGAAGCTGATTTTCAAGATTTTAAAGCGCGGAGAAAAACTGAATCTTGAGGAAGCAAAGAGTGAAGAGGATTTGGTGGACGGAGGTCTTCGTTACGATTTGACGGTTCCCCTGGTGCGATATTATTCCAACCATGCCAATGAGCTTCCGTCGCCGTTTAAAGCCCTGCAGATGGGAAATGTATGGAGGGCTGACAGACCGCAGAAGGGGCGCTACAGACAGTTTATGCAGTGCGATATAGATATACTGGGAGAGCCTTCCAATCTGGCGGAAATAGAGCTCATACTGGCAACCACCACGACGTTAGGCCGCCTGGGCTTTAAGAATTTCCAGATCCGGATCAACGAGAGACGGATTTTGAAGGCGATGGCGGCTTACAGCGGTTTTGCCGAGGAAGCTTATGATACGGTATTTATTATTTTGGATAAGATGGACAAGATCGGGATTCAGGGAGTTGCCGGAGAATTGCAGGAAAGCGGTTTTGCTGAGGAAAGCATAGAAAAATATCTGGAACTGTTCAAAGGAATGGAAGCGGCGCAGGACGGTCTTTCTTATTTAGCAGAGGAGCTTAAGGGAGTATTGGAGCCGGAGGTTGAGCAGAGCCTTCAGGAAATCATAGCAAGCGTAAGGGCGACAAAGGCATCAGATTTCGAAATTGTATTCGATCCTACTCTTGTCAGAGGAATGTCCTACTATACGGGAACCATCTTCGAAGTCGCGATGCCGGAATTCGGCGGAAGCTGCGGTGGCGGCGGACGTTACGACAAGATGGTAGGCAAGTTTACAGGAAACGATGTTCCCGCTTGCGGATTTTCCATAGGTTTCGAACGCATCATACTCATCATGCAGGAAAAAGGCTTCCAGATTCCTAATGAGAGCAGGAGAATCGCATACCTTATAGAAAAAGGTGTAGAAGTAGATGCGCTGTGCGAGATCATCGCGAGAGCTCAGGAGGAACGGCATAAGGGCACGCAGGTGCTTGTGGCGCGCATGAACAAGAACAAGAAATTCCAGAAAGATCAGTTGAATGCAGAAGGATATATGGAATTCGAGGAATTCTATAAGGATCCCTTAAAAAAATAGAGATATAGATTATAAAAAATCGCTTTGTCGAAGATAGATTGTGAGGAAATGATAAAATGGCAGAATCAATGAAAGGCTTAAAGAGGACACACCGCTGCGGCGAGTTGTCGGGAGCGAACGCAGGAGAAACGGTAACAGTCATGGGTTGGGTACAGAAGCAGAGGAACAAGGGCGGCATTATCTTTGTGGATTTAAGAGACCGTTCCGGTCTGCTCCAGATTATTTTCGAGGAGAGCGACTGCGGTGCCGACAGCTTTGCGAAGGCAGAAAAGATGAGAAGTGAATTCGTAGTGGCTGTCGTCGGCAAGGTAGAGAAAAGAGCGGGCGCAGCGAACGATAATCTGGCCACGGGAGATATAGAGATACGCGCAAAAGAAACCCGCATTTTATCTGAAGCAGAAACACCGCCCTTCCCCATCGAGGCAGATTCCAGGACGAAGGAAGAACTTCGCTTGAAATACCGTTATTTGGATTTAAGAAGACCTGATTTGCAGGGGAATTTGATCTTAAGAAGCAACATTACCGCATCTATCCGCAGATTCTTGACGGAGGAAGGTTTTTTGGAAATCGAGACGCCGATACTCGGCAAGTCCACTCCGGAAGGCGCAAGGGATTATCTGGTGCCAAGCCGGGTGCATCCGGGGACTTTTTATGGACTGCCTCAGTCTCCCCAGCTTTTTAAGCAGCTTTTGATGTGTTCCGGTTACGATCGCTATTTCCAGATAGCCAAATGTTTCCGCGACGAGGATCTGCGTGCCGATAGACAGCCGGAGTTCACGCAGGTGGATATGGAGCTGTCCTTCGTGGATGTGGAGGATGTGATCGACGTTAACGAGAGATTGATCAAAGAGGTATGCAAGGATGCCATTGGGCTGGAGGTAAACCTTCCGCTTCCTCGTATCAAATGGATAGATGCTATGAACCGTTACGGCTCCGACAAACCGGATACCCGTTTCGGAATGGAACTTACAGACGTATCCGCAGTCGTTTCCGGCAGCGGGTTTGGAGTGTTTACTTCTGCTTTAGAAAACGGCGGCTCCGTAAGAGGCCTTAACGCTAAGGGACAGGGATCTATGCCCCGTAAGAAAATAGATGCTTTGGTTGATTTTGCAAAAGGTTACGGCGCAAAGGGACTGGCTTATCTTTGCATAGAAGAGGATGGAAGCTATAAATCCTCCTTTGCGAAATTCATGACGGAAGCGCAGCTCGAGGAGCTGGTAAAAGCTATGGACGGAGAAAAGGGCGACCTGCTCTTATTTGCCGCGGATAAGACTAATATCGTTTGGAGCGTTCTGGGAGCGTTACGTCTGGAGCTGGGCAAGCAGATGGGACTTATTGATGATAACCGGTTCAATTTCTTATGGGTAACGGAGTTCCCCCTTCTCGAGTGGAACGAGGAGGATAACCGCTTTGTGGCGATGCACCACCCGTTTACCATGCCTATGGACGAGGATCTTCATTATATGGACAGTGACCCGGGAAGAATACGCGCAAAGGCATATGACATCGTGTTGAACGGCGTAGAGCTGGGCGGCGGTTCCGTCAGAATTTTCCAAAATGACATACAGGAAAAGATGTTCGAGGTGCTGGGCTTTGAAAAAGAAGACGCCTACAACCGTTTCGGTTTCTTGTTAAATGCCTTCAAATACGGAGTGCCTCCCCATGCCGGGCTGGCTTATGGATTGGATCGTCTCGTCATGCTTTTGGTAAAAGCGGACAGCATTCGGGATGTAATGGCATTTCCGAAGGTTAAGGACGCTTCCTGCCTCCTTACGAACGCACCGGACGTGGTGGACGAGGTGCAGCTTGAGGAGCTTGGAATTGCTCTGAACTTAAAGGAAGAGCTTGCAGAGTAGTAAATCGGAGAACAAAGTGATCAGATTATATATTGCAGACATTGCAGCATTATCCGATGCAGCAGTTTACCGCAGCTATTTCCAAAAAATAGATGCGGTAAGGCAGGAGAAGGTGCGGCAATGCATAAATGAAGCGGATAAAAAAAGAAGTCTCCTCGCAGGATATTTACTTCAGGCAGGAGTCGCAGATTTACAAACGCAGGAAAGCGGTTTGCAGGCGGATGCAATACCGCTTTCTTTCGCATATTCCTTCGGAGAAAATGGAAAGCCTTATTTTAATAATTATCCTGATATTTATTTCAGCCTTTCCCATTCCGGTGATCATGTGATATGTGCCATATCAGAGGAGGAAGTGGGCGCGGACATTCAGGAACACAGAGGAGTGAAGTCCGGCATCGCGGCCCGTTTTTTTTCGGAAGAGGATAAAAAGAACCTTGAACAGGCTGGGGCGTCAGGCGGAGAAAAACTTTCTGTTGCGTCGTTTTATCGGATGTGGGCGGTAAAGGAAGCGCATATGAAATTGACGGGAATGGGAATGAAACAGGGTATGGACACCACTGCCATACGCTTTGTAAAGGAACGGCCCGGAGAAAAGGAATATGTAAGAGGAGGTATCGTTCGTCAGGGGAAAGAAAAAAATATCGCATATTTCCAGATATGTGATAAAATGGAAAAGTACAGTATTGCAGTGTGCAGTTATTCGGAAATTGCCGATATAACTATAAAAGAAATAATGGTGGTCGAATCACAACAAGGGAGATAAGGCCGAAAGGGCAAGGCATAAGATGAAGGGAAGAACGAAGTTAGAGGCGGCATCGGGGAAGGAATACAATGAGAGTATGGTGCGGATGGATTACAATACCGCTCAAATTGTCGGCAATGTCCGGTATGGAAAATACTTCATTTTTTATCAGGGAGTCAGTGAATGGCTGTATGTGTATTATCAAGACATCGTATGGGCCTATCATAAGATGGAGGATGCGCCGGGAAGACTTCGCCGTGAGCGGGTAGGAGAAGAGACGCATAGCATCATGCTCGTAACGAAGGATAAGAAAAGAATAGGAATAGCGGTCGGAAGCGATGAGGATGTCGTAGAGGGGATTAGGGTGATTCAGAAGAACAATGCCTTTGTAGACATCGGTTTCTCGAAAGAAAAAGAGGGTGAATATTTATGATTGAAAGAAGCAGCGGTTTAGATCATTCTTATCAGGCACAGACTCATGAGCATACGGTAACAGACTGCATCCACGAGGAGGAAGGCTTGTCGAAAATAAGCGGCGGCGTTGTGGGCATAAGCAGTGCGGAAACGGAACAAGCGCAGAGAGTGCAGACGCAGGAAGCTTTTTCTTTTCGCAGTTTGCTTACAAACGGATGGAAGAGCGTGATTTCCAAAGCGGTAAGGTTCTGGAACGATTCGGGCGAGGAAGGAAAAGAGGACGGGAAGAACATTCTTGCAGCGACTGAGGAAAAAAACACGATTTTTCCTGCGGAGGAATCGATGCCGGCGGCATCTGGAGAGAAGGGTGAGGGCAGCAGGCAGGAAGAGGCGATTCTTGCCACGTCCATTCTTAAAAATGATAGCCAGAGAAACGAAGAAGCAGATTTCGCAGAGGAAGACGCGAGAAAAGTAAATGATATTGAAGGCGCTGCCAGCGGCGGTCTGAAAAAAGAGCAGGGAGGTCTGCGAAAGTTTCTTCAGAAATTCGAAGAAACCGTACTGAATGCCACGGGTCTGTGGAAAAAGTCGAAAAGTACCAAAATCTCACCTCAGTTGGGAGTGAGCCCCAAGGGTGAAAATCACAGTTACCTGATGGACTCCTACAATAAATCCGGGGAATACAGTACGCTTGCCAGAGACAAGAGTTCGGAAGGGAACTTTAAAGCGAGGGTATAGAGGGTATATTAAAGATTACAGCGTATTAACATATATTACAACTTATTAATAGGATAATAAAAAATAGAGGGTATTTCATATATAATTGTGATTTGTCACAAACATATGAAATACCCTCTTTAAAGCAAAAAAAAATATACATTATCCTTGTGCGTTCAATGTATCTATAATTCCGTCGGCAATTGCCTGAGCAATCTCCTGAAAACGGCTGTCGAAAAGGACATTGTCCTGATCGTTATTGATGAAGCCGACTTCTACCAACAAGGAGGGCATTTGCGTCTGATTTAGAACAATCAGATTCGTGCGCTCATTGACGCCATGGTTGACAAAGCCGAGGGCCTCAAGATTCTCGTTAATATTTGCTGCCATTTCCGCGGCCGGTCCGTAAAGGCTATAGACTAAGGTCTCGATTCCGGTGTACTGGTTAGGGTATACGCTGGAATTGCGGTGGATGGATATGAAATAATCGGCCCCTGACTCATTGGCTTCGGCCGCCTTCCTGGCCGGACTTTCGTATATGTCGGTGGTCCTCGTGTAGACCACATTTATACCTGCATTTTCGAGCAGCTGGCCAATTGCCAGGGTGAGGCGGAGTGTATCATCTTTCTCCTGCCTTCCATTATAAACTGCGCCGGGATTCGCACCACCGAAGCATAGAATAGGACTATATAAAGGAAAGATAGTAATATAGGCCCCTTTAAAGTAAAATTAATGTTTGTTAATTCGCGTGACTGAAAATAAGAAATAATGATATAATGTGGAAATGGGTGAAAATTGGTCCAGAGAGATGTTTCAGTAATTACATAATAAATATTTTTTAATGAATGGTAGATTGTCTGTCCTGAAACTAATAAAGTATACAACGGCGGGAAAACACTGTGGGATGGCTCATATTTTCAGATATGCGAAAAGGCGGTTCAGTTTAACTGAACTGCCTTTTCACAATTTCTTGAAAAATGATACAAAGTGGTCAAAAAAGGTCGCAGTATATTCAATACTGCGACCCTGATTTTTTCCAAAATCGACATATTTTTATTATATAGGAACTTTATTTTAATGTCAAATAGTTATAAAAAAATCAAAATATAAATTAAACGATATGTCTAAAAGGAATGATCAGGGGATTTTTACTTGTGGCCAAGAAATAATCAATTCATAACGGATTATTTCGCCGTCAAAAGATTTGTCATAAACAGAAAGGAGAAACAGAAAATGCCAAGACGAGGAGAAAATATTTATAAGCGAAAGGACGGACGCTGGGAAGGAAGAATTTTACTGGACAATGGAAAATATCGGTATTTATATGCCAGGAGTTATAAAGATGTAAAAGAAAGAATGAGAGATTTTCTGGAATTAAAAAATACAAAGGAAGAAAAAACGGCTTATGAACAGAGGAGAGCCGCAGCATTGTTTGAAACATGGCTGGAAGGCGATATCCTGCATCAGGTAAAACCGACCACCTATGAGAGCTATTACCGCAGTATTTATAAGTATATCATTCCTTTTTTTGAACAGGCGGGGAATGAGATCATTACGGAGGAGTCCGTTTTCCGTTTCGTAAAAAGTATTAGGGAGAATATGTTAATTAAAGAATCCTCAAGAAAGAAAATTCTTTCTATTTTTAAGGCTGCATTAAAAGATATATTACGTGATTCTCCCGAATGCCTCTATCTTATTAAATTGATCAAACTTCCAAGGGCTGAAGAAAAAGAGGTGGAAGTATTCTCTATGAGAGAGCAGAGGAAAATTGAGTATGCAGCACTGAATTCAGAAAATAAACGTGCATTGGGAATTATTCTCTGTTTTTATACTGGTATACGGCTTGGAGAATTATGCGGACTAAAATGGAAGGATATAAATATGGAAAGCGGAACGATATCTATTTCACGCACTGTTTTTCGTACCAAAAGTTTTAAGACAGGAGAAAAGAAGACCGTTTTACAGGCAGGAAGTCCTAAAAGCCGTAAATCAATGAGAAAAATTCCTCTTCCGGAATCTATACTTAAAATGCTGGCACAAGATGAATATAACATTCCTAAAGATGATTGTTATATATTATCAGGCGATGATAAACCATATGATCCACGATCTTATCAGAAATTGTATAAACGGATACTAAAAACGGCGGGTATAAAAAACTGCAAATTTCATGCAATAAGACATACCTTCGCTACTCGTGCACTGGAGCTCGGAGTGGATATCAAGACGCTCAGCGAAATACTCGGACATTCCAGCGTTGGGATCACATTAAATATTTATGCACATTCTCTTATGGAGCAAAAGAAAATCGCTATAGGAAAATTTAACGAAATGTTAATCAGCAACACGGAATTCGTGACTTACGCCGTCACATCTTCCGTCATACTTCCTGCTAATGCCAGATAATTTGCCGATAGGAAGATCTATGGCGCAGTATTGAATATACTGCGAATCTGCATAGAAGGCATAATAATATTATTATGCCTTTCGGCAAAAAAAGCTATTCAAAACAATAAGATCTGGAAAAATTAAAAAACACAAAGAAAAACAGACAAAAAACAGGAGGGTTTTTACTAATGAAAAGATTCAATGATTTTAGTATTATGAAGAAATTGCTGATAGGTTTTTTATCAATGTCAGCTTTCATGCTGTTAATCGGGGGCGTGGGTATCTATGGGATGATTCAAATAAACAGCAAGGATACTTATCTTTATACAATGCAGACAGCACCTATAGAGAATCTGATTTCTGCTTATGAGTCTCTTTACCAGAGCCGTCTTGATGTGAGGGAAGCGATTATAGATTCGGATAAACCGGAAAAAGTGGAAGAATATGAAAGCAGCTCTCTAAAAAGTATAGAAACCTTTTCGGAGCAGTTAGCGCTCTATCGCGTTACGATAAGCACTGATGCTTCACGTGCAGTGATGGATGAGATTGAGAAAATAATTGAGGAATCCTATGTACCGGCAATAACGCAGGCGCTTGCTCTGGCCAAGGAAAATAAACCGGAAGAAGCCGTGGGAGCGATAAATGCGGTGTCGGACCAGACAACCCTTCTTTTCCAGGATATGAAACAGCTGGTGGAAAATCGGATGGAATCAGCTAAAAAAACAAGTGATTCCAATGAAGTGATAGCGCGTAACCTGATCATTGCCTTAATAATAGTTATGGTATTCGGTGCTGTAGCAGCAATTGTTTTAGGACAGGGGATTGCCAGCATGATTAGTAAGCCTATCAAGAGAGTAGTGGATGCTGCCGGACAGATAGCTTTAGGGCATGTAGAAGTTGAATTGAACGATGTAAATTCCAAAGACGAAACAGGCATGCTGGCCTCATCTTTCCTGCAAATGCTGGAAGGAATCCGCAAGCAGGTAATAGCGGCGGAAACGATTAGTCACGGAGATTTTACCGATGAGATTCCGCTGCGTTCCGAGGGAGATATTCTGGGACTGGCATTACAGCAGATTCAAAAAGATCTGAATCATACCCTATCGGCGATTAATATGACGGCTGAGCAAGTAAATGCGGGTGCGGGACAGGTATCCGGAGCGGCACAGGCACTTGCCTTCGGAGCAACAGAGCAGGCGGCTACAATAGAGGAACTAAATGCTTCCATAACTAATGTTGCTGAACAGGCAGAAAAAAATGCTGTTAACGTACGTACGGCATCAGAGCATGTAAAAGAGACCGGTGAAGCAGTAGATATGGGAAATACCCAAATGGAACAGTTAAATACAGCCATGTATGAAATCAATACGGCCGCTGATAAAATATCAGAAATTACGAAAGTGATCGAAGACATAGCCTTTCAGACCAATATTCTCTCTCTAAATGCCGCTATTGAAGCTGCCCGTGCCGGAGATGCGGGGAAAGGATTTGCAGTAGTGGCTGATGAAGTAAGAAATCTGGCGGCAAAATCAGCGGAAGCCGCTAAACAGACAGAAGAACTTATTAAACACTCTGTGGAAACAGCATCAGAAGGAAAGAAGCTGGCTTCCGAGACTTCGCAGGTACTACAGGAAATTGCGGTTAAAGCTCAGATGGTTGGAGAAGCGGTTCAGCAAATTGAACAGGCTTCCTTAGACCAGGCCAGTGCGATTGAGCAGATTAATGAAGGATTATCCCAAGTATCGGCAGTTGTTCAGAATAATGCGGCAAATGCGGAAGAAAGTTCAGCCTCCAGTGAAGAACTCGCAGCGCAGGCGCAGACCTTACAGGAGGAAGTTGTCAAGTTCAGATTGAAAGAAGTGGGAGCCGGACAATAAGGAGATTGGATATGGAAAATATGAGGAACTTGTTGGAGTTCGAAGAAAACGGAAATAAAAATAAACGGTACCTTACATTTTGGGCGAATGGACAGTTATATGGAATTACTACCGAAGATGTGGTCCAGATTGTTGGAATGCAGAAGATAACGGCGGTGCTGAAATATCCTGCATATGTTAAGGGAATCATTAATCTCCGGGAAGAAATTTATCCTGTGGTCGATGTACGGCTGAGAATGGGGCTTCCGCAGGCACCATATCATGACCGTACCTGCATCATAATAATAAGAGTGGGGAAAAAAGGATTCGGGCTTATTGTGGATGGGGTTGAAGAAGTGGTTGATATTGAAAAAGGGCAGATATCGGCACCGCCTCAGCTTACGGACAGCGATATAGACGATTGTATTACGGGAATTGCCCGTATGGATTCGGCACAGTCTGAAAAAAAGAACATGATACTTATAATGAACGCATTCAAATTAGTAGGTGATAATCTGGTATATATAGCAGGAACTGAATAAGGGGTAAGCTATGCTAGACGATAAGTATAAGAAGAAAGACATTAGTGCGATAGTATGTCTGCTTCCTGAAGATCAGATCCGGCATATGGAAAATGTGGGCAGACTGTTCGGCGCTATGTCAAAAAAGCTATATGAATGCGGTGTTTATATTGAGGCAATGAATGAAGATATAAATAAGGAGTATGAGATAGCCGGATATTATCATGATATAGGCAAAGTGTTGGTACCAAAAGAAATTCTGTCAAAATCCGGAAAGCTTTCTAAAAAGGAATTTGAAATTATTCGTGAACATCCATTGAATGCGGATAAATTATTTGATTATATTTGTGACAATAAAATCAAAGGGATTCCGGAACAATATATCCATTCAGCGCGTGAAACTGCAGCTTATCATCACGAATGGTGGAATGGGAAAGGATATCCTTTCGGAATCGCAAAGGAAGAAATCCCGTTGATTGCCAGAATCACATCTATTTGTGATACCTATGATGCGATTACGAGCAATAGGGCATACCGGCAGGCATATACGAGAGAATACGCTTGCAGAGAGCTGGAAAAAAATGCGGGCACACAGTTTGAACCTGCTCTGGTCCGGGTGTTTTTAGAATATGAAGAAGAGATCTTCCAATTGCTTGAGCCTAATAAAACTACAGCCAAATCGTTTAACACAATATCAATAGCATAAGTTTATAGTTGCTTTATTTGATAAGGGTGAGTATTTATTATATTTTTTGATTTGCGGTCATCAAACCATGAACAAAGGCATACCGGAAACAATGCCGGGATGAAAAAGACATTGATGACCGTAAATCTGTGTATCAGGGTCCTGGTTACGGATATATAAAAGGAAAGTTAAGTCCGCAAAGAAAATTTTGAATCGGACTCAGGCAGATAATAATTAAGTTCAAGTGTTTGTGCAGATTTATAAAAAATTATATTTTTAACAATGCTTCTTAATGCATTGCCTTTTATATTATCATCTGCATCGCTTTCAATAATATTCAAAACGGTTGTTACCGTACCCTGAAAGACAGCACAAGTATTGGCTTGTTCATCGACCGAGGTGGAGAGACCGGCAATTTGCTTTCCATATTCAGCCTTTTGCACCAAAAGCATTTGCTTATGTATTTTATATTCCTCCAGTGTATCCACTCCGCTCATATACGCATGAAGTACGCGTTCCTCTTTTTGCTCTATTTTTTTAATTTCATTTTTAAAAATTTCTATTTGCCGGCATAATTGATCATTCTCCAAAAGATTTATGCATTCGAAATCGTTATAACAGTATTTGAGAATTTGATGTAAAGATTGTTTAACGGCAGCAGTCAATTTTTTTTCCGAGATATTTTGGGATTCGGAATGGAGCCCGCTCCGGTATCCAAGACATTGAAAAGAATTTGAGTTACCCTTGTAACCTTTTTTAAAGCTTAATGATTTACCGCATACAGAACATTTAACCATCCCTGACAGCCAATGCGTCCCGTGTGAAACCGAATGGGCATATTTGGAACGCATGGAAAGGGAATGATGGCGGCGCTCCTGCTCTCTCGCCCATTGATCCAAAGAAATAATAGGCTCATGCGGGGCCTGCGAAATAATCCATTCACTTTCCGGATTAAGGTGATGGCGGCTGCTTCCTGATTTTCTGACATTCCAACGTACCTGACCGATATAAAAAGGATTATTGAGAAAATATGTTACTGTTTCAGTGCAGAAAGGTTTATTGAAGGATGTTTTTATGCCGGCTTCATTAAGGTGACGTACAATATAATTAATATCATGACCCAAATCCCGCATATCAAAAATCATACGGACAATATTGGCTTCAGATGCTTCTACAATGGGTATTTCTTTTGGCTTTTTTCGATAGCCGTAAGGCACCTTCCCATTGTATAATCCTTTTTGTGCGTTCTTTTTCATACCCCGGATTACTTCGGCCCCAAGATTAACCGAATAGAACTCATCCTGCCATTCAATTATCATCTCGATTAACCGCCCATACATTCCTTCGAGAATGGGTTCGGAAACACTAATCACATCAATATTTAATTTTTTGCGCAGCATGCCTTTGTAAAAGGTACTTTCATCCTGATTTCGTGCAAATCTGCTGAATTTCCATACTAAAATGACATCAAAAGGTTTGGGCTCAAGCTTCGCTGTGCCTATCATGCGCTGAAACTCTATACGGTTATCAGCCTTTTTACCGCTTACACCGTCGGACTCCATAAAAATACATTCCGGCAAAAGTAAGATATTATTTTGTTCGGCATACTTTTTAATTTCGTCAAGCTGTGATTCCGGACTTAAATCAAGCTGTCCGTCGGTAGATACCCGGATATAAGCAGCACCGGTGATGAAAGAACCAGGCGATAGATTTGTAAGAGGCTTTATGTTCTTCATTCAATACCTTATAAGCTTTTAATGGTTGCAGTCTTAGAAATATAATATGCCATAGATGATATTATTCAGTACTTATAAGGGAACAGTAAGAAGAAACGGAAAGAAATAAAAAAGTAAAGCAGCGGAAGAAACTTGGACAGGCATTGGGACATATGATAAATCATATTAAAAAAGGCGGATATGCTCAACTTTGATAATAAAAAGTATGATACATGTTGGAGAAGAAGTATATGATTTTAATGAGCTGGAGGAAAAAAAGCAAATTGAAATAGCAAATAAACTGAATAAGCAGGCTTTGGAGGCCGTTGGATTCCGAGAATCTTCAAAAAAGAATAGCAGAAAAACAGGTAATACATAGACCTATTTATGTGCTGGCACCACCATGCCCGGCATCTAAAACAACTGTATATGCCATATAATCACCATCAATTTACTTAGTTTTACTATATGCCGATGGGTGAAAAACGGTACGGCAAAGCAGTTATGGGTTGCAGTAGGTACAAGGCTGATAACCCGCATTTAGGATCTTCGCACGTGAGGTTGACATTTCGGAAAGGTCCTCCGGCTTTATATCCTGAACATAAGGACAATCCGCCTTATGGAAAAGATTTGCACCCATATCCATGACATAATTACGTTCTATGTTGTCTTCTTCGGAAGTTGTCTCGGTTCCGGCAACAGTTTCTTCGGCGGGTTCATCTGCAGAAGGAGCAGAAGCGTCCCCGGAAGGAACGTCCGGCACTGAGTCAGCGGTTTCTTGTCCGGTTGCTGCTGAGGCGTCAGAGCTTTCATCCGGCAGTTCTACGACATTGCCGTTTTCATCGTATACCAGACGGGATTTGTCGTCCTCAATACCTTCCGCTGTTTGGGTGGAACCGGGGGTAAAACGTCTGCCGCTGTATTCAGCGAACAATATGATTCCGACAAGTACGACAGCACCTGTCAAAACAAGGCCAAGCAGTGCATAAATAATTCTCTTTACTATTTTCATATGTATTCTATCCTTAGTTTTTATAGTATTATTCTGTTTCTTATTCTACCATATACAGAGGACGTTTTTCAATCAGTAAAATGATTTTTAAAGGATTCCTAATCGATAAAAAGGAGGTTCTTTACAAATCCGTGTTGCTATTTTATAATCGTGGGGGGTCACCATCGTTTGACAAGGCCACACACGGTCGGATAAGGGCGTGTAAAATCTTGTCAAATGATGGTATCAAAGCTTTTATTACGCCGATTACAAAATATAAAAATAAAGGAGAGATAAAAAATGATAGAAAGAAAAGAATGGGATACCGTTATTTTTGATCTGGATGGTACGCTATTGAATACATTGGAGGATTTGAAAGACAGCGTGAATTTCGCCTTGGGTGAGGCGGGTATGCCTCTTCGGAGTATGGAGGAAATCAGAGGTTTTGTAGGAAATGGTGTGATGAGGCTGATGGAGCTTTCTGTGCCGGAAGGGAAAAAGAATCCGGAGTTTGAGAAGGTGTTTGAGGCTTTTAAAGAATATTATTCCTTGCATTGTAACGATAAGACAGGGCTTTATGATCATGTAGAGGAACTGCTTAGAGAATTGAAGAGCAGGGGTTATAAGATGGCGATTGTTTCCAATAAATACTATGATGCGGTGCAGGAGCTTAGGGAACAGTATTTCTCAGAATATATACAGGTAGCAATTGGGGAGAAGGTGGGTATTAATAGGAAGCCGGCACCCGATACGGTAATAGAAGCGTTGAAAATGCTTGAAAGTACCAGGGAAACTGCTGTGTATGTGGGAGATTCTGAGGTGGATATCGCTACGGCGAAGAATGCTTTGATGGATTGCATTTCGGTTACGTGGGGGTTCAGGACGAAGGAAGAACAGCAAAGGGCCGGCGGCAAGGTGTTTGTCGACGACCCTTTGGAAATATTAGATTTATTATAGATTAAAAAGAAGAATCGTGGTGTTCCGGCAGGTCCTCTTCGGTACCGCTTGCGCGGTATTCGGAAGAGGGCTCTTTTTCTGTCGATTCCAGTTCAGCAGTTTCCGTTTTTGCAGGCAGTGACATAAGTACTTTTTTAATACGGTTCTGTCCAATTCCTTTTACCTGCAAGGTAATGCCGGTGGCAGTAACGATGGTCTCTTCGTCCGAAGGGAGTCTGTCGAGGGATTCGATGATCAGTCCTCCTATGGAATCATAATCCTCGGATTCCAGATTAGTTTCCAGGGCAGCATTGATGTCGTCTAACTTCATTCCGCCTTCTACGAGATAAATGTTGTCATCGACCTGCTGAATCAGCTCTTCTTCGTCTCCGTCGTATTCATCCCTGATTTCACCGACGATTTCCTCTAATAAATCTTCCATGGTTATCATACCGGCGGTGGCACCGTATTCGTTCATAATAAATGCCACATTGGCGGCAATTTCCCTCATTTCTATCATCAAATCGGAGGTCTTTTTATATTCATAGGTGTAGTAGGCTTCTCTAAGAATATCCTTAACATGGAAGTTCTCTTTATCCGTCAGGAGAATGAAGTCCTTGATATTAATAAGGCCTACTATGTTGTCTTTATGCTCTTCATAGACTGGAAGTCTGGTATACATGGATTCCTTGAATATATTCAGCACTTCGTCATATGTCATATCCAGACCGACGCTGACCATATCTATGCGCGGAATCATGACATCTTTTGCCATCGTTTCAATAAAATCGAAGACATTATAAATAATTTCCCTTTCCTCCGATTCTATCACACCTTCCTCGTGGCTCGCATCCACGTAGGTTTTGAGTTCGTCTTCCGTCATAAGTTCCCCTTTTTGGCGGATATCTGCATGAAAAAATCCAGAAATGCCAAGAGCCGTTTTACCTAAGATATATGAGATAGGAGTAAATAGGTACATAAAAAACAAGACCGGCCTAGAACAAAGCAATGAGTATGTCTCGGGATAGATCATAGCGATACTTTGAGGGATAATTTCTCCGACGAACAGAAGCACAAGAACCAGAATGCCGGCGGCAATGGCTATCGCGTAGCTTCCATAGGATGTAAGAGCGAGAATTGTAACGAGAGAAGACGCAGTCAGACCTGCGATATATTTTCCGGTAAGAATGGTATTTGACATTTTACCGTGATTGTCCAGAATCTTTAAGACTATGGCGGCACCAGGGCGGCCTTCGTCGGACAAGACTTTTATGCGTGCTCTATTTACTGAGGAAAGTGCGGTTCCCGCAGAAGAAAAAAAGGCCGATAATCCGACTGAAATAACGACAACGATAAGTTGTATGACACCAGAGGTATCCAAAATGTAATCACTCCTTATATGGTAATTTATGTTTATTTCTATAATACTTATTTGAAATATTACAATATAGCATAACGAGTGTCAAGTCGGAATAACTTATAATAACCTTATTCCATAGGAAAAAATAAGAAAGCGGAAAAAAGAGGAAAGGGGATTTGTATGAGAAATATAGGGTTGCGGAGAGGGAAAAGCACATATGCAAAAGAGGATAAGGGAGTTAGTTTACATAATATTTTTTTGCTGAAATGCCTGCTATTTTCTTATGTTTTAACGGCCGGGCTTCTGCTTTTGCTCGCTTTGATATTGTATCGGTTCAGTCTTCAGGAGAAAGTAGTCAATATTTGTATTATTTTAGTTTACATAGCGGTAACCTTTTTAGCGGGATTCATAGCAGGGAAGCGGATGGGAAGCAGAAAATTCTTGTGGGGACTTTTGATGGGAGTAATGTATTTCGCTGTACTGGCGCTGGTTTCGTTAATCGTGAATCATAGTCTGCAGGATGTGGGTTCTAACGCCCTGACGGTATTTCTTTTATGCGGTGGAAGCGGGATGTTAGGTGGGATGCTAAGCTAGCATGAAAGAGAACAAACACTGGAAAAAAAATGCTTTTCCTTATGAATGATTTATGCTATACTACAAGAAGTCTATGAAACGTAAGGAGGCTTTGTTATGAAACATATCAAGACATTAAGTACCAGAGATTATAAAGAGTCCATGAAAAAGGGCGGATGCGGAGAGTGCCAGACATCTTGCCAGTCAGCTTGTAAGACCTCTTGCACCGTTGGTAATCAGAGTTGCGAAAAGTTGAAATAAGCTAAAGAATTACATGGTACTATTCACAGCCACTATACCGCGAGGCGTTTTGTGCTGTTTTTGCACAAAATCCCGAGGGTATCCAGCACCAAATTGCATGTTCCATGCGCTTTGTGTGCATTTTGTTGTTATGAACAGCAAAGCTGAGAATAGCAACATGACAGGTTTTTGTAAGCAGCGATGTAAATCGCTGCTTATTATACGTTTTGTATGAAAAGCAGATGGAATAAGAAAGGAAATAATGAAGTGATACATCAGTATAAGAACAATGGGTATAACATTGTGCTGGACGTGAACAGCGGAGCAGTGCATGTGGTGGACGACATTGTTTATGATTTAATAAATATAGTGGAGAAATTGCTGGAAGAGGGAACGCCGGAGGATGTGGATGTGCTCGCAAGGGCGGCATCGAAGGGGGAGATTCTTCCTTATGAAGAAGAGGAAATAAAAGAGGCTTTGGAGGAGATTCTCGCCCTGAAGGCGGAAGGAATCTTGTATGCGCCGGATATTTACGAAAAATACATCGGAGATTTTAAGAACCGGGAGACGGTAGTGAAGGCGCTTTGCCTGCACATAGCGCATGACTGCAATCTCGCCTGCAAATATTGCTTTGCGGAAGAGGGAGAGTATCATGGAAGACGGGCGCTTATGAGCTTTGAGACGGGGAAGAAAGCACTTGACTTTCTGGTGGCAGGTTCAGGGAAGCGTGTCAATCTGGAAGTAGATTTCTTTGGAGGAGAGCCTCTCATGAATTGGCGGGTGGTTAAGGACCTGGTAGCTTATGGACGAAGTCTGGAGGAAGCGAATCATAAGAAATTCCGCTTTACCCTTACGACCAACGGGGTCCTGCTAAATGATGAGGTCATGGAATTTGTCAATAAGGAAATGAGCAACGTGGTGCTCAGCATCGACGGAAGGAAGAGCACGAATGATAAGATGCGCCCCCACAGAGGCGGACAAGGCAGCTACGAAGAGATCGTTCCTAAGTTTAAACGGCTCGCAGAGAGCAGAGAGCAGATGAACTACTATGTGAGAGGTACTTTTACCAGAAACAATCAGGACTTTTCCGAAGATGTGGCCCACCTTGCGGATCTGGGCTTTGAGCAAATATCGGTGGAGCCGGTAGTGGCGAAGCCGGAGGAAGACTATGCGCTCCGGGAAGAGGATCTGGACAGGTTGTTTGCCGAATATGACAAGCTCGCACTGGATTTGCTGGAGAGAAGAAGGATGGGAAAGCCGGTCAATTTCTTTCATTTCATGGTGGATCTGGAGGGCGGACCGTGCGTGGCGAAGCGTTTGTCCGGCTGCGGCTCCGGTACGGAATATCTGGCGGTGACCCCGTGGGGAGATTTGTATCCATGCCATCAATTCGTGGGGCAGGAAGAATTTTTGATGGGAAATGTGGATGAAGGTGTTGTCCGCACCGATATTAAAGAAGAATTTAAGACCTGTAACGTTTACTCAAAGGATAAGTGTAAGGAATGTTTTGCCAAGTTCTATTGCAGCGGAGGCTGCGCGGCGAATTCTTATAATTTTAAAGGCGATATAAACGACGTCTATGATTTGGGCTGTGAACTGCAAAGAAAGCGCATAGAATGCGCTATTATGATAAAAGCAGCATTGGCTGAGTAAAAAGGAGATAATAAGAAGATGAAAAAGAGAAAAGCGGTCATTATTTTACTTGTAATGTTATTAGCGCTTGTCGGGCTTACCTATGCGGCTGTGGAAGGCATAGGAACCGAAAAGGCCGGAGCAGCCTCTGGAATCAAGCTCGGTCTTGACCTTGCGGGGGGCGTGAGCATAACTTATCAGGTAGTGGGAGATGAAGCTCCCACTGAAGAGGATATGGCGGATACTGTTTACAAATTGCAGAAGCGTGTGGAGAACTACAGCACGGAGGCACAGGTGTATAAGGAAGGTACGGATAGAATCAATATTGAGATTCCGGGCGTTTCCGATGAACATGCCATTTTAGAGGAGCTTGGTAAGCCGGGTTCCCTCGTATTTATGAATTCCGCTAATGAAGAAGTTCTGTCCGGCACCGATATCGCCAATGCGGAGGCAGGATCCCAACAGGATAGTATGGGAAACAGCCAGTTTGTCGTACAGCTCACCATGACGGACGAAGGAAAGCAAAAGTTTGCTGAGGCAACGAAGGCTGCTTATCCTACCAATGATATCATTTATATCATATATGACAATGCGGTTATCAGCGCTCCGGCCGTACAGGCTGAGATTACGGACGGACAAGCGGTCATTACCGGAATGGCTTCCTATGAAGAGGCTGAAAGCCTGGCTTCTACCATCCGTATCGGCGGACTGAAGCTGCAGTTAGAGGAACTTCGTTCTAATGTAGTAGGCGCACAGCTGGGCTCCGAGGCTATCAGCACGAGCTTAAAGGCAGGTGCTGTCGGCTTTGTTATGGTAGTTGTATTTATGGTAGTCGTATATTATGTGATGGGAGCGGCGGCCAGTCTGGCTCTTGCTATTTATACGGCGCTCATCGTAGTGCTTTTGAATGCTTTTGAAATTACTTTGACACTGCCGGGTATCGCAGGCATTATCCTGTCCATCGGTATGGCGGTGGATGCCAACGTTATTATCTTCGCCAGAATCAGAGAAGAGCTGGCTACGGGCAAGACGATTCCGACCTCTATCAAGATCGGTTTTGAAAGAGCTATGCCCGCCATCATCGACAGCAATATCACTACTCTTATTGCAGCCCTCGTTCTTGGGGTAAAGGGCTCGGGTACGGTAAAGGGCTTTGCACATACTTTAGCGTTAGGTATCGTTTTGTCTATGTTTACAGCACTTTTTGTTACGAAGCTAATCATGAATGCATGCTATGCGATAGGGCTTAAGAACGTAAAGCTGTACGGTGTGGGAAAAGAGATAAAGACCATAGACTTCTTATCCAAGAAAGTGATTTTCTTTGCTATTTCCATAGCGATTATCGTAGGAGGCTTTGTTGTGATGGGTGTCAACCATACGACGAAGGGAAGCGCATTTAACTATAGTCTCGAGTTCGTGGGAGGAACGTCGACGAACGTTACCTTCAACGAAGACTTGTCCATTGCCGATATCGACAGCAAGGTCGTTCCGCTGATTGAAGATGTTATAGGTGACGGCGATGTACAGACGCAGAAGGTCGCGGATACCAATCAGGTCATCTTTAAGACGAGAACTTTGGCTTCTGAGGAACGTCAGGCTATCAAGGATTCCATGGTAGAGAACTTCTCGGTGGACGAAAGTACGATTACGTCCGAAACGATCAGTTCGGCGATCAGCAATGAGATGCAGTCGGATGCTGTAGTGGCGCTGGCGATATCTATGCTATGTATCCTCGTTTATATCTGGTTCAGGTTCAAGGATATCCGTTTCGGCGCAAGTTCTGTATTAGCGCTGTTAAATGACGCACTGGTGGTAGTCGTATTCTACGCGGTGGCAAGAATATCCGTAGGAGGAACCTTCATAGCCTGTGTGCTTACTATTGTCGGCTTCTCCATTAATTCGACTATCGTTATCTTCGACCGTATCAGGGAGAATCTTTCCTTGGCGGGAAAGAATACGGATTTGAAGGAATTAGTCAACAGAAGTATTACTCAGACATTATCCAGAAGTATTTTTACGACCTTGACCGTATTTTTGATGATACTGGCCTTATACGTTTTTGGTGTGACGAGTATCAAGGAGTTCGCACTTCCGCTCATGATAGGTACCATATGCGGAGCTTATTCCTCTATCTGCCTCTCCGGGGCGATGTGGTATATATTCCGTACCAAAATAGTAAAAAAAGCAAAAGCAAAATAATCCGGCAAAACGGATACTTATGGCGGTATAACTGTTTGGTTGTACCGCCTTTTTTCAAGTACTGGTAGTGCTGCCGGCAATGAAGGAGCGGTTTTATGGCACAGTGGTTCATATCGGCGAAAAAAGCTGATTTCAATAAAATAGCGGAAAAATATAATATCGACCCTGTCTTGGCTAGGATCATACGAAATAGAGATGTAATCGAAGAGGAAGAGATAAGAAAGTATCTCAAAGGCGGCAGACAGGACTTATATGCGCCGGAGCTGCTTAAGGATATGGATAAGGCGGTGGCTCTGCTTTCCCGTAAGATAAAGGAGGGGGGGAGGATCCGCGTAATCGGAGATTACGATGCGGACGGTATATGCTCCTCCTACATCCTTCTGCGGGGGATAGTTGCCTGCGGCGGAAACGTGGATACGGTAATTCCTCACAGAATAAAGGACGGGTACGGGCTGAATGATTCGTTGATCGAAGAAGCACATAGCGATGGTATAGACACGATCATTACATGTGATAACGGCATTGCAGCGGCGCCGCAGGTGGCCTATGCCAAGGCGCTGGGGATGCGTGTAATTGTTACCGACCATCATGAGATTCCGTATGAAGAGGAGGCCGGAAAGCGGGTTTACATTCTTCCGGAAGCAGATGCGGTAGTGAATCCGAAGCAAGAGGGGTGTGTATATCCGTACAAAAATATATGCGGAGGCGTTGTGGCATATAAGGTGGTTCAGTCTTTGTTTTCTTTTCTCCATCCGGAAAATGAAACGGAAATCGTGGAAGAGCTTTTGGAAATTGCGGCTTTTGCAACGGTCTGTGACGTGATGGAACTGAAGGACGAGAACCGCATTATTGTAAAATGCGGACTTCAGAATATGCAGCATACAAGGAATCAAGGGCTAAAGGCACTAATAGAGGTGTGCGGACTGGAAGGTAAAATGCTATCTGCCTATCACATAGGCTTTGTGCTGGGGCCCTGCATCAATGCCACAGGACGGCTGGATACTGCCCAAAGGGCGCTTTATCTTCTTAACAGCAGGAGCCGTTCGGAAGCGGTGCAAATCGCTGCTGAATTGAAAGATTTAAACGACAGCCGGAAGGAAATGACCTTAAAGGGAACGGGGGAGGCGATGGAATGTATCGAGAAAAACGGCTGGAAGGAAGACAAAGTCCTCGTCGTTTATCTCCCGGAATGTCATGAAAGCCTTGCGGGAATCATAGCGGGACGGCTGCGGGAGCAGTACGGAAGGCCCGTCTTCGTGCTCACCAGAGGCGAGGATGGTGTGAAGGGATCGGGGCGCTCCATCGAAGGCTATCATATGTATGAAGAAATGACGGCTTGCAAGGAATATTTCACGAAATATGGCGGACACAAAATGGCAGCCGGGCTTTCCATGGAGGAAGAAAACGTGGAAAGTTTCCGCAGAAAAATAAACGCAGTCTGCCGTTTGACTGAGGAGGACTACGAGGAGAAGGTGCATATCGATGCAGCGATGCCTTTTTCTTATCTTACGAAGGAACTCATCGGGGAGCTGGAGCTTTTGGAGCCTTTCGGCGTAGGAAACAGCAAGCCGGTTTTTGCACAGAAAAACGTACATATTATAAATGCGAGGGTGATGGGAAAGAATCAGAATGTAGGCAAATACCGCATACGTGATGAAAAAGGCGATTCCTATGAGATGGTATACTTCGGAGATCTGGAAAGGTTTCACGAGTTCCTCGCTGCACAGGCGGGGACGGGGAACGTAATACGGATGCTTGAGGGCGGAACAGGGGACATCACAATAAGCATGACTTATTTTCCCTCCATCAACAGTTATGCAGGCAGGGAAAGTATCCAAATCGTCCTGCAAAATTACAGATAAGGAAGAATAAGAAGGAGGAAGACTATGATTTTAACAGTAACATTGAATCCGGCAGTGGATAAGACGTATACGACGGGCTCCTTGATTCTTGGGCAGGTCAACCGCATAGAGACGACGCAGAACATTGCGGGAGGAAAAGGCGTTAATGTAGCGAAGATACTGAGACAGTGCGGATATCCTGTTATGACATGCGGGCTGTTGGGCGGCTATACAGGGTTATTTATTGAAGATTACATGAATAGCATAGGAGCGGACTGCCGCTTCACCAGGGTGGCAGGAGAGACGAGGAGCAACATAAACGTTCTCGCTAAGGACGGCTATGTTACAGAGCTTCTTGAGCCGGGGCCGGAGGTCTCCGATGAGGAATTGGAAATATTTGTAAAATTCTATGAAGAAGCGATAACGCGGTGCGAGCTCATCGTGCTTTCCGGCAGCGTAGCCAGAGGGATACGGCCTGATATTTATAAAAGGCTGATTAAACTTGGAAATGAGAATAAAAGAAACTGTATACTGGACACAAGCGCGGAAGCGCTTCGCTGCGGCATAGAGGCTCATCCTTACATGATAAAGCCCAACCAAAAGGAACTGGAATATCTGGTAGGGCATAAACTAACAGATATAGAGGATGTTGCGGATGCGGCAGGAAAGCTGTGCGAAGAAGGAGTCGCGAAGGTTGTAGTTTCCATGGGAAGCAAGGGATTGTTATCCGTTTCCAGGGAAGGAGCGATGTGGGCCAAAGCACCTTCCGTAAAGGCGGTAAACACTGTGGGCTGCGGAGATAGTGTAGTAGCTTCCTATGCGATGTCCATGTTAGAAGGGGAGGATGACTTTTCTTCCTTAAAGAGGGCGGCGGCAACAGCTGCGTCCAGTGCGTCTACGTTTCAGAGCGGAGAGATTTCGTTAAGGCTTTCGAAAGAGCTGCTCGATAAAGTGCAGATTGAGAGGAGAAATTGAAAAGAGAAAATACAAAAAAGTCCGGGGCTGCCGGACCTTTTCGCATTTTCTTATGAGGGGGGGAGATAGTGAGTTTTTCAACTATCTTGATTAATACTATAAGGCTTATGTGTGAAGAAAGTGTGTTCAAATTATTTAAAAAAAATTAATTAAGTATAAACCTTTTTGAAAGTGGTTTGATTACCATCGATTGACAAGGTCTTACACGCCCGTGTGTGACCTTGTCAATCGATGGTAAGGGGAATACTTAAGGGTAGAAGTTGAAAAAAGTGGATATCCATGCTATTCTTTTAAAAGAAAAGAGGGAAAAACGATGATGGAATTGAAAAAATTGCTGGAAAAGCTGGAATATGAATGCCGGATGGGGACCACGGACAGAGACGTCAATGCGATAGTTTACGATTCCCGAAAGGTGACGGAAGGGTGCTTGTTTGTCTGCATTACGGGAGCCAAGGTAGACGGTCATGACTTTGCGAAAGAGGTAGCAGAGAAGGGGGCAAAGGTTCTTGTTGTGGAGAAGGATGTGGAATTGCCGGAGGAGATGGGGATTACCATCATTAAAGTGGCAGATACCCGTTATGCTCTGGCATTTTTATCGGCAGCCTGGTTCGGCAACCCCGCGCAGCAGATGAAAATCATCGGAATTACCGGAACAAAGGGCAAGACCACGACCTCATACCTTGTAAAGTCCATTTTGGAAAATGCGGGGTACAAGGTAGGGCTCATCGGAACCATAGAAGTGATCATAGGAACGAAGAGGCTGCATTCTGTCAACACTACACCGGAATCCTATCTGATTCAGGAATATTTCAGGCAAATGGCAGATGCCGGCTGCGATGTCGTTGTCATGGAGGCCTCCTCTCAAGGATTTAAGCTCCATAGGACACAGGGATTTATTTTTGATTATGGAATATTTACCAATTTAGAGCCGGATCATATCGGCCAGGACGAACATGCGGATTTTGAAGAATACCTGGCGTGCAAGGGGCTTCTCTTCAGGCAGTGTCTGGTAGGTATTGTGAATAGGGACGATTCACACTGGAGGGAAGTGACGAAGAACCATACCTGTACGATAGAAACCTATGGTTTCGACAAGGAAGCAGATATAAGTGCACAGAACTTATCACTCATTAAGAGGCCGGGAGAGCTGGGAATACTTTTTGATGTAAAAGGGCTTATGGACTTTACGCTGGAGGTGATCAATCCCGGAAGGTTCAGTGCATACAACGCACTTACTGCGATTGCCATTTGCAGGCATTTCGGCGTTGGGGTAGAGGCAATAAGAAAAGCTTTCCTGGAAGCGAGGGTAAAGGGCAGGATAGAGATGGTAAGGGTGTCCGATGAATTCACGCTTATCATAGATTATGCGCACAATGCCATGAGTCTGGAGAGCCTGTTAAGTACTTTGAAGGAGTATGAACCTAACAGGCTGGTATGTCTGTTCGGCTGCGGCGGTAACCGCTCGAAAATGCGCCGGTATGAAATGGGAGAGGTCAGCGGAAAGCTGGCAGATCTGACTATTATCACTTCGGATAATCCCAGATTCGAAAAGCCTCAGGACATCATAGACGACATTAAGATAGGAATCGAAAGAACCGAAGGGAAATATATCGAGGTCTGCGATAGAAAAGAGGCCATCGCATATGCAATCGACCACGGAGAGCCGGGAGATATTATAGTTCTCGCTGGCAAGGGACACGAGGATTATCAGGAGATAGAAGGGATAAAATATCCGATGGACGAGAGGGACCTTATTCGGGATATCCTGAAGGAGCGCGGATGGAAGGAAAATATGCAAACATTATAATCGACATATCCCATGAGAAGGTAGACCGTCCATTCCAGTATGTGATTCCACCGGGGCTGCGGAACGTACTCGATGTGGGGGCCTGCGTAGCAGTGCCTTTCGGTGCGGGAAACCATTTGAGAAAGGGTTATGTTATTGAAATAACGGATGAAGCAGAATTTGCACCGGAGAAGCTAAAAAGTATAGCCTATGCGGAGGAAAAGGATGTAACGGCTCAGGACTACTATATTCGTCTGGCGGCATGGATGAAGGAGCAGTACGGCTCCACGATGATCGCGGCCTTAAAGACTGTGCTTCCCGTAAAACAAAAGATAAAAAAGATAGAAAAGAAAGCTTGCGAACTTCTTCTGACGAAGGAGGAGGCAAAGATTTTTCTTAAGGATTGCAGCGCAAAGAAGCAGGTAGCAAAGGTCAGGGTACTGGAGGAGCTGATAAAGGAAAACGAGCTTCCCGTACCGATTCTTACCGGGAAGCTTCATGTTTCCATGAAGACTTTAGAGAGTCTGGAAAAGCAGGGCGCTATTCAGATAACGGTAGAGAGCAGCTACCGAAATCCCGTAGAACTTATGGCGGATAAGGAAGATGTCCGAAACGAGAGCTATGGGGCAGAAAAGGACTTGAGCGAGGAACAGAGCTTCATATACAGGGACATCATGTCTGACTATGACGCGGGAGTAAGAACTACCTGCCTCATCCATGGAATTACAGGGAGCGGCAAGACAGAGGTCTATCTTAAGCTGATTGAAGATATCGTAAAAAAAGGAAAACAAGCCATAGTCCTGATTCCGGAAATCGCACTGACTTATCAGACGGTACTGCGCTTTTATAAATGCTTCGGCAGCAGAGTATCGGTGATGAATTCTACCTTATCCAAAGGGGAGAAATACGACCAGTGTGAAAGAGCGAAAAAGAGGGAAATTGATGTGATTATCGGACCCAGGTCTGCACTCTTCACCCCTTTTCCCGATTTGGGACTGATTATTATAGATGAAGAACACGAAAGTACATATAAAAGCGAAGCCATGCCGAAATATCATGCGAGGGAGGCCGCAATAAAAATAGCCTCCATGCATGGGGCTTTCGTGGTACTGGGTTCCGCAACCCCCTCCCTGGAATCCTATTATAAGGCAAAAAAAGGAGAATATAAGCTATACGAGCTTAAGAAAAGGCAGGCAGGAGGTGAGCTGCCCGCTGTTTATACTGTAGATTTAAGGGAAGAATTAAAGGAGGGAAACCGCTCCATTTTCAGCAGAAGGCTTCACGACCTGATAGGGGAACGTTTAAAGGCGGGAGAGCAGACCATTCTCTTTCTGAACCGGAGAGGGTATGCGGGTTTCGTCTCCTGCCGCGCTTGCGGACACGTGATGAAATGTCCCCACTGTGACGTTTCGCTGTCGGAGCATAGAAACGGGAAGTTGATTTGTCACTACTGCGGACACGAAGAGCCGTCGGTGAAACTCTGTCCCTCCTGCGGCTCCAAATATATTCTGGGATTTCGGGCGGGAACTCAGCAGATAGAGGAAGTGCTTCATAAGGAATTCCCGAAGGCGAGGGTACTTCGGATGGATGCGGACACTACCCGCACGAAGGACAGCTATGAAGAGATTCTGAGCGGCTTCGCTAACGGGGAAGCCGATGTCTTGGTAGGCACACAAATGATCGTAAAGGGACATGATTTTCCGGATGTGACATTGGTAGGAATTCTGGCAGCTGATTTATCCCTGCATGTGAATGACTACCGGGCGGGTGAGCGTACCTTCCAGTTGCTGACACAGGCAGCAGGGCGGGCCGGAAGAAGCGGCAAGCCGGGAGAAGTAGTCATCCAGACTTATGATCCGGAGCACTATAGTATCGTACATGCGGCGAATCAGGATTATCGGTCCTTTTATGAAGAGGAGATGTTTTTCAGAGAGCTGCTTCACTATCCGCCTGCGGCCCATATGCTGGCCGTGCTCGTCGCTTCGCCGAAGGAGGAGCCAGGACTCGGGCTTGCGAAGGCCATGGGAGAGCTGGTAAAGCAAAAGGCAAAGGCTGTTGATGACGGCACCGATGTCATAGGACCGGCACCGGCGTCGGTAGGAAGGGTAAACGATATTTACCGTTATATGCTCTACATTAAGAATACCGAATATCATAATCTGGTAGAAATAAAAAATATGCTGGAAACTTATATCGGAGAACGGAAAAAAAAGGAGGAGCTGAAAACGGAGACGGTTCAGTTTGATTTCGACCCGATGAGTTCTTATTAGAAAGGATGAAATAACGATGGCAATCAGAAACATAAGAGAAATTGGAGATGACGTATTAACAAAAAAATGTAAAGAGGTAAAGGAAATGACGCCCCGCATCAGAGAGCTCATCGACGACATGTTCGATACCATGTATGAAGCTTACGGCGTGGGACTTGCGGCACCACAGGTGGGTATATTAAAAAGAATCGTTGTAATTGATGTGACGGGAGAGGATCCCTATGTCCTCATTAATCCGCGAATCGTAGAGATGAGCGGCGAGCAGACGGGCAGCGAGGCATGTCTTAGCGTTCCGGGCAAGACGGGAATAGTTACGAGGCCAAACTATGTGAAGGCTGTAGCTTTAAATGAAAACATGGAATCTTATGAAATCGAGGGAACGGAACTTTTGGCACGTGCTATCTGCCATGAGCTGGACCATCTGGACGGTCAGCTCTATGTTGATAAAGTAGAGGGAGAGCTGCTGGATGCTTCCGATCTGGATTTGGAGGATGAGGAATGAAAATAGTTTTTATGGGAACTCCCGATTATGCGGTGGGATCCTTGGAAGCCATCGTGGGCGCAGGACATCAGGTTGCCGCGGTGGTGACGCAGCCTGATAAGCCCAAGGGGAGAGGGAAGGATAAGAATATTCCGGAATTACAGATGCCGCCGGTAAAGCAGTGCGCACTGAAATATGGCATTCCCGTTTTCCAGCCGGTTAAAGTAAAGGCACCGGAGGCGGTGGAGGAGCTTAGAAAATACGAAGCGGATATTTTTGTGGTAGCCGCATTTGGACAGATATTGTCGGAAGAAATATTGCATATGCCGAGATATGGCTGCGTCAACATTCATGCTTCCCTTCTTCCCAAGTACCGGGGAGCCGCACCGATTCAATGGGCGATTCTAAACGGAGAAAATGAAACCGGTATTACGATTATGCGGATGGACAAGGGGATAGATACCGGTGATATGCTTATGAAATGTACGGTACCTATTTCGGAAAAGGAAACTGGAGAATCCTTATACGATAAGTTGTGTGAAGCGGGAGCGAAGCTCATTGTGCAGGCGCTTCCTCTGATAGAGGATGGAATGCTGATTCCGGAAAAGCAGAAGGAGGAAGACGCCACATATGTGACGGTGCTTAAGAAATCCCAAGGGCACATCGACTGGACGAAAGAGGCTTTGGTTATCGACAGGCTCATCAGAGGACTGAATCCGTGGCCAAGCGCGTATACTTATTATGACAGCAAGACTTTGAAAATATGGGAAGCGGAGCCCAGGGAGCTGGAAGAGGTACCGGCGCAGACAGGTACTGTGACGAAGGTGGAAAAGGACGCTTTTTATGTGAAAACGGGAAAAGGGGAATTGAAGGTAACACAGGTGCAGCTCGAGGGAAAAAAGAGGATGAGTGTAAAGGATTTTTTACTCGGATATGCACTGAAGCCGGACACGATACTTGGCAGATGAGAAAGGTGAAGCAAGCTTCACCTAGTGAGGTTCGCTTCATCTGCTGAAGTTCACTTCACTTAAATAAATACGGAGGTTGATGTTTATGTATGGATATTACGGATATTATATGGACCCTACTTATATTCTTGTGCTGATTGGAGCGATTTTGTGTATTGCGGCAAGCAGCAGATTGAACAGCACTTATAACAAGTATGAAAAGATACGGAGCAAGAGCGGAATGACCGGAGCCGAAGCGGCGGCGAGAATCCTTAGCTATTCCGGGATTCACGATGTGAGAATCGAACGTGTAGCAGGGAATCTCACCGATCATTACGACCCTAAGAATAAGGTTCTCAGGCTGTCGGACCGCACCTATGGATCTTCCTCTATTGCGGCTTTAGGCGTGGCGGCGCACGAATGCGGACACGCCGTGCAGCATAAGGAGGAATATATACCGATACGATTTCGTAATGCGCTTGCCCCTATTGCAAATATCAGTTCTACGCTGAGTATCCCTCTTATTCTTCTGGGTGTGATACTCGGAATGTATTCCACCCTCGTTCAGGTAGGAATATGGGTATTTGCTATAGCGATATTGTTTCAGATCGTTACCCTTCCAGTGGAATACAATGCCTCTTCCAGAGCGCTTGTGATGCTTCAGGACTATGGAATCACCGGAGGAGAGGAAACGGCCAGCTGTAAGAAGGTCTTAAGCGCGGCAGCACTCACCTATGTGGCTGGCGTGGCGTCCTCGCTGTTACAGTTTCTTCGTCTGCTGCTTCTGTTCGGAAACAGAAGCAGCGACGACTGATAACCGGAAGGATAATTTTTATGAATATAAGAGAACTGATTCTGGATATGCTGTTAGAGATAGAAAAGGAAAAAACCTACAGCCATATTTTAATGAGAAATGTACTGGATAAATACGATTATCTGACGGCACAGGAAAAAGCGTTTATAAAAAGGGTAACGGAAGGAACGCTTGAGAGACGGATACAGATAGATTATATCCTGGACAGTTATTCCAAGGTTCCGGTAAAAAAAATGAAGCCGCTCATTCGAAACCTTCTTCGCATGAGCGTATATCAAATACTGTTTATGGACGGGGTTCCCGACTCAGCCGTCTGTAACGAGGCGGTAAAGTTAGCAAACAAAAGGAAATTTCAGTCGTTAAAGGGCTTTATCAACGGTGTTCTTCGTAACATTGCGAGACAGAAGGCAGAAATATCCTATCCCGATAAGGAGAAGAATAAAGCGGAATATTTGTCGGTGTGGTATTCCATGCCTGAATTCGTTATTTCCATGTGGATGGAGGACTACGGCATAGCGCAGACGGAAAAAATGCTTCAGGCGATGCTCGCTGTCCGTCCGGTAACGGTCCGATTAAAGGAGACCATGAGCGAGGCAGAGAAAGAGGATCTTTTAAAGAGAATCGGAGAAACAGAAATAAAGATAAGGCAACATCCTTATCTGCCTTATGCCTATGAGCTTGAACACTTGGACGGGGTGAGGAGTATTCCGGGCTTTGAGGAAGGGCTGCTTACCGTACAGGACGTAAGCTCCATGCTCTGTGTGGAGAATGCGGGGATAAAAGAAGACGATTTCATTCTCGATGTGTGTGCCGCTCCGGGAGGAAAGGCCACTCATGCAGCGCTCAAGCTGAAGGGCAGCGGAAGAGTTCTGGCCAGAGACCTGACGGAGGATAAGACGGCGCTCATCGAAGAGAATATACAGCGCCAGGGCCTTGCTAATATAATGACAGAGGCTTATGATGCTACAGTTTATGACGAGACGCTGAACGAAAAGGCGGATGTGGTCCTGGCAGATCTGCCTTGTTCGGGATTGGGTATTGTGGGAAAGAAACGGGATATTAAATATAACATAACGAAAGAAGCGCTGCAGGAGCTTCCTTTATTGCAGAAGAAAATACTGAGTGCCGTATGGCAGTACGTTAAGCCGGGCGGAGTACTTATTTATAGCACATGTACAATTCACAAAGAAGAAAACGAAAGGGTGGCGGAGTGGTTCGCCCATAATCATCCTTTTGAGTTTATCGATTCTAAACAGCTTTTACCGGGGCTTGACGAGACGGACGGATTCTTCATTGCGAGATTCAAACGGCATGTATGAAAGGTTTTGAAGAGGAAGGTTATGAAGAAAGATATAAAATCAATGACACTTTCCGAGCTGAAAGAGGATTTGGCAGGCATGGGAGAGAAATCATTCCGCGCCGGACAACTTTATGAATGGATGCATGTAAAGCTCGTTAGATGCTTTGATGATATGACAAATATATCAAAAGAATTGAAGAGAAAGTGTGAGGAAAATTATTACTTTACCGATTTAAAGGAAGTGACAGTGCAAGAATCCAGAGTTGACGGTACGAAAAAATTTCTTTTTGAGCTGGAAGACGGAAATATGGTAGAGAGCGTATGGATGAAGTACAAGCACGGAAACTCTGTCTGTATTTCTTCACAGGTGGGCTGCCGGATGGGCTGTACTTTCTGTGCTTCTACCTTGGATGGACTGGAACGTTCCCTTACTCCTTCGGAGATGTTGGATCAGATTTATGCCATAACGCGGCTGACGGGAGAGAAGGTCTCTAACGTGGTGGTGATGGGGACGGGGGAGCCCATGGATAACTACGACAACGTGCTGCGATTTATAAGGTTGCTTACAGACGAGGATGGTTTAAATATCAGCCAGAGAAATATTACAGTTTCTACTTGCGGCATCGTGCCCAGAATACGGGAGCTTGCGGAGGAAAAGCTGCAGATTACGCTGGCGCTGTCCCTTCATGCGACTACTGATGAGAAACGGAAAAGGCTTATGCCCATCGCGAACCGGTATGGGCTGGATGAACTGATAGAGGCTTGTGCATACTATTTTGAGAAGACTGGAAGAAGGATTACTTTTGAATACAGTCTTGTAGGGGGCATAAACGATACGGATGAGGATGCGAGAGAGCTAATAGCGCTCATAAGGCACTTAAACTGTCATGTCAATCTCATTCCGGTAAATCCCATAAAAGAACGGGATTATGTGTCCAGTACCCATGAGAAAGCGATGGCATTTAAAAATAAACTTGAAAAAAACGGAATAAATGTTACTATAAGAAGGGAAATGGGCAGAGATATTGATGGAGCCTGCGGGCAGCTTCGCCGAAAGGTCATTCATCAATAGATACAGGAGGTTTTTAAGGTGTTAAAGACGTTTTCCGTTACGGATATTGGAAAAAAGAGAAAATTAAATCAGGATTATGTATTTGTATCCGACACTCCCGTAGGAAATCTCCCGAATATATTTATCGTTGCAGACGGAATGGGCGGACATAATGCAGGGGACTACGCTTCCAAATATACGGTAGAAACCATGCGGGAAGAAATAGAGCGTTCCTTCGAAAAAAGCCCGGTTAAAATACTAGGTAAAGCCATCGAGGCGGCCAACGAGCATATCAGGAAAAAGGCCGAGGAAGAGGAGGCTCTTGCAGGAATGGGAACTACGGTAGTGGCGGCTACGTGCTTGAACGGCAAATATCTGGAGGTCGCCAATGTAGGAGACAGCAGGCTGTATGTAGTAAGCGACAGAAAAATTGAACAGATTACAAGGGATCATTCCTTGGTAGAGGAGATGGTCCGAATGGGGGGCATCGACAGAGAGTCGGCGAGAAGTCACCCGGATAAAAATATAATCACCAGAGCGATTGGTGCCAAAGATACTGTAGAGGTGGACTTTTTTAACGTAGAGCTCATGCCCGGCGATATTGTGTTAATGTGTTCGGATGGATTGACCAATATGCTGGAGGACGGAGAAATCCGAATGATTTTGGGCTCGCCAGGAAGCGTAGAGGAAAAAGCGGAAGAATTGGTTATGGCGGCCAATAATAACGGCGGTAAGGATAATATTGCAGTAATTATTATCGAACCGTTTGCAGACGAGGTGGAAAATGATTAAAATTGGAATGATAATCGGTGACCGGTATGAAATACTGGAAAAAATTGGAACCGGCGGAATGTCGGATGTATACAAGGCGAAAGATCATAAGCTGAACAGAAATGTGGCAATTAAGGTACTGAAGCAGGAATTCTCTGAAAATGCGAATTTTGTTTCCAAGTTTCGGGTAGAGGCTCAGGCTGCAGCCGGACTCATGCACCCTAATATCGTAAACGTATACGACGTGGGCGAGGAAAACGGTATTTATTACATCGTTATGGAACTTGTAGAAGGCATTACGTTAAAGCAGTACATCGAAAAGAAAGCGCGCCTCTCCGTAAAAGAGGCTGTTAGTATTGCCATTCAGGTTTCCATGGGAATAGAAGCCGCACATAAAAACCATATTATCCACAGGGATATCAAGCCTCAAAATATTATTATTTCCAAGGAGGGCAAGGTTAAGGTAACTGATTTCGGCATTGCAAAGGCCGCGACCAGCAATACGATTACATCCAATGTCATGGGCTCCGTTCACTACACTTCGCCGGAACAGGCCAGAGGAGGATACAGCGACGAGAAGAGCGATATTTATTCTCTGGGTATTACTATGTTCGAAATGCTTACCGGAAGGGTTCCTTTTAATGGGGAGACAACGGTAGCGATAGCCATCAAGCATATACAGGAGCCGCTGCCGTCACCAAGAGAATATATCTCAGAGATACCGGTCAGCGTCGAGCAGATCGTATTTAAATGCTGCCAGAAAAGTCCGGATCGAAGATATCAGTCTATGGGAAACCTGATTGCGGACTTGAAGCAGTCATTGATCAATCCCGATGAGGACTTTGTTAAAATTGTCAATCCCAATGAAGAAGCGTCCACAAGGATGATTACTGATAAGGATATGGTGCAAATTAAAAAGCAGTCCGACAGAAGGGATTCCATGGAAGAGGAGCTTCGCCTTAAGAAGAACAAGAATGTCCGTCCAATCTATGAGGAGGAAGACGAGGACGAGGAGGAAGAAGACGAGGATATCGATGATATGGAGGATGAGGACGATGAAGAGGAAGAATACGATTCCAAGATGGAACGTATTACTACCGTACTCGCTATTGCGGCTGCCCTTATTATCGGATTTATCGTACTGTTCCTTGTTGGAAAGACTCTGGGAATCCTGCCCTTTGGAGGTTCGGAAGGCGAGGAGACGCAGGAGGAGTCCGGCAAGGTAGAGATGCCTAAAGTAGTGGGACGTCAGATCGAGGAAGTCAAGGCAGAGCTTTTGGAATTGGGCCTAACACCGGAAATTACCTACAAAGAAGATTCTCAATATGATGAAGGTCTGGTACTGGAATGTAATGTCGGCATCGGTCAGATGGTGGATTCCAGCACAGAAATCATTCTTACGGTCAATTCGGGAACAAGCGGTATAGAAGTGCCGGATATCGTGGGGAAATCCACGGCCGAAGCGGTGGCGAACCTGGAAGGAAAGGGTTTTACCGTAAACAAGACGGAGAGCTACGATGCACAGGTGGCCAAGGGGAATGTCATTTCCCAGACGCCGGAGGGAGGAACGAAAGCGCCCAGCGGTTCCGCAGTTACGATACGTATCAGCCAGGGCCCGGAGGATAACAAAATCAGGGTGCCTAATCTGGTCGGGGTATCGGAAATGGACGCCATGGCGACACTGACTGAGGCGGGCTTAAAGGTAGGAAGCGTATCTGAGGTAAATAACGATGACGCCTCCTTAACCGGGCTCGTATGCTATCAGAGCTATTCCGTAGGTTCTTATGTGGACAGCGGAACAGCTATCGATTTAAAAGTAAGTCTCGGACCGAAGCAGTCAACTTACAGCTATAGCGGAAGCATACAGGCGCCTACGGCGGAGGAAGACCCCGAATACAGAGACGGGCTGAGTGTTACGGTTACAGTGGATACGGCAGATGGAATCCAGCTTTTAAATACGAATACAACATCATTCCCGTTCCCGATATCGGTCAACTATACGGGAATCAAATCGGGAACGGGAACGATTACCTTCACGTATACGGTAACAACCGATGCACAGACGGTGACGAATCCTGATACGGGAGAAGTGACCACCACAGAAGGAACTTCTACCCAGAAGACGCTAACGAGAGAAATTCAATTTACGCCGGAATCTTAGCCTAAGGAAAAAAGAGTATGCATAGTATACAAGGAAAAATTATTAAGGGTATTGCCGGATTTTATTACGTGTATGTGCAGGACGAAGCCGATACACAAGGCAAAATATATGAGTGCAAAGCGAAAGGAGTTTTTCGTAAGGATAATATAAAGCCGTTAGTCGGCGACGATGTGCGCATGGATGTTCTGGATGAGGAGGAGTTGCTGGGAAATATCACGCAGATATTGCCCCGCCGCAACGAGCTGATACGGCCTGCGGTAGCAAATATCGATCAGGCGCTTGTAATTTTTGCGATTGTGAAGCCGGAGCCTAATTTCAATCTTCTGGACCGGTTTCTCATCATGATGGAGAAACAAGGTCTTAACAGCATTATTTGCTTTAATAAACAGGATATTGCGACAAAAAAAGAGAAACAGGAGCTGCGGCGGGCCTATGAAAGCTGCGGCTATCGGGTGCTGTTTGTCAGTGCCAGAAAAAGGCAAGGGATGAAAGAGCTTAAGAGCCTGCTGGAGGGAAAGACGACGGCGGTGGCAGGGCCCAGCGGCGTAGGTAAGTCCTCTATCATAAATAGACTGAATCCGAAGGCCAATATGGAAATCGGAGATATCAGCAAGAAGATAGAAAGAGGAAAACATACGACCAGACATTCGGAAATCATTGCCCTGCATGGAGATACGTATATTATGGATACACCGGGATTTACTTCCCTGCAGCTGTTCGATATGGAGAAGGAGGAGCTGAAGGACTACTATCCGGAATTCGAAGAATATGAAGAAGGCTGTAGGTTCGCCGGCTGTGTCCATATAGGTGAGCCGGACTGTAAGGTGAAGGAAGCGCTTGAGGAGGGCAGGATAAGTCCTGTCAGATACCATAATTATAAAATGCTGTATGAAGAATTGCGGGAACAAAAGAAATATTGAGAAACTTCAAAAGGAGATAAAAGAAAGATGAAACTAGGAATCGTGGGTCTTCCCAATGTGGGAAAGAGTACCTTATTTAATTCGTTGACGAAGGCGGGAGCGGAATCCGCAAACTACCCCTTTTGTACGATCGATCCGAATATCGGTATTGTGACGGTGCCGGATGAAAGACTGAAATTATTAGGAGATATGTATAAGTCCAGGAAGGTTACCCCTGCGGTCATTGAATTCGTGGATATCGCAGGCCTGGTAAAGGGTGCCTCCAAGGGAGAGGGACTGGGCAATCAGTTCTTAAGCAACATCAGGGAAGTGGATGCCGTTGTACATGTAGTAAGGTGCTTCGAGGATTCCAACGTAGTCCATGTGGATGGAAGCGTCGATCCTTTAAGGGATATTGAAACCATAAATTTAGAACTTATTTTCTCCGATATGGAGATTCTGGATAGAAGAATAGCCAAGACGGGCAAGGGAGCGAAAATGGATAAGACGCTCGCCAAGGAAACGGCATTGCTGGAGAAGGTCAAGGCTCATTTGGAAGAAGGCAAGCTTGCCAGCAGCTTCGAGTCTGAGGATGAGGACGAACTGAATCTGCTTGTCTCTTATAATTTGCTTACCTATAAGCCGGTTATCTTCGCGGCCAATGTGGCGGAGGAAGATCTGGCAAATGACGGAGCGGATAATCAGGGAGTTTCGGCTGTGAGAGAATTCGCGGCGAAAAATGGCAGCGAGGTATTCGTGATCTGTGCCCAGATAGAGCAGGAGATCGCGGAGCTGGATGAGGATGAAAAGGCCATGTTCTTAGAGGATCTGGGGCTTAAGGAATCGGGGCTTGAAAAGCTGATCAGAGCCAGCTACCATATTTTGGGCCTGCATAGTTTCTTAACATCGGGAGAGGACGAAACGAGGGCGTGGACCATTAAGATCGGAACGAAAGCACCTCAGGCCGCAGGAAAGATCCATACGGATTTCGAGAGAGGATTCATCAAGGCCGAAGTGGTGAATTATAAAGACCTTTTAGAGCAGGGCTCACTTTCTGCTGCGAGGGAAAAAGGGCTTGTGGGAATGGAAGGCAAGGAGTATGTGGTAAAGGATGGAGATGTTATTTTATTCCGTTTTAATGTATAGTGGCTGTGAATAGTAATGCATAAATTCTTTTCACAAGCCGGGAACCATATCTAGTATCGAGAACGTTTGTTCGCACAATATGTTGAAAATGCCGAAAAAATGCACTTTTTAGGGAACTAAAAAGTGCATTTTTTATTGGAAAATCTTAAAAGTAGCTTGTCAAACATTAATAATTAGTATAAAATCAAATTAAAAGTGGTAGAAAGTGGTGTGAAGTGGTAGAAAGTGGCAGCATAACACACCGAAATGTGGCAGACCGCTTTTGAAATGGTATTGGCAGGTGAGCTTTATGTTTATGGGAGAATACAACCATACAATCGATGCGAAAAACCGGCTGATCATTCCTTCAAAATTCCGTGAAACTCTCGGTGAAGAGTTTGTCGTTACGAAGGGGTTGGATGGCTGCTTATTTGTGTACGATAACAAGGAATGGGCTGTATTCGAAGAGAAACTTAAAGGACTGCCGTTAACGAACAAGGATGCGCGAACCTTTGTCCGTTTCTTCCTTGCCGGAGCAGCCAGCGTGGAGGTGGACAAGCAGGGAAGAATCTTGGTTCCATCGGTGCTTAAAGATTTTGCAGGTATTAATAAAGACGTCGTTCTTATTGGTGTAGCCAGCAGGATTGAAATATGGAGCAAAGAAAGATGGGACGGCGAATCCGCTTACGAAGATATGGAAAGTATTGCCGAGCACATGGCGGAGCTGGGACTGGGCATATAAGAACCGGGAGGAAAAAGGATGGAATTTAAGCATGCCTCCGTTTTATTGAAGGAAACAATCGATAATTTGAATATAAAAGGTACGGGAATTTATGTGGACGGCACGCTGGGCGGCGGCGGGCATTCCTTTGAAATAGCAGGAAGACTTACTGAGGGCGGAAGACTCATCGGGATCGATCAGGATGAAGCTGCTATAAAAGCGGCGGGAGAGAGACTTTCCCCTTATAGGGACAAGGTCACTATCGTAAGGAGCAATTACCGAAATGCTCCGGAAGTATTGAAAGAACTGGGAATAGACGGTGTGGACGGCATACTGTTAGATTTGGGAGTTTCCTCCTATCAACTGGACGAGCTGGAGAGAGGATTTTCCTATAAGTATGATACGAAGCTGGATATGAGAATGGACACGAGGCAGTCTGTCAGTGCAAGGGATATCATAAACGGATATTCGGAGGCTGAGTTGTTCCGCATTATAAGAGATTATGGTGAGGACAAATTTGCCAAGAATATAGCGAAACATATTGTGAAGGCGAGACAGGACAGGCCCATAGAGACTACAGGAGAGCTGAGCGAGATTATAAAGGCGGCGATTCCTGCGAAGATGAGGCAGACGGGAGGACATCCTTCCAAAAAGACCTTTCAAGCGATTCGAATTGCCTGCAATAGGGAATTAGAGGTCTTGGAGGAGTCGATAGATTCATTTATCCAGTTATTGAAGCCGGAAGGGCGGCTTTGTATCATAACTTTTCATTCGCTGGAGGATAGAATCGTGAAGTCTTATTTCAGAAAAAATGAAAATCCATGTACTTGTCCGCCGGATTTTCCGGTATGCATATGCGGGAATAAATCGAAAGGAAAAGTAGTTACAAGGAAGCCAATATTGCCCGGGGAGGATGAATTGGCGGAAAATAAGCGTTCTAAAAGCGCGAAGCTCCGTGTGTTCGAGAGAAGCTAGACAAAACAAATTATGAAAAGTTAAATCAAACAAGAGGGTAAGGGTAGGATGCTATGGCACAGTATAAGGGCAAGGTGCGCAGTGCAGGCAGAAGACAGCAGGCGCATACACAGCAAGGAAGAAATGCTTATGTACAAGGCAGCACAGTAAAAAAACTGGATGAGAAAATATACGCGCCGAGAGAGCCGAAGAGACAGATAAGCAATACCGCGAGGAAGAACCGTGAGAAGGCATATCATATGAGTTTTGGTTATGTACTTTTTTTGGCATGTGCAGTCGTAGCGGCAGGCTTTATTTTGACGGGCTATATCGGACTGCAGGCAGAGCTTACGAACAGCATTAAAAATGTTTCAAGGCTCGAGCGGGAGTTGAATAATCTAAAACTCGATAACGATGAGGAATACAGCAGGATTACGAGCAGCATCGATATGGAGGAAGTGAAGCGGATTGCCATTCAGGAATTAGGTATGAAATATGCGGAGGAAGGGCAAATCGTAACATTTTCCGGAGAGGCAAGCGACTATGTAAAACAGGTCGCGGATATTCCGGAGTAAGGCAGGGATTGGTTTGAGCAGAAATAGAAAAGGAAGAACGAACAGATTTACAACCGGAATGCAGAAAAAGCTGGCAGTGCTATTTATTTTAGTATTGCTGGCTTTTGTAGGGTTGAGTGCCAGACTTGTGGTAATCAATAAGGAAAATGGCGAGAAATATAAGAAGCAGGTGCTGTCTCAGCAGGAATACGATAGCAAGACGATACCTTTCAGGCGCGGAGACATACTGGACAGCAAGGGGACTAAGCTGGCGGTCAGTGAAAAGGTCTACAACGTCATTTTGGATGCGAAAATCATGCTGGATGATGAGAAGGCAGCGGAGCCTACTATTGCGGCAGTACAATCTGAGCTTGGAATCGATGGAGCTGTCATAAGAGAACGCCTCGCCTCACATCCCGAATCTTCCTACTATGTATTGAAGAAACAGATGACCTATGAAGAAATCAGCGGTTTCAAGGCATTGGAGACAGACAAGGAGCAAGGTGCAAATATAAAGGGAATCTGGTTTGAAGAAGAGTATAAGAGAAAATACCCGAATAATACGCTGGCCAGCGACGCGATAGGCTTTACGACCAGCGATAACCAGGGACTTTATGGTCTGGAGCAATATTATAATGATGTGCTCAGCGGAACGCCGGGACGGGAATACGGTTATTTGAACGGAGATGCTGCTCTGGAGAGAACGACGATTGCGGCGGTGGACGGCAATTCCATCGTAACGACCATAGACGCTAATATTCAGAGCATAGTGGAAAAATATTTAAAAGAATTCAACGATCAATATAAAAACAACTACTTGGAGAGAAATGGAAGCAATAATACGGGTTGTATTATTATGGATGTAAATACTGGAGAAATTCTCGCCATGGCGAGCTATCCGGCATTCGATTTAAATAATACAAAGAATTCCGAGGATTTGATTGGAATGCCCATGGTGGACGAACTGGGGAATAAGACCGGAGAATATATTACGGCGGAAAATCTTGCGGCTATGAAGGGAACGGAACAGCTGGACCAGAACTTCAACGCGCTTTGGAGAAATTTCTGCATCAATGATACTTATGAGCCGGGCTCCGTAGCAAAGCCCTTTACGGTAGCGGCGGGAATCGATTCGGGAAGCATTACCGGCAACGAGACGTATACATGCAATGGATTTCTGGAAGTAGGAGATTATAAGATAAAATGCCATAATATATATGGTGACGGCCTTCTTACCGTGTCACAGGGCGTAGAGCGCTCATGCAATGTTGTCATGATGTATGTAAATATGGCTACTGGAAAAGATACCTATATCGATTATCAGCATATATTTAATTTCGGGTTGAAGACTAATATCGATCTGGCGGGAGAATCAAGAACCGCCAGCCTTGTATATGATAAAAGTTCCCTGGGACCTACGGAATTGGCAACCAATTCCTTCGGACAAGGCTTTAACACGACCATGATACAGATGATTGCAGGTTTTAGCTCCTTAATCAATGGAGGCAATTATTATGAACCTCATATGGTGAGTAAGATCATCAGCCCCAGCGGGGCTACGGTGCAGAATATCGAACCGAGGATATTGAAGCAGACGATTTCGGAATCTACTTCTGAAATTATTAAAGAGGACTGTAATCTGGTCGTATCGGGAGAGAACGGTACCGGTAAAACGGCGCGCCCGGCAGGATATATGATTGGCGGAAAGACGGGAACTGCGGAGACTCTGCCTCGTGGTAACAATGAATATGTGGTATCCTTTATGGGATATGCGCCTGCGGATGACCCGCAGATTGCAATTTATGTAGTAGTGGACAGACCGAACGTAGCCTATCAGGATGATGCGAAATATGCGACGAGAATCGTCAGAAAAATTCTTACCGAAGTGCTTCCTTATAAGGGAATCTTCATGACGGAGGAACTGTCGGACGATGAACGTGCGGAATTAGAAGCGCTTCAGATAGAAATAACAACTCCCGTGGCTCCGGAGACAACAGATGAGGATGGTCAGACAGCAGAAAGCACGGAAGGAGACGCATCCGGGGAGACAACGGGAGAGGAAGCTGCTGCGGGCGGAACACAGGCCCAGGAGGGCGAGGAAGAGAACACTTATACAGAAGTATGGAAAACCTTCCCCATCGACCCTCAGACCGGATATGCCGTTGACCCGGATACGGGTGAGCTGGTAGACCCGGAAACGGGGCACAGCGTAACCGGCGAGAATTCAACACCTGCCGGACGAGCGGGCACTAATGGTACGAGCAGCACAGACAGTTTACAGGACGACGACAATCCCTTTTAAACACACCGAAGAATACGAAAAGTAGAATAACCTCATAAAAGGGATAATAGATTGTAGTAACACCTTTTTATGAGGTTATTGATACATATGTTATCGAAGAACAAAACTTATATACGCAAAAAGATAGTGGTCACTTTTTTTGCATGTGTTCTGGCATTTCTGCTCCTGGGAGGGCGGCTCGTATATCTTATGGTATTTCAATCGGAATATTACATGGAGCAGGCCAAGGAGCTGCATGAAAGGGAGCGGAATATTAAGGCTGCCAGAGGTCGGATCATAGAGGCTACGGGAACTGTGCTGGCGGATAACCGGACGGTATGTACGATATCCGTTATCCACAACCAGATTACACAGCCGGAGACCGTAGTTTCGGTGCTGTCCAAGGAGCTTGGCCTTTCAGAAGAATATGTAACGAAGAGAGTGGAGAAATATTCCTCCATAGAAAAAATCAAAAGTAATGTAGATAAGGAGACCGGCGACAGAATCAGAGAGTACGATTTGGACGGAGTGAAGGTGGATGAGGACTATAAGAGGTATTATCCTTATGATTCGCTCGCTTCTAAGGTACTGGGTTTTACGGGCGGGGACAATCAGGGAATCATCGGTCTGGAAGTTATATATGAAGAATATTTAAAAGGGAAAGAGGGAACCATTCTTACGGTGACGGACGCCAAAGGTGTGGAAATCGCTGAAGCGGGAGAAGAGAGAGTGGAGCCGATAAGCGGAAACGACTTATACGTGAGTCTTGATGTGAACATTCAAAGCTATGCGACACAGCTGGCGTATCAGGCCATGGAGACCAAGGAGGCAGACAGCGTATCTATTCTTGTCATGAACCCGCAGAGCGGGGAAATAATGGCGATGGTAAATGTACCGGAGTTCGACTTAAATGACCCTTATACCCTGCCGGAGGGAAGTGTTGAGCCGGTAAATGAGAAAGAAAAGCAAAATGCACTGAACCAAATGTGGAGAAACGGTTGTATCAACGATACTTATGAGCCGGGCTCTACCTTCAAAATAGTAACTGCAGCGGCGGGATTGGAATCCAAGGCAGTGAGCCTTACCGACCAGTTCAGCTGTCCCGGCTTTATTGTGGTGGAGGATAGAAAAATAAGGTGTCACAAAGTAGGGGGACACGGAGCGGAGGACTTTGTGCATGGCATCATGAACTCCTGCAATCCGGTATTTGTCACCGTAGGGCTCAGAATAGGTGTGGACCGGTATTATGATTACTTTAAAAAGTTCGGTCTGCTGACGAAAACCGGTGTGGATCTGCCGGGAGAAGCAGCCACCATCATGCACAAGAAAGAGAACATCAAAGAAGTGGAGCTTGCTACCATGTCCTTCGGACAGTCGTTCCAGATTACACCGATACAGCTTGCTACCACTGCTTCGTCCATTATCAATGGGGGAAACAGAGTAACGCCGCATTTTGGAGTAAAAGTAGTAGATGCGCAGGGAGAAACGATAGAGACTCTGAAATATCCGGTAAAACAGAATATTGTCTCTGCCGAGACGTCGGAAACCATGCGGTATTTGTTAGAGCAGGTGGTAGAAAACGGAAGCGGCAAAAACGGTTATGTGGAAGGGTACCGGGTGGGTGGAAAGACGGCTACCAGCCAGACGCTTCCCAGAGGAAGCGGAAAGTATATTTCATCCTTTCTTGGATTTGCGCCTGCTGACGATCCGCAGGTGCTGGCTGTGGCTATCATCAATAATCCTCAGGGTATGTATTATGGAGGGCAGATAGCGGCGCCTATCGTACGGCAGCTTTTTGAAAATATTCTTCCTTATTTGGAAAGAATGGATTATAATGACAAAGGATGACTCGAGGAAAGGATTGGAAGTAAAATGAATCATACGGTTATTATATCTGTGGTAATATCTTTTATAATAAGTGTGGTATTAGGACCTTTTATTATACCTTTTTTAAAAAAACTAAAAGCAGGGCAGACGGTCAGAGATGATGGTCCCCAGACACATCTTAAAAAATCGGGAACCCCTACCATGGGCGGAATCCTTATATTAATCAGCATTGTGGCGACGTCTATGATTTACATGAAGGACTATCCGAAGATTATGCCCATTCTTTTTTCCACCTTGGGCTTCGGACTGATCGGTTTTCTGGACGATTACATCAAGGTCGTTCTAAAGAGCTCTATGGGACTGCGGGCATGGCAGAAAATGCTGGGGCAGCTGTTGGTGACGGGGATATTCGCCTATTATCTGGTGAACAATACGGGCGTTTCCTTAGCGATGCGGATACCATTTATGCAGGGTAAATTTTTAGATATGGGCATATTGAATATACCGATTTTGTTTTTTATTGTGATAGCAACGGTAAACGGTGCAAATTTTACGGACGGTCTGGACGGTCTGGCAAGCAGCGTTACAGTGATGATAGCAACCTTTTTTTCGGTGGTAGCGGTAGGCACCGCCAGCGGCGTAGAGCCGATAACCTGTGCAGTAGTGGGAGCGCTTTTAGGCTTCCTTCTATTCAATGTATATCCGGCAAGCGTGTTTATGGGAGATACAGGATCACTTGCGCTTGGCGGTTTTGTGGCAGCGACGGCGTATATGCTGCAAATGCCCTTATTCATACCTATCGTAGCGCTCATTTATGCGGTAGAGGTGGCGTCCGTCATCATTCAGGTAGGCTATTTCAAGATGAGCGGAGGAAAGCGATTCTTTAAGATGGCGCCTATCCATCATCATTTTGAACTGTGCGGATGGTCGGAGACGAGAGTCGTTGCGGTATTTTCTATCGCAACTGCCATGCTTTGCTTGATCGCACTTATGGGCATTTAAAGACTGTCGGGAAAAGAGGAAATGTTTCATGGATCTACAAGGTAAGAAAGTATTGGTAATAGGAACGGGGATCAGCGGGATTGGAGCGGTAAAGCTGCTCAGCTTTGCGGGAGCAGTACCAATTTTGTATGATGAAAATAAAAAGCTGGAGGAAGCAGCGGTACGAAACAAGCTTTCCGAAGGAGTAAATGCAGAAATAGTAATTGGCAGCCTGCCAAAGGAACTGGAAGAAGAAATTGTTTTGGTGGTACCAAGCCCCGGCGTTCCTGCGGATACGGCTGTTATAGAAGACTTTCGAAAGAGAGGGATTCCCGTATGGGGAGAAATAGAACTGGCTTATGCCTATGCCAAGGGCAGGCTGGTTGCAATTACGGGAACCAACGGTAAGACCACTACCACATCTTTGGTGGGACAGATTATGGACGAATATTACAAGTCCGTTTATATCGTTGGAAATATTGGCAATCCCTATACCGAAATCGCTTCGGAAACAAAGGCGGATACCATAACAGTGGCGGAAATCAGCAGCTTTCAGCTGGAGACTACACAGACCTTTAGGCCGCAGGTATCAGCCATACTTAATATTACGCCGGACCATTTGGACAGACATTATACGATGGAAAATTATGCGGCGGTAAAGGAAAGAATCGCGAAGAATCAGACAAAGGACGATGTTTGTGTACTGAATTACGAGAATGAATATACCAGAGCCTTCGGCGGCAGATGTTCTGCTCATGTTATCTTTTTTTCTTCTGTGAGAAAGCTGGAAAGAGGAATCTATCTGGAAGGGGAAGATATATATATAGCAGGTATCGGCAATGTGCAGGATGAGAGAAGAAAAATCATGACTGTACACGATATGAATCTGGTAGGACTGTGCAATGTGGAAAACATAATGGCGGCCATCGCCATCGCGCTGAGCATGGAGGTGCCTCTCGAAAATATTTTGAGTACGATAAAACGCTTTAAAGCGGTAGAACATAGAATAGAGTTCGTCGCTACGAAAAACGGAGTGGACTATTACAACGATTCCAAGGGTACCAATCCGGACGCTGCGATTCAAGGAATCAGAGCGATGTCCAAACCTACCGTTTTGATTGGCGGCGGCTACGATAAGCATAGTGAGTATGACGATTGGATAGAAGCCTTCGAGGGAAAGGTAAAATGCTTTGTACTGATCGGACAGACAGCGGATAAGATAGAGGAGTGTGCCATAAAGCATGGCATCAGGAACATCGTCCATGCGGATAGCTTCGACGAAGCGCTGAAGATATGCACGAGAGAAGCAGAAGCTGGAGATGCAGTGCTCTTGTCTCCGGCATGTGCGAGCTGGGGAATGTTTCCTAATTATGAGGTGCGCGGAAATATGTTCAAGGACTATGTGAACAGCCTTTAAAGAGTTGCAGTTCAGGCTGGGCGGTTATTTTTAGAAACCTTTATAAAAAAGAGAAGGAAGGAGTAGGACATTTCGTGGCGGAAAGAAGAGTAGGAAGACAACGGAAAAAGCAATCGGAAAACTTTTTTGATTATAGTTTGTTATTTATTGTGCTGTTTTTGCTCGGGTTCGGGTTAATTATGATTTATTCGACCAGCTCCTATGAGTCAAATCTTCAGTTCGGCGACTCCACCTTTTATCTTAAAAAGCAGGTAATAGCCACTGTGATAGGGCTTGCAGCGATGATAGTGGTAGCAAATATTCCTTATCATTTTTGGGAGCGCTTCGCGACTCTCGGTTACATAGGCTCCGGCGTGCTGATACCGCTTGTGTTAGTTCCAGGTATTCAGTATTCAGCAAATGGAGCGACCAGATGGATTCGAATCGGCGGTTTTACATTACAGCCTGCCGAAGTGGCGAAGTTAGGTATGATTTTATTTTTGGCGAGTCTCGTCTGCCGGATGGGAAGAGGGATAAGGACGACGAAGGGTTTTTTTACCGTACTCGCTGTTCCTCTGCCGATTTGCTTGATGATTTGGCAGATTACTAACAATTTGAGTTCTGCCATCATTGTATTCGGAATCGCGGCTCTCATGCTGTTTGTGGCCAGCCCTGAGTATAAGAAATTCATACTGCTTGGCCTGGGCGGCGTAGCGGCCGTAGCGGTGCTTATATTCGCCGTAGTAAACGCAGCCTCCTCCGACGGCTTGAATTTCCGTGGGGAACGTATTCTGGCTTGGCTGGACCCGGAGGCTTACGCAAGCGGGAAAGGCTTTCAGACCTTGCAGGCACTTTATGCCATAGGCTCGGGAGGAATTCTGGGCAAAGGGCTGGGTCAAAGCATGCAGAAGTTAGGTTTTCTTCCGGAAGCCCAGAATGATATGATTTTTTCAATTATCTGCGAGGAGCTGGGGCTATTCGGAGCGATAGCTATTATTATTATGTTTTTGCTTTTAATATGGAGATTCATGGTAATCGCCAACAATGCGCCTGATTTATTCGGAGCTCTTCTTGTCGTAGGTGTTCTCGGGCATATTGCCATTCAGGTTATTTTAAATATTGCGGTCGTAACGAACACAATTCCCAGTACGGGTATTTCGCTGCCGTTTATCAGCTACGGCGGTTCCTCCGTATTATTTTTAATGATAGAAATAGGATTGGTCCTTAGCGTGGCGAAAGGAATTCGTCTGAAAGATCTGTAAGAGGGACATGGGCAGAAGCACTAAGGGGAAGTACAAGATACGTTTTTTAGTAAGTACCATATATATAGAATAGGTCATATTCATAAAATCTGGTTTAGAAGGTGAATCATTGGATTCTATTCATATGTATGGTGGAAATTTTTTACGTGGAGAGGTAAAAATACAAGGCTCTAAAAATGCCGTGCTTCCCATTATGGCGGCTTCACTTTTAATAAAAGGCACTTGTGTTATAGAAAACTGTCCGCGGATAGCGGACGTATATCTGATGCAGAATTTGCTTCAAGAATTGGGCTGTTTAGTAACATGGTCCGGGAATACGGTAACGATAAATGCTTCACATGTCATCGACAACGCGATGTCAGGAGAATCTGTAAGGAGCATGCGCTCCTCGGTGATGCTTTTAGGAGCTATGCTGGGAAGAATCGGAGAGGTATTTATGGCGTATCCCGGCGGATGCGTCATCGGTAAACGGCCTATCGACCTGCATCTTGCCGCCCTCAAGGAAATGGGCGTGGAGATAACAGAACAGGAGCATTTCTTTACGGCAAAGGTAAGCAGGCTGAGAGCCATGGATTACACGCTTCCATTTCCCAGTGTAGGTGCCACGGAGAACATTATATTGGCGGCGGTTCTGGCAGAAGGAACGACAACGGTACGAGGTGCGGCAAAGGAGCCGGAGATAATGGCGCTGTGTGAATTCTTAAAGGCTGCAGGAGCCGATATTGAAGGAGCCGGAAAGCAGACGGTGGTAATAAAGGGAGTGAAGGAGCTTGGAGAGGCGAGGTATACGGTGCCGGGGGACCGTATCGTAGCAGGTACTTATCTCATTGCGGCACTGGCCGCGGGCGGAAACATTTTTCTGGAAAAAGCTCCGGCAGAACATATGACGGCTTTGTTGAAAACTGCTGCGCAGATGGGCGGCAATGTCGCTGTAAACGGGGGCGGCGTGGGAATTGAGGCGATTCGAAGGCTGGAAGCGGTTCCGTATCTCAAAACGGAGGTATATGACGGATTCCCCACCGATTTGCAGTCGCCGATAATGACGGCCATGGCAGTAGCGCAGGGAGACAGCGTGCTGGAGGAGACCATATTTGAAAACCGCTTTCGCATCGTGGATGAGCTTAGGAGAATGGGAGCTGACATTCGAACGGAGAAAAATAAAGCCTACATAAGCGGAATAGAGCGGCTCAAAGGGGCCGTTGTGGAGGCGGAAGAGCTGCGGGGCGGAGCGGCACTTATAGTAGCCGGACTCGAAGCCGAGGGGGAGACGGTTATTAAAAACAGACATTTTATCGAAAGAGGTTATGAGGATATTTGCAGGGATCTTAGAAATCTGGGGGCAGATATAAACATTGGGTAAAATAAATGAGCCAAAATAAAGATAAGGGAAAAAAAGAGAATAAGGACAAAAAAATAAAGTCCGGCGGCGGTGGAAAAGGTGCTTCTAAGTCGAAGAATAGCAATTCAAAGGCAAAAAGCGTTAGCGGTAAGAAAGTTGACCCGGGCAGGATTCTGATGGAAAGCTACTCTTCGAGAAGACCGCGAGGCACGAACCTGCGCCTCGTTAAAAAAGGAGATTTGCCGGTGGAGCCGCCGGCAAAGAGGTACGAAAGAAACGATAATTGGCTGGCACAGCATAAGAGTCTGGTAATTATAGGAATATCAATATTTGTGCTGGCGGCATTACTGCTGGCAGGATATTATTATATTGTTACGACTTATACGGTAACTACTGTGTATGTGGATGGTAATGTACATTATACAAATGAAGAAGTGATGGATATGGTAATGAAGGGCAGATACGGTAACAATTCGCTGTATCTGGCTATGAAATATAAGGATAAGGGGGTAGAGGGAGTTCCTTTTGTGGAGAAGATGGATGTGAATATTCTGTCGCCGGATACGATTAGAATCAATGTATACGAAAAAGCGTTTGCCGGATATGTGGAATACCTCGGTCAATATATGTATTTTGACAAGGACGGCATCGTAGCGGAAAGTTCTCAGGTAAAAACTGCGGGGGTACCGCAGGTGACAGGGCTTAACTTCGATTACATCATACTTAACGAGCCGCTTCCGGTAGAAAATGACACGATATTCAAACAAATACTAAGTATTACTCAGCTTCTTGAAAAATACAGCCTGTCGGCCGATAAGATATATTTCGACGCTTCTTACAATGTTACGTTGTTTTTTGGAGGGGTAAAGGTCACCTTGGGTACGGGAGAGGATATGGATGAAAAAATAATGAAACTGCAATACATCCTGCCGGAGCTGGAAGGCAAGAACGGAACGATTCCGCTGGAAAATTATACAGAGGATACGAAGAGCATAACTTTTGATCCTGACTAGGCAAATTAACAATAAGAAAAGCAAAAAAAACGAAAAATAGGTTGCTAATTTAGAAAAATAATTATATGATAACATGTAGGAGTTCAATTGGGAATGATGAAGGAGGAACCACCTTGCTTGAGATTAAGACAAACGATGCTGAGGCTGCAGCAAAGATTATAGTAGTAGGAGTCGGCGGTGCGGGCAATAACGCTGTAAATAGAATGATTGATGAAAATATTGACGGAGTGGAATTCATAGGAATCAACACGGACAAGCAGGCTTTGCAGTTATGTAAGGCTCCTAAGCTTCTGCAAATCGGTGAGAAGCTTACGAAGGGACTTGGCGCGGGAGCGAAGCCGGAAATCGGTGAGAAGGCTGCGCAGGAGAGCGAGGAAGAAGTGACTGCTGCACTTAAGGGTGCAGATATGGTGTTCGTTACATGCGGTATGGGAGGCGGAACCGGAACCGGAGCAGCGCCCGTTGTAGCTAAGATTGCGAAAGATATGGGAATTCTTACCGTTGGTGTTGTAACGAAACCTTTCCGTTTTGAAGCGAAGGCACGTATGGTAAACGCATTGAACGGTATTGAGAGAATTAAGGATAATGTGGACACGCTTATCGTTATTCCGAATGATAAATTATTGGAAATTGTTGATAGAAGGACAACCATGCCGGATGCTCTTAAGAAGGCAGATGAGGTATTGCAGCAGGCAGTACAGGGAATTACCGACCTCATCAATGTTCCTGCTGTTATCAATCTGGATTTTGCGGATGTACAGACTGTTATGAAGGAAAAGGGAATCGCTCATATCGGTATCGGTTATGGAAAGGGAGATGACAAGGCCAGCGAGGCTGTCAAGATGGCAGTGGAAAGTCCGCTGCTCGAGACGACGATTTCCGGTGCTACTCATGTTATCATCAATGTTTCCGGCGATATTACCCTTGCGGATGCTTCCGATGCAGCAAGCTATGTACAGGAGCTTGCAGGAGATGAAGTGAACATCATCTTCGGTGCGATGTACGATGCGAATAAGGGAGATTCCTGCACGATCACTGTTATTGCTACCGGCCTCGAGGACGTGGGTGCAAAAACGGCTGCATTCAGTACATATAAGCCAGGATATATCACGCCTTCATCTTTACAGGGTAAAGGCACTCACAGCGCGGGAGCGATGGCTACCGGAGGCTTGAATTCGGGAGGAAGTATTGTGCCGAATATTACGCCGTCAGCAACTCCTTTGAAGACGATTTCCGGAATCAATAAGCCGGGTGACATCAGAAGCTCGGTGGAAGAAAAGACCCTTAAGATTCCTGATTTTCTTCAGAGAAAATAGGAAGTGTTTATACTCGAAATTGCAGATTAGAATTTTAATTTGGACAAGCTGTCAGAACCGGATAGTGAATTAATAAAACGGCGGCCTTGAATCTTTATGATTACAAGGCCGCCGTTTTTTATTGTATAGGAAAGATTCTGTTACGTTGCAGTGTAAGGTTTGGTTTCCCATGAAATAAAAGCACTCCGTGCAGGATGCGCAGCTTCGCGCGCGGAACAAAAGCTGTGCTGCCGAAGATTTTGCTGTGAGAGTATGCTGAGCACACTTTTACTCTCGTATAGGAAAAACTGTCGTTATGTGCGGTAAATAGCATGAATTATCAGCGCCCTTTTGACAAAAAAAGCGGACAATACTTTATATAATGTTTAAATCGGAGGGGACAAATAAGCTCCCCGGATGGGTGAAAAGGAGGTGACTGCGAAGAGGTACGGGATATGTATGTCTATGAAATAAATATTGATAGTCTGTTTCTCATAAACTTTGTAATGAACCTTTATTTTTATATGCTTGCCGCCAAAACCTTGAAGCGTACTGCCACGCGCATTCGGGTGGGGTGCGTAAGCTTTGCGGGAGCCGGTTTGTTTTGTCTGCTTTTGCTGATGCCGGGGATACCTGCATTCATAAAAAGGTTTATAGGGCCGTTTACTATCAATATGATAATGACTGCAGTTATTTTTAAGACAAAGCAGGTGAATGAAATACTGCGTTGTACCGGATATATGCTCGTGTACGCTTTTTTGTTCGGAGGGCTTATGAAGTATCTGTTTTCCGGCATCCCATTCTTACATATAAGACAGGAAAGCATTTGGTGCATATTGGGAATCGGGCTGCTCGGTTATGAAGCGGGGGCTTGGTGGATTGCTCAGATGAAAAAAAGAAAAGCGGATCATATCTATGCGGTAAGATTGTTGGGATATGGAGATGAGATTGCGGTAAAAGCTCTTTCCGATACCGGGAACAGCTTAAAGGAGCCGGTTAGCGGCAAGCCAGTATCGATCATCGAGGAGGAAGTGCTTAAGCGGCTTAGCGCGGTAATGGTGCCGGAGAAGTTTAAGCTAATACCATATCACAGCGTAGGGAAAGAGAACGGTATGCTGGAAGGATACGAAATACCGGAAATAATTGTGGAAGGTGAAAAGGGGAATATACGATGGCAGAAGGTGATTGTGGGTATCAGCAAGACAAAAATATCTGCAAATGGAAAATATCAAATGATATTGCATCCGGATTTATGCGACGAGGCGCCCGGCAAAGCAGGGCAGCATTTGTTAATCAGAAGACTAGGAGGAAAATAAATGGTTTTTAAAGTGGCAATACCGGGGAAGGTTCAGTTCAAAATCATCAGGCGGGAACCGAATTTTTTCATGACAAAGCAAGGGGATATTCACTATATAGGAGGAACGGAGGTGCTGCCGCCGCCGCTGGAGGTTGAGAAAGAAAATGAAATTATCAGCGACCTTGGAACGGAATATGAGGATGAAGCAAAGTCCATTCTCATAGAGCACAATTTAAGGTTGGTAGTATATATTGCGAAGAAATTCGATAATACCGGAGTCGGAGTGGAGGATTTGATTTCCATAGGGACGATAGGGCTGATAAAATCCATTAATACATTTAACCCGGAAAAGAACATCAAGCTGGCAACCTATGCTTCCAGATGTATTGAGAATGAAATCTTAATGTATTTGAGAAGAAATAATAAGACGAAGTTAGAGGTGTCCATCGACGAACCCCTGAATGTAGATTGGGACGGGAACGAGCTGCTCTTATCGGATATTCTGGGAACGGATGAAGATGTGATATACCGGGACATTGAAAATGAAGTGGAAAGAAAGCTTTTGCTGAAAGCTATAAATAAATTATCGGATAGGGAAAGAACAATTATTAATCTCAGGTTCGGCCTAGGAACGCCGGACGGTCAGGAAATGACACAGAAGGAGGTGGCTACACTATTAGGAATATCTCAATCGTACATATCGAGGCTGGAGAAAAAGATTATGAAGCGTTTGAAAAAGGAGCTGATAAGAGAAGAGTAGTGCAGTGTAAGTAAAAGGGGTTCATATAGGGAGGTGTTGAGAAGAAGTTGCCGGAAACGGGATGATTCTTAACACCTCCTCTTAAATATGGGATATTTATTGCGTTGACACTTCCTTGTCAATCGATTGGTATTAATGACCGATATCGACAATGATGATGTCGGGACCGATTTTTTTAATATCCTTGTAGAGGATTATGAATTCTGGTTCATTGTTAAACCAATTGCAGAGCCTGTTGTTGTTCGATACGATAATTTTACAGATTTGCCCGGAACATTCCTCGAATTCTAAATCGATGACTCTCCCAAGACATTTGCAGTCCTTGAGGTTGATGACTTGTTTACATTTTAGTTCGGAAAAGAGCATATGAACACATCCTATCAATACTTACCATAGTATATGCTGCATATAAAAAATGATTCGTTACTATAATGTTTAGACGGACGATGTATAATTTCATCTCTTTTTGTGAATCATTTTATATATAGATTCACAGTCAGAAAGGCCGCGTTGCGTGTTTGTCTGAATCAATCATAAATGCAGGAGGCGTAAAAATGATACAAGGAAAAGTGGAAATATGCGGAGTGAATACGTCGAAGCTGCCTCTCCTCAAGAATGCGGAAAAAGAAGCTTTGTTCTCCAGAATTGAGGAAGGTGATAAAGAGGCGAGAGAGCAGTATATCGAAGGGAATCTTCGCCTGGTGTTAAGCGTAATCAAAAGATTTTCTTCCAGTAATGAGAATGTGGACGATTTATTTCAAATCGGCTGTATCGGGCTGATTAAGGCAATTGACAATTTCGATTCTTCTTTAAACGTGAAGTTTTCCACCTATGCGGTTCCCATGATTATAGGAGAAATAAGGCGTTTTCTTCGGGACAACAATTCGATAAGGGTCAGTCGTTCTTTGAAGGATACGGCCTACAAGGCAATTTATGCGAAAGAAAATCTGACCAAAAGAAATCTAAAGGAACCGACCATCAATGAAATCGCCTCGGAAATCGGAGTATCGAAGGAGGATATTGTCTATGCTCTGGATGCCATACAAAATCCGATGAGTCTATACGATCCTATCTTTACTGATGGAGGAGATACTCTTTATGTGATGGATCAGATCAGCGATAAAAAAAATAAAGAGGAGACCTGGGTCGAGCATCTGTCCTTAAGTGAAGCGATGAAAAGGCTGGGAGAAAGGGAGAATGAAATTATCAGCCTGCGCTTTTTCGAAGGAAAGACACAAATGGAAGTAGCGGACATGATAGGCATTTCGCAGGCGCAAGTGTCGAGGCTGGAAAAAAATGCGCTGCGCATTATGAAAAATTATTTGACGGCATGACATCCAAAGGTCGGAGTATTGACAAGAAAGAATAGTGTTTGCTATACTGATTATTAGTCGGATGGCAGAAGCCTCCGTTTGCACAGAAGTGCAGGATTATTGAAGAAATTATAAAGGATTTATTTTTAGTAAACAAGTACCAGGAAGGTATGAGCATTCGGAAGAACGCTATCTTTTTGGTACTTTTTTGATTTATGAGAAAGGAAAGGTTATTAAAATGAAAAAATCGAGAACTTACAAGGTAGTGTGGTCAGGACTGTTTATTGCGCTGGGAGTGGTACTTCCTTTTTTGACGGGACAAATTCAAAGTATTGGAAGTATGCTGCTTCCCATGCATCTGCCGGTACTTCTTTGCGGCTTTATCTGCGGAGGACCGTACGGACTTGCGGTAGGATTTATCGTACCGCTTCTTAGAAGCGTGCTGTTCGGTATGCCGCCCATGTTTCCGGTAGCGGTTTCCATGGCTTTCGAGCTGGCGGTTTATGGCTTTGTGACAGGTTTTTTATATAATAGGCTGCCTAAGAAGAACAGCATGATATACATAGCTTTAATTGCAGCAATGATTATTGGACGTATTGTCGCAGGAGCGGTAAATGTGGTATTATATGGTATAGAGGGAAGCGGCTATTCCGTGCAGATGTTTATGGCGGGTATGTTCGTTAATGCGATACCGGGTATTATTTTACAGCTCGTTCTGATTCCCCTTCTTATCATCATATTTAGAAAATCGAAGGTTATGGAGTAATATGTCAATATTAAGGGATACAAAAGAGGCAATAACAAAAATCAAAAATGAAAATCCGGGCGGTACTATTCTCATAGCAATAGACGGAAAAAGCGGCAGCGGGAAGAGTACTCTCGCCGCCGGACTTCATGAGGAGTTTGGCGGGAATATGCTGCATATGGACGATTTTTTCCTGCGTCCTCAGCAGCGAACCGAAGCACGACTTGCGGAGATAGGCGGAAATGTGGATTATGAGCGCTTCGGTAAGATCCTCCAGGAGGTACGCCGGGGAGAAACTATCATATACAGAGCCTTTGACTGTAAAAAGCAAATTATAGGAAATGGAATGATCATCATGCCCCAGCAGATTAATATCATAGAAGGTTCTTATAGTATGCATCCCTTTTTTGGACGGATTTATGATTTGAAGATTGCCTTGGATATTGGAAAGGAGGAGCAGCGAAGGCGTATTTTGCAAAGAAACGGTGAAAAAATGCTGAAGCGTTTTGAAGAGGAATGGATTCCGAAGGAAGACGCGTATTTGGAGAAGTTTAAAATATACCAGAGGAGTCATCTGGTATTTCATACGGACAAGGAAGAAGGAGTGTTAATCTGACACTCCTTCTTCTTTGCCATTATAGCCGTTATCACAAGCAATTAAAAATAGCTTTAACATTCTTAGAGCATATCTTCTTTTTCTTTTATCGCAATGGTCTAAAAGATTTATAACAGCAAGGACTTCTTCTGTGTGAACGCCTTCTTCCTTTGAATCGGTTTTTCCCAATAAAATATAGTCCAAAGGCATATCCAGTACTTCGGAAAGAGAAAGCAATGTTTCAATAGACATTCCACAATTTCCTCTTTCGATATCTGCATAGTATTTAGTGGCACGATTAATTTTTTCGGCCATTTCATCCTGAGTAATGCCTAAAAGAACACGCTTGAGGCGAAGCCTGTCCCCGGCAGCTAATCTGTTGTAAGTCTTCTTCATGAGAACAATACCTCCATGTTCAATTAAATTGCCTCTTGTAAAAAATTACCAAATCGTACCATATCTTTCAATTTATTATGCAGTTATTGTTGGGTTGACAATACCAGTTTTAAGCGTATATAATAAGTATGTTTTAAACGTATATTTTTCATACGTTTAAAACCGGAGATGATAAAGGGGATGATGTAGTGTGAACAAAGAAAAAGAAGAGACATTAAAAGGATTTATAGATATCCATTCACATATTCTCTATGGGATAGATGACGGGGCGCAGAATGAAGAGATGAGCATGAAGATGCTGCAGATTGCCGGCGATAACGGAACCGGGCAGATTATCCTGACGCCTCATTATAAGCCGGTGCATCACAATGCGACACCCGTGAAGGTACAGACATTGATGGACAGACTTCGCGAAAAGATACGAGAGAGCGGTCTGAAGATAAAGCTTTACAGCGGCAATGAGCTGTATTATCACAGTGAGGCGCTGACGGAGCTGGAGAAAAAGAAGGTGCTTTGTCTGGCGGATTCCGCCTATGTATTGGTGGAATTTGGTCCGGCGGATGAATTAGATTATATACGAAACGGGCTGTATCAACTGTTATCCGGAGGCTATCGTCCGATAGTAGCCCATGTGGAACGGTACAGGAAGTTGCTTTCCGATACGGATTCTGTTGAGGACTTGATTGAAATGGGCTGTTATATACAGATAAATGCAGGAAGCATTATGGGCGATGCGGGTTATCAGACAAAGAGCTTTACCAGACGGCTTCTCAAGAGCAGACTGGTGCACTTTGTGGCATCAGACGCCCATAATACGGACAGCAGAGGGCCGGCTTTGAAAGACTGTGCCAGATATATAAGCAGGAAATATGGAAGCGATTATATGATGAGGCTTTTATATACAAATCCCTCGAAAATTATCGCGAACGAATATATTTAAGATACATCAGGAGAAGCCGGAATGGAAAAGCGAAATGAGAACGATACGATAGAGATTGACTTGCTGGAGGTGGCAGGCGAGATATGGAGACATATTGGTCTGCTGATAAGCATAGGCGTTTTTGCCGCGCTTGTTTGTTTTATCCTCAGCAGGTTCATTATGGAACCGACCTATGAATCCATGACGAAGATTTATATTCTTAACAAATCGGAAAGTGCGGCAGTCACTTATAGTGACGTGCAGCTGGGAACACAACTTACGAAGGATTATGCGGAGCTGATTACCAGCAGATACGTGTTGGAGGAGGTTATACAAAAGCTGTCTTTGAATATAAGCTATGACAGCCTTCTTAATATGGTTACCGTTACTACACCAAGCGATACACGTGTAGTGGCTATTACAGTCGTAGACAATGACCCTGCGTCCGCAATGAACATAGCGAACTGTATTCGTGAGGTGGCCAGTGAGCATATTCAGAATGTAATGGATATTGAGGCGGTAAATGTAGTGGAGACGGCCAATATGCCTACCGAAAAAGCAGGTCCGGACAGTATCCGGTGGACCATGATCGGCGGGATGATTGGTCTTTTTGCCATGTGTGCAGTTATTCTTGTGAGGTATCTGATGGATGATACGATTAAATCCTCCGAGGATGTGGAAAAGTACCTGGGCCTTAGTACTTTGGCACTGATTCCTCTTACGACAGACGGAACAGGAAAAAAGAAAAAGCAGAAAAGGAAAACGAGATAATGCAAGAGGTAAGATTACAATTTGGCCAGTCGGATAGTTACAGGCAGAGAGAAGCCTATAAGACACTTCGCAGTAATATAGAATTCTGCGGTGAAGACATGAAAGTAATAACCATTACCAGCTGCACTCCTAATGAAGGCAAATCCAGTGTGGCGATGGAAATGGCAAAGGCCTTTGCGGAGGCGGGGAATAAGACCATGCTGATTGATGCCGATATGCGTAAGTCGGTGCTGGTAGGAAGATATAAGACCGGAGCGGTGAGGAAGGGGCTGACGCATTGCCTGATAGGAAAGGCAACCTATACGGATGTTATCTGTATGACCAATATCCCGAATCTGTACATAACCTTTTCGGGGCCTGTTCCTCCCAATCCCAGCGAGCTGCTGGGCGGAGAACGCTTTGCAGCTATTCTGAACAGTTTGAGAAAGACCTTTGACTATGTCATCATCGATACACCGCCTTTGGGCAGCGTGATAGATGCCGCGGTATGTGCCAGGCAGTGCGACGGAACGGTACTTGTGGTGGAAAGCAATGCGGTGAGCTATAAGTTCGTACAAAAGGTCAGGGAACAGCTGGATATGACCGGCAGCAGAATACTCGGAGTGGTACTTAACAAAGTAGATATGGACGGAAAAGGCTATTACGGCAGCTATGGGAAGTACTATGGCAAGTATTACGGCAAATACGGAGAGGAAGCCGAAGGGATTACGAAATCGGTATTGGATAGAGAGGATATCAATGAAGTTGATGATATTGAGGAAATAGAATAGCCGCAGCCAAAGGAAAAACATAGGAAAGAGGTAGGGCATGAGACACAGTAAACAGATTGCTGTTATTATCACTATTTTGAATATTGCTTTAGTAATCGTATGCGCGGTTGTCTGGCTGCGGATGGACAGAACGGGTCCGGAGTTCAAATTTCTAATCAGCGAGCTGGTGTACAAGCAGGACACGAAGGATGCGGAGCTTATGGAGGGGATTACCGCTTCGGATGCGAGGGACGGGGATGTAACGGATCGTATCGTCATCGAGAAAATAATCAAAAATGAAAAAGAGAGTGCTGTTGTTGTATTTTATGCGGTAAGCGATGCGGCGGGAAATGTAGTAAAAACCTCGAGAGTATTTCCGGCCTCCTTTGCCGCTGAGGAAGCAGAGCCAGAGGCGGTTCCGGTACAGGGCGACGAACAGCTATCGCAAGGGGACGCACAGGTACAGTCGGAAACGGACAAGGAGAACGATTCAGAGGAAACCGGTGCGAAGGACGCACAGGAAGACGAAGCGGCAAAGGAAACAAATGAAGAGGAGGAGGCTGCCGAGGAAGAGGAACAGGAGAGCTCTTCGGAGCAGGAGGATGCTGAGGAAGAACCTGCAGATGACGGTGAGGCTGCCGCACAGGATGAGAATACCAGGAATACGGAAAATAAGGTGGTTGGAGCAGCTCCGGTCATAACGCTGAAGGCATCGGAAGTAAATACCAAGTCAGGAGTAACGCCGGCATGGGTGGATATCATCGGTTCCCTGACGGACGATACCGACGATTACGGAACCTTATTCAGCAGTCTTAATGTAAGCAAATACGATATTAATACACCGGGGGATTACAAGGTGTCGCTCACTGTGACAGATTCTAATAAGAACACATCAAAGCCAGTAACGGTGACGATACATGTAAAATAGACGGAAATATATGAGGGCTGGAGTACATCGATGAACAGGAAGAAAATAAGGGATAAAGAGGCAAATCTTGAAAAAGAGCTGCTTTTGAATCCGGAAAATATAGAAAAACGCAGAAAGAAAAAGAGGAACCGAATACTGCTTGCCACAGTGATTGGCCTGGTCGTATTCGTTGGAATCATACTGGCGTCCTTCCAAATGGTAAAAGCAATCGGAAAGGCCAATCTGAAGGGGAAAACGGCGGCGAAAGCACCACAGCTGCTGACCGAGGAGACAAATGCAGCGATGGAGGAGGAGCCGCGTTGGCAGGAGGGCTGGGTCAGGTACAAGGATAAGACCTATGCCTACAATGAGGATATCATGACTTTCTTGTTTATGGGAATCGATAAAAATGATGACGTGGAAGAGGTGGCGGAAGGAACGAGCGGAGGGCAGGCCGATGCATTGTTTTTGCTGGTGCTGAATCCTCATGATAAATCAATAAAAGTAATAGGCATTAACCGCAACACGATGACGGATGTAGACTTGTACAATGATGATGGAGCTTATATGACTACGGTCACGGCTCAGATTGCGGTACAGCACGGATTCGGCAATGGCATGGAGGAAAGCTGTGAATATCAGCTGGATGCGGTCAAAAAGTTATTCTACAATCTTCCGATACATGGATATTGTGCGATAAATATGAGTGCGGTAGTACCGCTTACCGATATGCTCGGAGGAATTGAGCTGACGGCGCTCGAGGACGTAAGGTCTTACTTCCCCGAGGATGGAGGAGCCTATGTTGCCAAAGCCGGAGAGCAAATTCATCTGGATGGCAGGCAGGGATATTCCTATGTGCGATACCGGGATATTAATATAGCCGGTTCTTCTGATATGAGACTTAAGAGGCAGAAGCAATTTCTGGAAGAAGTTATAAGCAGTGTGAAAGAGGCGACGAAAAAGGATATCTCGATTCCTGTTAAGCTCTACGGAGCAGTTGAGTCTCAGATGGTAACGAATGTCACAATAGATGAAGTGGCTTATCTGGCTTCTATTGCGATAGAATACAGCTTTAATACAGAGCAGTTCTATTTTCTAAAGGGAGAGACGGTACAGGGAGAAAAATTTGAAGAATATTACATTGATGAGGATGCCTTGTATGAAATGATATTGGATATTTTCTATGAGCCGGTTGAGGGTGAATCATGAATTGCGGCTTAACGAAAGGATGAATATAAGAATGAAGATAAAAAGCTTGCGAATAAAAAGCTTAATACCTCTATGTATGGGATTGCTTCTGGTGTCCCTTTCCGGCTGCGGCGGAGCGCCACCGCAAACAAAGGAAGAGGACTCGGAAACGGAGCAGGAGGTCGCGGGGGAGGCAGTCAGTCTCTCCAATGAATCGGCGGAGGATGCGCATATTGATTTCGAGACGATTCAGGCAGAGAATCCGGATATCTTCGCATGGCTGTATGTACCGGGAACGGATATTGACTATCCAATACTGCAAAGCCCGGTATCGGATGATTATTATAAAACGCATACCCAGGACGGAAAAGAAAGTCAGACAGGGGCTCTTTATACAGAGATGCCCAATATGATGAACATGTGTGATTTTAATACGGTTATACATGGCAAGGATGAGGAAGAAGGCAGTCTGTTCACAGGGCTGCATCAGTTTGAAGATGTTAATTTCTTTGAAAAACATGATAAGTTTTATATTTACCTTCCGGACAATGTGCTTACCTATGAAATATTTGTGGCTTATTATGATGAGTCAAGCGATATTTTGAGAAGATATGATTATACCACATATGAGGGCTGTGCCAGCCATCTAAACCAGATATACAGCTTAAGAGAAATGGGAAAAAACCAAAGGGAAGGATGGGATGATTTGACTCCCTATCATTTTCTTGTGACGCTTAACGGCAGTATCAGAGAAGAGGAAGCAAAGCAGTATGTTGTAATCGGAGTGCTGATCGATGATGCCGCAGGCAATATAGACAGAGTAATTCTGGAAGATTAGGTATTAACATTAAATTGTTAATATAGACCACACTTAGGAATGGGAAAGGAGGATATTACGCCAATGAAAAAATTTATTGCTTTATTAAGCGCTGCTGTACTTCTTAGCTCCACCACAGTTCTTGCAGCACCGAGCCCCTCGGCTGAAGCGGTTGTAGCTTCTACGGCAACGGCTACTGTTCAGGCAGCGCCGGAAGGCTTCTCAAAAGCTTCTGATGCATCTGCAGCAGCAGACCGCGGTTTGAGCGCTGTTGAGTACTATAACAACACAGTTGTTTCAACACCGGGAGTAGAAAATGCTACACCGATCGGCCAGGGCGGCAAAATTGTGATTAATGGTGTTGTCACGAATCTGACAGCAATATTATCTAAAGTAACAACAGCCGTTGCAACCGATGCGAAAGCACAAGCGACAACGCTTGGAGGAACTCTTTTAAATGTTGTAAAAGTAGGTTTGCCCGGAGCAAACTATGACGTGGCTACCATCAATTTTTACCTGAAAGGACTTGAGGCTGGTAAAAATGTTGTTGTAAAACAACTTGTTGATGGAGTATGGATCGATGTAGAAATTGTAGAAGTAAGAGCTGATCATGTAGTTCTGAACCTTACAAAATCAGGAACAGTAGCATTTGTTGTACTGCCCTGATAAGTAAAACAAAACATGTTTTGTAAATGACCGAGTGTGGGGAATGGGTACTGCCGCGTGGTTTGCGGCAGTACCTGGAAAAAGAGGGAAGAGCATAATTTCAGGCTTAGGGGTTGAACAAAAAAACCTAGGGGGATGCTTGGATGGAAATAAAAGCAAGTATGGATGCAGATGGAATTGTATTACGGGATTTAGAACTGGCGTATAGCAGGAAACGCTTTATATTCCGCTTTTTGAAACGGAGCTTTGACATTGTCGCCTCGTTATTGGGGATGATTATTTTGTCGCCTGTTTTTTTAGCGATAGCAATAGCCATTCGGATTGAAGATGGCGAACCGGTTATTTATGGTCAGAAGAGAAATGGTCTGAATGGAAAAGTATTTCATATGTATAAGTTTCGAAGTATGTGTGTGAATGCAGAAGAAATCCATAAGACTTTGTTAGATAAAAATGAACTGGATGGCCCGGCGTTTAAACTTAAAAACGATCCACGCGTTACAAAAGTAGGTTGGTTCCTTCGAAGGACGAGTTTGGATGAACTACCACAATTTATCAATATATTCAGGGGAGAAATGAGCTTTGTTGGTCCGCGGCCATTGCCTACATATGAAACAGAGCAATGCAATGCTTATCAGAAACAAAGACTGTTAATAAAGCCGGGATTAACCTGTTACTGGCAATGCAGCGGCAGAAATGACATACCTTTTGATGAATGGGTAGAAATGGATTTAAAATATATTAGAGAAGCAAGTGTTTGGGTGGACTTTAAAATATTATGTAAAACAGTTGTTAGTGTGTGTAGGGGAACGGGGGCGTATTGATGTAGTTATAGCAGTGATGTGTATTGTAAGATAGTGATATGTTATTAGAAATGAGTAGGTTTAATTACGGAGGATTGTGTCATGAATGTTATGTATGCAGCTGACGATAACTATGCTGAAATAATGGGAATATCCATTCTCTCTCTTTTGAAAAGCAACAAGGATGTTGATGATATTACATTTTATTTGGTTGAAGACAGAATTTGTGATATTAATAAAGAAAAATTATCATCAATGATTAGGAAATATGGAAGGCAGATTACTTTTATTACAAAGCCAGACATTCGGGGAATGCTTGGTACAGAACTGAGAACTCTGCGTTGGAGTGATAGTGCTTATTCCAGATTATTTTTAAAAGATTTATTCAAAGGAAAACCGGATATTGACAAACTTTTGTATCTTGATTGTGACACATTAATTGTAGGGTCACTACAAAAGCTATGGAACACGGATATTTCCGATTGGTTAGGAGCAGCTTGTCTGGAATGTATGAGTAACATGCATAAAAGAATCATCGGAGCAAAGAAGAAAGATAATTATGTTAATACAGGGATGCTTTTGCTGAATGTGAAAAGGTGGATTGAGGAAGATATTCAAACCGTATGTGGAGACTTCATTCGACAGCATAAAGGTAAAACCGAATATGTAGATCAGGGTGTTATTAATGGAAGTATAAGCAACCGTTTTAAGTTAGTTAGTCCTAGATATAATTTAACGGCTTTAGCATATGATTTTACTTATGAAGAAATGCAAATTTACCGTAAACCAGAATTTGGATATTCTAAAAGCGAGTGGGAAGCTGCGGTGAAAAGTCCAGTAGTCGTGCACTTTACTACAAGTTTTCTCTCTATACGTCCATGGTACGAGGGAAGTAAACATCCATATGCTGGAATGTGGAAAATAATACATGATCAAAGTCCTTGGAAAGAAATACCCTTTCGAGAGCTTAACAATAGAAACAATAGAGAAAAAAAAGAAAAAATATATCGCATACTGCCTAAAGGGCTTGCAGTTTGGCTGGCGGGTGCTTTGCATTCTTTTGTTAAACCTATAATCTATATTTTAAGATAATATGTTGAATAAGGTGCGTATTCAACTATTAGTTTTAGTGTGTAGATGGGTATAAGATTGAAAGAAATGCACCTTCACTTCCTTGATTTGCATGCCACTAAAGCGGGACGATTGGAGCAAAATGAAAAAAATTGCAATTGCATCTGTATACTATCAGGAGAACTATGGAAGTATGCTTCAGGCACTAGCTACGCAGGTTGCGCTTGATGATATGGGAATTGAAAATGAAACAATAGATGTTTCCGGCTTCAAAATAGAAATTGATAAAGAAAAGAAACGTTATTTTATAAAAGCGGCTTTTTCATCGGATATTCTAAGAGATAAAAAAGGGAAGCTTCTGGATAGGGTACATAAAAAAGTTATCAAAGATAAATATGCTAAAAATTCAGTAATCAGAAAAAATAAATTTGAAGAGTTTTTGAAAAGGGAGTTTCGGTTATCTGAAAAGAATAATTCTCTGAAAGAACTTTCGAACCAATGTTTTAAATATGATGCGATTATTGTGGGAAGTGATCAGTTGTGGCTTCCGGGCAATATTGTAGCCGATTATTTTACTCTAAATTTTGTGCCTATAGGTATTAATACGATTGCATATTCTACAAGCTTCGGGCAAGCAAGTATTCCTTCTGATATTGAAGAAAGGGCATATAAATTTTTGAAAAAAATAAAACATATTAGTGTTAGAGAAGAAACAGGACAAGAATTAATAAATAAAATTGTCGGACGAAAAGTGCCGGTAGTATGTGATCCGACAATGCTAATTGATGCAAAAAGATGGACAGAATTATGGCGAGACGAAAAAAAGTTTGAAAAGAAATATATTTTTTGCTATTTTCTTGGAACAAATAAAAAACATAGAGACTTTGCAAAAAGACTGAAAAAAGAGACGGGATACAAACTAGTATCTATTCCACATGTAGATGAATATGTAAAGGTAGATGAGTTATATGCAGATGAAAAATTATATGATATTGGCCCTAGTGAATTTGTAAAATTAATTCATGAAGCTGAATATGTATGTACCGATTCATTTCATGCCACTGTTTTTTCGATTTTATTTCACAAAAAATTTTATTCTTTTAGGCGATACAAGGGAAACACAAGACAATCTACAAATAGCAGATTGGACACACTTTTTTCTATGACTGGAATTGAAAATCGACTATTAAGCGGTTATGAAGACATAAACTCTGTAATTAATCTTGATATAGATTATGTTGAAGTGGATAAAAAAGTTGCGATATTAAAGGAAAAATCAAAGGAGTATTTATTCAAAGCAGTTAACGATTTAGAAGATACGGATTTAGTCAATTAATTTACTATGTTGAGAGGTGTTGCTTAATGCTTGTATTGAATAGGAAGGAAGAATGTTGTGGGTGCAGTGCATGCATGTCGGTATGCCCCAAGCATTGTATAGAAATGAAAGATGATGTTGAGGGGTTCAAGTATCCGCTGATAGACGAGAGTCGCTGCTGCAAATGTAATAGGTGTGAGCAAGTTTGCCCGATCATTCATGGAAATAAGGAAATAAAGAAAGAACAAAAAGCTTTTTTGGCTCAAAATAAAGATGAGATCATTCGATTGCAAAGTACATCAGGTGGAGTATTTTCTGCATTGGCAACAAGTATTATTGAAGAAGGTGGAGTAGTATTTGGGGCATCAATGGATGATTCATATGTTGTAAATCACGTTTGTGTTTCATCTGAAAATGACTTAGTAAAATTTCGGAATAGTAAATATGTACAAAGTAATATAAATAATTGTTTTATTCAGGCAAAAGAATATTTAAATAATGGAGTGAAAGTTCTCTTTAGCGGTACACCTTGTCAGATAGAAGGCTTAAAAAATTATCTAAAAGTGGAATCCGCAAATTTGTATTGTGTAGATGTTGTATGTAGGGCAGTACCTTCGCCATTGGTTTTAAAAAAATATGTTGATTGGCATTTTAACAAATTTGACGGTCAAATTGCAAGCCTGAGATTTAGAGATAAAAAGAAGTATGGATATAGGTTTACTCAAATGGAGGTTGTTTATAAGGAACCAAATATAGATACATACTATGCTGGAAAGGAAAGTGATCCATATTTAAGAGCTTTTTTTGAAAATTATTGTGACAGACCATCATGTCATGAATGCAATTTCCGTAAACAATACAGAGTTAGTGATATTACATTATGGGATGCTCAAGACTGTGGAAAAATATGCAAAAAACTAGATGATAATAAAGGAACAAGTAAAGTTCTCATACATTCAAAACAAGGCAATCAACTTTGGAAAAAAGCAGAATCTAAGATGATTTATTATGAACTGTTACCAGATATTGTAGTAGATGGAGTTTTTGAGATGAAATCATCAATAGCCCCAAACACAAGGCGGGGTGAATTTATGGATGCGCTTAATATGTTTGAGGGAAATGAACTATTTGATAATTTTTTCCCAAATTCTAGGATTATTTTATTTAAAAAAAATGCTAAGGTGTTCTTATCCAAAATGGGAATCTATAATGTAGTAAAAAGGTTGGTGAAGAGATAATGTTAGAAATAAATAAATTTATTGGATTGATATCAATCATCGTGCCTGTTTATAACATGGAAATGTTTTTAGGGAAGTGTGTAGAAAGCGTTTTAAAACAAACATATAAAAATTTTGAATTATTATTAATTGATGATGGTTCAACAGACAATTCTCCCGCATTATGTGATTATTATTCACAAGTTGATAGTAGAGTGAGAGTTATCCATAAATCTAACGGTGGTCAAGGGACTGCTCGGAATATTGGAATAGAGGTAAGTGAAGGGGATTTTATTGCTTTTTTGGACTCCGATGATTATTGGCATGAATTGTTCTTGGAGAAAATGAGTAGACTTTTATTTTCGGAAGAGTCTGATATTGCGATTTGCCAATTTCAATATATTGATGAGGAAGAAGTTTTATTACAAAAGAGAGAAAATACTGGAAGAATTGAAAATTGCTCAGGAATTGAGGCAGTTCAATACATGTTGTATTGGACAAAATTTGGTGTTGCTCCATGGGCTAAATTATTTAAGAAAGAATTATGGAGAGATATTAGATATGTAGAGGATCGGATATATGAAGATTTAGCGACGACCTATCGAGTGGTTGAACATGCTAAACGTGTGACATATATAGATATGACATATATGTATTATAGAGTAAGGAAAGGTTCAGATATACACCGTTCGTTTGAAATAAGAAAAATGAAGACTTTAGATACAGCACATGATATTTTGGATTATACGAAGGTTAACCTTCCAGAAGCGTATCAAGCTGCTCAAAGTCGTATGGTTGCAACTGCATTTTTCTTGTTAATGCAGATGAATCCCAAAGAAGAGAAATATGAAAATGAGCAAAGGGCATGCATAGAAGAGATTAGAAAACTTCGATGGAATGTTTTAAAGGATAGAAATTCTAGAAAAAAAACAAGAGTTGCTGCAGGATTATCGTATTTTGGAATACCGGTTGTAAGATACATTTTTAAGATGAAAAAGAAAGCTAATCCTTTGTTTTAGAATAATATGTACATGGATGGTTATCTATATCAGGGAGGATATTAATGGCATACTATTGCGTGGCTTTTGCGATCAGTATAGTTTTAATGATTTGTTTTCATTTATCACAAGATAGAGTAGGAGAAAATAAATATAAATTAATACTTAAATATAAGGGGGTAAGAATTAACCAACGCAAAACGGGTGCTTATCTTACAATTTTGGGAGCTTTGCCTATAATAGTTTGCTCTGGAATACGCTACTTCGTAGGAACAGATTATTATTCCGTTTATTGGAACGGATATTTAGCGATATCAGATGGATTGAATAGAGTATCTGGTTCAACAGTAAAAATGGAATTGGGATACTATTGGTTCAATAGATTTTTACAATTGTTTAGTGATAGTCCGATTTTTTTCTTTGTAATAACATCAATAATTGTTTATGGGTGTATTTATTACGCCATTGTAAGAGATTCTGTTTCGCCAGTAGTATCTGTTTCATTTTTTTTGCTTTCAGGGTTGTTCTTTACATCGCTAAATATAGTTAGGCAATATCTAACGATAGCAATTGTGCTTGTTCTTTTCGTATATATATATAAGAGAAAATTTATATTTTTTATATTCGGAGTAATTATTTTGTCATTTATTCACTTGAGTGTTCTATTAGTAATACCACTATATTTTATTTATGATATGAAAATCACTCCATTAAAAGGTGTAGGAATCATTGTAATATGCTTTGCTGTTTCAAATTTTCTATACCAAATATTTTATTATATACTTGTAAATACAAGATATTCCTATTATTTCGGGAATGTTTTATATGTAAAAGATATAGATGTATCAGGGATTTTCTATGCTTTACTAATTAGCGCAATTGCTTTTCTTTCATACAATGGAATTATAAATATGATTGGAAATAGAGGCCAGTTTTATTTTAATGTGCTAATTGTTTTTGATGTTATTGTAGCAATATCTATGAAAATAGAATTAGCAAATCGTATAGCAATGTTTTTTAGAGTAATCAGTATCGTGATTACATTACCATTGGCGTTAAAAGTTCTTCCTGTTAGTAAGGGGTTAAGAAGAGTAACATTAGTGTTCTTTTATGTATTATTTTCCCTTGCAACAGTATACATGTATTACTTTAAAGGAAATGCAGGAGTTTTTCCTTATCAGACTATATTTTCAAGGAGTATGTAATGAAGTATAAGGCCTCTTTTAATAACACAATATGGCTTATCTTGATGAATATGGGAAAAATACTTTTTCCATTCGTACTTTTTCCATACTTAGCCCATCGATTAAACACGGAGATTTATGGAAATTATACATACATACGATCGATAATGTCTTTTGTGACTATAATAATAGATTATGGTTTTGTATATTCCGGTACAAATATTATTGTGGATAATAAAGAGAGTTGTATAAAAGATTCTAAAGCTGTTTCTGAAATAATGATAAGTAAAATTATTTTGGCTTTAATTTCATTTATATTTGTTATAATCACTTTTTTTATTTCTGAGCTATCAAGGAATATGATTACATTTGGACTTGCTTTATTTTTTGCAACAGCGATACAGAGCTTACTTCCTGATTTCTTTTTTCGAGGTAGAGAGAGAATGGATATAATTGCCAGAAGGTTTCTGATAATAAAAGGAATAGCCATGATAATTACAATCTTTTTGGTAAAAGCAGATTCAGATGTATATAAAATTGCAATTGTGGAGATCGTGTCATCGGTTATGGCTGTATGGATAACCTATATAATAATGAAGCGTATGGAAATTCAATGTAAAGTTGTTTTTTCTGCATCTGCGCAGATAAAAGTATTCAAAGAGGGGGCACATTACTTTATTTCATCGGTAGCACCCATGCTATATGGTTCATTTAACACAATCATTATTGGTATATTCTTATCATCGGAAGAAACTGCATACTGGGGAATTGGCTATAATGTGTTGTATGCAATTTTGTCAATGTATGTTCCTATTACAAATGGAATATATCCACAAATGGTTAAAACGAAAGATTTGAGATTGTTAAGAAGGGTATTCCTGCTACTATTCCCAATGGTAATTGCTGGAACTATAATAATATTCTTTATATCCGATTTCTTGATGGGCTTTCTGGGAGGAAGTGCTTATCAATATAAAGGATATATAATACAGCTTTTGTGTCCAGTAATAATTTTTGGATTTCCATCAATTCTTTTGGGATTTTCTGGATTAGGGGCAATTGGAAGAAACCATGAACTTTCTATTTCTGTGTTAATTAGCGCAACATTTCATGTAGGCGCATTATTTATTTTGCTTGCAATAGATAAGTTAAGTGTTGTAAGTGTTTGCGTTTTGAGGTCAATAACCGAATTGGTGTGTTTGTATATAAAGTGTCTTTATCTTAAAAAATTTAAAAATGAATTTCAGTTTATATAGTTGAGTAAGCAAGATGATAATAGTTGCGGAAGGAATACATACAAAAAAATATTAGTTTCTTTTTGAGTATGCACATACTCTTTATTGGCGTTGGGATTAGTTATAATATCTTAACGTTCTGGCATTTGTTAGTGAGTAATAATTACAAACCCTTATAAAAAGTTTAATTTGCTTAATTGTATCAAATACAATTTGTTCACTTTGTTATCCACAAACAGAGAAGTATTGCTTTTACTTGGGATTGATAAAAAAATATTTAATAAAAGACAGGAGTAATTAGCTATGGAACGAAACAGAATCTTAGTAACTGGCGGGGCTGGCTTTTTAGGTTCACACCTTTGTGAAAAGCTATTGGAGCAGGGAAACGAGGTTGTATGCTTGGACAACCTATTTACGGGACAGAAGGATAATATCCGTCATCTAATGGAGAATCCGTATTTTGAATTTATTCGCCATGATATTTTAGAACCAGTGTATGTGGAAGTAGATCAAATTTATAATTTAGCATGTCCGGCGAGTCCGATTCATTATCAATACGACCCAATTAAAACAGGAAAAACAAGTGTTATGGGAGCACTTCATACACTTGGATTGGCCAAAAGATGTCATGCAAGAATCCTCCAAGCCAGTACGAGCGAGGTGTACGGAGATCCGGAAATGCATCCTCAGCCGGAAAGTTATCGTGGCTCTGTAAGTTCGATTGGAATACGATCTTGCTATGATGAGGGGAAACGTATGGCTGAAACTTTGTTTTTTGATTATCATAGACAGCATAATGTTGATATCAAAGTAATCAGGATATTTAATACATATGGGCCTCGTATGAGATTGAATGATGGAAGGGTCATTTCTAATTTTATTGTGCAGGCATTAAAAGGAGAAGATATTACTATTTATGGTAATGGAACTCAGACTAGAAGCTTTTGCTATGTAGATGATTTGATTGAAGGAATGGTCCGGATGATGAACAGCAGAGATCATTTTACCGGACCGGTAAATTTGGGAAATCCAGGTGAATTTACTATGCTGCAGTTGGCAGAAACTGTTATTCGTATGACAGAATCAAAATCTAAAATAGTATATTTACCACTTCCTCAGGATGATCCGACGCAGCGTAGGCCTATTATTGATCTGGCTAAGGCGGAATTGGACTGGGCACCTAGTATATCTTTAGAAGAAGGGCTAATTGAGACAATTGAGTATTTTAAAGAAAAGCTTGCATAAGGAGAAATGATTAAAGGAAAGAGGATGAGAAGATGAAAATTGCTGTAGCTGGAACTGGGTATGTAGGATTGTCTAATGCGGTTCTTTTAGCACAACGCAATGAGGTTTTTGCTGTAGACATAGTGCCGGAAAAGGTAGACATGCTCAATAGAAGGCAGTCTCCTATACATGACAAGGAGTTATGTGATTATTTAGAAAAGAAAGAGTTGCAATTAATTGCCACAACAGATGGGGAAGATGCATACCGTCAGGTGAATTTTATCATTATATCTACACCAACTAACTATGATCCGCAGAAGAACTATTTCGATACCTCTTCTGTAGAATCTGTAATAGAGCAGGCTCTGAGAGTAAATCCCGAAGCATATATTGTTGTAAAATCAACGGTACCGGTTGGTTTTACGAAATCAATGCAGGAACGATTCAAAAGTAGCCGCATTTTATTTGCACCGGAATTCCTTAGAGAAGGGAAAGCATTGTACGATAATTTATTTCCTTCAAGAATCATTGTAGGTGTAAATATGCATGACACGGAGGCACTGGCAAAAGCTAAGGATTTTATAAAATTATTAAAGGAAGGTGCAATTAAACAAAATATAGATATCTTAATTATGGAACCGACAGAAGCCGAAGCGGTAAAACTGTTTGCAAATACATATCTTGCTTTGCGGGTTGCATATTTTAATGAATTGGACACATATGCAGAGATGCGTAACCTGAATGCGGAGGCCATTATCAAAGGTGTGGGGCTTGATCCGAGAATTGGAAATCACTATAATAATCCTTCTTTTGGTTATGGCGGGTATTGTCTGCCTAAGGATACAAAGCAGCTACTGGTGAATTACGATAATGTGCCAAATAATATTATTGGAGCTATAGTGGATGCCAATCGAACAAGGAAAGACTTTATAGCGGATCAAATCTTAAAAAAGATTCATTTTGGTGAACTGCATAAAGAAGATGGTAAACACATGGTTGGAATATACCGTTTGGCAATGAAAAAAGACTCTGATAATTTCAGACAATCCTCCATACAAGGAATCATGAAGCGGCTAAAAGCAAAAGGAATTGAAATACTTATCTATGAACCAATGTTTAAAGAAAATACTTTTTTTGGAAGTGCAGTGGAAAGAGATTTGCAAAGATTTAAGGATAAGTGTGAGTTAATTATTTCAAATCGTAAAGCAGACGATTTGCAGGATGTAGAAGATAAAGTTTATACAAGGGATATATTTTCGGTGGATTAGTATAGATGTTAAAGCGTGAGACAGAATGAGAATAGCAATTTGTGATGATCAGAAAGAAAGTCTGGATGTTATAGAGGCTTTATTAGAAAAGATTAAGCGTGCAGAATATGTAAAGAAATATACGGATATCAATCATATTCTGATGGATATGGAAGGCGGAGAATGGTTTGACATCATTATTATGGATATTGACTGGAAACAGGAAAAGAATGGGATAGATTATGCAGCAGAGATCAGTTCTTCTTATCCGGACACCAAGATTATCTTTCTGACCGGATACAATGCGGAATATTCCCAGAAGATTTTCTTAAAGGCCTCCAACCTTTCCGGATATATTGCAAAGCCTATAGATCCACAGATATTGGAGTCCAATATTGAAAAGGTGTGGCTGCAGAAGCAGGAAGAAGATTCAAAAAAGCTTATTATAATGCATAAAAACAGGCCTCTGGCTCTACGCTGCAGGGATATAATATATGTCGAGAGCGAGGGACATAAATCGATCATACATACAAGAACAGAAGAATATATCTGTTATGAAAAGCTGTCACAGCTTCAGGAGCGGATGGAAAGTTATTTCCTGTGTTGTCATAAAAGTTATTTGGTAAATATGGAGGAAATCAGCCGTATGGAAAGAAACAAAGTAGTTTTCTTTGACGGACGTGAGGCTCGGATTAGCAAGAATAAGTATGATGAAACCAGACAACGGTATTTTCGGTACATAGGTGAGACGCTGTTGAGAATGGAGTGAACAGTAACGATTAATCCATAGAATGTGAAAGAAGTACAAATGAGGAATAAAAGTAATAAGAAAATGAGGATATTTTTAGTGACATCATTTCTTTTGTGCCAGCTGTTGATAACGGCAGGAAGCTATCAATATTTGTTTTCTACAGCTTCAGGGTGGAATTACCTAAGTATTGGAGGCATTCTTTTTAGTATTGCCGGAGTGATATTCCTGAATTATGTTTTGAAAAAGAATGAAGACAGAGAGTCCATTGAGTGGGCAATCAGGGAAAAACGTTATTCAGAAAAACTTAATGAATTATATGACAATAATATTATTTTTCAAAGCAGGCATTTAAAGGAAATGAAGGAAGAGATGCTGACAACACTTGACCAACTGATGGCTGAACAGAAAAGAAAGGATTGTACCGCGCTTAATACGGCAGCACTAAAACAAGAAATATATTGTGCCAATCCTCTTGTTCAGGCTATATTATATGAAAAAGTGACAGAGTGCGAAAACACAGGTGCTAAGCTGCAGACAGAGATAAGTCTGGGTGATATTCCGGGAATTGCCAAAGTTCATTTGTGCAGCCTTTTTACAAATCTACTTGATAATGCAATAGCTGCTGTTCAGAAGGAACCGGCGGAAAGAAAAAAGATTTATATTAAAGCGGGAACAAAAGCAGAGTATCTGATTGTTGAGGTGATAAATCCTGCTTCCAGCGAGTATATGATGAAGAGCCCTTTACCTAATCATGGATATGGGAAAAAGATTTTGCAGGATATAGCCATGAAATATGAAGGATACTATGAGGAAGAAATGAAGCCTGATATTTATAAAGCAACTGTAATCTTAAGGATAGGTATGGCAATATGAACTGGGGAATGATATGGCTGAGCTGGATGGCAGGTAGTTTTATTTTCTTGTTTTTTGAAATGAAAATTCTGGATAGAAGGTATTCCCTGAGAAAGACAATTCTGCTGTATGCCCTTCTTGTGTGTTTTAACTGTGGAATTAAGACCTGGTCTTATGTTGCGAAAGGTGTGGAATCTTACTCACAATATGCAATAATTCCTATAATTGCGTTTCTGGTATATACATTAGTTTGCTTTCGGGATAAAATCGGAAAAAGGCTGTTAGTCCTGTTTATGTTTTTGTCTGTGTCTGCGGCGGCAGAGGTCATTATGAGCATATCATCCAAAATGATCTGGAATATTGAACTGCAGAATCTTTTTGAGTCGGATATATATTGGAATATAGTGATAATGGATCACATTACAATTGCCTTTTTCTTCTTGTTGCTTGAAATGATCTGGAAGAAACAGAAAATAGACAAGGGCTCCAGCGGAAACGGATGCTTCGTTTTACTGTTAGTAGGGCAGGTCCTATTTTTTATTCCTAATGTGATAGCTACAGTAGAAACGTCAAAAGGTCTTACCCTGATCAGTTTGACAGGCGTATTGATTGGAGTTGTTTTTTGTATGATGCTTCCGGTGATCATCTCAGAAACAGAAAAACGGGAACTCGCGGAAGCGGAACTGGAGGAGCTTAATCGAAGCTATGAGCTGGAAGAAGTTCACTTAAAGCTGTTGGAACAGAAACATGATCAGATGGCTAAAATACGGCATGATTTTAATAATCAGCTAATGGTTGTTTTTGCCTTGGTAAATTCCGGCAAGCGGACGGATGCAGAGGAAACGATTCAGGAGATGAAAGAGAATATAGAGAAGAAGGACTGTTGAGTAGAATCAAGGCAGTCTTTTTTTGATGGAAAATGCCCCTAGTTTTGGAGGGAAAATGTAATGGGTTTGGTACTATGGTATCATTTGAAAATGTTAAACATATATAAAAGGAGTGATTTCTCTATGAAAACAAGGAAGATGAAAAAGATACTTACACTATTGTTGTGCGTGGGGCTGCTGGTGCAGGTACCGTGCAAGGAATCAGCATTGGCAGTTTATGCGGCAGAAACCTATAATGCATCGGCTGCTATCAGTTATGCAACGACTAATTGGAGTACAACAGGAGAATTATGTGCAGGATTCGTATCATACTGTTTAGAAGCAGGAGGATTAACGTCCTTCCCATATTGTGTAACTGCAAATGTATGTGAAAATGGAAATCTAACTAGTTATGGGTTTGAAAAGAATACATTGGTATACACTGGAACAGGAAGTATAAAAAGTACAGGGACGAATGCTGGAAAAGTAGCTGAAGGAGATATTATAGTTTATAGATGTTATAACGGATGTCTTACATATCAGCATGTAGCGATTGTGACAAAAATTTCTGGCGATGTTGTTTATATAACGGATGCAAATGGCGCTAGCAAAGGTCAAAATACTACATATGTCAATGCAGGATGGTATATAGATATAGGAGGACATGGATACGGGCAGGGAAATCTGACCATTGAATGTTATCATTATATAGGAAATACGGGTAATTATCCTGTGGCTTGCGTTGACTCAGTAACAAGTACAGGGAGTATAGTAACCATTGGTGGCTGGGCATATGATCCTGATTGCCCGTCAGCTTCCTTAAGCATCCATGCTTATGTTGGAGGACCTGCAGGATCTGGAGAAGGAGCATATGGCGGAACGGCAAATCTTACAAGTACAGATGTTAATAGTGTTTATAACATAAGTGGGAATCATCGATTCTCGTATTCCTTTACAACATCTAAGACCGGAAGTCAGCAAGTGTACATATATGCTATCAACATTGATTCAAGTGGCAATGGCGGATATGATAGTAAACCTATTGTTGAAGGAGGAACCGCAGTTAATATTACAGTTTATCCGTTGACAAGTATAGCATTGAATAAATCGTCAACAACTCTGACAGAGGGCGATTCAGAAACATTATCCGTTACATATACGCCAACAAATACTACCGATAGCAAAATCGTTACTTGGTCATCCAATGATTCATCAGTTGCAACAGTAAGCGGCGGGAAAGTAACTGCAGTAAATGCCGGAACAGCAACTATAACGGCGAAAGTGGGAAGTAAAACAGCTACATGCAGTGTGACTGTGAATGCTGCCAGTAAGCCTTTGACAGGGATTTCATTAAACAAATCCTCGATGGCGTTGCCTGAAGAAGGGACAGAACAATTAACAGTTACATACACTCCTTCGGATACGACAGATTCCAAAACAGTAACATGGACAAGTAGTAATAGCGCCATTGCTTCAGTGGATAATGGTGGAATTGTGAGGGGGGTTAAAACCGGAACGACCAGAATAACAGCAGCGGTAGGAAATTATATTGCCAGCTGTGATGTTACAGTTACGGCATCAACTACAAATCCAATCAGTAAGCAGCTAACAGCTATTTCACTAAATAAAACATCAGCGACATTGACAGAAGGTGATACGGAAACATTATCAGTAAGTTTTGATCCTGCAGATACGACAGATGATAAGACTATTACTTGGGAAACCGCAGATGAATCAATTGCAACTGTTAATGGAGGCATGATAACAGCAGTAGGTGCTGGAACCACAACAGTAACAGCAAAAGTTGGCAATTTTACAGCGATCTGTAATGTGACTGTCAATGCCAAGACTACACCAAATAAGCCGATATCAGCTATCACATTAAATAAAACATCGGTGGCATTGGCGGAAGGGGATACTGAGGCATTATCAGTAAGTTTTGATCCCGCCGACACGACAGATGATAAGACAATTACTTGGTCAACAGCAGATGCAACAGTCGTAACTGTTGATGGAGGTACGATAACCGCTGTAAGTGTAGGCACTGCTACAATAACAGCGAAGGTTGGTGATTTTACAGCGACCTGTAATGTGACCGTCAATACCATTAGTAAGCCGCTGACTTCTATTTCATTAGACAAAACATCAGTAATGGTGACGGAAGGTGATACAGAAACAATATATGTAGTATACAATCCTTCTGATACTACATATGATAAAACAACGACCTGGACGACTGGTAACTCTGCAGTCGCAACTGTTAATGGAGGCACAATAACAGCAGTAGGCGCAGGAACCACGACAATAATTGCCAAGGTTGGAAACTTTACGGCAACCTGTCAGGTTACTGTTAATGCAAAAACGACAGATCCAACGGATCCAGCAGACCCCGGAAGCACCACCAAACCGCTGACAGCAATTTCTTTAGATAAAACATCGGTAACTCTGACGGAAGGGAATACTGATACATTATCAGTTATGCTGACACCATCAGATACTACGGATGATACGACTGTGAGTTGGTTAACAGATGATTCATCAATTGCAACAGTGAACGATGGAACTGTAACGGCTTTAGGTGCAGGAACCACGACGATAACAGCCAAGGTTGGAAGTTTTACGGTAACCTGTCAAGTTACAATAAACACTAACTCGGGATCAGGCAACGGCAATAATGAACCGGAGAATGGTGGTAAAGAACCCGATAACAGTAATAAGGCTCCGGAAAACAATACAAATGTGAATGGTCCAGAGTCCGCTGTACAGACTGCTCAGCCAGCGCATATTCATAATTATTCATGGAAGTCGGTCACAACTGGAACGGTATATCAGGATGGTATTAGTGTGCTGCAGTGTGATTGCGGAGCTGTGATGGAACAAAGCACGGTAGCTACATATCATACATTTGCCTATAAGATTTATGATGTGGTAGATCAAGCCACTGAAGGTGAAAACATTACTTTTGATGCAGGATGGAATTGGACATTCACAGACAGGTTCATTGAAAAACTGAATGAGAGAAAGGATGTCAGCCTCGAAATAACATTTGAGTATAAGTGGAAAAAGTACAGAATGATAATTCCTGCGGGAGCAGATTATACTGAATTCCTAACAGATGAAGATTTCTTCTATGGATTCTTCTGCTTTGCGCAGCAGACAGAGGCAGAGATTGAAGAAATCGTGAAGTAGTTAATTGTAAAGTTTGGAATTTATGGCATCAGTCGCTTTTAAAGTGGCTGGTACCATATTTTTGTAGAACAATCTTTTAATAAACCACCTGCTATGCAGGTGTGATACCAACTGCTTTAGCTTACAGTAAAAAACCTCCAATGTTATACTAAGTGTTGTCCCTCAAATTAAACGATGCTCAATCCGTCAGATTATTTCATGTTGATTCTGGTCTTTTGCATCCATGTTCGTCATTTTAAAAGCAGCTGCTTCTGCGAATTGTTTTCCAATAATCAGCACCACCCGTTAGATGGGTGGTGCTCAGACTGTAGACAAAGTCCCACGCACTTGCGTGGGATTTTTCTGTAAAAAGAGTCAAAAGTTTAGTGTTCATGCAGACTTTTGGGCTCTTTTTTGGTACAATGGAAGTAGCAAAATAAGGCGG
>JAEYJO010000077.1 GCA_023408815.1 Bacillota bacterium | reverse complement strand
GAAAGAAAAGGACTCGTGAACGGTACTGATTCAGGTTTCTGGTCACAAATATATAAAATCCCTCAATGGATAAGAAAAATAGAGTTAGGATTTGCATCCTAACTCCGCTTTGTCTACGGTCTGAGGAACCACCTCCCAAGAGGTGGTTCCATTACATACTCTGTGCATTACCCGACTCAAAATCCTCTTTCTCTTTCTATAAGCTCACAATACCTCTCTTTCACGAACCGTCTCCTATCTTCGCTGACCGGAAGCTTCCTGCCATCCCGTATTTTAACACAGGCCTTCAGCAGACTCTTTATGTACATGGTATTCACGAGAAACGATTGATGCGTCCGGAGAAACTGAAATTGAGAGCCTTTAAGTTCCTGCTCTATCTCATTCATCTTCCCGAAAAAGTAGTCTCGCCTGCCCTCTCTGGTATGCATGAATATTTTTCTTCCCTGACTTTCAAAATAGATGATGTTCTCTAACGATATATTATGTACTTCCTTATTAAAGCGGTAGGTAAAGCAGACCGCTCGTTCATGGATTTTTAAATAAGCGTCTAAAAAGTAGCGTTCGAACAGTTCCTTGTCTACCGGCTTGTCCATAAACCGGAAGGTATCTATTTCGAACAACCTTCTTATATACTTATCCTTGCTGGAGACACAGATAATCAATACATGCTTATCCATGGCCCTGATCTCCCTCGCCGTATCAATATCGTTTTCATCCTCTATATTCAAATAAATTAAGTCAACCTTTTCTCCCGAATAAATACTTTCCGTAAGCTTGTTTCCATCGAAATATACATCGATGTCCACAGAAACGTTATTTTCTTTCGCAATTTTGAGCAATAGACTTTCCATCTCCGATGTGAGGATTATTTCGTCATCACATACCGCTATCCTCATCATTTGTAATTCCCCTCTCACAAATCTCCTGAAATGTGTGTGCGGTGTTATATCTTAACTAAAAGCCTTTCCATATATTCAAATATTCTCTTAAAGAGCTGGTCTCTCTGTTCCCTTGTACTGTTGGCCATAAAAACATCCAAATCGAAGCTGTCCTCCATTTCCCCGATAATCAGATAGGTAGGATCGATATTTAGCTTGTTATGCAGAATCTTCACCTTATACATAGGAAGTTCAGTGGCGCCCGTCTCATATCGTTTATAATGACCTTCGGCCACACACAATATATCCGCAAACTCCTCCCTTGTATAACCGAGGTTTTCACGGATTTCACGCAAACGCTCACCTATTTGAATATTTAGTTCTTTTTCACCGACTGTCTTTTTAGCACCCATATCACACCTCTTTATAAAGAAGCATATCAACTTCCGGTCATTTTCCAAAGCACATAATAGGCACTTGTTTAAAACATATTATGTATTACTATTTCTTATTTTCAGATATCTTATACACCCGGTGTGGCCGCATCATGAACAAAAGTGTGCTTCGTCCGCCCACCCAGCCGATGTTTGGCGGCACAGCTTTTGTTTCACCCGTACATCTGTGCACCCGTTTTCTTATGTATCAGGAGCACTTTCCTAATTGCGATTAGCGTGCCAAAAGCCCTTTCTGTCAACTTTATTAGGCGATAGGAGCAAAACAAAAAGAGGACATCCCCGGTCTTGCCTGACCTTTGAGACATCCTCTTTCAATCATATGGTTCTCTTATCTCTTATTTTAACTTCCAAATATCTCTATTGTACTCACTAATAGTTCTGTCGGAGGAGAAGAAGCCCGCCTTTGCAATATTCACAAGCATCATCTTCTTCCACTTCTGTCTGTTCTGGTAGTCCTCAAACATTCTGTCCTTCGTCTCAATATACTCTTCCAAATCGAGAAGGGTCATAAACCAGTCCTTATTCAGAATCTCGTTATAAAGCCTCTGCAGGTTCTCCTTATTTCCTTTTGCCAGGGCCTCTTTTCCCACGATAAAGTCCACAACCTCTTTAATGACCGGGCTTTTCTTATAATAATCCTTAGACACATAATCCGCCTTCGCATAGTGCTCGATTACCGCCTCGGACTTCTCACCGAATACGTATATATTGTCATCGCCTACCAGTTCGTTGATTTCCACATTAGCTCCGTCCGAGGTACCTATGGTGACCGCGCCGTTTAACATGAACTTCATGTTGCCGGTTCCGGAGGCTTCCTTGGACGCAAGTGAAATCTGCTCAGATATGTCACATGCCGGAATCAGCTTCTCCGCATAGCTTACATTATAATTTTCCACCATGAGGAGAGTCATATAGGGACTTACCTGCGGATCGCTACCTATAATATCCTGAAGCACCAAAAGCAGATGGATAATATCCTGAGCGATGATATAGGCGGGTGCCGCTTTCGCACCAAAAATGAAAGTAAGCGGTGCGGACGGCTTCTTGCCTCCCTTGATTTCCAAATATTTATGAATGATGTAAAGCGCATTCATCTGCTGGCGTTTATACTCGTGCAATCTCTTTATCTGAATATCAAAAATGGAATCCGGATTGAGGTCCACTCCTTCCGCCGCCTTCACATATGCGGCAAGATCTTTTTTCCTGTTCATCTTGATTTCGGCAAGCTTATCTAACACCGCCTGATCGTCACTGTATGCAAGAAGCTTCTCCAGCTCGTTCGCATCCTTCTTGTAGCCATCACCGATAATCTGGGAAAGATATCCTGCCAGCTCTCTGTTACAGGATAAAAGCCACCTTCTGAAAGTAATTCCATTTGTCTTGTTATTGAATTTATCGGGATAAATCTTATAAAAGGCATTGAGTTCCGTATCCTTTAGAATCTCCGTATGAATAGCGGCAACGCCGTTTACGGAAAAACCATAGTGGATGTCGATATGTGCCATATGCACTCTTCCATCCTCGTCAATGATCTGAACCTTGGAATCGCTGTACTGCGCTTTTACCCTTTTATCCAGTTCTTTGATAATCGGTACCAACTGGGGAACTACCTTTTCCAAATATTTCAGCGGCCATTTTTCCAGTGCCTCTGCAAGAATCGTATGATTCGTATAAGCGCAGGTCTTGCTCACTACCTCAATCGCTTCATCCATGGTAAGAGCCTTCTCATTTACAAGAATACGGATCAGCTCTGGAATCACCATCGTCGGATGCGTATCGTTGATTTGGATCACCGCATGATCATACAGTCTGCGAAGGTCATATTTCTTCTCCTTCATCTCTTTCAGGATAAGCTGCGCCGCATTACTCACCATGAAATACTGCTGATAGATACGAAGCAGGTTGCCGGCCTCATCGGAATCGTCGGGGTATAAGAACAGAGTCAAGTTCTTCTCGATCGCTTCCTTATCGAAGTCGATCCCCGCCCTTACAATACTCTCATCCAGAGACTCGATATCGAACAGACGAAGTTTATTCACGTCATTGCCATAGCCGACTACATCGATATCGTACAATCTCGATGTTACCTTTCTCTTTCCAAAATATACGTCGAAAGTAACATCCGTCTTAGTCAGCCATGAACGTTCCTCAATCCAGTCATTCTTTTCAGCGGTCTGTAATTTGTTCTTGAAAACCTGCTTGAACAAGCCGTAGTGATAATTGAGTCCGATGCCTTCTCCGGGCAGTCCAAGGGTCGCGATGGAATCGAGAAAGCATGCCGCAAGTCTGCCCAGTCCGCCGTTTCCCAGAGATGGTTCCGGCTCGATTTCTTCCATCTTCGCGATATCCTTTCCCTTAGACTTTAAAATAGAAGCAAGCTCATCGTAAACACCCAGATTAATCAGATTATTGGACATTAGCTTTCCAATCAAAAATTCTGCAGAAATATAATAAATTTTCTTTTCTCCCGAAATCTGTCCTGATACCGCCATCAGTCTCTTGGTAAGCTCTAACAGACAGAAATATACTTCATGGTCAGTCAGTGCCTCCACCTTCTTCTGAAACATCTCGTTTGCCAGTTCTTCCAGCTGAGGTTCCAGATTCGACAATAACACGTCTCTTTTCATATTGGTTTGCTGCAACATACTCTCTCCTCCTATATCGGTTAAACATTTTCTCTATTTTTTCTTCTCTTACTAAGTAAGTTAACATAGGAAAACGTTTTCTGCAACTGTCATATTTAACATTTTTTTCATATAAATTTGTGAAATCTTAACAGATAATGTCCATGTACTTCATTCTTTCAATGGTATAACCGAGTACTTTTTCCCTTCCTTCCCCTCCGTTCATCAGATAATGCAGCTCTTCCACCGCAGCTGCGGACACTCCTGCAAAATTCTGGCGGATCGTGTTCATCTGCTTTCCGGCATAGCCCATGAGCGTGATACCGTCAAAGCCGCATACCGGACGGAAAATATCCATTTCCATAAGCGCCCGCATCGCTCCGATAGCCATCAGATCCGAGGCACACACCACTACATCCTTATTCCTGGCAAACCGGAAGGCTATGTTTCTCGCTTGCAGTTCCGAGAATTCCCCATACTTGATCATAAGATTCAAATCCATATCCTGCGCAAGGCGTTTGATTCCTTTTAACCGTTCCTCCGTCACATAGCCATTTTTCTTTCCTGCAATATAAAGTACCTTCTTGCATTTGTTTTCTACAATCGTCTTTTTCGCCACATCATACTGCGCCTGCTCCTGATTCACCCATACGGTGGAGGTGCCCGGATTGTAAAGAGGCGCGTCTACAAGCACCGCCTTGAATTCCTGCATATCGACCAGCTTCTGAAGCACCTTGTCCTCCTTGGACATTCCGTAAATGATAATCCCGTGGATGCTCTGGGCCTTTAAATATCTCGTTATCTCTTCCACGTTCTTATTTTCAAACATGGAAAAAAAGAACGTGATAACATCCAGCCCCATCTCCATCGCTTTATTGATAGCGCCGGAAATATATTGCATAACAATCTCATCGATTGCCTGTGTTTTTGTATTTAAGCTCAACAGCAGGGCCACCCTGCCGGACTGCTTGGAGGATAGTGCCGCTGCTACAGAATTAGGAACGAAATTAAGTTCCTTTACGGCCTGATTTACTTTTCTCTTTGTCTCATCACTGACATTCGGATAATCGTTGAGCACCTTGGAAACTGTGGATATAGCAACTCCGGCGTGCTTGGCAACGTCTTTAATCGATACCATAATCTACCCCTCAACCTGGAAAGCGTTTTCTATAATTTTATAATAAAAGAGTGATATTGTCTATCACTCTTTTCAGACTGTAGACAAAGTCCCACGCACTTGCGTGGGATTTTTCTGTAAAAAGAGTCAAAAGTTTAGTGTTCATGCAGACTTTTGGGCTCTTTTTTGGTACAATGGAAGTAGCAAAATAAGGCGGT
>JAEYJO010000076.1 GCA_023408815.1 Bacillota bacterium | reverse complement strand
ACCGCCTTATTTTGCTACTTCCATTGTACCAAAAAAGAGCCCAAAAGTCTGCATGAACACTAAACTTTTGACTCTTTTTACAGAAAAATCCCACGCAAGTGCGTGGGACTTTGTCTACAGTCTGAGGAGGCTTCCGCCTCCTAATTTCGCTTTATAAAAATAAATAGTAATTATGTTAAAGCACCAGAGACGGCGCACTGTATACACGCGTTCCCAGTTCGGAATCCAACAAATAAAGTCCCTTTGCATCACCGCCGAACAAATCATACTTCTTTATGTTCTCCTCGGCATTCTTCTCTTCCTCATTCTGTTCCTTAATAAACCAATCCAAGAACTGCATGGTCCTATAATCCTTCAGCTCATATGCAGCACCGTAAATATCGTGGATCTTCTCCGTTACCTTCAGCTCATGCTCAAAGGCCGCAACCGCAGGCTGTCTGAAATCACTGTAAGAAGCATTAGGCGCCTTTATATCCTTAAGAACCACCTTCTCGCTGTTATTCAGCAAATAATCCATAAAAAGCATGGCGTGGTCGCGTTCTTCCTGTGCCTGAATCTTAAACCAGTTCGCGAAACCGTTCAAATTGTTGTCCGCATAATAGTTGGAAATATCCAGATACAAATAAGCTGAAAATAATTCATAATTTATCTGTTCCGTTATCTTTGATGAAATTTCCTTGTTAAGCATATACCTTACCTCCTATTTTCTCTTTCTGGCTGTCAAAAGCTATTGTATAGATATTAACACTTAAAATTCGAATATTCAATAACAACCGGAAAATTTCGGCAGTAAGTCCACTCTCCGGATAACCTTATTCTTGTAACAAAATATATTTTATCGAATAATAATATAAAAAGATGAATTTTAGGAATAAGAATAATGAGTGATTTAACTGCGACCTGCGGGCCCAACAGAGGCTGTGACTGTAATCGGCGCTGTGACCGCTGCAACGACTGTGGCATCGATAGTAGTTGTCTGATATTAATCCTTTTACTCTGCTGCTGTGGCGGCTGCGGCTTCGGCGGCTTCGGTGGCTTTGGCGGCAAAAATAAATGTGATTGCTGCTAATACTTGTTCAAGGAATCGCCGGTACTATATCGGCGGTTTCTTGTATAATTAGGAAAGTACACCATTATTATATGGCATTTCTTCGAATTGCTTCTTCGTCATAAAATCAATCCAACCTTCAATTTTTTTTCACCCCTCCCCTATCTATTCGCGGCCCACCTCATGAGATTCCATTGCATTTCCATCTCTTCCATGAACTTCCATTGTAATCAAAATTTTTTTATGATAGTATCTTCTTGTAACATATTTGTAACATTTACGTAATACGCATGAAACATTTCATTTAAAAGAAAGAAAGTGAGGAAATAATAATGACCTTATTACCAGGCATACTCGTAGCAACAACACTTATCGGAGGAGGCAGTTTCTCAGGACAATGTCCCGTAAATATAAGCCAGCTCCAAAGCCAATTGAATAGCAACTGCCCCACCCAGCAGGTAATCGTAAGCGATTCCTCCAATTTGGAATCCGTACTGAGCGGAATGGGCGTCAATACCGATTCCATTAAAGATTACTTACAGTCATCCAATGCAAATACCAACTGCCCTACCACTCCAAGCACGAACACCCCGGGTACCGGTACTACCACTCCTGACACCAATACCCCCGGAACCGGTACGACTACTCCCGATACAAGCACACCGGATACCGGCACAACTACTCCTGATACGAACAATAATTCCGGTAATGGTACAACCACTCCCGGTACGAATACACCTGGAACAGGGACAACTACTCCCGATACCAACACCGGTACAGACACCAGTACCAATAAAAGCTATGTAGAGCAGGTCGTAGACTTAGTAAATGCCGAAAGAGCAAAAGTAGGCCTTTCAGCCCTTACAATGACCGACGAATTGAACGCTGCAGCGCAGATTCGTGCGCAGGAAACAACACAGTCCTTCTCTCACACAAGACCTAACGGAAGCGCATTCTCATCTGTTCTTAAGGAAAACGGAATCAGCTACCGCGGCGCTGGTGAAAACATCGCATGGGGACAAGCTACTCCTGAAGATGTAGTAACTGCATGGATGAACTCCGAAGGCCACAGAGCGAATATCTTAAATAAGAGCTACACCTCTATCGGCGTAGGCTATTATTTGAACGGCAATACCCCTTATTGGTCACAGTTGTTTACCTACTAAGAAGAGCGTTCACCACAACAAATTTAACCATCACAAATCAGAGATATTCCTCTTATGCATGTTTCCCGATTTCAAAGACAGCGGCTTTTCCCTTATGAAAAAGCCGCTGTCTTATTTAACGTCCATGAATATTCTATCAGTGTTATCTAAACTCACCCATAAAGAAAAGAGCGATCGTTCCGGGGCCTGAATGAGCGCCGACAGTGGGACCGATATGGTTGATCAGAAAACTATCTATCCCAAATCTGGCCTTCACCTCATCCCTGACGAACTCAGCGTCCTCCAGCGCATCTCCGTGACTGATGAAAACGATATCATTTTCACCCTTATAGCTTCCCATTTTTTCCTCCATGAAATCGACCAGTGCATTCAGGGATTTCTTACGCCCTCTCACCTTGGCAATCGGAATCAAATGCCCCTCATCATCCACGTGAAGCACCGGCTTGACTCCTACCATCGTTCCTACGATTGCCGCCGTCTTGCTTACCCGGCCGCCGCGATATAAATGATTTAAATCATCCACCGTAAACATATGTATCAGGTGGGGAATATTTTCCTCAACCCAATCGATGGTTTCCTCCATCGTTTTTCCTGCTTTTTTAAGCTGAACTGCTTTATGGACAAGCAAACCTTCTCCCATGGAGGCACACTTCGTGTCCACCACGACAATTTTACAGTCGGGATGCTCCTCCATTACCATTTCCGCCGCAAGGCAGGCGCTGCCATAGGTTCCGCTGAGCCCTGAGGAAAAGCACAAATAAAGCAACTGCTTCGTCTCCTTTAAATATGCTTCGAAATATTCCCTGCATTCCTCCGGATTGACTTGGGAGGTGGTCGTCATATTTCCCGCTCTCATGAGCTCATAGAATTCCTTCCAATCCAGCTCATGTCCTCTGCTATAGGTTTCTCCCATTATCGTATAGTTAAAAATCATCAGTCCTAAACCGTTTTCCTCAATATAGCTTAGCGGCAAATCGGCCGTAGTATTTGTTATAATCTTGAAATCAGACAATCCCCATTCCTCCTTATCCTATCTATATTCTTCTTACATTGTTCTATTCTATCATTCCTTGTACGAAAATTCAATTTATTGTTTTTCGGAATGAGGCAGCCTGTAACGCAGCAGCCTTTTGCACAATTGCTTCGGATTAAAGGGAATCAGCGGATACACATAGCTCTTCCCCGAAACCGTTTTATTAGACACGATAGCAATCACAAATACGATAAGCGCCGCAATATAACCATAGATGCCAAATAGCTGAGTCAATATCAGATTCAATATACGCATGAATTTCAGCGCATAGCTCAACTCATAGTTTGGCTGGGTATAACCGGCAATCGCCACAAAAGCCATATACAGCATGACCTCGCTGTTGAACCATCCGCTTTTCACTGAGAATTCTCCCAAGACAAGGGCTGCCATAACGCTCAGTGGTGTGCTCAGCATATTCGGAGTATTGACCGCCGCCAGCCGGAGTCCGTCTATGGCCAGCTCTAAGATGAGAAACTGCCATATCAAAGGAAGGTTCATGGTTTCCTTTACTGAAATGAAATCAAAATTACTGGGAATCCAATCTGAATGCGCCATAAGCAGCAAAAAAGTAGGCGTCACGAAATAAGTCAATATCGCAATCAGCAGCCTGGTCAATCGAAGGTATGAGCCCGTTATCGGCGGAAAATAGTAATCATCCGCTTCCTCAACAATATCAAATATTGAGGTGGGCGTAATCATGGCAGAAGGCGAATTATCCACAAGGATAACGATATCACCTTCCAATATCTGCGCCGAAGCGGTGTCCGGACGCTCTGTAAATTTGAACTTCGGAAAAGGATTGAACCACTTTTTGTCGAAAAGACATTCCGCAAGACTTTCCTGATTCATCGTAAGGGCATCCACTTGTATGTGCCTGATCTTCGTTTTCAGCTCCTCCAAAAAATCATGGTCCACCCTTGCCGCCATGTAACAGAGAACGATGTCTGTCTTAGATGCTTCTCCCGCAGAAAATATCTCCATTCGAAGATCTGTACTCCTGATGCGCCTGCGGATTAAGGCCGTATTGGACACAAGTGTTTCGACGAAGCCGTCCTTCGAGCCCCTGAGTGATTTATCCTTTTCCGGTTCCGATACACCTCTGGCCGGATAAGTCCTCGAATCGATCAGAAGACATTGCTCATAGCCGTCGATGAAAAGAGCGAATATTCCGGACATGATGAAATAAATGATCTGTTCCCAATCCGTTTTCAGATCCACTTCCACATAGGGTATGTTTTTCTTGGACATTTCATGGGCATTATCCGGCATTTCCTCCGGCTTCATCGCCATAAATAATTGTAATAGCTTCTGCATGATCTCATCCTTGCAGAAACCATCAATAAAATAAATACAGGCTTCTCTCCCTCCTACTTGTACGACCCGGTATACGATATCATAATTTTCTCCGACTCCCAGCTCATCATTTAAATACTTCATATTTTCTTTTAAAGAGGGCCACATTTTTTCTTGCTTTATCTGTTCCCCGCCGCTTCTCGTTCCTTTTGACTCCGTCTCCATAAAAAACTCCTTCCATTTCACCATAAAATGTGCGGTGTTCGCATTCTCATTTTATTATGTCTTGGAAAGAGTTTCTTATTCAAAACAACAATTTATTACTGTTTCCCGGTGCTTCCGATGCCGCCTCTGTCCTCGTTTTCCAAGGATTCGTTCTCCTCGAAACAAAGACGGGGCTGATTCTCCATGATGCGGAACTGGCATATTCTGTCATTTATAGAAATGTGCGTATCTCTTAAGGCATAGGCCGGCATGAACCACTGGTCGTTGTCTCCGCAGTAAGAACAGTCCACCACGCCCTGGTGATTGGTCTGGATAATGCCAAAGTTTTTAAAAGTACTGCTTCTCGGAACGATGTGCGCCTCATAACCTTTCGGAAGCTCCATCGCCACGCCAAGCGGTATCAGCTTAAATTCCCCCGCCTTTATGTACACGTCTTCGGCAGCCCGAAGGTCAATCCAGTCAGATTTCCCTTCGATGTATGCCAGTTTTTCAATTTTATCTGTAAAATATTTAATTTTTATCGTCTTCACGCGTTGTTTTCTCCCGTCGTCCTATCATATTCAAATGGCCTTATTGTGAATAATTGCTGCAGTGGAGAACCGGTACTTTGGAATCCGTTTGCATTAAGGATTCTTGTACATCGATTACTCTCTGATTGCTGCTCCCCTTCCATAAAAGCTTCGGATCTTTCAAATCCACCATAAATTCTCCATCCACCAGCACATCTACAAATTGGAGCAGCGGGTAATGGAAAATATCTTCCCACAAATCTCCCGTGTAAAGCCATATGGTCTTATCCGGATACTTCTCCTTGATTTCCTCCATCAAATTGCGGACATCCAAACGATTGGCCGCATGCAGAGGATCTCCTCCCGAAAAGGTAATGCCGGAAATATATGACTTATCGAGCTGTGCAAAAACTTCCTGCTTCGCAGCTTCGTCGAACAAAAGCCCGCCATCCGGATCCCATGTAACAGGATTATGACATTCCTTGCAGCAATGAGAGCAGCCGGAAACCCACAAAACAACCCGCAGACCGTCCCCGTTTAACATATCGTCCTTGGTAATATTGTGATACCTCATTATTACATGCTCTTCCTTTCTGCAATTTCTGCCATTTTTGCCTCATTCAGCCTCGTGTCACCATGTACGCGGGAATACGACAAATAACCGTTCATTCGTTCAATTTTCGTCAGATTCTTGCCTCCGCATACCGGGCAGACATCCATTTCCAGCTCCTGATGGCCGCAGTCATCGCAGTAAGCGAGAGATAAATTAACACCCTCATAAAATCCCATATCCATCGCCCGGCGGATCAAAGTCTTAATCGCCTCCATATTGTAGTCGATAGGATATTTCACATATTGAATCTTGCCGCCGTTTGCCAGCTCCCAGAAGCGGTATTCCAAATCCTGCTTCTCGATAGGCGTAATGTCCTCAGACACGTGACAATGGAAGCTGTTGGATACGTATTCTTTATCCGATACGCCTTCAATGATTCCGTATTTTGCTCTAAACTGCTTTACCTGAAGTCCGCATAAATTTTCCGCCGGAGTACCGTAAATAGCATACAGGTTTCCATCCGCCTGCTTGAATTCATTAATCTTTTGATTGATGTGCTCTAAAACCTCCAGCGCGAACTGACCGTCCTCCACCAGGGACTTTCCGTTATACAGTTCCTGCAATTCGTTAAACGCCGTAATGCCGAAGCTGGCCGTAGCAGATTTCAAAATAGGCTTGATTTTATCCATCAGTTTTAATTTTCCGCCGAGGAAACCACCCTCGCAGTATGCCAAGGGATTAGTAGAAGCCCGCATTTCCCCGAGATATGCGTAGGTACGTATATGGAGCTGGCGAATCAGATTCAGATAATAATCCAGCACCTCATAAAAATCCTTACTCTCTTGTCTCGCCTTGGCGAGAATCATAGGAAGGTGCAGGGAAACCGCGCCGACATTGAAGCGGCCCACAAAAACGGGAACGTCCTTGTCATCCGCAGGGTGCATGCCTCCTTTTTCGTACCAGGGAGATAAAAAGGCACGGCAGCCCATAGGAGAAATTACCTTTCCATATTGCTTATACATACTGGCGATATAGCCCTTTCCGGTAAGGCTCAGCCAGTCGGGATACATCGTCTTCGCGGAACATTTTACTCCCGCTTCGAATACATCCTCAAGGGGCTTTCCCTTGCCGTGCAGATTCTCATCATATAAAAATACGATTTTCGGGAAGAGTACCGGCTTCTTGCATTCCTTCTTGCCCTGTCCTCTCCTTCTGACATTCAGCATACAAATCGTAGCCATTTTCGCAAAGCGTCCGGTACCGATCCCTGCCGTCACCGTAATAAAGGGATAGTCCCCGCGGCTGCTGGCAACTGTGTTGAACTTATATTCCCAGCCCTGGAAGCCCTGCTCGAATTCTCTCAGGACATCGGCATAAGCTTCCGCTTCCGCTGTTTCAGAATCAATGCCCAGCTTCTTATATTTCTCAATACCTTTCTGATACGTCTTCTCCGCATAAGGCTCCAATATCTTATCCACCTCGGGAACAGTGAAGCCGCCATACTGCTGGCTCGCTGCGCTGAGCACGATGTCTCCGATAACGTCGAATGCCACGTCGAGAGACTTGGGTTCGTTGTACCATATGTTTCCCATTTCGAAGCCGCCGGTCAGGACGTTGGCTACATCGAACAGACAGCAGTTCATCGTATCCCGGCGGGCAGACATGTCATGCACATAAATATAGCCGTCCCGGCAAGCCTGAATTTCCTCTGTGGTCATGAAAAATTTCTGATATAGTTCTTTATTGAACTGATTGAAAATAAGGCTTCTCTTCGTGGATACCAAGGCGCTGTCCGTATTAGCGTTCTCCTTGTCTCCCACATACATGATAGATTGACTCTTTTTATATACATCGTCCATCATCCGCACAAAATCCTGCTTATAGTTGCGGTAATCGCGGTAACTCTTGGCAACGATCGGCTTTACCTCTTCCAAGGCGCTTTCCACAATATTGTGCATGATCGGGATAGGGATTTGATCCTGTCCCAAGTCCATGACTTTATCTATCACATATTGACAAATATGCTTCTTTTCTTCCTCTGTAAATTTTGTTAAGGCGCGGTACGCGCTCTTTCCTACCGCATCGACTACCTTCTGTACGTTAAATGATTCTAAGCTTCCGTCCTTTTTAATGACCTTTACGTTCCTCTCCAGCTTGAATTGTTTTCCGTAATCGATTGCGTTTCCTGCTGAGTTATCCTTACTCATTCTTATGACCTCCTATCATTTTCCCCTCTTGGTGTAAAATACGCATAGCGTGCATGACCCTCGGTAGAATGCCCGTAATACGTATACATATCCATTCTCACTATATATGGTAACAAATATGTAAATCCATCCAATATTTTGTGGTATACCTAGTATAAAATACTAAACTATAAGTGTCAATGTTTGTACCAGAGAAATTTTAACAAAAAAAGAAGGGGTATTTTGTATTAAATAACCATTCTTTTTTGACCTGCTATTAAAAAATCTCATTATTCTTTATTTTACAATCATACCTGAACGTTCTACCGCTCTAACCGCTTCTTCGATCTCTTCCACCGGTATGGTGAGGGCAAATCTAACATACCCCTTTCCAAGAGTGCCGAAACTGCTTCCTGGAGTACAGAGCACGCCTGACTTTTCAAAAAGCTCCATGACGAACTCCGTATCATCCTCATATCCCTTCGGTATGGCTCCCCATGCGAACATAGTACCCTCGCTGTCAGGGATGTTCCAGCCGATGGAACGAAGCCCTCCGCAAAGTGCATCCCTGCGCCTCTGATATTCTCTGCACTGCTCCTTTATCATATCGTCCGGTCCGTTCAGTGCTGCAATAGCACCGTACTGCACCGGAAGAAAGGTTCCATAATCAATCTGTGAGCGAAGCCTTTTAAAATGAGCCACAATCTCCTTATTCCCTACCAAAAAGCCCATTCTGGCACCAGTATAGTTATAGGACTTCGACAGCGAATAGAACTCTGCACAGACCTCCTTCGCTCCGGGTATTGACAAAATCGAAATCCCTTCCCTTCCGTCGTATATGATATCGGAATAAGCGTTGTCATGAATAATGACGATATTATTTTCCTTCGCCCAAGGGATGAGGCGTTCATAAAAGCTTTTAGGAGCTGCCTTGCAAATCGGATTCAGCGGATAGGAAACGATCATAAATTTCGTTTTTTTAAGTAGTTCCTTACCCATTCCCTCTAAATCAGGCAGGTAATCGTTCTCTTCATACAAATCATAAGGAACCAGCTTGGCACCGGAAAGAGCAGGTCCGATCGAGAATATGGGATAGCCCGGATTTGGAACTAACACCACATCCCCCGCATCGCATAAAGTTAGGCCAATATGGGTGATACCCTCCTGTGAACCGTACACGGACATAATTTCCTCTTCCTTAAGCGCTACGCCGTAACGCCTTTCAAAACGCCCCATGACCGCATCAGTCAATCGCGGCAAATCCACAAGAGAGTATTTATAATTGTCCGGATCCGCTGCGGCCTGTGCCACCGCATCCCTAATGTGCTTTGCCGGTTTAAAATCGGGAGTTCCCACCGACAGGTTATATACCTTGTGTCCCTGTGCCAGAAATTCATTTTTCTTCTCATTTAATACTTGAAAAATTCCTTCTTCAAAGTCCTTCATCCTCGCTGCAAATGTAATCTCCATATTTCATCACTCATTGAAAGGCCGAAATAAAGTTACTGTTCACTCCGTTCACAGTAACAAAATACATTATCCGGTCTCCTACCTTTCATATTGTTGCATAATTTTTTTCAGATATTCTTCATAACGTACTACCACCGATTTGGGAGAAAGGAGCTTAACCTCCGTTCCAAGCCCTGTGACCCAGCCGAAGAACTGCTCGCTGACAGCCACCTTTACCCTTACCGAAAAAGTGCTCTTTCTTGTCTTTTTCAAATCCACTTCTTTTCCGAATCTATCGATGACTACTCCCAGCATCCTGTCGGGCATCTGCAAGGCGACGGTCACCTCCTCACCGCTGAACATGCCGAAGGTCTTATTCGTATACGCCCCTATATCGAAACGTTCAAAGGAACTTATCCCTTCCCTCGGCTCGTCAGGCAACAGCTCGATCCCGCCCATCTTGTCCACCCGGTAATGCTTGATTTTATCCGCATACTTGTCATAGGCTATCAGATAGTAATTCTCATCCTGCCATGTCAGCGCCCATGGACTGATACGGTATTTAACGCCTTCCTTCCGGGGCTTCAGCCTCTTTTCCGGCGTCCAGTCCAAATACTGAAAGGAAATCTGAATATCCTCCTGAATGGCCCTATGTATATGATCAATATTGTAATAGATGCTTTCGTTTTCCGCCTTGATGCGACCTGCTACATAGACCTGGCGCTGAAGCTGTCCGGCGCCGTACTGACCCGCAAGCCGTTCCAGCTTTTCAATCAACTCCCTCGACTTTTTGACTGTGATGAACTTGGACGACTGGACGGCGTCCACCAAAAGCTTTAACTCCGGCAGTTCGAATTCTCTTTCGGCTAGGAAATATCCCCCGCCTCTCTTTACTTTAGTGTAGACGATGTTGTATCCGAACTTCACAAGCAGTGAAATATCGCTGTAAATGGACTTTCTTTCGGACATAATACCGTATTTTTCCAGTTCGTCGATCAACACCTTCGTGGACATCATATGCTCTTCATCCGTCTGTTCGCTCAAAATCTTTATAATATATAAAAGCTTTAATTTCTGGTCCGATGATTTGGGCATCCTACGGCTCCTCATTCAAAACGGATATAATATCCTGCAAATTATTAATTTCATAGTCGATTCTAACCTCAGAGTCGTTCTTAAGTCCTCCGGGATTATACCAGCAAGTGACAAGTCCGGCATTGTTGCCGCCCAACATATCGCTGCTTAGGGAATCCCCTACGATAATCGCTTTTTCTTTATCGAAGTCCTGAATGCGCGAGAAACACCTGTCGAAATATTCCTTCTGAGGCTTAGGAACGCCTATTTCCTCCGACACGAAAATATCCTCGACCAATTCATCAAGTCCTGAAAGTTTCAACTTTTTCCTCTGCGTATGAGTAATCCCGTTGGTTACAAGATACTGTCTGTACTGCCCCTTTAGCTGTTTCACCAGCTCGTAGGAATCGTCCTGATAGTAATATACGCTGCCTAACGCATCCGCATAATGTTTCTGGAATTCCTCCGGCTCCACTCCGGTCACTCCAATTTGCGCAAACAGCGTACGAAACCGCTCAATCAAAGCTTCCTTTTTGGCAATTTCTCCTTTTTCGATACGCTTCCAGAAGCTTTCGTTGATTCCCGAATACAAGGCCACGATTTCATCCGTTATTTCCAGTCCGAACAGTCCGAAACAATGCCTGACAGCATAGCTTTCGGAACGTTTAAAATCCAGTAAGGTCTGATCCACATCCCACAATATGATTTCAAATTTTCCCATATCCACCTCTTTCTCACCAGGGTGTGTCTGTGCGAATGCTCCTATTGCGGCTCCTGCACAAAATCCTCGAGCAATTCATCTCCATCCGCCGCCGTCGTCGCCAATGTATCACAGCGCTCGTTTTCCGGATGTCCGTCATGCCCTTTCACCCATGTAAATTCCACCTGATGCTGCTTTTTCGCCTCCAACAGGCGTTTCCACAAATCCACATTTTTCACCGGCTTATTCCCGCTGGTCTTCCAGTTCTTCTTAAGCCACCCCTCCATCCAATGCTGGTTGAAGGCATCGGTAACATATTTGGAGTCCGATATGATTTCCACCTCACAGGGCTTGTTCAGCGCCTCCAAACCCACGATTACCGCCATCAGCTCCATCCGGTTATTGGTGGTCTTCTTATATCCTGCCGAATATTCCCGCTCATGCAAAGTTCCCTTACCATCCACATACTGCAGGACGGTTCCATAGCCCCCCGGCCCTTCCGGGTTCCCCCTCGCGGAGCCGTCCGTATATATCTTTACTCTCATTTTTATTGTCCATATCCTTTCAGGCAGCCTATACGTGAGCCTTCCACACACCCTTTACAATGAATTCTTCCGCCAGATTCTCCGCATTTTGAATAATCTCCTCATCATAACCCATAACGCGCAAAAGTTTGATCGCGTTACGGGTCGTGGCCCGTCCTTCCATAAGCCTGTAATTAAATTCTATATCATCTCCTTTTATTTCCTCTTCGAAATGATAATTGCTGTAATCGTTCTCAAGCAGATGGGTCAGTTCTATGTCGTGAGTAGCCGCAAAGCAAATGACATTTTCTTTAGCGAGACTCTTTAATATCTGCGCGGAAGCTGCAATGCGTTCTACCGTATTCGTTCCCCGCAGCACCTCATCCACAAAGCAAAGCACTTTATTCCCATGAAAGCAATGAGCCGAGGACAAGTCCGCCTGACCTTGACTGGTGCCGGCAGACAGTGCCGCCTGGTTCAATATGCGCTTCAAGGACTTTATCTCTACAATATAGTAGCTCTCCCCGCCGGAAAGATCATCCCGAAGGGCCATAGAAGACATAATGCGGTAGGGGCTGCCGCTATAGCTGTCTGCCAGACAGGTATGTATCGTCTGGGCCAGAATAGCGTTCAGAGAGACCGTTTTTAAAAAGGTAGATTTACCCGACGCGTTGGAACCGGTAAGCAGGATTCCCCGTTTTGTAGATATACTGTTTTTTACCGGATCATCGATTAAGGGATGATACATATTCTCTATATGCAGCCCCTCATAGTCATTTAGTTCAGGCAGGCAGTAGGCCTCTCCCAAGGAGGTGCGATACGCCCCCACAGCTATGGATGCCTCCATATAACCGCTGATGGTAAGCATCCTGTCGATGGCGGCTATATTCTTCCTCACCTCCACCAGCATATTGTTGAATTTGATCAGGTCCAGGTGAAAGGTCATGCGGACATAGTCTAACAGAACCTCTATGGGATTGCCGGACGCGCTCATTCTGGCGGAGGACATAATAATATAAGAGCCTGATTTGAACCTGCTCATTTTCTTCCGGCAGGCTTTCAGCTCCACCATTTCCTCCTCAAAGCCCTCGGAAGAAATCCTTATAATATCATCTACGCTCCGAAGCAGCCTCAGTATGTAGCCGAAGCTGGTAATATACGGCTCGATTTCATTCTTGATCTTAAAATATGCGATGATGTTCCTGCAAATAAAGAATATAAGAAGCACCACTCCTGCCGGCACGGAGAAAAACATGATAAGAATAGAAAGTACGATTCCCAAGTCGCCCAAATAATGCTTCCAGTTACTTCTTGTTCCCAATAAATCCAAATAGTTCAGATAATCATAGATAGAATGTTTTCCTGTCCGTCCAAGCTTCGCAAAAAAGACTTGAAACTTTATTCTCTCCTCTTCGTGCTCCATAAAAAAACGAATATGCTTCTCAATCCGCTCTATCCTATCCGTATCCTGAGCAGGGGTTCGCAGAAGATAATACAAATATTCCTCTCCCGCTGCGGAATACGCATAATTCATCTTTTTAAAGACGCTATCCATATTCAGATCGTTCCAAGTAATATCATCGACATGAAAAGCCTCCGCCTCATGCCTTCTGAAATAGCAGGAAATCCTTTGAAAGTCCTCCTGCTTAATCTCTTCCCTCTTAGGCAGAACACCGTAATTATTCCGAAGCCATACGATAAAATCAGCCCGTCTCTTCCTATCATCCAAAAGACCCTTGAACATGATCAGCACAATAAAAGCCAATACAGTCAAGGCAAAAATTAAATATTCCATAAATCGAATTCCTGTCCCGGCGCGCTTATATCCGCAATGCAATTGCTGTATGAGGCACCAACCCTAGTTTTTTTGTACTTGCCGATATAACCGTATTCTTCCCACATATGTATGGGAAAAACCATCTTCGCCTTCGTATTTTCAAGGAAATAATCCATTCCCCAGCCATAAGCAGCCTCAAGCCTTGGATCCAAGGGCACAAAGGCAGCGTCAAAGCTCATGCCCCTTATGCTGTCAATTTCCCTCTTATAATTTTTCTCCATATCCTCATTGAAGGGAGACGGCTCTCCCTCCCAATGCCACCAATTCAAATCCCCTGCATGATAAATACACTTTCCATCCACGCACACAATAAAAGCTACGCCCGCATCCGTAGATCGAAGCGTGCGTATCTCCATATCGTCGAATCGTATGGTCTTGTTCTTTCCTACATTAGTTATTTTCTTCCTCGCAGAGAGATCCACATGGTTTCTGTCCAAATAGCTCTCGCTAAGCTTCACGTCACTGCCAAGGAAAAAATGTATGTTTTTATATCGACTGACCAAGTCAAAAATCTTCAGACTGAAATGGTCCTTATGCTTATGAGACACAAAAACATATACCGGCTTTTCAGGCTCCCACTCCGGCAGCTTTCCGATATAATAGTCAAACAGCAATACGCATTGTTCCAGTTCAACGGAAAATCCGCTGTGATAAATATAAGTTACTTTCATACTTTTTCTTCACTTCCCATTTTCCTTGCTTCATTCTCTATCTATCTTAAACGATTTATAATTTCGTTGGCCTTTTCATAAATAGCCCGGGGCTCATCCTCTAGAAGAAATTCTCCGTTCCGGTAAAGAATGTGTCCGTGGATCATCGTCATTTTAACATTCTGTTTACTTGCGCTGTATACGATATTTTTCGCAATATTATTGATGGGCTGCATATTGGGCTGGAACAAATCGATCATGATGATATCTGCCAGTTTGTCCTGCGCCAGTACGTCGGCAGTCTCCAGATGCATCGCCTTCGCTCCGTTTACCGTAGCCATCTTCAAAACCTCCATGGCATCTACCGCTGAAGCGTCCTTTTCCCGAAGCTTTGCAAGACCGGTAACGAGAAACATCTCCCGGAACATATCGAGACAATTATTGCTGGCCGGCCCGTCCGTTCCTATAGCGATATTGAGTCCAGCCTTCAGAAAATCGTTAATAGGCGCGATTCCGCTGGCGAGCTTCGTATTGGAGCCCGGATTCGTAATGACATGTATATTCTTTTTCTGAAAAAGGGCTATTTCCTCTTCGGTCAGATACACACAGTGATAAGCTCCGCCGCCCTGCTCGAACATCCCGAGAGAATCCAGGAACATTCCTGGCGTCATACCGTAACGCTCCATACATCCTGTAACTTCCTCCTGCGTCTCAGCCAGATGTATGTAAACCGGCGCCTTCAGACGCTTCGCCATAGAAGCAATGTCCTCCATCAGCTCTTTAGAGCAGGTATATTCCGCATGAAAGCCGGGAAGAAAGCTAATTAACGGATCTTTGCCGTTCAGCTCCGTGTACCATTTCTCCATCTCTTCCACGGATTGACTGAAATTGTTAACGGCTCCCGTCAGCACGCACCGCATACCCGTATCGCTGCACGCCTTTGCCACAGACTCTGGCGTCAAGTACATATCGAAAATAGAAGTGATTCCGCTGGTCAGATATTCTAACACAGCCAGCTTGGTCAAATGATAAATATCCTCCTGCGTCATCTTAGCCTCTATCGGAAACACCTGCTTATTCAGCCATTCGTGCAGCGGAAGATCGTCCGCAAAGGAGCGAAGAAGGGTCATTCCTGAATGGGTATGGGCATTTTTAAAGCCCGGCATCAGCAGATTTCTCTCACAGTCGATTTCTTCATCCCAAATCATACACGTGATGTTTCTCCGACGGTAAAACTCGTCCATATTCAGCCCATCGCCTACATAAATAATCTTCTCATCGCTAACCCATACTTCTCCCTCGAAAATAGGCGCGTTCTCCTCCATTGTCAATATTCTCGCATTATAAAAACGAATATTCATCGCGGTACGGACTCCTTTCTCATAAATGTCTCTTAATTCAAATTAGCCGGTCCGAAATTCTCCGGCAACAGCTCTTCCAGCGTCTTCACATAATAATCCTCCGGAGATTTGGCTACGATGATTTCGAAGCTGTCCGGTCTGCAGAACTCGGCCATTACTTGCCTGCATACGCCGCAAGGTGCTGCATATCCGGTTATCTCCTCCCCTTCCGGCGCTCCTGCAATGGCAATCGCCGCAAAGGCTCTTTCTCCTTCGCTTACCGCCTTAAAAAAAGCGGTGCGTTCTGCGCAGTTCGTAGGTCCATAAGCAGCATTTTCTATATTGCAGCCCTGATATATCCGCCCTTCCTTCGTAAGAAGCGCAGCTCCCACCATAAAATGTGAATAAGGCACATAAGCCCTCTTCCTGGCCTCCAGCGCTTCCTTTATCAGAGTTTCTCTCATTTCTTTATCTGTCACTTTATTTTAAATCCTCCATTTGCATGAAATCTTCATGCTTCTATTCTAGAACCGTTTCACGCTCTCCGACACCAGCCTGGTAAATAACGGCGCTGCCTTGTCAGCCGCCTCCTGGACCTCCTCGTGGGTCAAGGGATTCTCCGTCATACCCGCAGCCAAATTGCATACACAGGAGATTCCGCAGATCCGCATGCCCATATGATTCGCCACGATCGCTTCCACCACAGTGCTCATTCCTACCGCATCTCCTCCTAAAGTGCGTATCATGCGTATTTCCGCAGGAGATTCGAAAGAAGGCCCCGTAAGCTGAACGTAAACACCCTCTTTCACGGGCACTCCGCTCTCCTTGGCAGCTTCCCTCAAAATATCTTGCAGATCTTTATCGTAAACAGTGCTCATATCAGGGAAACGGGTTCCTAACGCTTCTATATTCGGTCCAATTAACGGATTCGGAGCAAAGCAGGATATCTGATCGGTTATAAGCATTAAGTCTCCCGCCTTAAAATCATAGTTTACACCGCCGGAAGCGTTGGTCAAAAACAAAATCCCCGCTCCCATCAGCTTCATCAGGCGAATGGGGAGCACCACGTCCGATATGGGATAGCCTTCATAAAAATGTACTCTCCCTTTCATGCATACTACCGGAACGTCTCCTACATATCCGAAAATAAATTTACCGGCGTGTCCCGGAACGGTAGACACCGGGAAACCTTCTATCTCGCTGTAGGAAAGTTCTGCCTCCACAGCAATAGTATCTGCGAAATCCCCCAGTCCGGAACCCAGAACGATAGCTACCCTCGGCTTGAAATCCACTCTCTCCTTAAAACTTTCAAAGCATTTCATCAGTTTGTCATAGCTTGCACTCATTCCATATACCCCCGTCTTTTTTATATTATTGTGCTTTTCAGAAGTAATAATTACCTTTTATTTTGTAAAATGTCGATGAAATAAATATAACACGAGTTCCATAATTTGTACATATGCAGCTGCGCATCTTGCCCGAAGGGCTTTTATGTAATAGGATCACTTTCCTATTACATAAAAAAGTAACTGCCTTGCCTCTGTGGCAAAACAGTTACCCTATGAAATTTTCCCCGCAAATATTTTTTGCTCGTTCCTTATATGATGATGCAGACCATTCCGCCATTGCTGTCGTTCACTATTTTCTGCATGGTTTCCTGAAGCTTTACCTGACTCTCTTCTCCAATCATCGCGATCTTCCCCGTAATCCCGTCATTTACAAGTTGTTCCACCGTCTTACCAAAAATATTGGTTTCCCACATTCCCTCTTCACTCGTGCCCGCATCGGAAATATACCGGATCAGATCCTGCGCCTGCTCCTCGGTTCCTACAATGGGAGAGATCTCTGTTTCGATATTCGCCCGTATCATATGGATGCTGGGACTTTCCGCTTTGATTTTTACACCGAACTTATTCCCATGACGGATAATTTCTGGTTTATCCAAGGTGATTTCGTTTCTTTCAGGCGTTACCACCCCATAGCCTTTGCCCCTGACCGAATCCACTGCATGAAGAACCTTTACATATTCTGTCTTCATCTTTGCCATCTCCTGCAGTACGGACAGCAGCTGGTATTCGCTGGTAATATTTTCCCCAACCAAGTCGCTTAGCATTTCGTAATAGAACGAATCGTCCACATCCACCGCCACCGTTACGCAGCCGGTAGCCATATCGACCCCCTCTACCTTACATTTACGCAGATAGTCACTTTCTATCTGAATTCCTCCGGATACCACGTCCTTTACACAGCCAACCTGCCCTATAAGCTCTCTTATCCTCGCTATGATGTCGGCCTTCATCCTATGGGTATTTGGAAGCATCTCCACCCACTTGGGCATGTAGAATTCCACCATGGTAAGCGGGAATTCGTACAATATTTTTTCCATAATTCCATTAATATCTTCTTTTTTCAACTGCTCGCAGTTTACGGGCATTGCGCTGACCTGATATTTCCTGCCCACTTCCTCCGCCAATTTGATGGCGCTCTCCGAATACGGCTTCTCCGTATTTACTAATACGATAAAGGGTTTATGTATTCTTTTAAGCTCCTGGATGGTCCGCTCTTCTGCCGGTAAGTAATTTTCTCTCGGAAGCTCTCCGAAGCTGCCATCGCAGGTTACGACAATGCCTATGGTAGAATGGTCGTTAATTACCTTGCGCGTGCCGATTTCCGCCGCCTGCGTAAAGGGAATCTCCTCCGTCGACCAAGGCGTCTTTACCATCCGCTCTATATCCTCCTCCATATGGCCGCTGGCGCCTTCCACCATATAGCCTACACAGTCGATCAGGCGGACATTCACATTGATGTCCTCACCAAGGGAAATCTTTGCAGCTTCCTTAGGAATAAACTTCGGTTCCGTAGTGGTAATCGTTTTCCCGCCGGAGCTTTGCGGCAGCTCATCCTGGGCCCTTGTCTTTTCATGTTCGTCTGTCATATAGGGCAAAACCATAATATCCATAAAACGTTTGATAAACGTAGACTTACCGGTCCTGACCGGTCCCACCACCCCTATGTAGATTTCTCCTCCGGTTCTAAATTGTATATCTTTGTATAAATTATGTGTATGTGAAGCGTCCATAAAAAAAGTTTCCCCTTCCATATTTGCTGTTACAATATATGCAAGGGGAAAAAACATTATTCTTATTTTAATTTTTGTAGATAACCTTTTTAAAGCTCTTCTTACCGCGCTTTAGGATTAGCCCTTCGCCTGCAAACTGTTCCTTTGCGAAAGCAGCCTTGATATCCGCAACCTTCTCTCCGTCCACGGTCACTCCGCCCTGCTCCACCGCACGGCGCCCCTCGGAACGGGAGGCTACGAGACCGGAAGCTGCCAGCATAGTGAGAATGTCAATCTTGTCTTCTTCAAAATCTTTGTCCTCAAGCTCCGCCGTAGGCATATCTGCTGCGTTTCCGCTTGTAAATAGGGCCCTTGCGCTTTCTAACGCTTTGTTTGCTTCCTCTTCTCCATGTATCATCTTTGTCAGCTCAAAAGCAAGAATTTCTTTCGCCCTGTTCAGTTCGCTGCCCTCCCATTTATCCATTTCGTCAATCTGCTCCAGAGGAAGGAAGGTCAGCATGCGGATACATTTCAAGACGTCCGCATCGGCAACGTTTCTCCAGTACTGGAAGAATTCAAAAGGCGGTGTTTTGCCGGGGTCAAGCCATACGGCACCCTTCTGCGTCTTTCCCATTTTATTGCCTTCAGAGTTAAGCAGTAGTGTAATCGTCATGGCATATGCATCCTTGCCCAATTTACGCCTGATCAGTTCCGTTCCTCCCAGCATGTTACTCCATTGGTCGTCACCGCCGAACTGCATGTTGCAGCCGTATTTCTGGTACAATACGTAGAAGTCGTAGCTTTGCATAATCATATAGTTAAACTCCAGGAAGCTTAGCCCTTTCTCCATACGCTGTTTGTAGCATTCTGCGGTAAGCATGCGATTCACGCTGAAATGTGCGCCCACCTCTCTCAGCAGCTCGATGTAGTTAAGTTCCATCAGCCAGTCTGCGTTGTTTACCATCAGCGCTTTTCCTTCGGAAAAGTCGATGAATTTGCTCATCTGTACCTTGAAGCAGTCACAGTTATGCTGAATGATTTCCGGCGTCATCATCGTTCGCATATCGCTTCTTCCGGAAGGATCTCCTATCATTCCGGTTCCTCCACCGATAAGCGCAATAGGTTTATTGCCTGCCATCTGCAGTCTCTTCATAAGGCAAAGAGCCATGAAGTGACCTACATGGAGGCTGTCGGCGGTTGGATCGAAGCCAATATAGAAGGTGGCCTTTCCATTGTTGATCAGTTCCTTGATTTCTTCTTCATCCGTAAGCTGTGCGAGAAGACCTCTCGCCTTCAGTTCGTCAAAAATAGTCATTTTTATTTCTCCTTTCGTTTCCGCTTCCTTCGCGGATAAGGCACCGGGTATGTTTCGGTTGATATGCAGACCGGAAAGTGTAGTTTCCTTTCAGCAGACTCGAACGTATAGCTTTCAAAAAACCAGAAAGTATAGCTTTCAGCAGACTCGAAAGCTTCGCTTCCGAGTTCGCGTTGCTCGTCGGATACAAATTTTATATTGTGCTCATGCGAGCATGGCACAATATAAAATTTGTATCCGACTCTGCTTATCGCGCAAAGAGACCCCGTCCTATAAACACATAGGACGAGGTCTTAAACTCGTGGTACCACCTAAATTTGCCGACAACTCACGTTGTCCGCCTCCGCAAGTACGGTTAAAATATTTTTTAACGATACTCCTCCTCCATAACGCGGGGAAACACGTCATGGCCTACAAGAAACCTTATTGAAAACTCTTCTCAGATTTCCTTCTGCCATGCAGCTCCCAGATGTATTCGTAAGCAATTTCCCTTGCACCTCTCATCAACCGGTCGCTTTCTGTAAGTTATCATCGCTTGCTACTTGTTCTGTTCATAGCCTTTTGTTCTTAAATTATCTGCATTGTATCTTACTTTTTTTCAAATGTCAATACCATTAATTAACAAGGTCACACAGCTTTTATTTTTTGTCCCTGTGCTGAAGCATTCCTGAAAAGGTATTGCCCTTCGGGCGGATTGTCTTCGGGTCGGCGAAGAAATCCTGCGCAAGCTTTACAATAGTCGGGCTAAGCGCTATCAGCGCTATCAGGTTGGGAATCGCCATCATTCCATTGAACAAGTCGGCAAGTTCCCATACGATATCCACTTCCACCACGCAGCCGACGAAAACGAAGATCACAAAAATCACCCGGTAAAAGAAAACGGCTTTAAAGCCGGCAATATATTCCAGCGCCTTTTCCGCATAGTAATACCACGCGATTATCGTAGCGAAAGCAAACAACGCGATACCGACGGACACGATATGGCCGCCGCCCGGAATAACATTCTGGAATGCCGCAAGGGAAATGGCATTGCCGTCCATGCCCTCATCGTGCCATAAACCGCTTGTAATAACTACTAACGCCGTCACTGTACACATCACAATCGTATCGAAGAAAACCTCGAAGGCTCCCCAGCACCCTTGACGGGCCGGATGGTCCGTATCGGCGCTGGCATGTGCGATGGGCGCGCTTCCCAAGCCCGCTTCGTTGGTAAATACACCTCTCGCCACACCGATGCGTGCGGCATACAGCATGGTACTGCCTGCGAATCCGCCGATCATCGACGTTCCTGTAAACGCATCCGTCACGATCATCGCCAATGCTGCCGGAATCTTAGCTGCGTTTATAATCAATACGATCACTGCGGCGATAATATACATTCCCGCCATAAAGGGTACAAGAAATTCCGCAACGCCGGATATTCTCTTGATGCCTCCGATGATGACAAGACCCACCAAAGCGGCCAGCACGATTCCGGTCGCATAGGTAGGTACATGGAACATAGTGTCCAGACTACCGGATACAGCATTGGCCTGTACCATATTTCCTACTCCGAAGGAAGCCAGTACGGCAAACGCACAAAAAGCGACAGCCGTCTTCTTCCATCCAAGCGCCTTGCTGATATAATACATAGGACCGCCTACATACCGGCCCTTTTCATTTTTCTCACGGTAAGCCACCGCCAGGGTGGTCTCACAGAACTTCGTTACCATACCCAGTACGGCACATACCCACATCCAGAAAATGGCTCCCGGTCCGCCTACGCTGATGGCAATGGCAATACCTACGATATTGCCCGTTCCTACCGTTGCCGCCAGAGCGGTGCATACCGCTTGAAAAGGCGTAATGGTTCCGTGCTCCTCAGTTTCCTTCTTTTTAAAAATGGTTTTCAGAGTATTTCCCATCACCGTTCCAAAACGGGTAAAAATCACCCCCTTGGTGCGAATCGTCAGAAAGATTCCGGTTCCCAACATCAATATGAGCATAGGAATCCCCCATATAATGTTGGTATTCAGCCATTTTATTATGTCTAACATTTTAGTCCTCCCTCAAAACAGGTTTATTTATTTTATGTTATTTATTTACCATTAAGCGCATCATTGCCTGATTGAGGCCGTCCACGGTCAATTTATACATTGGGAATAAATTTTTAATTACGGTTTCCGCTTCTCTCCACGGAGATTCTCCCGGAGCCATCTTCGGATTCATCCACACTATTTTCTTATAATTCTTTTTCATGAGCAGCAGCCAGTCCATACCGGATAATCCTCCGTTAGGACCTCTGTAGTTGCCGGATGTAGAGTAAAGCTCCTCCGGTGCCATGGCGGCATCTCCCACGATAATCACCTTATAGTCGCTGTCCAGATTGCGGAACATCCATTCCGTATCTATCCAGTCTCCGTTCTCGCATTCCGGCGTCTTATACAGCTTGCTGTAAATACAGTTGTGAAAATAATAGGTCTTCACATCCTTATAATGATTGGACTTATGCACCGACTGGAACAGTTCGTTCAACAAGGTGGTATAGGGAATCATCGTTCCGCCTGAATCCATTAAAAGCAGCAGCTTTACCGCATTTTTTCTCGGCTTATCCATGACGATCTGCAGACAGCCTCCATTATTGCACGTCTTATGGACGGTTCCGTCGATATCTAGTTCCGTCTTCGGAATGTCCAGCCTGGTGGAAAAATGTCTGAGCTTTCTAAGCGCCAGTTGGAACTGCCTGTTCTCGATGACCTTATCATCGCGGAAATCTCTGTATTTTCTTGCGCCGATCACCTGAAATGCCGATTGGTAACCGGTAGTGCCTCCAACCCGTACTCCGCCCACGTTTCCTCCCGTATTACCAAAAGAAGTCTTGCCCATCGTACCGATCCAATAACTTCCGCCGTTGTGCTCACTGTCCTGATCCTTCAGGCGCTGCTTGAACTTTTCTTCCACGTCGTCCTTGTCGATTTGAAGGTCTTCCCCCTGATTCATCCAATGCTTTTCTTCTTCGTGCAAAAGCTCGCTCATTTCCGGCTTGTCCAGCCACCGGAGCATGCTCGCGGTCACTTCGTCCTCCGACCTTATTCCTTTAAAGCATTCTTCAAAAGCGAGGTCGAATTTATCGTACTCCGTCTCGCTTTTTACAAGAATCATTCTCGCGATATAATAAAACTGCGTGAGGCTGCTGTTGCATAGACCCTTATCCAGCGCCTCCTGCAAGGTCAGCCATTCGCTCAGGGTAACGTTCAGTCCCTTAGCCTTTAACGTATCAAAGAATCTGCCAAACATATTGTTCTCCCATAAGGCCTAGTACGACGTTCTGTAAGTACTAGTTTCTGTCCTAATTCACTCTTTCCCTTACCGTCTGCAAATCCTCGTCCTTTTTTACCATAACGCCGATAAAGGGCAGTTTGCTTTTCAACGTATCTAACGGGATACCGCCTATCTGAAGGGCATTAATCCAGTCGATGAGCTCCGAAGTGCTGGGCTTTTTGCGGATGTCCTTTATGGAACGGAGCCTGTAAAATACTTCCATCGCATTTTTCAGTAAATTATCCTCAATATCAGGAAAATGAGTTTTTACGATTTCCTCCATCAGCTCCTCATCAGGAAAATCGATATAGTGAAAAATGCACCTTCTTAAAAATGCATCAGGAAGCTCTTTTTCCGCATTGGAGGTAATGATTACAATAGGCCTTTGCCTGGCCTTAACGGTGCGCTTCGTCTCGTGAATATAGAACTCCATCTGGTCAAGTTCCCAGAGCAGATCGTTGGGGAACTCCAAATCCGCTTTATCGATTTCATCGATTAAAAGCACTACCTGTTCCTCGCTTTCGTATGCCTCTCCCAGCTTGCCCAGCTTAATATAGCGGGCGATGTCTTCCACCCCCTCTTCACCGAACTGTCCGTCATAAAGCCTTTGAATGGTATCGTACACATACAAGCCTTCCTGGGCCTTCGTAGTGGACTTAATATTCCATATGATCAATTTCCTGCCTAATGACTTCGCTACCGCCTCAGCAAGCATTGTCTTACCGGTTCCCGGCTCTCCTTTGATGAGGAGAGGCTTTTGCAGCGCTACTGCCACGTTCACGCTGGCCATCAACTGCTCGGAAGCTACATATTCCGACGTACCGGCAAATCCTTTGTTCTGCTCATTCATCTTTTACTCCCATCCTTCTGAAAAAGCGCTTTCCAGCTTCTTATCTCTAATCATCAGTTCCTTTACGGCTGCGTCCGCAGGCTTGCCGCTAAAGAGCACCTCATTTACCTGCTCTATAATCGGAAGCTGAACATCGTATTTATGAGCGAGAGCTATCGCCGCTTTTGCAGAATAAACACCCTCTACTACCATCTTCACTTCCTCCATGGCTTCCTCCATGGTATATCCCTTACCTATCAAAATACCTGCTCTGCGGTTTCTGGAGTGCATAGAGGCACAGGTAACGATCAGATCACCGATTCCGGTCAAACCGCTGAAGGTTTCAAAACGTCCTCCCATTGCCATACCGAGCCTGGAAATCTCCGTGATTCCTCTGGTAATGAGCGCCGCCTTCGTATTATCTCCATAACCCAGACCGTCTGCGATACCGGCAGCGAGAGCTACGACGTTCTTCAGCGCAGCACCAAGCTCAATACCAAGCACATCAGGACTGATATACACACGGAACACTTCGTTCATAAATAGATTCTGCAAATATTCCGCCGTTTCTTTCTTATGCGCACCTACCACGATAGTCGTGGGAATTCCCCGTCCTACCTCCTCCGCATGGGAAGGGCCGGACAACACGGCTACGGTAGCCTGAGGAATCTCTTCCTCGATAATCTGAGACAGCGTCATAAGAGTATTCTCCTCGATACCCTTCGCCACATCCACGATAATTTGTCCCTCGGCCACATACTCCTTCATCATACGGGAAGTGCTCCTCGTATAAGGAGAAGGAACCGCCAGCACGAGAACATCCTTTCCATTTATTGCAGCTTCCAAGTCCGTGGTAAATACCATATCATCCGGCAGCTTCACTCCCGGCAGCTTATCCTTATGCTCATGCTTTTCTCTCAGCATCTCGATTTCCTGCTCTACGATAGACCATACAGTAACCTTATGTCCGTTTTTATGCAGCAATACTGCCAGTGCTGTTCCCCAGCTTCCGGCCCCGATTATGCTTACGTCCGCCATCCCTCTTCCTCCTACACATTATTTTTTTTAAAAAGATATGTTTTTCTCTCTTCCCCTTTTATAAGGCGCTTTATGTTTTCCCAATGCTTATAGTATGCCATTATCGCTAAAAATAACGCAATCCCATACATCTCAATCAGTTCCGCCTGTGTCATCCCCCCAAACAGCCCTAATTGGCCGGATACTACAATCTGAATGATGAATGCGGCATATACCAGAAGAGAGCCTAAGGATACATAGTGAGTGAGCAGGAACGCGCCGAAAAACATGATCACGCCCACCGGTACGAAGGTAGGATGAAAGGATAAAATAAGTCCCGCCGTCGCCGCGATTCCTTTTCCTCCTTTGAAGTTCAGGTAAAAAGGAAAATTATGTCCCAGTATTGCCCCTGCAGCCGCATACATCTTCAGCAGATATACCGTATCCGGGTGGGACTTTTCAAATAAGAGCGTACACATTACCACCGCAAAAATACATTTGACCACATCCCCCGCAAAGACAATCAGGCCCGCCTTCGTGCCAAGCACCCTTAAGGTGTTGGTCGTTCCTGCATTTCCGCTGCCGTGCTGCCTTATGTCGATGCCTTTCATTTTACCGTAAATATAGGCTGTCTGAAACAGTCCGAACAAATATCCGATTGCTAAACATACGATTCGTTCCACTTCACTGATTTTCCTTTCTCTCTCTTATAATAAATTTTAAAGGCGTCCCCTTAAATCCGAATGCTTCTCTTATCTTGTTCTCGATATAACGAGTATAGGAGAAGTGCATCAGTTCTTTGTCGTTTACAAAAATGACAAAAGTCGGGGGCTTCACCGCCACCTGAGTGATATAATACAAGCGAAGACGCTTTCCCTTATCCGAGGGAGGCTGCTGTAACGCTACTGCCTCCGCCATGATCTCGTTCAGCACGCCGGTAGACACCCGCATGGAATGGTTCTCATTCACGATATCTATGGTCTCATAAAGTTTCGGAAGCCTCTGTCCGGTTACCGCAGAAATAAAGATGATTTCCGCGTAAGACATGAAGGACAATACCTCTCTTACCTTATTCGTAAACTTATTTAATGTCTTGTTATCCTTTTCGATGGCGTCCCATTTGTTTACGGCGATAATAACCGCCTTGCCTCTTTCGTGAGCAATGCCCGCAATCTTTGCGTCCTGCTCCGTCACGCCCTCCACCGCATCGATGACTAATACCGCAATGTCCGCCCTCTCTACAGCGCTGACCGTACGGACGATCATATATCGCTCCAGCTCTTCTTTTATCTTATTCTTCTTCCGAAGCCCTGCCGTATCGATAAAGACGTAATCTCTGCCGTTATACCTTATGTCCGTATCGATAGCGTCTCTTGTCGTTCCTGCAATATCCGATACGATAACACGGTTTTCTCCCACCAGTCTATTAATAATGGAAGACTTTCCTACGTTAGGCTTTCCTACGATGGCTACCTTGATGCGCTCATCCTCTTCTTCCTCCGAAACATTCTTGTCAAAATAGGAGGTCACCACATCCAGCATATCACCGATTCCTGTACGGTTTGCAGCAGAGATCGGATGCGGATCGCCGATTCCCATATTATAGAACTCGTATACATCCGCCATGTACTTTTCCACATGATCCACTTTATTTACTACGAGGACGATGGGCTTTTTCGACCTTCTGAGCATATCTGCCACCTTCGCGTCCGCGTCCACCAATCCTTGCTTAACGTCTACCATAAAAAGGATTACATCGGCAGTCTCGATAGCTATTTCTGCCTGTTCTCTCATCTGAGACAGTATAACGTCATTGCTGTCCGGCTCAATACCTCCCGTATCGATTAACGTAAATGACATATCCAGCCATGTGACGTCCGCATATATCCTATCCCGGGTAATTCCCGGCGTATCCTTTACAATTGAAATCATCTCTCCAGCCAGCACGTTGAACAGTGTAGATTTTCCTACATTCGGCCTTCCTACTACCGCCACGATAGGCTTGGTTTTTCTTTTTCCCATTTTTATTAACCTTGCTCCTTCCAAAGTCCGGCCAAACGCCGGACGGTAACTCCTAATCTACGTCTGCCTGCACGGTGCAGGCGTTCTAACTAACATTTAACAATGCGTCTACAAAGTCGCGTCCGCTTGATTTTACAATATCTATCTTTACTTGTAAAGCCCTTTCCAAGTCCGCCACCGTCATATCGTCCAAAAAGACCTGCTCGCCGCTGCGCAGTACATTCTGCGGTAAAAGCAGCCTATCACCCAATTCCTTACCGGTAAGCTGCTTTTTAATATCCTGACCGGTAAGAAGTCCTGAAACGGTGATTCTTTCCCCAAAAAATTCATTAGTAACAGGATATACCATAGTCTCCAGAAAAGGAAAGGCTTCCTCCATTGCCTTCGACATTTCTGCGATATACGGATATGCTATCAGGCCCGTAGCAAGGGATACTTTTTGCTTTTTGCCGCCATCCTTATACTTCGATTTCCCTTCTTCCGCTAAAGCCTCTTCGAATTCCGTCAGAAGAAGTCTCAGCATTCCCACTCCGTTTTCAAGCTGCAGATAGCCGTCGTAGCACTCCTCCGGCGGCAGCTCCTCCTCCGCCAAAATATACCATTCATCGCTGGCATGTATAAAATGTTTGCCGTATTGCGGATATAGTCCTTCCTGCCATTTTTCGATGAGGGCGATGACCTCCTTCGCATCCTCCTTGGTAAAAGGCTCCAGAGGATACAATCCATCCCTATACTTGGAAAGCCCCACCGGCACTATGGATACGCTTTCTAAATAGGGCAGATATCTGGATAGGTCGGAAATGCTCCGTTCAAGCTCCGCTCCGTCATTCACTCCTTTGCACAGAACGATTTGTCCGTTCATCACAATTCCCGCCTCATAAAGCTTGTCCGTCTTTTTTAACGCTTCTCCGGCAAAGCGGTTGTTCAGCATCCTGCAGCGAAGCTCGGGATTGGTCGTCTGGAAGGAAATGTTGATAGGTGAGAGATGATATTTAATAATCCTCTCAATATCATGTTCACTCATGTTGGTCAGGGTCACATAATTGCCCTGTAAAAAGGACAGCCTCGAATCGTCATCCTTAAAATATAAGGTTTCCCTCATCCCTTGCGGCATCTGGTCGATAAAACAAAAAATACATTTATTGCTGCAGGAGCGATAATCATCCATAAGTCCGTTTTCAAATTCTACTCCAATATCCTCTTCATAATCCTTGTCAATTTCCAGCAGCCACTCCTCTGCGTTCTTCTTTTTTACCAAAACTTCTATATATTCATCTTGAATCAAATACTGATAATCGAAAATATCCTTAATACTCTCTCCGTTTATTGCAAGAAGCTCATCTCCGGGCTCTATTTCCATTTCCTGCGCGATGCTTCCCGCAAGAACATTTTTAACGATATGCCTGTTTTCTTTCATCCGTTTACTCCTTTATCTACTTATTCTACTAGAATTTCCTTGACGTGTCACTACCGGAATGCTATAAAATAGGATAGGATTTATTTTATAAAAGCACAATTGGAGGTTATCATGCCTAATTTACGTGAACTTGAATCGGCCATCCCGGTTGCCCCATTAAAAATTATGGCTGCTGATTCTGCGTTAAAGCTCGCAGACAGTGTCAACCGTTATCTCGTAGAGTTTCGCCGAAGTGTAAATAATCTTGCGAAAAGCGATCCGGCATTTCAGGGATATACCAAGGACAATTATTTAACGAATGCAGTTTGTCCGCGCTTCGGTTCCGGAGAAGGAAAAGCCGTTTTAAACGAATCGATTCGCGGCAAAGATTTATTCATCATTACCGATGTCTGCAATCATAGCGTTACCTATAAAATGAACGGCTATATCAACCACAAGTCTCCCGACGATCATTATCAGGACTTAAAGAGGCTTATTTCTGCTGCAAACGGGAAAGCGCATCGTATTAACGTCATAATGCCCTTCCTTTACGAGGGCAGACAACATAAGAGAAACGGACGCGAGTCTCTGGATTGCGCCTATGCTATCGAGGAATTAACCAATATGGGTGTCTCCAACTTCATTACTTTCGACGCTCATGACCCCCGTGTGCAAAATGCAGCTCCTCTTTCCGGCTTCGACAATTTTACGCCGCCTTATCAGTTTGTAAGGGCTCTCCTGCGAACGGAGGAATACCTCATCATCGATAAATACCATACGATCGTTATCAGCCCTGACGAGGGAGCGCTCGACCGTGCCGTATATTTTGCTAACGTATTGGGCGTGGATACCGGCATGTTCTATAAGCGACGTGACTATTCTACCATCGTAAACGGCAAGAATCCTATCGTAGCCCATGAGTTTTTAGGGGAAAATATTGACGGAAAAGATGTGATTATCATCGACGACATGATTTCCTCCGGCGGAAGCATGATCGATACCGCAAAACAACTCAAATCCATGAATGCGAAGCGGGTATTCATCTGCTGTACTTTTGGCTTATTTACCGACGGACTGGCCGCCTTTGATGAAGCCTATGAAAAGTGCTATTTCGACAAGATCGTTACGACCAACCTCACCTATCAGCCGCCTGCGCTGTTAAGCAGGCCCTATTATGTGGAAGCGGATATGAGCAAATTTTTGGCATCCATTATCGACTTCATGAATCACGATTCCTCTATGTCCAATGTTCATACGCCTACGGAAAAGATTCAGGAACTGCTTTTCAAATACAACAACCGCGAAGAATTGCTGCTATAGCAGCAACCGTTTAAAATAATAACGAAAAGCCCCTGTATCATCTTATGAAACAGGGGCTTCTTAGTTCTTTCTACCGCTTCTTATAATAACGGGAATGTTAAAATCGCCTTAAATAAATCTCCATCCAACTGTAATTCAAATTTTCCATTCTGCGCTTCCGTCAGGTTCTTCGCAATGGATAGGCCCAGACCGCTTCCCTCCGTGCTTCTTGCTACATCACCTCTGATAAAGCGCTCGGTCAATTCATCTGCATTGATATTAAGGGGCTGTGCGGAAATATTTTTAATCGCAAATTCCACATATTTTCCCCCCTCTTCGCCGGTCTGTTCCGTTATATCCATATATATTCTCGTGCCCTCCAGCGCGTACTTAAAAATGTTATTGAGCAGGTTCTCCACGACCCTCCATATTCTTCTGCTGTCCGCCTCTATATACATCGTATTGCCCGGCGTATTCAACACAGGAGTTAAGTGCTTTTGCTCGAATTTCTCCGAGAACTCTCCGATCGTCTGATTCACCAACTCTACGAGATTGATTCTTTCCCATTCCAGAGAAATATTTCCGGAGGAAATCTTAGAAGCTTCTACCAAATCGTCGGTGAGCTGCTTTAGACGCTGGGACTTGGAATCCAGAATCTCCACATATCCTTTTACGTTCTCATTTTCAATATTCTCTCTCTTGATCAAGTCCACGTAATTGATGATAGAGGTAAGGGGCGTCTTAATATCATGAGATACGTTAGTAATCAAGTCCGCCTTTAACCTCTCGTCCTTCATACTCGTCTCCACAGCTGTGCGGATACCCTCCCCGATACTGTTTACCGCCTGCGCCAATACCAGATTATCACCATGGAGTCCCGTTTCATCCACCTTAAATTTCAAATCGCCGTCCTTTATCTTTTTGATAGCTTCAACGATCCGCTGCCTGCTTTTCGTATTCCGGTAAATGAGAATACCAAAAGCCGCATCGATACACAATGCCACAACAATTCCTTTTATTCCAAGCACAAAAAGCAAAAGATTCACTGCCACAAACACTACATAGGGAACCCACGTCTTTATGATGACTGTTCCATTGTCATATATATCCCAAACAAGCTTTTTCCCCTTCGCAGCGCCCTTGCAGGTAAGACTTTCCGCCCATAGGTTATCCGCCTTCAGTCTGCGCACCATGCTGTAATAAAATTCGGTGAATAATAGCTCGCAAATCAGCACTATCCCGCCCGCAGCCACTTTGAACCACGTAGTGTAATAGTATTCGAAAGACATGGAATCATAGACATACGTGAGCGCTATAATAATGCCCCCTATTAAAACAATCGTACCAAGCACCGAAAGTTCCGTGGGAATAAAATCTATTTTCTGCAATCGGATGACGACATTTCCCTCCTCGTCTCTGACACGCCCCGCTACAGCAGTCAAAAAGATAAACAGCACCAGATAGAGAGTTAAAGCCATAGCCGCAAAGCCAATCAGCTGCCAGTAATAAGGTATATAACTGGTATATCCATTCAATCCCTGAATATACACATCGCTTACCGGATAGTCGGTATCCACGCCAATCCAGACCTTTATCGTTTCCGGATAAGCATATTCATAGGAATTGAACACATGCCGCACCGTTTCTTCCTTTACCAGCGTATCTGTAGTATATTCCATATCGGCTGGGCTGAAATACAAGGACCTCCCGTAGCGCGAAAACTCCTGAGCCACTTCTCTTTCCGACAAGCCGGCAGCTTCGAGATTGGTATAAACTTCCTGACGATCTCCGATGGTCTTGATAATATAGTACCTAAGATTTGAATTCTCCAAATCATAAAAATCATCGTATGTAAAATACTCCTGATAATTAGAATTCAACTCTGAAGCTGTACTCTCCACATAACTGCATAAATCATAGTAATCGCCCCACGTTCCGGTATAATCCTCTATATTTTTCCCTTCCACGGTCTGATAGCGGTTAACCAGAATTGTAGCGCTTGTATCGTCCCTATAAAAACTCTCGCCATCCTCCAGCCCGTTTGCTGATACACTGTACACATCCGTATTCTCCTCGATATCGGAGTTAAAAGGAGTGACGATATTCCCCTGAAGGTTACCGAGGCTGTAGTCGATCTGGGTATAGGTAGTCATTCGGTTCAGGAACTCATCCACCTGCTCTCCGGTCATCCACTGTTCTTGGTGCTCGAAGCCGTACTGCGCCCATTTGATCAAATCCTCCAGGCGGTACTTGGCCGTCACATATCTATCCGGTACCCCTTCAAAACGATAATAGAACGTAGCCACATCGATTTCCTTGTCCCCGCTGAATCTGCCGTCCGTCTCCATCTGGCTTCTGACTGCGCCTAAGCGGGCTACATCCGCAATGCCTCTGCCGAATATATAGTTGAATAAAAAGGAATCCTCATACACCTTTCCCTTTTCATCCGCATCCATGCTGTAGCTGTAGTTGCCGTCCACACCCTTGATCATTACACTGGAGCCTGTCACCACTACCAAAACGGCTATCGCCGCAGAAACGATTAAAATATGCTGGAGTATATGTAAAAGTCCCCCAAGCTTCTTCCCTGGTACTTTTTTCTTCATCCTGACTCCCTGCTCCTTTCCATATCCGGCGTTACAATTCAGCCTTTGGCTAAACCGCAACAAGTATGCACATTAGAAATCATTGCTTTTCAATTTTGTAGCCCACGCCCCAAACTACCTTTAAATAACGCGGCTCCTTAGGATTGATTTCTATTTTTTCTCTAATGTGTCTTATATGAACGGCTACCGTATTGTCGGCGCCGATGGCTTCCTCATTCCATATACTTTCATAAATCTGATCGATGGAAAACACCCTTCCCTGATTTTTCACCAAAAGCAGCAAAATATTGTATTCTATCGGTGTCAGCTTCACGCCATCTCCATCCACAGTTACCTCTTTGGTATCGTCGTTGATGCATAGGCCGCCTACACTGAACAGCGCATTATTTTCCCTATTCAGATTCCCCAACGTCGTATATCGGCGCAGATTAGACTTTACCCTTGCCACCAGTTCAAGGGGATTGAAGGGCTTCGTCACATAATCATCCGCACCGATATTGAGTCCCAGAATCTTATCCGCGTCCTCCGACTTGGCCGATAAAATGATAATGGGTATACTGCTGTATTCTCTTATTTTTAAAGTTGCATGGATACCATCCAGCTTAGGCATCATAATATCTATGATAAGCAGATGTATATTATTCTCCTTCAGAACCTTGATCGCCTGCTCTCCATCATATGCCTTCAGCACTTGATAGCCCTCCTGCATAAGATAAATTTCAATCGCGTCCACGATTGCCTTATCGTCGTCGCAAACTAATACATTCGCCATAGTAAAATCCTCTCTCCGTTCTTCATATAACCATATATTTTTTAAGGGACATATAGGAAATTGCTTAAGATTTTCTTAAGTCGGACGCAAGCTTAAAAAGGCACCAAGATTCCCTCTTTTCCCTTTGCTGGCCCTGTGTGAAAAAAGGTATTCCGGATTACAGCAGGTACATATATCCGTAACAGATATCTTCTCTTCCGGAACTCCTGTCTGCGTAAGCACGTAAAAATTCGCCCTCCATAAATCGAGCAAATACTTCCCATTTTTCTTCTTAATCAGTATATCATTTAACGCCCTGCCTTCAAAAACTGCCGCGAACTGATCCGCCACATCCGCATCCACCTCATAGCAGTTCCCGCAAATAGACGGGCCAATAGCCGCCGTCACATCCTTAGCCTCTGTTCCAAACGCCTGTCTCATCTCCTCGAGAGTACGCTCCCCCATCCTATTGACAGTCCCCTTCCACCCTGAGTGGGAAAGTCCAATGGCCCTATGAACCGTATCCACAAAAAACAACGGCACACAATCCGCATAAAAAGTAGACAGCACAATTCCCGGCTCGTCCGTAATCAGACCATCCACATCCGCATAGTCCTTCTCCTGCACAAGTCCTTTCCCTCTATCCTTTGCCGTCACCCTCTTAATATTCGTCGTATGAGTCTGATCCGAAAAGACAAAATCCTCCATCCCTCTTCCCAATGCTCCGGCCACCCTGGCGAAATTCTCATCCACCGCAGCCTTATCATCCCCCCTCGTATAGCTTAAATTCATCGAAGCAAAGATCCCCTTACTAACTCCGCCCATCCGGGTAGAAAACAAATGGCTCACTATCCCCGTCTCCTCAATACAGGGAAAAGTCAAATACTCCATCTCTCCCAACCAATTCCTCTTGACAACCTCCCCGCTGCCAACTCTCTTTATTTCCATATCCTGCATTCTCCATTTTCAACCAATCAATAAATTCTGCCGAAATCGGCTTTCCTTAATTTTATCAGCATCACTGCCAAAAGTAAATGCTGTTGCCATGTTATTAAGGTAAGCCCATTATCTTTCTATTTCAGCTGATTTTAAGCGGGCATTTAGCCGGGCGCCTGTGGCAGTAATTTTAAAATGACGGTTGACAATAATCATTTGTTATAGTAAACTACAAAAAAGTTAGCCAAGACTAACCAATGTTTTATTCAATTAAACAAAGTTAGTTGTGGCTAATTTTGAGAAAAGTGTGATTTTGCATTGTATTTTATGATAACAAAAAACAAACATATATACGAGGAGAACATACATGAAAAAATTAAATTTACTTAAATTAACTGTTTTTACAACAGCTTTTGCTATGATGCTGATGGGCTGCACAAATGCAAGCACTGAAACCGCCGCTCCCGAAGGGAGCCAACAGGAAAGCGAAACCGCTGCTCCTGAGGCAAGTCAGGAAGAAAGTGAAACTACTGCTCCTGAAACGAATCAGGAGGAAAGTGAGTCTGCCGAAGCCACAACAGTTGAAATCACAGATGTCCATGGAACGGTTACTGTTCCAGTAAATCCTAAGAATGTAGTGGCCTTGGATAATAGAACTTTTGAAACTTTAGCTGATTGGGGAATTGAATTAGCGGCGGTTCCAAAGGGAGTAATGCCTGCGGATTCATCATATGTAAGTGATGATTCTGTGCAGGATATCGGAAATCACAGCGAACCAAATCTTGAAATTATAGCAGCGGTAGATCCTGAACTTGTTATCGTGGGTCAAAGATTTGCAGGTTATTACGAAGACATAAAAGCTTTAGTACCAAATGCAGCTGTCATTGACCTTAATTTTGATGTCTCCGAGGAATCGGAGGCACCGGGAGACAACTTAATAAACGGACTTAAGGATTCTACCATATCATTGGGAAAAATTTTTGATAAAAATGAGGAAGCTGAACAATTGGTAGCTGATTTTGATAAAGCTATCGAAGATGCTAAATCTGCGTATAATGGTACAGACACCATTATCAGTGTTGTAGTTTCCGGCGGAGAGATTGGATTTTCCGCTCCTCGTTCCGGACGTGTCTGGGGTCCGATGTATGAAGTTTTCGGCTGGGTCTCAGCGTTAGAAGTTGACGGTGCTACTTCAGATCATCAAGGTGATGATATTTCTGTTGAAGCTATCGCACAAAGTAATCCGGACTGGATTTTCGTACTGGACCGTGATGCGGCAATATCTTCTGCCACGGATGCAGTTCCCGCTCAGGATGTTATCGATAATTCTCCTGCCCTTCAAAATACAACAGCCGTTGCGGAGGGACAGATAATATACGCACCGAACGATACCTACACAAATGAGTCAATACAAACTTATCTTGAGTTATTTGGAAATCTTGCAAGCACTTTGGCAAAGTAGCATAAAGGAGTGTAACAAAGTGCCGAAAAATACAATACAAAAAATCACAGGGGCTGAGGTTTCTCAGCCCCAGCATTATAATTACAATAAAATATGGACAAAGCCTTTTATACTAGCCGTTATTATTGTTTTTATTTTAGGCATTATATCACTGTTTACCGGAGTTTATGATATACAAGGACAAGAAGACGGGATGGATATGTTTTTCATAACTCGTGTTCCAAGAACAGCGTCATTAATGCTTACCGGCGCGGCAATGTCGATGTCAGGACTGGTAACGCAGCTTATCACCCAGAATCGCTTAGTGGAACCTACCACAACCGGAACAATTGAATGGGCAGGCCTGGGACTTGTTTTTGTTTATTTAGTATTTCCTGCGCCAACTTTGGTTTTAAGAATGACGGGTGCAATTATTTTTTCTTTTATAGGGACTATGATCTTCTTTTTGTTTTTAAGAAGGGTTAAACTTCGTTCGTCTTTAATTGTCCCGATTATAGGAATGATGCTTGGAGCAGTCATTTCTGCAATTTCCACTTTTATCGGACTCGTTTTTCAAATGACACAAAATATAGAAACCTGGTTTGTAGGCTCTTTTGCACCGGTTCAAATCGGAAGATATGAATATTTATGGTTAATTGTGATAGTTACTTTTTTTATCTTTATTTATGCGGATAAATTGACTTTAGCCGGATTAGGGGAAGATGTTGCGACAAGCCTTGGAGTAAATTATAATAAAATCGTTATTTTAGGTACCGGCCTTATCTCATTTGCAGTTGGGATTGTTGCGGCTGTTATCGGAAACTTGCCTTTTTTAGGACTAATTGTACCAAATATTATTTCAATGTACCGAGGCGATGATCTTAGGAGCAATCTGCCTTGGGTATGCGTATTGGGAATGGGCGCCATTACCCTTTGCGACATCATTTCCCGCACAATTATAATGCCTTTTGAAGTTCCCGTCTCTTTGATACTTGGAACTGTGGGAGCGGTTATATTTATTGTTATCTTGTTGAAACAAAGGAGGCTAAGATGAGCGGGTTTGTTTATAATAAAAATAGATCGGCCAGAGCTTTTCGTTCTAAGAAAGAGGAAAAACGTTATTGGATTTTGCTTGTAACATTGGTTGCGTTAGGGGTGCTTGCTTCCTACGGGCTTTTGGTTTATGATAATCCTGTTCCGTTAGATTCCCCTTCTTTTATCCCGGTTGTGAAGAGAAGGATGGTAGCGATTACCGCAATGATTATTTCTGCAATATGTCAAAGTTTAGCGACCGTTGCCTTCCAATCGAGTACGAATAACAGGATTATAACACCTTCACTTCTAGGGTTTGAAGCGCTTTATGGGGCAATAAATACCAGTACAATGTTTTTTTTCGGTGCCAGTGTATTTGTAAACTTCAGCGGCATTGAATCATTTCTATTTAAAGTTGCTATTATGGTTTTGATGTGCTTGATGCTTTATGGATGGCTGCTTTCCGGAAAGTATGGAAATTTACAGCTTATGCTCTTGGTTGGAGTTATTATAGGAACCGGTCTGAAGTCCGTGTCATCCTTTATGAGAAGACTTCTGGCACCGTCTGAGTTTGATGTTTTACAGGCCAGATTGTTCGGCTCTGTGAATAATGCAGAGGCTGAGTACTTTCCCGTTGCAATTCCCATTGTAATAATTGCGGCATTACTTATCCTTGCTTATTCTAAAAAACTAAATGTATTGTCACTAGGAAAAAGTGCCAGTACTTCTTTGGGGGTTAATCATCAATTTGGGGTAATATATACCCTTGTATTAGTTTCTGTTCTGATGTCAATTTCAACCTCTTTAGTCGGTCCGCTTACTTTTTATGGATTTTTAGTTGCGACTTTAACTTATCAGGCAGCGCCAACTTATGACCACAGATATATTTTTCCAATGGCACTTGCGATAGGCTTTTTGATAATAACCGGCTCATATTTTTTTATGTATCACATTTTTAGAGCGCAAGGTGTAGTTTCCGTTATTATTGAAATGTTTGGGGGAATTGTATTTTTAATTGTAATGTTAAGAAAGGGAACTTTATGATAAATATTCTTAATGCGAGAAAGAACTATACGGATGAGGTGGAAATAGGTCCTTTAAATATTCAAATACCAAAGGCTGGTCTTACGTCTTTGATCGGCCCCAATGGCGCAGGCAAATCCACGGCACTTTTGATGATTGGTAGACTTCTGAATATGGACGAAGGCCAAATAGAGGTAGCCAATATGGATGTTTCTGAATCGAAATCAGAAGATCTGGCAAAAGTTCTGACTATTTTACGGCAGGAAAATCATTTTGTAACAAGACTTACTGTTAGACAATTAGCTGGATTTGGACGGTTTCCTTATTCGAAGGGCAGATTAACAAAAGAGGATGAATCGATCATTTCTAAATACATTGATTTTTTAGATCTGACGGATTTAGAAAATAGATATTTAGACGAACTTTCCGGCGGTCAAAGGCAACGGGCATATGTGGCAATGGTTTTATGTCAGGAGACGGAATATGTACTTTTGGATGAGCCTCTGAACAACCTTGATGTTGCCCGTTCCGTTCAGATGATGGAGCATTTGAGGCATGCCGCCAATGAATTTGGACGGACCATTCTCACGGTAATGCATGATATAAATTTTGCGGCCAAATATTCTGACAGAATCTGTGCTATGAAAGCCGGACAGATTGCCGCCTTCGGAACGGTGCAAGATATTATGGACCCGGAACTTTTAACAAATATCTTTGAAACGAAAATAGAAATCATCGATGGTCCTTATGGTCCAATAGCTATTTATTAATATGGGCTACCATCTATAAACATGCGGGAAAGCATCTTTATACCATCTTATACGAACTTCTTCACCCCCGCTTATCCCAATCACATCATACCTCACCGGCTCATCCTCCGAATAACGATGCACAAACCGGTAATAATCCGCCGTCCGGCATATCCTGCTCTGCTTCGCAGCCCCGACCGCCTCCTCCGGCATTCCTTTTCGTTCCGTCGCCCTATATTTCACTTCAACAAACACAAGAAATTCTCCATCGCGCCCGACAATATCGATTTCTCCGTCCCTGCTTCTGAAATTTTTCTCCATGACCTTAAAACCGTGCTCCTCTAAATACATGCTTGCAAGCATTTCGTATTGAGTCCCCACTCCCCTATTATTCAATACCCATCTCCTATCGCGACCTGTCCTTATCCAACTTCACCTTAAGCTTATCCATGGCATCCACAAATACAAGAATCTCCGCCACAACTTCATACAGCTCGGGCGGTATCATATCTCCGATTTCTAATCTGGACAAGGTATCCGCCAGCTTATCATCTTTATGAATCGGAATATCAGCCTCCTTCGCCCGCTCGATAATCCTCTCCGCCAGCTCTCCCTGGCCGCCGGCAATGATTCGCGGCGCTTCGTCGTCCGGGTCGTAAGCTAAGGCGATAGCCTGCTTCGGCTTTTCCTTTCCCTTTTCATACGGCTTCATATTTATAACCGCTCCTTTCTAAGCTCTTACATCAAAAGAATACTGCGCTAAAATATTTTCCCGCTTTTCCTCCGTACTCATAGCGTCCATCACGTCCATTTCCTTCTTCTCGTCTTTGCTCATTACCATTTCTGCATTCATGGTATAGCCTCTCTGCGAAAGCCTCTCATTCAAAATATGAATATGATCTGCAATAAAGTCTATGGTTTGCTCATCCTGCAAATAAAATTTTGTACTGACATTCTTCTCTTTCATTTTCACATAAATGTCCATCGTTCCCAAATTCTGCATATCCAGATGTAAAAGCGCACTAACGCTCTCATCCTCCTTCGGCGCATTTCGTCTATTGGTATAGACATACAAATCTCCATGGGCATTTCCTCCGCTCATCTTCAGCGGAAGCTGGATATAATTGAACGCCTGATTGAGCTGGTTCATAAACTCTATATTGCTTTGCATGGTCGAAAGATTCTTTGCCAAAGGCATATCCTTCGAGATCTGACTGAGGGCCTCCGTGAGCCGCGCCGACTGTTCTCTAAGCCTTCCGTAAAAGTCCTCCACGGTGTTCTTCTGCCCCACATCCGACGGCTTTAGCAGCCATTGCTGCAAAATCTCATTACTAAGCAGCTGATTGTATACCTTACTACCAAATAAATTGATGATATTCTCCCGGCTTACCGCCTGTCCGCTTGCCGCCAGCGTCGTATTTATGTCCTGCAATAGCTGTTTCACCGGCATGCTTCCGTCCGCCACCTGTAAAAGCTGCTGTTTCGAAAAGCCAATCCCTTCTAATAAATTTAACAGTGTATTTCTTGCGTCCTGTCCCAGTACCTCCGAAAGCAGCGTATAATTCTGCAAGCTATCGCCCTGTGCCATGGCGCCTCCTTGAGAAACTGCAGCGTCTGTTCCCTTACCTGCAGCTGTACCGTCCGGATTGGCCACCTTTATATCGCCTTCTCCGTCTACAATACGGATAATAGTTTCCGCCGCCTTACCTTCCGGTTGATTCTGAACGGCATTCAGTATACTTTCCTTTCCTGCGGCCTGTGCCGCCTCCGGTATACTCGCTGCCATTTTGCCCGCATCGGCAAGTATGTTCTTTCCGCTTTCGTCACTTTGCGCCGCATTTTGCGTTGCTCCCTGCATGGCGATCCCTGTAAATAACTGTAATATCTGCTTATATAAATTAACAGCCCCGTCGGCTTGTCCTCCCGCTGCCATCGTCTGGAACGCCGCAGGAAGCTCTGACAAGAAGTCCGTTACGCTGCTTAATATCTGGTGTCTGTAATTCTGATAATTTTCAAACTGTTCTATATTTTCCTGCGTAGCGGGAAGATTCAGGCTCCTAAGTCCCACAATCGTCTCCGGATTAACTCCCGGATTGCCGGATACCAGCTTTCCCATGTCCAAGAGCGCATTTTTATCGATAGACATCCCCTGTTCCATCATGGAAGAAACCATGCGCATCAGCTCATCCGTTACAGGCAGCTTGGCGGCCTCCAGTGCCTTAAGTACATTGGGATTCTGGGACAAATTCTCATAAAGCGGCCTTAGCGCCAACTGCTGACCGGACTGGTTCTTCACCTCAAAGGTCACGTTCTGTCCTACCACAAGGCTGATGTCCTTATCCAGTCTCGCAGTGATGACCACATCCTTATCCACCCGGATCTGCACCTCGCTGCCGTTCCTGCTCACGATTTCCCCTTGAATCGTCTGCCCCGGCGATAGGTTCTTAATCACCTGCTGCGTTTGGTAATTTCCCGACGCAGTTACGCTTATCGGGGCCCTCACAGAATCCGAACGGCTGCCAGAGCTTTTGTTTCCGTATTGGGGTTGAAATAAACCGGCTAAGTTCAAAACAATACCTCCCTGTCAATAAAAACATATGGTTCAAACTGGAATTATATTTTTTATGAAGGAACGCCTATGTATCGGGCACGGACCGTACTCTTTCAATGCTTCCACATGATTCTGCGCTCCATAACCCTTATTGGAGGCAAAACCGTATTCGGGAAAAACACTGTCATACTGCACCATCAGCCTGTCCCTCGTTACTTTCGCGATAATGCTCGCTGCCGCTATGGAGGCGCTCTTCGCATCTCCTTTGATGATAGGAACCTGCCTGATGTCCACAAGCGGAATCGTCACGGCATCGTTTAACAATAAGTCAGGCTTAGCCGAAAGATTGTCTATGGCCTGACGCATCGCTTCATAAGTCGCCTGCAATATATTGATCTCATCGATTCTCTCCGGTGCCACATAGCCCAGTCCAGTAGCAACGGCTTCCTTCATGATAATGTCATATAACTCTTCTCTCTTTTTTTCGGATAATTGCTTGGAATCATTAAGATATAAAATGTCACAATCTTTCGGCAGAATTACTGCGCCTGCCACAACCGGCCCCGCTAAAGGGCCTCTTCCCACTTCATCGATGCCGCAGATATGGATAAAATCACAGTATTTTCTCTCATACTGAAACATTTGCTCCATTCTTCCTTTTTCCCTATGTAAAGCTTCCAGTTTCTTTTTCGCCGATAGAACTGTTATTTGTACCGCTTTTCTCTCATCGGAGGAATAACTTTCTATTAATTCAGGCAGCTTTTCAATTTCGGCTGCCTGAAAAATCTTCTTTATATCATTTGTTTTTACTTCCACTGTTTTATCTCCGTCCCTACTGATGTTTTAAGATACCTAAATCCTTCAAAGGCCAGATGCGAATCCACGCTCTTCCTATGATGTTGTCTCTGGAAACATTGCCCACCGCCGGGTCTCTGCTGTCTGAACTGTTATTTCTGTTATCGCCCATCACGAAATACTCGTTCTCTCCCAAGGTGACCGGTTCCTTCGCCCGTCCTGCGTCCAGAATGACTTCTTTTCCGTAATTCTCCTCAAGAGGCTCGTCGTTAATATAAATAACACCGCCTTCATCGATATAGACGGTCTCTCCCGGCAAACCGATAATCCGCTTAATATAGAAGGTGTCCTTCGCATATTGGAACGGGAATACCACGATATCGAATCTCTTGGGATCGTTGAAACGGTAAGTGATCTTATCCACGATCAAATTATCGTTGTCGCTAAGGGTTGTCTCCATAGAGCTTCCGATCACCTGCGTCCTCTGTCCAATGAAATGAATCACCACATAGGTCAAACAAAGCACCACAAGCAGATAAACGCTGGTACTCAATATTTCTTTTAACATCTTCTTCATTCTTAATCCATGCCCTTCCAAACCGGCATATTATGTCAGCTTATTTTAATAGTATTTCTCAAAATCATTCCGGAAATTCCAATGTAATTCTTCCCAGCTTTCCACTTCTGAAATCCTCCACAACGATAGCGGCAGCTCTTTGCAAATCCGGCTCCTCACCCTTCATATAACAATGTCTTGCAATGCAAATCTCACGAAGTATTTCCGACGTATTTCCGACCGGCTCCACCTCGTAGCGTTTTTTTAAGACTCCGTCATATTTTTCCTGCAAAAAGTGTATCAAATCCAAAGATAATTCATCAATATGCAGGACCTCGTCGTTCATAGAACCGATGAAAGCAAGCTTCATACCTACCGCCTGATCCTCGAATTTGGGCCATAGGATGCCCGGCGTGTCCAGAAGCTCGATTCCTTTGTTCAAGCGAATCCACTGTTTCCCCTTCGTAACGCCCGGCTTGTTTCCCGTCTTCGTACATGCCTTCCCTGCAAATGAATTGATAAACGTCGATTTCCCTACATTCGGTATTCCTACCACCATTGCCCGAACGGGTCTGTTGATGATACCCCTTTTTCTGTCCCTATCTATTTTTTCCTTGCAGGCGTCCTGTACAACCCCCTGTATCGCTTTTATTCCTGTGCCGTTTTTGGAATTTATCTCTAGCACGTGAAAGCCTTTTTCCTTAAAATATTCCGCCCAAAGCTTATTATATTTGGGGTCTGCCAAATCCGATTTGTTGAGAAGAATCAATCTTGCTTTATTTTTTCCCAATTCGTCGATATCAGGATTACGGCTGCTGAGAGGAATCCTGGCATCGACCAGCTCGATCACCAAATCTATCAGCTTGATGTCTTCCTGCATCATCCTCTTCGCCTTGGTCATATGTCCCGGGTACCACTGATAATTCATATTTTTAACTCCTAATTCTATTCTAAAATATTATTGTATAAGTCCCATTCCTTCGTTCACTGCGCCCATATGAAACCATGCTTTCCCATAGATGGTATCTCTATTCACAGGGCCGATATTTCCCGAACGGCTGTCCTCGCTTATATTTCTGTTATCCCCCAAAACGAAATATTCGTCGTTCTTTAGAACAATTTCATTTTCTGCAATTCCCGCATCCTCCATCTTATCGTAGGTCTCGTTATCCTCGGGAACTCCATCCACATAAAGCTGTCCGTCAATAATCTGCACGGTCTCGCCCGGCAGCGCTACAACACGCTTTATGTAATAGTGGGCGTTTTGATTGCCGTTTGGCAGGAATACAATGACATCGCCCTTCTTCGGGGAAGTCAGCTTGTAGCCGAAGCGGTTAACCAGTATCTGCTGTCCGTTATAAAGCGTCGGCTCCATGGATACACCGATGACATTGGTCCGCATTCCCACGCTGAATACGAAAACGGCAGCAAGCAAAACAGCGGCAAAAGTGCCAAACACCATGCCGAAGATCTCCCTCACAATATGAAGGCTTACACGTTTCTTTTTCTCATAAAAGCTAAGACCCTTGCTTCTTCTCATCTTCCTGTTTCCGTTCATCATGTCAGAGTATAACGCTTTGCTAATAGTAATGCTATGATATAGTATACAATAAAAAACAACAAAGAGCAATTACACGCTGATAATTGCTCTTTATTACATCGTTATTATTTTACTAATTCTTTTACTTTTGCCTTCTTACCTACGCGGTTTCTCAAGTAGTTCAGTTTTGCTCTTCTTACTTTACCTCTTCTTACTACTTCTACCTTTTCTACGTTAGGAGAATGTAAAGGCCAAGTCTTCTCAACGCCGATACCGTTGGAATTCTTTCTTACTGTGAAGGTCGCTCTGTTGCTTCCTCCCTGCATTTTTAAAACGGTACCTTCGAAAATCTGGATTCTCTCACGGTTACCCTCTTTGATTTTACCGTATACTTTTACCGTATCGCCTACGTTAAACTCCGGTACGGATTCTTTTAATTGTTCCGCTTCGATTTCTCTGATAATATTACTCATCATGTGCCTCCTTATTATTTAGATGTTCTTAATATACACAAAGCCTCAATTCATGCGGCTATGATAACAGAGGACCATCCCATTTTCGCAACATGAATACTTTAGCATAACCGCATATAAAATGCAAGCTATTTTTCAAGACTGCATATCCATGATTTCTTCCGGTGCTATGATTTCTACTCCCTTTGCGCGCAAAGTTTTTTCTGCAAACGCCAGGTCCGAGGTCTTTAAAACCATAGAGGCGTCATCCCGTCCCGTGGACAACGCATACATATATTCAATATTGATATGTGCATCACAAATAGGCTCCAACAACTCCTGAAGCATACCTACACGATGAGAAATCCTGATAGCAAGTACATCCGTAAGCCTGGAGGAAAATCCGTTCCTCTTCAATGCGTTATATGCCGCCTCCGGACTGCTCACCAACAAACGGAGCATACCGAACTTTTCCGTATCCGCAAGGCTTAAGGATATAATGTTCACTTCATTATCCTTAAGTACCTGAAGCACGTCCTCCAAACGTCCCTCTCTGTTTTCCAAAAAAACTGACAATTGCTTAATAAACATAAAACCCCTCCAATCTGCGTCCAAGCCGCCTGAAAATCTTTATACCAGCTTCCTCTTATCTATAACATGTACTGCCTTTCCCATGCTTCTTTCAATGCTCTTAGGCTCCACCAGTTTCACTTTCGCCGCAATGCCAAGTGCCTGCTGGAGCGCGTGTTCTATCTTCTTCGTCAACTTCTCAAGCTCCTTGATTTCATCGGAAAAGAACCTCTCGTTCACCTCGACCTGAACCTCCAAAGTATCCAGATTATTTGCCCTATCCACGATCATCATATAGTGGGGGCTGGTTTCTCCCATCTCCAAAAGAGCCGCTTCCACCTGTGAGGGGAAAACATTCACTCCCCGGATGATCAGCATATCGTCGGAGCGTCCCTTGAACCGGCTGATGCGCGGCAGCGTTCTTCCGCATTCGCAAGTTTCGTAGCTTATACTAGTCAAATCTCTGGTGCGGTATCTCAAAAGGGGAATTCCTTCCTTCGTAATCGTAGTAAAGACAAGCTCCCCCAGTTCTCCCTCCGCTACGGACAAAAGTGTATCCGGGTCGATGACCTCGGGAAGGAAATGATCATCATATACGTGGAGGCCTTTGTGATATTCGCAGTCGCAGGCTACTCCCGGCCCCATGATCTCCGACAGCCCGTATATGTCGTGAGCGTGGATATTCAGCTTCGCTTCTATCTGCTTACGCATGTTTTCCGTCCAGGGCTCCGCTCCGCAAATAGCAACTTTAAGCTTGATCATATCAAGTTCACCGTTCTCCTCCAATGTCTCCGCGATATGGAGAAGATAGGAAGGCGTGCAGGCAATTGCCGTAGCACCGAAGTCGATCATCATCGTAGTCAGCTTCTTCGTATTGCCGGTGGACATGGGAACTACCGTGGCTCCCAATTTCTCTGCACCATTATGAGCGCCCAATCCTCCTGTAAAAAGTCCGTAACCGTAAGCCACTTGAATGATATCGTCCTTGGATACTCCGGCCATCGTAAACGCCCTCGCCACACATTCGCTCCAAATATCCAGATCCTTTCTCGTATAACCTACTACAGTCGCCTTTCCAGTGGTCCCGCTGGAAGCGTGAATTCTGACAATTTCCGACTGGGGAACCGCAAACAGCCCAAAGGGGTAATTCTCCCGCAAATCCGCCTTCGTCGTAAACGGAAGCTTCTCCAGGTCTGTAATATCCCGGATATCTCCCGGCTCAATACCGATATTCTGCATCTTCCTCCGATAAAACGGTACGCTGTGATATACTCTGTCTACCGTCTTTACCAGTCTCGCCCCCTGAAGAACGATTTTTTCATCCCTGCTCATACATTCTTTTGCTTCATTCCAAATCATCATGTCCGCCCTCTCTCATCGTATATTTATTATGCTACCCTTCGTATCCGATCAAAAATGCCTTTTGGTTAATTTCAACTGTCTTAGGGGGCACCGTTCTTGCAATTATCTTAAGCCAGTCCTCCTTCGCGAATTCCATATGCTTTGCCGAAAGACCCAGTACGATTACATTAAAAGCTTTGGAATTGCCCAGATTTATCGCCTCCTCCATCGCATTTACCGTATATACCTTATGGTCTTTGCTCAAATTCTCGATAATATCCTTCGGATACTGCGCCGCTCCTGTAACGACAGTAATCGGATCGATTCTCCAGTCGTTGATAATCAGCACTCCGTCCTTCTTTAAAAAATGCGCATATCGAAGAGCTTCCAAACGCTCAAACGCGATCAATACATCCGCCTGACCTTCCTCAACGATAGGCTCCCACACCTTTTCTCCATATCTTACAAAGGTTACAACGCTGCCGCCCCTCTGCGCCATTCCGTGTACCTCCGATAATTTTACATCATATCCCGCTTCCTGAATGATCCCTCCCAGAATACGGCTGGTCAGAAGAGTCCCTTGTCCGCCTACGCCCACTATCATAATACTTTTTGTCATCATTTCAGTCCTCTCCTCTCTATTTCGCCTGTTTCTCAATTGCTCCGAAGGGGCAAAGCTGCATACATAAGCCGCAGCCGTTGCACATCGTATCGTCAATGGAAATGGTGCCGTCTTCATTTTTCGTAAGAGCCGGGCAGCCCGGTTTCAGGCATGCGCCGCATTTTCTGCATTTCGCCGGCAGCGGTACACATTTGTCGGGAAATACGTTGCCCTTTAACAGCACGCATGGGGACTTTGTTATGATCACCGATATTTCATCCCTTGCAGTCTCTTCTTTAAAGGCTTTTTCCAGAGACGGCAGATCGAAGGCATTGATTTCTCTCACGTGTTCGATGCCGATAGCCTTGCACAAATGATAAATATTGATAGAAGGAACCGTCGCGCCCTTCAAGGTCCTGCCGGTAGCCGCATGGTCCTGATGTCCTGTCATTCCGGTGGTGGAATTATCCAAAATCAAAACCGTTCCCGTCCCCTGATTGTAAACCATGTTCATCAGGGAATTGACGCCGGTGTGCATAAAGGTAGAATCTCCGATAACCGCCACCCAGTTCTTCACATAGTCTTTCCCTTTTGCCTTTTCCATTCCATGAAGGGAGGATATACTCGCACCCATGCAAATCGTCGTATCGATAACGCCAAGAGGCGCCACTGCTCCGAGGGTGTAGCATCCAATGTCTCCCGCTCCGTGAAGCTTCAATTTCTTCATAACGGAAAATACGCTTCTATGCGGGCACCCCGGACAAAGAATAGGTGGACGCGCCGGAACCTGCTCCGGCTTCATTTCTTCCACTTTATTCGCAAGAATGACACGGCGCAGCATATTTGCACTATATTCACCCTGCTTTGTGAAGACTTCCTTGCCTATGGCCTCGATGCCCCATGACTTCACCTGCTCCTCGATGACCGGCTCCAGCTCTTCAAATATGTATAATTTATCCACCTTAGAGGCGAACTCTTCAATTAATTTCCGGGGAAGCGGATGCACTAATCCCAGCTTCAATACAGAGGCTTCCGGACATACTTCCTTTACATATTGATAAGGAATACCACTGGTAATAAAGCCTACGGAGGTGTCCCCCATCTCCATGCGGTTCACAGGAAAAGTACAGCCATCCTCTGCAATAGCGTCCATGCGCTGTTCCACGATGATATGTCTCGCCTTTGCCATTCCCGGCATCATGACGAATTTGCTTATATTTCTTTCATATTCTTTATCCGGCACATCGTTTCTCTCCAACAAAGTGACCACTCCCTGGGAGTGGGCCAATCTTGTAGTGGTCCTCACAATTACCGGCGTATCGTATTTTTCACTGATTTCGAATGCGAACTTCACAAAGTCCTTCGCTTCCTGACTGTCGGAAGGCTCCAGCACCGGCACCTGTGCAGCTCTAGCCACACATCTCGTATCCTGTTCGTTCTGTGAGCTGTATAGTCCCGGATCATCGGCAGCAACGAGAACAAGACCTCCGTTCACTCCGCTGTAAGCAGCGGTATACAGCGGATCGCTGGCCACATTCACACCTACATGCTTCATAGATGCCATCGCGCGCACGCCGCTGATAGAAGCTCCTATCGCTACTTCCATCGCGACCTTCTCGTTCGGAGACCATTCGGCATATATTTCATCGTAGTTCACGATGTTCTCACTGATTTCCGTGCTCGGCGTTCCCGGATAAGCCGCAGACACCTTCACCCCTGCCTCGTAAGCCCCTCTGGCAATCGCCTCATTTCCTAACATGATCCTTTTTTCCGCCATTTGCTGTTCTTCCTTCCTCGCTTCACTAATCTTTTCTTCCCATATTTGTTTTAGTATGTATATTCGACTCTCTTTTACTGTTGTAGAGCGTTAAAATCCTACAGCGTTTTTATTTTAACACATATATCCCTTTATTTCTACTCAAATATACAAAAGCAAATATCGTTATCCCATAATATATTCAACGATTCGTGGCAACTGTGCCACTATGATTACCAAAAGCGCGGGAATCCCCCAAAAAAGCGGCCTTACGTAAAAACCTCCCCATCTCTTCTTTGCACCTTCTCTCGCTTCCTCCTGCAAATCCACACATTCCTCATCCCACCACGTACCTCTATGGAAAAACTCGGAAGCAAAAAAAACGGCGCAAAGCAGTGCTAACAGCCCTTCATATATATGGAAAACCGTTCTCCAGCCATAAAAAGTAAAAATGAACGCGAGCAACGGGCAGAGTAAATACCATATTCTGGCACCGTTTAAATACCACAATGTCTTTTTATCGGGTTTCTGCGAAACGGGAACAATCCGGATATCCGCCTGCATCTTCCTGTAAACCTCACTGCACACCTCACAGGTTTTTAAATGTTCTTCCACAAAATCGTTGACTTGCTCACTAGTCAAGGCTTCTGTATACGCCGGAAGCAAATCTTCCACAATTGCACATTTTTCATCCTTCATTCCGCTCGCCCTCCGCTTCGTCATTATTTTCCAGTAACTCTATAAGTATCTTTTTTGTCCGAAAAAAAGTTATACGGCACCACACATCCGTTTTATCGAGAATTCTTCCGATTTCCACAAATGATCTTTCCTCTATCAAACGCAAAATTAACAGGCTTCTGACCGGCTCCTCTCTGGATCTGATATACTGAAGGATGCGATGAACAGACTCCCTTTGGACAAGTTTATCCTCAAAATCGCCTACTCCGATGGAAATATTGATATCCTCCATTTGCACTTCTCTCTTATTCTTCTCCATATAGTTCAGACATTCATTTCGGGCAATAGTAAAAAGCCATGTCTTTAACGAGCAGTCTCCCCTAAAGGTTCCCAACCCCTTCATCACCTTTAGAAACACATTATGTAAAATATCTTCCGTATCAAAGGTATTTAAAGTTATCATGTAAATATATCCGTATAAATCTTTATAATATTCCTTGTATAAAACACTTATATCGTTTTCCATCTCATACTATCCTGTTGCAACCTTATAGACATTCCGCGCTACGACACAAACAATCCCTGAAGAAGACCTAAAGATGCTTCTTCTGTGTGAATCTTTAGAAATTCTTAGACGATGTATTTTATCAGCTTAGAATTTCTTTTCACGTTTATCCCGGTACGGAATCACTGTTTATATGTTCTTACATAATTAGACAGTTCAAACATGGCTTTCGTTACACCGTTCCTCAGCGATTACCCAATACAGTTCATCCTTAGATATGCAAAGCCCTAATTTCTCCTGAAGACGCAGCGATGCCTCATTATCCGTCAGCACATCTCCATAAGGAGTAAAGCCATTTGCCAGATGACGGTTTATCATATATGCTTCCAAAGAAGCAGCCAGGCCACTTCGTCGGTATTCTTCGTAAACCTCCAGTATTCCTAAGCTTCCTTCCTTATGTTCTCCTGCAAATCCTGCCAGCCTTCCTTCCACAAAAGCCCCTGCCAGTTTCCCTCCAAAAAGCTGCTCCTTTATATAATCCTCGGAAACCATATGATAGTGCCTAGTGATCTCTTCCAAATATTCTATTCCAAGCGGCCTGATCTCTATGTCTTTTGAAATGAAAAGAGGAACCTTCTGCGTATAAACCGCATGTTTGACAGGAAACATTTCTTCTATCCGGAATCGTTCTTCAATCTTCCTAAGCAAGTATTCCTGATGAACAATAATTTGTTTCATTCCCTTTTCATAAGGCAGTGTCTTTACCATTTCTTCCGCCGAAGCCTCTTCAAATGCCGCCAGCATATAGACATCGGCATCGGCATCCCATACCGTAATGCCTCCCTCTTCATTATATATAAGCGCTCCTCTACCCCGCCGAAGACTTTCTATCATGTCCATATATAAAAACTTATTCTTCTTTAACAGCTTTTCGATCACACGCTGTTTCCAATCATATTTCTCATACAGATCCGGACGTCTCTGCCCCGTTCTAAGTATCGACTGCTCCTTCCTCCAAGCCGCAATTTTCATATGATCCCCGGACAAGAGAACGGGCGGCACACGCTTTCCCTTCCATTCCTCCGGTCTGGAATATTGAGGATATTCCAGCAAATCATTATGAAAGGTCTCGAAATCCGCCGATGTCTCATTATTCAGCACTCCGGAAACAAGCCTGGATATCGCATCGATCATCACCATCGCCGGAAGCTCCCCTCCTGTCAGCACATAATCGCCCACAGACACATAATCCGTAACGATTTCCTCCAAAACCCGCTCATCGATTCCCTCATAATGCCCGCAAAGGAAGATCAAATTCCGTTCCTTAGAAAGTTCCTTGGCCATCTTCTGATCAAATCTCTTCCCCTGCGGAGTCAAATAGATCACCCTGACCTTCTCCGCGTCTATCCCTTCCTTCACCGACAAATAGGCATCATAAACAGGCTGTGCCTGCATAAGCATACCAGCTCCGCCTCCGTATGGATAATCATCCACCTTCTTATGCTTGTTTTCCGTATAATCTCTAATATCTACCGGATGAATGGAAATACACCCGTTCTTTATGGCACGCCCCAGAATACTGGTCTGCCCTCCCTGCGAAATCATCTCCGGAAACAGCGTCAAGACATGAAAATTCATGACATCCTCCATCCCTTCTTCTATTCTTCTAAAAGTCCCTCCAGCAAATGCACCTTCATCTCACCCTTCTCCATATCCACATCCAATACACATTGCTTAATTGCCGGAATCAAAAGCTCTTTTCCATCCTCCATCTTCACCACATAAACATCATTCGCCCCCGTCTTAATCACATCCGAAAGCTCTCCCAAAAACCTCTCGCTATCCTCCACCACCTTCATCCCAATCAAATCCGCAATATAATACTCATTTCTGCGGAGCCTCTGCGCATTTTCCCTGGTGACATACAGCTCCTTCCCTTTATACTTCTCGATATCATTAATATTGTCAATCCCCTTAAATTTCACGATCGCAAATTTCTTAAAAAACTTAACCCCATCAATCTCCAGTTCCACGTCTTCCTTACCCGTATCCAAAATAACCTGCTTCAACGACTTAAACCTCTCCAAATCATCCGTTGTGGGAAAAACCTTAACCTCTCCCCTAATCCCATGCGTCGAAGCAATAACCCCGACTCTCAGCTTCTCTTCCATACCAATTCCTTTCTCCCACCAGTCAATCTTAACTCCCTAATCCACCCCAACACAATCCAGCCACTCCAAGCCGCTCTCACAAACACCAAACCACTCTCTCCCAGTAACACCTATTTATCCCGCTCCCACAACTTCTCGCCTAGCATCTTTCAATGACCTACGCCACTCCTCATTTTCCGCAGCCAAAACTTTTCCCTTATATTCTATTTCGTTACGTAGCAGGAGCCTTACTTCGGCAGTTTGGGTTCGTTTCCGTCAGCACGGGGCCCAAGTTTTCTTAATGAAACCCAAAAAAGAAAGGGCAAACGCCGCATGGACGCGGCGTTTAGGCAGCGCAGCACACGGATGTGCTTCGCTGCCGACCCGAACGTCACCGTCACCTAACCCGGTTTCATTTAGAAAACCCATGCCCCGCGCGTCGGAAAAGAACACAAAGCTGCCAAAAAAAGGCTCTCGCAACCTAACAAAATCCACACTACAACACATGACAAAAATGAGGATGGCCCATACTTCTCCATCCTCATTCTCCCAATCGGTTTAAACGATCTCTACATCCACTCTCTTATTGTCTTTGGATGATGCTGCCTTCACAACAGAACGAATCGCCTTCGCAATCCTTCCTTGTTTTCCGATTATTTTTCCCATATCGGACTGAGCAACGTGAAGTTCGACAACTACATTCTTGCCTTCCGTCTTCTCCGTTACCACAACCTCATCCGGACTGTCAACAAGTGCTTTTGCAATTACTTCAACTAATTCCTTCATAGTCCACCTCCAAAAGCGACCGGTCTTATTTCGCAATACCTGCCAATTTGAAAATCTTGTTAACAACTTCTGTGGGTTGAGCTCCATTTGCCAGCCATTTCTTAGCCAGCTCCTCATTTACTTTGAATGTGCTCGGATCTGTGCTAGGATCATACGTTCCGATTTCCTCGATGAATTTTCCATCTCTGGGGGATCTGGAATCCGCTACGATGATTCTATAGAAAGGAGCTTTCTTCTGACCCATTCTTCTTAATCTGATTTTAACTGCCATGTTTTTCACCTCCGCAAAATTAATTTTTATATGTTAAAACGGAAATTTCATACCGCCGAACATACCTCGTCCTTTTTTGCCGCCCATCATACCGGGCAGCTGCTTCATCATTTTCTGTGACTGCTCAAACTGCTTTACAAAACGGTTTACTACCGCGATATCTACGCCTGCGCCTCTTGCAATACGGCTCTTTCTGCTCAGGTTCAAAAGCTTGGGGTTCTCTCTCTCCGTCGGCGTCATGCTGAGAACGATCGCTTCCATTCTCGACAGCTGCTTTTCATCCACCATGGATTCCACATCGCCAAGCTGCTTTCCCATCCCCGGCATCATTCCCAGAATGCTGGAAAGACCGCCCATCTTCTTCATCTGCTTCATACTTTCCAGATAATCGTTGAAATCGAACTTACCCTTTTTCATCCGGGAAGCCATATCTTTTTCTTTATTTTCATCGATATCGAGATTGGCCTGAACTTTATCGATAAGAGTAAGCACATCGCCCATTCCCAAAATACGGCTTGCCATTCTGTCAGGATAGAACTGCTCCAAATCGGAAAGCTTTTCGCCCATACCTACATAGAGAATCGGCTTGCCCGTCACCGCCTTTACAGACAGTGCGGCACCGCCTCGCGTATCCCCGTCCATCTTGGACAATACAACACCGTCGATACTGATTTTTTCATCGAACTCCTTCGCCACATTTACGGCGTCCTGTCCGGTCATGGCATCCACTACGAGAAGGGTCTGATGCACTTCTACGTTAGCCTTTATATTCTGAAGCTCCGCCATCATATCCTCATCGATATGAAGACGTCCTGCCGTATCGAGAATTACCACATTATGCCCGTTTTTATCTGCGTGCTCCATGGAAGCCTTGGCGATGTCCACGGGATTATGGTGCTCACCCATGGAAAAAACATCAACTTCCTGCTTTTCTCCATTTATCTGTAACTGCTTAATTGCCGCAGGGCGGTAAATGTCACAGGCTACCAGCAGAGGCTTCTTACCCTTCAACTTCAATTTGCCGGCGATCTTGGCTGTTGTTGTTGTCTTACCGGCACCCTGAAGGCCGCACATCATGATAACGGTTATCGATTTGCCGGGCTGCATCTGAATCTCCGTCGTTTCGGAGCCCATCAATGCCACCATTTCTTCGTTTACTATCTTTATGACCATTTGGCCGGGATTGAGACCATTCATTACGTCAGCGCCGACCGCACGTTCTTCAACTGCCTTTACAAACTGCTTTACTACCTTGAAATTAACATCCGCTTCCAGCAATGCCATCTTTACTTCTTTTAAGGCGGCTTTCACATCCTCCTCAGTCAAACGGCCCTTGCTTCTTAAATTTTTAAATACGTTCTGCAATTTGTCCGTCAAACTCTCAAATGCCATAGACTACTACCTCCTACAAGGCTTCCAGTATCTCGTCCGATAATTTCTTGATTTCGCTTCTGAGCTGCTCGTGGCTCACCTGCTCATTCGCCGTGAGCTCATCGATGCACTTCACTTTAGCTTTGATCCGGTTAAAACGTTCCACAAGATGGAGTTTCCCTTCGTATCCCTCTAAAGTATTGTCGCATCTTTTGATCAAATCGTGCACTCCCTGTCTGCTGATTCCCTGTTCCTGCGCGATTTCACTGAGAGACAAATCATTATATACCGCAGCCTCGTAAATCTTACGCTGATGCTCCGTCAATAATTCTCCATAAAAATCATATAACAAACCTTGTGCTACAATTTTTTCCATTACGATTCTCCCATGTGCGCGAAGAAATACCCACCTCGAACACATTGCTTATCATACTATAAAGGAACAAAGGTGTCAAGTATTTTTTCTTTACACCTTTATTTTCGATGGCATACTGCCCAGCTTTTTCTTGAAAGCTCGGGCAAAGGTCGAGTAATCCTTAAACCCGCATTCCATAGCGGCAACCGTTGCCGAAACACCATTCAAAAGCATGGAACGGGCCGCCACGATCCGCTTCTCCAAGGTGTATTGGTGAATGGAATATCCTGTTTCCTCTTTGAACTGGCGCATCATATGATATTTGCTCATGTAAAACTTTTCGGATAAATCATCGATAGACAGTTCATCCGATAAATTTTCATTGATATACTGAATGATATCTATTATTTTCTTATTATATTTCGCCGTATGATGATAGGCGAATTCGTTTTCCAGGCAAGCCCTGTTCATCTGAACCATGAACTCAAGAAAAAGAAGCTCTCCATACAATTCTCCCGCATAGCCGGGAGCCTTATCATTTTCTTCCATCCTGCAGAGAGTCTCATATAGCGCTCTGGTAGCCACCGCCGGAAAGCGGACCACATTGGTCTTCTCCTTAAAGGTCCGCTCGAAGCATTCGCTCAGATCATAATCCTCTTTTGCATATCCTTCGATAAAGCCGTGGTCGATATATAATATCATGCGCTCATAAGGCACAGAAAAATCTACCATAGGCTTATGTATTTCGTTTCGATTGACGAAAATAAAATCGTGAGGCTCTAACAGGTATTTCTTGCCCTCTATCATATAATCCGCCTTACCGCTCAAAAAATATATTATTTTATCGAAATCGTGGTAATGGTAATCGAATTTCCTGCTGTCTAAATCTTTCAAATGAAAGAATTTATAATGCTTGTTGAGATATCCCGTTTTTTCATATGATTCCGCTATATCATTCATTCTTCCAATCCTTCATGCTTATGTTCAGGTCAACGTCGCCCTTGATTCCGTCTACGCTGCCCGTCGAGGTATACTGCCACATAGCAAATTCATAAGGAAAGTACAGCGGAGTGCTGTAATATGCGAACCACTTATCGTATTCCTCCAGCTGCGTCAAATCCAACATGAGCATGAACGTTTTCAAGTTACCATATATCATCGGCGTATATCCGGCCTCCTTAATCCTTTCACAAAAGGCGATGCACACGTTCGTCCAATCCTGCATTGTCATATCCTTCGTTCTTGGATTCTTCACCTCAATATCCTCCACATCCAGCACTATAGGATATGAAATGTCATAATCTGCAATATTCTCCAAGACAAATTCAGCTTCCTCCACCGCTTCCGCTTCGTTCAGCGCCTGCGTAAAGAAGTATACGCCTACGTCGATCTTATTTTCTAATGCCGCCTCCACGTTTTCTTCAAAAGTATCGTCCAAAGCCAGCTTTCCTTCCGTGGAACCTCTTATCCCGAGACGAATAAATGCATATTCCACATCGTCCTGTGCCACCTTTTCCCAATCGATAGATGTCTGGTATTTGGAAACATCGATTCCCTTCCGAGAAACCACTTCGTCGTTTTCAAGATATTGAAGTGTCTCATCCTCATTCAAAACGAACTGTTCATCATTGTAGGAATGATGCTTTATCGTATCCAAAACAGGAAAAAAATAATATCTGCCGTCTGAAGCCACAACGATTTCTTCCGGATAGAAATACTTAAGCATAGCGGTGGTCCCGTCTCCGCTTTCCATTCTGCCTTTTATTTCATTCAGAATTTCCTCTTCCTTTTCCGATGATGCCTGTAAAGCCGCTTCCTCCGTCTTCTTATTCAATTCCTCCTCCGTATAGGTGGTAATGGAATTGACCTCGTCGATATAAGCTAACGCCTCGCTGACCTCTCCCTCGAGACCGTGATTTTTTACCGAAAGATAAAGACAGCCCGTCAAGGCCCCCAGGGCAATGATACATAAAATTACAGACAGCCACATGCCGCCGTTCTTTCTCGTTTTTTTCCTCCGTCTCCTTCTGCTTCCCATTCCCGTATCCAAATTATCTGTTCCCCGCTTCTCCTATCTGATTCCCTGGGGTCAGATTACTGCCCCATATCGGTCAGATTATTGACTGTCAATGACAGATTTCATTAGTATCTTATTTTTATATTCTATCATACATGATAAATACTGTTCAAATCTTTTCGCTGAAATAACTTTTATATCCTTCTCCAAATATTTCCGTCGCACTGGTCACTATCATAAATGCGTCCGGATCTTCTTCCCTTACGATTTCCTCGATTCTCGGAGCCAGCGTTTTTTTTGACACGCACATGATGACCTGCTTATCCTTCCCGCTGTATGCCCCCTGCCCATTCAAATGTGTGACACCGATGCCGAGGTCCTCCAAAAGCCTGTCCGTAATCTTGGCGGAGAAATCGCTGATGACATAAATCAATTTTGCCTCATCCCTGCCGTAGAGAACTACATCCAGCATCATAGACGTAACGACCACAGCGATTCCGGCATAAAGTGCGGAATCGATATCCTGAAAAACAAAGGCGGAAGCCACTACTACACCCACATCCGTTAAGAAAAACAACATTCCCATCTTCAAATGCGGATACCTTAGCCTTAAGCATTTGATAATGATATCAGTTCCTCCGGTAGTCGCTCCCCTCTTAAAAATAATACCCATGGACACTGCAATCAGCACGCTTCCGGCAAGTGCAGCTAACAGCAGGTCATCCGTCGCCGCTCCAAAAGGTGCCAAAAGATTCGTAAAAAGTGATGTGGCGGCAATGGCATAAAAGGTTGAAATAATGAACCTTATTCCGAATTTCCACATCCCCAATAGGATAATCGGTATATTAATAATCAATATAAGGGTACCGGTTTCCATCGGTACGATGCGATTCAAAATAATGGCGACGCCCGTCACTCCTCCGGGAGCAAGATTATTTGGGTCGATAAACTGGCTGACTCCCACCGCATACACCACAGAAGCCAACGTGATGACAATATAATCCAGAATGCGTTGTTTTACTGTCTTCTCTTCTTCCCGCCGCTTCTCATATTCCTGCTCTATCTCCAGAATATACTTATCTTCCTCTTCCCTTTCCTTCTCTCTTTTTTCCTCTCTCTCTTTATCCATATCCCTATTTATCGCTTCCTTTTCTATCTTCCCAAGTGGAATCCCCTTTTTTTTATCCATGATCCTCTTCCTGCCTCTCCGCACCAATCATAGTAACCATTCTCTTTGATAAATATTTCCATTACTCCGATTTCTATTCTACCATACCGGACCTCTTCTTACGAGTCTTACTTATTCATGTAATAGGAAAATGCTCCTATTACATAAAAAGCCCTTCGGGCACAATGCGCAGCTACGCGCACGAAACAAAAGCTGTGCGATTGGAGTATTGGGCCGCGAGAGTGTGCGGAGCACACTTTTGTTCTTCCGTTTGAGGATTCTTCATTCGACAAAAAAAGAACGCATCGAGTATCCGATGATGCGTTCTACCATTTTATTCCTATTTACATAATCGTACGGACAGCCTTGGGCTTATATCCATTTTGATGAAGCGCCACTATAATCTGTTTTTTATGCTCAGGGCCGAAAGCCTCCAGTGTAATTCTAAGCTCCACTGCTGCATTTCTGTTAATGGAAACGAACTGGTTGTGCTCCAGCTTGATAACATTGCCGTTCTGCTTCGCGATCACATCCGATACGCGGCTGAGCTCTCCCGGCTTATCCGGAAGCAATACGGATACGGTAAAGATTCTGTCACGAAGTATCAAGCCCTGCTGTACTACCGAAGACATCGTAATCACGTCCATATTGCCGCCGCTTAAGATGGAGACGATTCTCATATTCTTTACCGGCAGATGCTTCAAAGCCGCTACGGTAAGAAGTCCCGAATTCTCCACTATCATCTTGTGGTTTTCCACCATATCGAGAAAAGCAACTACCAGCTCCTCATCCTCCACCGCAATAACATCGTCCAGATTTTCAGACAGATAAGGGAAAATCTTGCTTCCCGGCGTCTTCACCGCCGTTCCGTCCGCAATCGTGTTCACATGGTCTAAAGTGACAACCTTACCTTCCTTCAAGGAAGCCTGCATGCAATTCGCTCCTGCCGGCTCCACCCCGATTACCTTGATCTTCGGATTGAGAAGCTTGGCGAGCGTGGATACGCCGGTGGCCAGTCCGCCTCCGCCTATAGGAACCAAGATGTAATCTACCAACGGAAGCTCCTTGAAGATTTCCATCGCCACCGTTCCCTGCCCCGTCGCTATCGCCAAATCATCGAAGGGATGGATAAAGGTATATCCTTTTTCCTCCGCTAATTCATAAGCACGGGCACAGGCTTCATCGTAAACATCTCCGTAAAGAATTACCTCTGCACCATAGCTCTTCGTTCTGTTCACCTTGATAAGAGGTGTGGTAGTCGGCATGACGATGACCGCTCTCACATCGTTGCATTTTGCTGCATAGGCAACTCCCTGCGCGTGATTGCCTGCGGAAGCGGTAATCAGCCCCCTGCTCCGTTCTTCTTCGGATAAAGTGCTTATTTTGTAATAGGCGCCTCTCACCTTATATGCTCCGGTAAACTGCATGTTTTCCGGCTTTAAGTACACTTTGTTTTCTGTCTGAGCACTCAGGTAATCGCTGTAAACCAGCTTCGTTTCCTGCGTCACCCTTTTTACTACCTCGGAAGCTTCTTCAAACTTATCAAGTGTCAGCATTTTCTCGTCCAACTTACCTCATCCTCCATCCGTCTTACTGTTTCATCATATTATCCGTTTCGAGTGCGTTTTATATATCGAAGAGTGCGTTTACGAACTGATCGGAATCGAACTTCTGTAAATCTTCTATGGTCTCGCCCACTCCGATATATTTCACCGGAATATTCAGCTCCGACTGAATGGCTACCGCGATTCCGCCCTTTGCCGTCCCATCCATTTTGGTGAGAATAATACCTGTCAGGTCGGCCACCTCACCGAAATCCCGTGCCTGCGCAAGCGCGTTTTGTCCGGTGGTTCCATCGAGCACGACCAGATTCTCCCTATGAACTCCGGGAAATTCCTTATCTATAATCCGGTTGATTTTTTTTAACTCTTCCATCAAATTCTTTTTATTGTGAAGGCGTCCTGCCGTATCACATAAAAGCACATCTACATGTCTCGCCTTTGCCGCATTCACCGCGTCAAAAATCACGCTGGCAGGATCCGAGCCCTCTGAGCCTCCGATAATATCCACTCCGGCGCGGTTGGCCCATTCCGTAAGCTGTTCTCCCGCCGCTGCACGAAAGGTATCCGCCGCTGCAAGAAGCACCTTTCTTCCCTGGTCCTTCAATATGCCTGCCAGCTTTCCCACGGAGGTGGTCTTTCCGACACCGTTCACACCAATTACGAGAATAACAGACTGCCTTTGCTCGAAATCGTACGCTGTCTCTCCTACTTTCATCTGCTCCTTGATGCTTTGGATCAGAAATTCCTTACACTCCGACGGCTGCTTGATATGATTTTCTTTTACCTGCTCGCGAAGCTTTTCGATAATAGCATTCGTAGCGTTGACACCGATATCTCCCATAATCAGAATTTCTTCCAATTCCTCGTAAAAATCCTCATCAATGGCGGAAAAACCATTAAAAACGGAGTCAATCCCATTCACAATATTGTCTCTGGTCTTAGTAAGTCCATCCTTAAGCCTTCCAAAAAAGCCTTTCTTTTCCTCGCTCATGCGTCCTCCTCTATGAATGTTGAATGTTAATCGTCAAGGTCCTTATCGATCAAATTAACGCTTACAAGCGTTGACACACCCTTTTCCTGCATCGTAATGCCGTACAGACGATCCGCCTTTTCCATTGTACCACGCCTATGGGTAATTACAATAAATTGCGTGTATTTTGTTAATTTATGTAAATATTTAGCAAATCTGGCTACATTATTTTCATCCAGAGCCGCTTCAATTTCATCCAACAGACAAAACGGAGACGGCTTAAGATTCTGAATAGCAAAAAGCAATGCAATCGCTGTCAGTGCTTTTTCCCCTCCTGAAAGCTGCATCATGTTTTGCAGCTTCTTTCCGGGGGGCTGGGCAATAATACGTATTCCTGCCTCCAAAATATCTTCGTCCTCCATCAGCTCCAGCGTTCCCTTTCCGCCTCCGAAAAGCTCCTTGAATACTTTGTCGAATTCCTTGGCGATTTCGGCAAATTTCTCGTTGAACTGCCCCCGCATGGCGGTGTCCAGCTCTTCAATAATATCTACTAAGGTTTTCTCCGCCTCTACCAAATCATCATGCTGGGTCTTTAAGAACAGATAACGGTCCATCAAATTCTTATAATCTTCGATGGCGTTGACGTTAACATCGCCCAACTTGCGGATTCCATCCTTTAACGATGTGATTTCCTTCTTCATCGCTGAGAGGTCCGTCATTTCCTCATCTCTTAGGGAAGCCGCGTCCGAAAGGGTGATTTCATATTCATCCCACATATAGTTGATCTGACTTTCGATGGATTCCTCCAATTTCTCCTTCTGAGCACTTAGACGGTATACCTCTTTATCCAGAGCAGACATCCTTTCAGAAAGCTCTTCTCTTGCAGCAAAGAAGTTTTTCTGTTTCGCAGATAGCTCCTCTTTCTTCGTGATATCATCTTTAAGCTTCACTTCCGCATCGCTTCTTGAGGTGTTGGAAGCCACAATTGTTGTTTCGATTTCGACGATACTCTGAGCCTTTCTCTCTATGTCCTTCTCATTTCTTTCAAGGCTTTCCTTGATTTCCATAAGCTCGGACATAAAACGGGCGATTTCGCTGTCGATACGGTCCACATTCTGCCTGTGAAAACCTTGCTGCTGCAGCATCTTTTCCACGCCCACGTCGTGCTCCGCCACCACTTTCGACTGCTCGGATTCTTTCAGCCTCTGCTCCTCCAATTCCTTCTGGAATTCGTTGATCTGACGCTCCACCTGCTTTTCCAGATTTTCTGATTCTTCCAGCTCCTTCAAGATACCCTCTTTGCTGGATTTGATCTCCAATATCTGGTTCTCGATTTCCTTCTCCTCGGTTTTCAGCTCTCCAAAGCCTTCCTCCGCCTCGCTCTTTCTCTCCTGCGCCTTTATAACATTCATTCGCGCCGTATTCTGCTTGATGAACTCCTCCTGCAATCTGGATTTGGTATCCTCTAATTCCATGCGCAGCTTATTTCTAAGCTCTTTTGTCTTCTCGATATCCTCCAGCAGCAGATCGATTTCTTCCAGATACTTTTTAATCCTGGCGTTCAGTTCCTCCATCTCCCGCCTGCGCCCGAGAAGATTGCTGTTGTTTTTAAAAGCGCCGCCGCTGATAGCTCCGCCCGGCACAAGAAGCTCGCCCTCAATCGTAACCATCCGGATGCCGTAACTATATTTTTTCGCTATTTTAACAGCGTTATCCACGTGATCTACTACCACGATACGTCCGAGCATGGACTTCGCCACATCCTTATACTTCTTATCCGTCTGCACAAGTTCGTCCGCCATACCGATAACGCCCTTTTCTTTCAGTGCCTCCGTATTCTTGAATTCCTGCGGGTCCTTAATGCTCGTAAGGGGTAAGAAGGTCGCACGCCCGGCCTTATGTGCCTTTAGCATGCCAATCATCCGTTTTGCAGTCTCCTCATCTTCTGTGACAATATTCTGAATATTGCCGCCCAGAGCAGTCTCTATCGCGGTTTCATACTTCTTATCCACTTTAATTATATCGGCTACCACACCGACAATGCCTTTTTCTTCGTCTTTGCATTCCATAACGCGCTTCACGCTGCCGCCGTAGCCTTCATATCTCTCCGTCAGATTGACTAACGCTTCCATCTTGGATTTCTCTTGGTGATAGACCACCTGTGTATCCCGAAGCTTTTGGTCCTTGGAGGAAAGCTCGTCATGCATGCCGCCGAGGCGCTCCTCGATGACCGTCTGGGAATCATTCAACCGCCGGATCTCCTCGTTGATATACTCAAACTCCTCCTGAAGCAGCTTAATGGTCTCTTCCTGCTTCTCCTCGTCCGATTTTGCCCGCAGCAATCTGGAATTCAGCTCGGCCTTACGTATATTGGCCTGCTCCAGCATCGTATCGTAGCGGCCGATTTTGGATTTGATGGTAGCCCGGCCGTTCAGAGCATCGATAATCGTATTCTTGCCGGCCTCGATATGGTTATTCAGTTCCTCGATCTTGCTCTGAACTTCATTCAGCAAGAATCTCGCGTCATCTCTTATTCCTTCGATCTCGGCAAGCTTCCCGTCAATTTCGTTTTTATTTTTTAAGATAGCTTCTTTATCTACGTTTTTAGCATCGATTTCTTTCTGCACAGTTTCCAGACGGGAGCGAAGATGTCCCTCGTTTCCTTTGGCAGAATTGATCTGTTCTTTTAAGACATTGATTTCACCCTCCAGCTTGCCGCGCAGAAGTCCGGTGTCCGTAAGCTGCGTACGGGCCGACTCAATAGCCTCGTCCAGCATCTCGATCTGGCCCTGAATCTGCTCATATTCCGCCTTGATGCCCTCGTATCTCTCCGTGGTCTCCTGCAAATCGCCGCCTGCAATGTCATATTTTTGCTCTACGGCCAGAAGCTGTTCTTTGATGCGGTTGTTCTCCAAAAGGAACACGTTCACATCTAATGTCTTCAATTCTTCTTTTTTCTTTAAGTAAATTTTCGCGATTTCAGACTGTTTTTCAAGCGGTCCAGTCTGCTTTTCAAGCTCCGACAGAATGTCTTTTACGCGCAGGAGATTCTGCTTTTCATCCTCAAGCTTTTTCTGCGCCGCAAATTTACGGCGTTTAAATTTGACAATGCCCGCCGCTTCATCAAAAAGCTCTCTTCGATCTTCCGGCTTTCCGCTCAGAATCTTATCGATCTGGCCCTGCCCGATGATGGAATAGCCCTCTTTTCCTATACCAGTGTCGTAAAACAATTCATTCACGTCTTTTAAACGGCAGGGTGTGCCGTTTAACATGTATTCGCTCTCTCCGGAGCGGTATATTCTTCTGGCTACCGTTACCTCGTCATAGTCGACTGTGAGCTGATGATCCGAGTTGTCCAGCGTAATGGCCACATAAGCATATCCTAACGGTTTCCTCAGTTCTGTCCCCGAAAAGATAACATCTTGCATGGAGGCACCCCGAAGCTGCTTAATGCGCTGTTCTCCTAATACCCAGCGCACCGCATCGGCTACGTTACTCTTTCCGCTTCCGTTTGGCCCTACGATTCCGGTAATTCCATTATGAAATTTAAAATTAATTTTATTCGCAAACGACTTAAACCCTTGTATCTCAATACTTTTTAAATACATAGTTACTCCCATTACCCCTTTTTAAACTTTGCATGCCAGAAGAGCCTCATAAGCCGCCTGCTGCTCCGCCGCTTTTTTCGTTTTTCCGACACCTCTTCCCAGAATCTTTCCGTTCACCCTCGCTTCAATAACGAATCTTTTGTTATGATCCGGTCCCGTCTCGCTGACGAGCTCATATCGCAGCGTTCCCTTGCTGTCCTTCTGCACTTCTTCCTGAAGCAAAGTCTTACTGTCATAAAACAATTCCTTGTTCTCCAAATCAGACAATACGAAACGATGAATGAAAACACTCGACGCTTCATACCCTCCATCCAAATATATGGCACCGATAATGGCCTCCATAACATCCGCAGTAATGGAATCGCGTCCTCGTCCGCCCGTAGATTCTTCTCCTCTGCCAAGCTGTATGTAGTCGCCGATTTCAATATCTGCCGCACAAAAAGCCAGAGCCGGTCCGCATACAAGCGCAGAACGTTTCTTCGTAAGCTGTCCTTCCGGCATTTTCGGGTGCCTTTGGTACAAAAAGTCGCTGGTTACCAGCTCCAATACCGCATCTCCCAAAAACTCCAGACGTTCATAGTCCTTCGCCCTCTTGATTTTCTGTTCGTTGGCAAAGGAACTATGGGTAAGCGCCTGCTTTAGCAGCTCCTTATCCTTAAAACAATATCCTATTTTTCCTTCCAACTCGTTTATATCATTTTCCGTTAACATCACATTCCCCCCATAAACATCGAAAAAGCCCTTGAGATAGGGCTTTCGATACTCTGCATAGTTACTAATTCATAGCGTTTTTGATTAACTCAACCGCCGCTTCAACCGTACTAATCTTTTCAGCCTCTTCCGCAGGAATCTCAATGTCAAATTCTTCTTCAATTCCCATAATAATTTGGAATACATCCAAGGAATCGGCTCCTAAATCATCCGCAAAAGTAGTATCCAGCGTAATTTCCTCCGGGTCCACGTTGAGCACCTCGGCAATGACTTTTTTTAACTTTTCAAATTCCATGATAATAGCCCTTTCTTATTCATTCTCAAGAGTAATTTTTTCTTTTATTTTATCATTAATCTTCTGCTCGCTAAATGTGATACATTGAAGAACAGAATTTTTGATTTCCACTGCTTTTGAACTGCCATGTGTCTTTACTACCAGTCCTTTAAGGCCCAAAAGCGGTGCGCCTCCGTATTGTTCCAAATCGAAGGTCTTCAAAGTCTCCTTTAAAGCAGGCTTTACCAAAAATGCTCCTATTTTGCTCCGAAGGGAAGACATCATTCCGGTCTTTACTTTCCTGATGAGTGTTCCACCCACCCCTTCGTACAATTTCAGAATCACATTTCCCACGAATGCTTCACATATGATAACATCCGCATAACCAGCCGGAATATCCCTTGCTTCAATGCTTCCGATAAAATTGATATCCGGACAGCTCTTGAGCAGAGGAAAGGTTTCCTTTACAAGAGAGTTTCCTTTATCCTCCTCGGCTCCGATATTAACGATTGCAACCTTGGGATTCTTAATTCCCATAATGCTTTCCATATATACACTTCCCATTTTTGCAAACTGCACGAGATGTGAAGATCTGGCATCCACATTGGCTCCGCAGTCTATCAAAAGCGCCGCGCCCTTTTCCGTCGGTATAAGAGGCGCTAACGGCGGTCTCTCAACTCCGCTTAGCCGGCCCACAATAACCTGTCCGCCGACTAATGTCGCTCCGGTGCTCCCTGCTGATATGTATGCGTCGCAGGTTCCTTCCTTTACCAGTTGAAGGGCTTTCACGATGGAAGAATCCTTCTTCTTGCGGATTGCCATGACCGGCGGTTCTGCCGTCTCGATAACCTCTGTCGCATTTACAATTTCCACCTGCTCCGAAGGGTAAGTGTACTTTTTCAGCTCGTCCCTAATTCTATCCTCTATTCCTACCAGATAGACCTTAACCTTGCTGCTTTCCTTTACCGCTTCGACCGCACCCTTTACGATTTCTACCGGCGCATTGTCTCCGCCCATCGCATCGACAGCAACTTTCACTAACTCTGACATATGCAACCTCCTAATATCTTTCTTTAATATACTAAACCCATATATAAAAATCAAGCTGTTTTTCATACACAAAAAATTTTTGTTCCGCAGGCATTGTGATGCATCCCTTTTTTTCATATAATTAGGAGCACTTTCCTGCTATATGAAAAAAAGGTCTTCCTAAATTATTAGGAAAACCTCAGCTTTTCATTCATTAATCTACTGCGATAATTTCTTTTTTGTTGTAAGAGCCACATTTCTTGCATACTCTGTGGGGCATCATAAGAGCACCGCATTTGCTGCATTTAACCAATGTAGGAGCGCTCATTTTCCAGTTCGCTCTTCTCTTATCTCTTCTACCTTTGGAAGATTTATTCTTGGGACAAATAGACATAGTTACACCTCCTTATTTGCATCAAAGATATCTTTTATCCTTGCCATTCTCGGATCGGGTACAAACGTATCACAATCGCATGTTTCCACATTCAAGTCTTTCCCGCATTTCATACAGATTCCTTTGCAATCCGGTTTACATAAGACTTTCGTCGGCAAGTTCATAAAACACTCATTCTTAATTAAGTCGTCTACATTAAGCTGGTAACCTTCCATGAAATTCTGGTCATCGTCCTGTACGTCTTCCTTATATTCGTCCGGTCCTTCCACCGTCCGCATAAAGTCGAGTATCACTTTCTGATTGACAGACTTCAGACATCTGTCACAACTCATGGCAAATGTGAGTTCCATCTTCCCCTCAATAGACGCTTTGTTCGTTCCAAGATTGGTCAAAGTAAGTGTCAAAGGTGTCTTCCGGATTACGGGGAAATCGCCAAAGCGGCAATTCAGCTCCGCTATATCCATGTCCACCTGTTTCTCCACCGCTTTTCCTTCGGATGTTAAAACATCAGTTAGGTTCATTAACATAGCTGACTCCTTATGAAAATAATCATTTTCACACTTTGTCAATTATACATATCGGATACTTTTTTGTCAATAGTTATTTCGTTATTTTACCAGTGCAAACGTTTCTCTCGCTATTGCCAGTTCTTCATTGGTAGGAATGGCAAGTACCTTTGTTCGGGAATCCTCCGTAGAAACCACGGTTTCTTCCCCCTGTGCATTATTCGCCTGCTCGTCCAGGACAATTCCAAGGAAGCCCAGATAGTCGCAAACGAGGTTCCGGATGAATCCGCTGTTCTCTCCGAATCCTGCCGTGAAGCAGATGGCATCAACGCCGTTCATCGCCGCTGTATAAGCGCCGATATACTTCGCCACTCTGTAAGCGAAAGCCTTCATCGTGCGCACGGAAGCTTCGTCCCCTTTTTCATACCCTGCTACCAAGTCCCTGAAATCGGAGGATAATCCACCGGAAAGCCCTAACACTCCGGACTCCTTATTGAGAATATCCATAATCTGATCGATATTCTTTTCCTCTTTATGAGCGATAAATTCAATGATCGCCGGGTCGATATCACCCGAACGTGTTCCCATGATCAAGCCTTCCAGCGGTGTAAGTCCCATGGAAGTATCCACACATTTTCCATTCTTTACCGCCGACACGCTGGCTCCGTTTCCCAGATGACATACGATAATCTTCAACTCCTCATAGCGTTTTCCCAAGAGCGCTGCCGCCCTATGGGATACATAAGAATGGCTTGTACCGTGAAATCCGTATCTTCTCACCTTGTATTTCTGATAATATTCGTAAGGAATAGCGTACATGTACGCCTCTTCGGGCATAGTCTGATGGAAAGCGGTATCGAATACAGCTACCATAGGAGTAGACGGCATAAGCTCCCTGCATGCGTCAATACCAACAAGATTAGCAGGATTGTGCAGAGGTGCCAGTTCATTGCACTCTTTAATGGCTTCAATCACTTCATCGGTGATGATAGTAGAAGCCGCGAACTTCTCTCCGCCGTGTACAATACGGTGTCCCACCGCGCCGATTTCCTGAAGGCTTTTTACAACACCAGCCTTATCGTCCGTCAAAGCGTTCAGCACAAGCCTTATTGCCTGCGTATGGTCCTTCATCGGAGTTACCGTCGTTACCTTTTCTCCTCCGGTTGGCGTATACACCAATTGGCTTCCTTCTATTCCTATTCTTTCACAAAGTCCCTTTGCAATCAGCTTCTCATCAGCAGCGTTTATCAACTGAAACTTAAGAGAAGAGCTGCCGCAGTTTATTACTAATATATTCATTTTTATATCCATGCTCCTTTCAAAGTCTGGAGACTTCGTGCAAGTGTGCCTGCGCACCTTAATCACAAATCTCCGGTTGAGAGAATTAATTCTTTCAACCTTATATCTTCTGACTTATATCTTCTGAAATTTTATCTTTATTTATAATTTTATCACCAAGTTATGCGAGCTGTGCCTGTACCGCCGTCAGCGCCACAACGCCCACAATGTCCTGCCACGAACAGCCGCGGGATAAATCATTTACCGGTCTGGCGATTCCCTGAAGCATCGGGCCGTAGGCCTCCGCCTTCGCCAGCCTCTGTACAAGCTTATAGCCGATATTTCCGCTGTCCAGATTAGGGAAAATAAGAACGTTGGCCTTACCTGCCACCGGGCTGCCCGGAGCTTTCGATTTCGCCACCTGAGGTACCAATGCCGCATCCGTCTGCAGCTCTCCGTCCAATATGAGGTGAGGATAATTCTCCTTTGCAATCTTCGTAGCCTCCACCACCTTATCAACAAGCGGGTGTTTCGCACTGCCCTTTGTGGAATGGGACAGCATAGCGATTATCGGCTCCGTTCCCACAAGCTGCTTAAAGCTCGTAGCGCTGGAATCTGCAATCGCAGCAAGCTCTTCCGCCGTAGGGTCCTGATTGAGTCCGCAGTCCGCAAACAGAAAGGTTCCGTTATCGCCGTATTCACAATCCGGCACATCAAGAATAAAGAATCCCGATACGAGCTTCACTCCCGGTGCCGTTTTCAAAATCTGCAATGCAGGGCGCAAAGTATCCGCCGTAGCATGACACGCTCCTGCAACCATGCCGTCCGCATCGTTAGCTTTTACCATCATAACTCCGAAGGTCAGATAATCCTCCAGGATAAGCTCCCTCGCCTTCTCCATCGTCATTCCCTTGGACTTTCTCAGTTCATACAATAGTTCGATATATTCTTCCAGTTTCGGCGTCTTTTCCGGGTTCACAATCTTAGCTCCCCCAAGCTCTACCTCCAGCCAGCCGGCACCGTCCATAATCTTTTCCTCGTCACCTATCATAATAATATCGGCAATTCCCTCCGCTATAATATGAGATGCCGCTATCAGAGTTCTTTTGTCAGTGGTCTCCGGCAGGACGATCGTCTTTCTGTCGCTTCTCGCTTTTTCCTTAATAATGTCAATATAGGCCATAATCCTATTTCTCCTTTCGAGTAACCTGATAAAACAAATTCCCCCATTATCACTAAACCTTGTATACAAAAAAATTATACAAGATTTATATAATCCATACAAGCGAAAAATTGTATGAAATCCTGCAAATATTGTGCTAAATTGAATACAAAGCCTTTTCATTGAACTAACAGGCATTTCATGATACTATTTATAAATAAATCCATGGAGCATTTGAGGAGCCGATATGAAGACTGCAGGCATTATTGTAGAATATAATCCCTTTCACAACGGACACAAATATCATATAGAAAAAACAAAGGAGCTGACGGGCTGTGACTTTCTCGTGGCTGTTATCAGCGGAGACTATACACAGCGCGGCGTCCCTGCCGTTATCGATAAATACGCCCGGGCAAAAATGGCTCTGGAAAACGGCGTGGACCTGGTCTTGGAGCTTCCGCTTTTTTATGCTGCCGGAAGCGCCGAATATTTCGCCATGGGCGCCGTTACACTTCTGGATAAGCTGGGGGTTGTGGACTCTTTATGCTTCGGAAGCGAATGCGGAGCTATCCATGTCCTTTCCAAAATCGCCTCCACCCTTTTGGAAGAACCTGCCCTTTACCGGAGCATCTTACAAGAAAGTCTCAAAAAAGGGCTTTCCTTTCCCAAGGCACGAAGCATTGCGCTTACCGCCTGCCTTCCGGACCCTGCCTGTGCCGAAGCGATCGTTTCCCCCAACAACATTCTCGGCATCGAATATATAAAAGCCATAGAGAAACGTACAAGTTCTATACAACCTTATACCATACAAAGGGAAGGAGCCGGCTATCACGATGAGCTCCTCCTTACCGGTATATATGAAGATTCCCCTCCAAAAAGCTCCGCTTCCGCTATTCGGCAATCCATCGACGATGGGGACGGTCTCCCATGTATCAGAGAACATGTTCCGGAATCGGTATATGAGCTGTTATGCTCCGCCTATCTGAAAAGCTTTCCCGTAAAGAGCGATGATTTTTCACTTCTATTAAAATATAAGCTGCTTTTGGAGGAAAACGAAGGCTATACGCCGTACGTGGACGTGCTTCCCGATTTCTCGGATAAAATAAAAAAGAATCTCTACCGTTATGAAAGCTTTGAGCAATTCTGTGAGCTTCTGAAATCAAAGGACATGACATATTCCCGCATAAGCCGCTGCCTTCTCCATATCCTTCTGGATATGAAAAAGGATGAGTTTGCACATTATGTCGAAACCGGCTGCATTCATTATGCCAGAATCCTGGGATTAAAAAAGGATGCCGCGGAGCTTTTGCACGAAATAAAAACCCGTTCCCGCGTTCCTCTCGTTTCAAAGCTGGCCGACACTTCCTCCTCGCTTGCTGAAACCGGACTTTCCATGCTTCAAAAGGAAATTCAGGCATCCCACATTTACGGTTCGGCAGTCTCCGATAAATTCGGCACCCCTTTTGTGAACGAATATGAAAAACGGATGGTTATCCTCTAACCATCCGTTCTTTTTCTTCCATTATTATGCCGTTATCTCCTCGAATTGAGATTTATACAATTCCGAATAGAAGCCGTTCTTTTCTAACAGCTCCTCGTGGTTACCCTGCTCGATGATATCGCCGTCCTTCATTACCAATATCACATCCGCATCCCGTATCGTCGATAACCGGTGAGCGATAACGAAGCTGGTTCTTCCCTTCATCAGATTGTTCATCGCTTTCTGGATACGAACCTCTGTTCTCATATCCACAGAGCTCGTGGCCTCATCCAAAATCATAATTTTATTATTTGCAAGGATTGCTCTGGCAATCGTAAGAAGCTGCTTTTGTCCCTGCGATACGTTGCTGGCTTCCTCGTTAAGCTCCATATCATAACCGCCGGGCAAAGTCTGAATAAAGTGATGGGCATGAGCTGCTTTCGCTGCCGCAATGACCTCCTCGTCCGTAGCATCCAGTCTGCCGTACCGGATATTCTCCATAATCGTTCCTTTAAACAGCCATGTATCCTGAAGCACCATGCCAAAGGCCTTTCTCAGCTCGCTTCTGTCAATCTCCGTTATATCATGACCGTCTACGCGTATCTTTCCGCCGTTCACATCATAAAAACGCATCAGAAGCTTAACCATTGTTGTCTTACCCGCACCCGTAGGCCCTACTATTGCTACTTTTTGCCCCGATTTCACCTCGCTGCTGAAATCGTGGATAATGATTTTGTCGGACTTATAGCCAAAGCGCACATGCTCGAAGCTTACACTGCCTTCTACGTTCTTAAGGCTCACCGCATTCTCCTTTTGCTGCTCTTCCTCTTCTTCACCTAAGAATTCGAATACCCTTTCCGCTGCCGCCGCCATAGACTGAAGCATGTTGGATACCTGCGCGACCTGGGTAATCGGCTGTGTGAAATTTCTGACATATTGTATGAATGCCTGAATATCTCCGATTTCAATAGTTCCTTTTACTACCAGCAAGCTTCCGCTCACCGCCACCGCTACATATCCCAGATTTCCCACGAAATTCATGATAGGCTGCATCATTCCGGAAAAGAACTGGGATTTCCAGGCCGACTGGTACAGAATGGTGTTGGTTTCATTGAATTCCTTCAACGCCTGCTCCTCTCGGTTAAAGGCCTTCACGATATTGTGACCGCTGTAGATTTCTTCCACCTGTCCGTTAATCTTGCCCAAATATTTCTGTTGAGCCACGAAATATTTCTGTGAGAATTTCACTACCCCACCGATGAGCACTCCAGATACCGGAAGGATGACGAAAGCAATCAGCGTCATAACGGGGCTGATGCTGAGCATCATAATAAGAATACCGATAATCGTCGTTACCGAGGTGATGAGCTGCGTTACGCTCTGGTTCAAGCTCTGCCCCAGTGTATCCACATCGTTGGTAATTCTCGATAATACCTCTCCTACCGTCTTGGACTCGAAATATTCCATGGGCATACGGTCAATTTTCTGGGAAATTTCTTTTCGGAATCGATAACTCAGCTTCTGGGAAATTCCCGTCATAATCATCCCTTGTATGAATGACAGCAGCGCGCTGATCGCATAGAGCCCGAGTAACAAAAGCAAAATACGGGCGATTTTCTCGAAATCGATTCCCCCCGTTCCCGCAACCTTTGCCATAACACCGTTAAAAGTTTCCGTTATCGCCCTACTCGTTATCTTAGGTCCTATAATATTGAATGCGGTACCTCCTATCGCAAAGATTATAACGGCCAACAGTCCATATTTATAGGCTCCCATATATTGTAATATCTTCCGGGTAGTTCCTTTAAAGTCCTTCGCCTTCTCTCCCGGCATCATCCCGCCGCCGGGACCGCCCATCCTTCTTTGAGGCTTTGAATTATTCTCGCTCATTACAAGGTCCCTCCTCTTAACTCCGCTTCGGACAGCTGTGCCTTGGCAATCTCCTGATATGTCTCGCAGGAATCCAGCAACTCCTCATGTGTTCCGATTCCCGTTATTTTTCCGTCATCCAATACAATAATCTGATCCGCATGCAGTATCGTGCTGATTCGCTGCGCTACGATAATGACTGTCGCCTCAGTAAGCTTTTCATGTAGCGCCTTTCTAAGCACCACATCCGTCTTGTAATCCAACGCGGAGAAGCTGTCGTCGAAAAGACAGATTTTAGGACGCTTTACGATTGCTCTGGCGATGGACAGCCTTTGCTTCTGTCCTCCCGATACGTTGGTTCCGCCCTGGGATATCTCGCTCTTATAAGCTTCCGGCTTGCTGTCTATAAATTCCTGAGCCTGCGCGATTGCGGCTGCTTCCACCATCTCTTCATCGGTTATGGTATCTCCCGCGAACTTAATATTGGATTCGATGTCACCGGAGAAAAGAACACCCTTCTGCGGAACATATCCAAGCTGACTTCTTAGTTTATGCTGGGATAGGTCTCTAATGTCTATACCGTCTATCGTAATTCTTCCCTCCGTCACATCGTAAAACCGCGGAATGAGATTGATCAGCGTAGATTTACCGCAGCCGGTACTTCCTATGATCGCGGTAGTCTTACCCGGCTCAGCCGTAAAATCAATGTTTGAAAGAGCAGCCTCATCTGCTCCCGGATATTTAAAAGATACATTTTCAAAGGAAATCCTGCCCTTTAATTCGCCCGTTTCCTTATCCTTCACCGCTTCCTTATCGTGAATTGCCGTTTCTGTTTGAATAACCTCCTCAATACGTTCCGCAGCTACTCCCGCGCGGGGAAGCATGACAGAAATCATCGTTATCATCAGAAATGCCATAACGATCTGCATCGTATAAGTAATAAACGCCAGCAAATCGCCCACCTGAAGATTGCCCGCATCGATGCCATGAGCTCCGAACCATACGATCATAACGGTAATTCCGTTCATAATCATCATCATAAGCGGCATCATAAAGGTCATGACCCGGCTGGTGAACAGCTGGTTTTTCATAAGCTTCACATTGGCCTCATCGAAGCGCTCTTCCTCGAATTCTTCTCTGCCGAAAGCGCGGATAACCGGAACGCCCGTCAGTATTTCTCTGGAAACAAGGTTCAATCTATCGATAAGCGTCTGCATAATCTTGAACTTAGGCATCGCCACAATCATCAATACTGCTACCAGTACGGTAATTGCCGCTACCGCCACTCCGATAATCCATCCCATTCCGGTTCTCGTACTGGCGACCTTGATTACGCCGCCGATTCCTATGATCGGAGCATACATCACCATGCGAAGCAACAGTACTGAGACCATCTGCACCTGTTGAATATCGTTCGTGCTTCTCGTAATCAGGGAAGCCGTGGAGAACTTCTCCATTTCCGCATTGGAGAAGGAGACGACCTTATGGAATACCCTTCCTCTCAGCGTCATTCCTATCTTCGCAGAGACTCTGGAGGCGAGAAGACTGGACAAAATTGCCGTAATCATCATCACTACGGAAAGTCCAAGCATCTTTCCTCCCTTGCTCAGCAGATAATGGGTCTGTACCGCTGCGCCGTCTGAGCCCATAGCCTCATATTCCGCCTTCACGAAATTCACCGCCATCTGAGAAACAGCAGTATCTCCCATGTCCTCATACGCTTCCATCGCTTTGCTCCGGTATTCCAGCACCTGCTCTTTGCTCATCATGCCGCCTTCTATCATAGTCTTCAGAGTGTCGATATCCATTTCCTTCGATTGAGAAAGCGCCGTTAACATCGCCATCGGCACAACCATGCTCTCATCCAGCGTCTCCACCGTCTGGACATCCGCCGTATTCAGCTCATAATTGCCATCCTCGTTCACATTGTAAGAAGACATCATGAACTCTGCCTCGTTCTCCGGCATGAACAGACTTATATTTTCCAGGGTTTCCCCTCTTATTTCCTCAGGCGCCGCATGGTCAATGCCGCCCTGCCCTATTCCTACGTCCACGATATCCGCCGTATACTGCGGCAGGGTCAGATCACAGTACGCCTGCAGCACCAAAAGAGCTATGATTATCGCCACAGACGCTTTAGACTCGCCTAAATATTTTAATATTTTAAACATGACTGTCTCCTTTTAACTCCTCTTCCATAATATCCTCTAACAAATTGCATAATGTGATAAATTCTTTCATATTCTTTTCGCCCATGCGTATCACGACTCTGCGCATGATTTTGTCCATCTTTTCCTTGCTCTTCTTTCCGGCTTCCTTTCCTTTATCGGTCACATATACGTACGTATTCCTTCTGTCCTCCTTATCCACATCGCGCCCTGCATATCCCCGTTCCTCCAATGCTCTTATCATTTTAGATACTGCCGGAGAGGATATGTGAAGAGCCTTTGCCAGCTCCCATACGTATATCCCTTTTCTGTCGTTGTTTTCCCTCAAAAAGCGTTCCATCACCATCAGCATTTCGAATTCCCTCTTAGAAATATCGTGAAAAAGGAATTCGTATTTCATCTTCCGGAACCGGTTTACCGTCCTTATTAAGTCCTCCTGTATTTCATTCAGATTCATATTACAACTGCACCCCTTTCAAAGTCTCAAAACCTTGCCCTCACTCAAAAACGTAAATACTTAACGTAAATAATTCTTAACCTTGTTATGTATTTAGCATTTAACATAATACTCTTGTTTACGCCGCTATTCAATAAAAAAACTATTAAAAAAATATAAAGGAAAATAAAAGGGAAAGATATGAGCCAGCCGTTTCTTAAGCTCTTATATCCTTCCCTGTAAGCAACCTTTTTATCACGTTTATAGACATGTACCTTCGATAATCAGAACACCCTTATTAATTTTCTTCCTCCATGTGGGAGATAATACAGTCCCTTCCGTGCTCCTTTCCGAAATAAAGCCTGTCGTCCGCCGCCTTAAGAAGCGTATGTATCTCCTCCGCACTTCCTTCCACCGCTCCGAAGGTCATAGTTACACGAATCTCATCACCCTTGTAATTCACTCTCGCTGCCCTGACTTCCTCAAGCAGGCTTTCCAATTCTCTTAGGGCCGATAGCAAATCCATATTCTCATATAACAGCAGAAATTCTTCACCGCCCCACCTCGCGGCGCTCCCTTTTCCTTCTACACTCTTTTGAAGCAGACATGCCACCGCCTTTAATACCGCATCACCGCCGGGATGACCATGCTGATCATTCACCTTCTTAAAAAGATCTATATCGCCCAGCACCACTACAAATTTACTGTTTTCCTCCAGTGCGCTCCTATGAAACTGCTCTAACGCTTTCTCTCCGCACCTTCTGTTATCGAGTCCCGTCAGAATATCCTTCTCCACCAGATTCTTAAAGGATTTCTGCATGGCTACAATATGCCGCGCCATCTCTCCCATTTCATCCTTTCTTACGAGAATAGAAGAATCCATGGAAGACGTTAAATCGCCTTCGGATACCCGGTAAAGAAAGTTCTCTATTTTTCGGAAACCTCTTACCATCCTGCCCGAGTAGCGAATGCTCACATAACCCATGACCATCATAAAAATCGCCGTAAGCAGTACGATGGGCATTACCATCTCGATTATATGATCGCGGATCTCCCGGAGAGGCTTTGCTACGAATATCATTCCCACCGGTCCGCCGCTCTCGTTATAAATCGGCGCATAGTAGGCAAAATAAAGAACATCTCCGATTTCTATGCCCACATAGAATTGCTCCTCGCCTTTCTTAAGGACATCTGCCACTACCCTTTCATCCGCTTTTGTTCCGACAATGGAATTCCCGTCCTTGTCCTTTATCGTCGTAACAATCCTCGTATCTTTATAAAAAAGAGTAATATCTACACCGAGCTCTTTCTTCAGCCTGTCGATAATCTCATAGTCGCCATTGACCGGATGATCTCCCTTTAGCAAAAAACCGCTTTTCTCATCCGAAAAACGGTAATCGCCGGGATAAAGCTCATCGTACATCGTCACAATAGATACTCCGAGGCCCCGCAGTTCATTTTTCACCTCGCCGTGTATCGTAGAAACGATTCGCAATGAGCTGAACACGGCTACTAACACTCCTAACATCAACAAAGGCAGTGCCGCTATTCCAAACATCGAAACATATACACTTTTCTTCCTCATAATCCTTCTCCGCAAGCGCTTTTATCTTTAGATAATAAAAAAAGCAGATAGCGGGAGTCGAACCCGTCTCTCCGGCTTGGGAAGCCGGCGTTCTACCGATGAACCATATCTGCAAAGCTTATTCCATGAGCATTCTTCACTCATTCACTATATAATGTTCCAGTGCACACCGAATGGCACTTTCCTGCTCATTCGTCTCCAGTATGCGAAGCTCCAAGGTCCTGGACAAATCCATGCTGAAAATTCCCATCACAGACTTCGCATCTACGATATATTTCCCGGAAATCAAGTCGAAATAGCCGTTGAACTGCGCCATGATGCTGACAAATTTCTTGACCTCCTCGATGGACTGCAGTCTGATTTTAAAGCTTTTCATCCAAACGACCTCTCTTCTAATCCTATTCTTTCATTTCCTATAACATTACTATTGTACTAGCCAAAACACATTTTGTACAGTCCTATTTTTGAAAAATCTTTTCTACCAAATATACCCGGTTAAAAGGTATGGAAAAATAATATCCGTCCACGAAATCCTCCGTAAAACCGATAACCTCTTTCGCAATTTCCACACCGACCTTCTCCCCTTCTTCTCTCGTCATTTCAGGGAGGAAACGGGCAATGACCTCCTCCGTCACATTGATTCCCGCCATCTCGTTCCTGATGAACTGGGCGTTTCTAAGGCTTACAAGAGGCATGATGCCGCAAAGAATCCTCGCATTCGTCTGCTCCTTGATATAGCGAAGCTTCTCAGCTTCCTCAAACGTAAATACGGGCTGGGTCAGAAAGAATCCGGCTCCCTGTGCCATCTTCTTTTTCACCCTTCCGACTTCCACTTCCAGATTCGGCCTGTTGTGATTCAAGGCCCCTCCAAATGTCACCGGATCCTTTGCAAATTCCTCCTGATTCAGTTCGCTTACAATTTTCATCAACCCTACGGAATCGAAATTGAACACGCTCTTTACTTCCTGCCTGATCAATGTCGGCACCGGGTCTCCGGTAATCACCAGCATATTCCTTATCCCGTTTATATAAGCACCAAGAAGCTGTGAACGCATGGCAATCGCATTCTTATCCCGGCAGCATATGTGGGGCATCACACAAAGCCCCGTTTCCTGTGCCACCTTCATGCTCATAAGTATGGAATCCGCCCGGGTCCTGCCGGAAGGAGAATCAGGAAAAGTAATCACATCCGCATTATGTTCTTTGAGGAAAAAGGCCGCCTCCATCACCTTTTCATCGTCCGCTCCCGGCGGTGGCGAAATCTCCACCGCAATCAGTTTCTCGCCTTTCCTTTTCCCCTTCCAAAAGCTGCTGTCCCCCTGCTGTATCTTCACTTCTTCCGCTCTGCGGCCCGCCGCTTCCTTTTCCCCTTGGTGAAGATCCACCGCTTTCTTCAACAGACGGATATATTCTGGAGTCGTTCCGCAGCAGCCGCCCAGAATATCCGCGCCTTTCAGAGAAACCTCCTTCATCTTGCGAGCAAAATATTCCGCATTGTCCCTGAAAATCATACGGTTCTTTATAAGCTTGGGATAGCCTGCATTTGGCAGCGCCGTAATATATTTTCCTTCCGGAATACTGATCTTATCCAAGATAGTATATAAATGTCCCGGTCCGACACCGCAGTTAAGCCCTACCGCGTCTATCTGTTCCACATCCGCCGCTTCCCGAAGCAATCTTCCCGCACTGATTCCCGCGTTGCTGTAACCGTGCTGATTCACGCAGAACTGTACGATAATGAATACCTCCCGCTCCTTTTTTATCGCCTCGATAACGGGAAGTATCCGATCCACATCTGAAAATGTTTCAAATAAGAGAATATCCGCACCCTCAGATAAAAAAGTATCACAAATAAGCTTATATTCGCTGAATATCTCCTCTTCCGGCGTTCCTGAATCCATTGGAATGGGGCCGATGTCGCCTGCCAGAAAGCAGTTCTCTCCCAGCGTCCTGCCGCTAGCAGAAATCGCTTCCAGTGCATTTTTCCAGGCCGAACGGATATTTTCGGCCACTTCCAGACTATCGCACTGAAGGCTGACCCGGTTGGAGGCAAAGGTATTGGTCCTGATAAGAACCGCTCCCGCCTCCAAATAGCTTGCATGTATCCTTTTTACAAGCTCAGGATGCCGTACATTAGCCTTCTCAGGAAGCATCTCATCCTCCGTAATGGCCGCGAAATAGGTTCCGAAAGCGCCGTCGCATATTATTTTCTCATTCTGCAAGTACTGTTGAATCTTCATGTCTTTTCTCCGCGGTATATTCACAATAATCGATTATCTATTTTCATTTACGTATATCTGTGCTCTGCTTTGGATGATGTCCGCTACTTCCTTAGCGTTCTTTTGTCCTGCAAAATAAGGTGCGGCCTCCTCGGAAATAATGTTAATAAGATTCTGATCATAAGAGTACGGCTTATCTATTGTCTTAACAACTGCCAGCACTTCATCTATTTCCTCCTGTGTCATGGGTGTAATCGGTACATCCATTCCCCCTACGGTATAGGTCTGATCGTACTCCACAATCTTTCCGTTTTCATCCTCATAGGTTTGCTTCTGTTTCGCCTTCTCCGCAAGCGCATCAATACGCTTCAAGCTAAGCGGCCAGCCATATTCGATCGTATTTTGAAAGTCATCGGTCAGGAAATATCTCATAAACTGCCATACGCCGTCCTTGTTCTTTGATTTCGACGACATGACGATATCCATATTCGGCATGATTGCCGAACCCTTTCCATCGGCGGAAGGGAAGCCTATAAGGGTAATATCTTCTCCATAGGTTCCTTTTTTCATATAATTATAACTGGAAAATCCATCCATATAACTAATGTTTAACAGCACCTCGCCACTTCTCCACAGGCTGTCATAATTCCTCCAGTATTCGTCCGTGTAATAGGAATCGTCATACTGCTCAGGAAATTGGTTTAAAAATTCCAATAAGGAAATAAAGGCATCGGAACCAAACTTGCACTCACCTGTATTCCAGTCGATGAACTGACTTCCTGCCATTTGAATGCTGTAATTCAATACGCTTCCTCTAATCTCGCCGGCAAATACCTGTGTTCCTTCGGGCTTAGTCGCCATGAGCGCATTCAGGTCCTCCATGGTCCAGCCCGGCTCCGCTCCCACATCCGCAGTCTTTCCTATCACGGTAAAAATAGTGAAGCTCGGCACCAGCTGATACAGTTTGCCATCGGTTTCATACGCTGTGAGTACGTTCTGGAAATAATCGTCGCGTTTTAACTCCTCATCTTTATCAATGTATGGATACAGATCCTCGAACAGCCCTTTGGAAATATAGCTTTCTGCCGGCAGGCTGGTGTCCATAATAAGGATATCCGGCACATTGCCGGAAGCGATGTCGGTATTTAGTTTGGTAGTACCTCTCGTATAGTCATCATCCGTATTATACTGGGTATAATCCGTTATCCGAATGCGATACTGCTCATTGGTTTTATTAAACTGCACGACTTGATTGCGAACCTCCCAGCTAAGTCCGTTGCAGGCTAAGGTCAGAACCTTCTTATCCACAACATCCTTCGGGTCCACCTTGGTGAACTTCATCAGCATGGTGCTTCCCGTAAGGTTGTCGTTTATCGTACCGTAAAATTCCTTATCGCTTACCGCCACCAAGCTGTAAATGTAAGAGGTATTTATATCGGAATCGATGAAATTCATCAGCTCCGTCACGCTCTCGTCGCCCAAATTATATCCGCTGACGCCGTAATTATCCACGAGCATAAGGTCGTAGCCTACGCCCGGATAATAAGTGTATGACGAAGAAATGCCCGGAAGGAAATACTCCTCCTCTGAAAGCTTGCCGGTATCCACATCCAGTCTTCTCAGCCCATACTGATTGTTCTGCGAACCATAGGAAAGAATCAAGAGACTGCCATCCGCTATCTGTATCGCATCCCCCATACTCTCCTCTTCCTTCATATCCACGCTCTTTTGCTGCTGTCCCTGCAAATCATACAAAGTGATCTTATTGGAACTATCCATAATTGCAATACGGCCGTCGTTTAAAAGCTTCATCCAGCTTACGTAGTAATAGTCGTTCGCAGAGTCACCCTTCAAGGGCTGCTTCCACAACTCGTTTCCCTCTGCATCCAGCTTAACCAGAAAATAATTATCTTCATATACATAATTATCCGGGTCGCTGGAATCCTCGAAATATTCATCCATAACCCCGTAGAAATTTCCCGATTCGTCTACCGTTAAATAGTTCAGAGACTGATTATCCGAAAGAGAAATCGTCGCCTTCACGGAATCCGAACCATCCAGATTCTGACTTACGATATAGGTCTCCCTTCCGTTTTCCAGCCAGTTATACCCGACTACATATAATCTGTCTCCCCGCAGGAAAAAATTACCGATGGAATTCTTATCCTCTATGTCATTCAAGACAACCTCTTCCGCCTTGTACACATGTTCCTTGGAATTCTTTTCTTCCTGCGTATTTCCGCTTCCTCCGCAGGCTGCCAGCGACAATACCATTATACCTGCCAATAAACCTATGATTATTTTCTTCATGACCTTCTCCTCCTCTTTAATGGTATTGCATATTCTTAGAAATATTTCCACTTACTTTTTTCTTTACGAAATCGCTCCGCCACTGTGTCCTTCCAATCCGTAAGAACACGCCATACGTCTCTCCACGTCCATTCTTTTCTCTTCCAAAGTATAATAACAGTTACAATTATTATACAAGCTGGAATCAAAAGGAACAATACCTGTAAGACTAACAGAACGGCAAAAAAATCCTCCCAGCCCCGAGCCACATTTTCCCAGTAGGGATATCCGATAGCATATGAATTCATGGAACGCGTACCAAATTCTGCAATTACAGTAAACAACGACTTTAGTCCGTATCTTGACGAATTCTCCACTACTTGCATGCCTACCTCGTCAATTCCGAACTTTTCCTTAACCTTGGCGTAAGCGAATCCGCTGACCGGGTCGGGCATTACAATTTCATACGTGTTGATTCCCGTTACGAGCCCCTGCGCCTCCATGGTCTCATAGGAAATGTAAACTAAAGTTTTATCCAGTCCCGCCGCTTCGTTCAGCCTGCCCTGCTCCCTTTTAATCACTCCGGCAATATAGTGAGGCGTTCCGCCGATCCTTACCTCCATCCCTGTCACATCGTTAGAACCGAATAGCTGCCACGCTGCATCCTCATCGATAAGTATCCTGTCATGCATCAAATCGTTTCCCGAGAAATAGGAACCGTTAATAAGCTGCAACGGATGAAACAGGAAAAAATCTCCTCCCACACCCACCGTATTGGCCTCTAACGTTGTTTTACCATTCGTCAAAGTAACCTTGCCCTGCACACTGTAAGCGTCCGCCCATAGTCTTGCACTTTCACTGGGTGCTGTTATGGAAGCCTCTTTGAGCGCGGCATCCAGCGAGTGCTCAAAGGTCATAACACTGTTCTTATCCACATTAGTCCCTGCGGCAAAAAAACAGCTTATCTGAGCCGAATCGCTCTCCGTTGACCACCTTGCTGCGGCATTCTGGTCTAAAAGCTCCTGCTTTTTCACCGTGGCAAAGACACTGATACCCGCCCATATGAGCAGGCACAGCACCACGGATAAAACCACAATTATTTGTTTTATTGTAAAATTTTTCAAAATTTTTCTCATATTCCATCAACGCGTTATTACGCGCTCTCCGTTAGCTTAATCCGTCAGACGAACCTGTTTTCCTGCTTCTACCGGCTTCGTCGCTGTCGTTATTACATATTCATAGCCATAAAGCCCTGCAGAAATCGCCGTATGCGTATCGTCAGAGGCCAGTACCTCCACATCGATTCTCGTGGCAATATAACGGTTGCCAAGAGGGCTGCTCTTCGATTCTACGATCAGTATGAACTTGCCGTTCTTGTCCTCCCTGATAGCACTATTAGGCACCACCAACTCATAGTTGGCGCTCTTTTGTCCCACTGCCAGACTCAATGCCTGACCAGCCTGCACATCACCCTCTACATTGAATGTTAGCTGCTTCTTCTGCGCCGGATCGGTCTGATCCGGTTTTATCGATACCAGCGTCGCTTTTATATCGTCATAATACCAAGAATTCTGTACCTCTGCAATATCACCGACTGAAAGCTTCTTCGCCTGCTCTGTGGTAGCCGAGAAGGAAAGAGTGAAGCCTTTGCCTGTAGGCTGAATAACCGCCAGCACCTCATCCGGTTTTGTGGATTCTCCTGCTACATGGCTCACGGATGTAATAGTTCCCGCCACGGGCGACGTTATATTTGCTCCTACTGACTTTTCTTTTAACTTCTCTATTTCCGCTTCCTTTAGGGCTATCTGCGTATTCTGCGAGCCAAGATTCATTTCCGCTGTCAGTATCTTAATAAGCTTTCCCTTTTCATCTTCAATTTTGGTCACTTCCGCTGTAATATTTTCAACTTCGGTAGTTGAAGCCGTTTTGTTGTTTGTTGCCTGCGCAATTTGAGTATTTAAGTCGTTTTTCGTACCAGTGTTCTGAGCATCTACTTTTTTATTATTTAGCGTTTCCTGCGCTGATGCCAAGACATTCTTTGCATCCGTTAAACTGCTGTTCGCTTTTTCCAGCGATGTGGTAAGAGAACTCAATAATTCTTCATTCGCATTGTAAGCAGATAATATTTCAATCGCTTCGTTTAATTTTCCTGCCGCTACTACTGCCGCAGCAGCCAATCCATCCCATTGTTCTTTTGCCTTATCAATTTCCTCCTGGGTACTGGTTCCAGAGTTAAGTTTGCTCTCATAATCAGCTTGAGCTGCCGCTGCTTGAGCTTCTGCTGCATCTTTTTCATCTTGGTATTTCTGAATTCCAACAACATTTCCGCTGGAATCAGTGACTTCCAAAATATTCTTAGCTGCCGTAATTTTTGCTTGGACATCAGTAATTGCCGCGTTGATCCTAGCTATCTCCACACTTACACTATCCACATTCGCCTGTGCCGAATACACAGCCTTCTCTTCAGCACTTGTATCCACAGTTACCGCTTCGTTTAGGCTTTTCTGCCCATTGAGGTTATTTAGTGTATCCTGTATGTTTTGTTGGTTAGTAGTAGCTGATGCCAAGCGATTCTTCGCTGCCGTCAGTCTACTGTCAATTTCCGCAAGACTTGCCTGATAAGAAGATAAACTTCCGGTCTTCCCGTTTTCTATCTTACTTATCACATCACTTGTTATATCTCCGGTAAACAAACCGGTCAAATAAGCGAGCCGTAGATCATCCAACTCCTTTTGCGCCGTTTTCAGTTCCTCACTCTCCACGTCTTCCAAATAAAAGAGCACGGAATCCTTTTCCACCGTATCTCCGTTTTTCGCATTTACACTTTCAATTTTCCTGCTTTCACTAATCACTACGTTATAAGGGTCGGTAGCCTCCAGATTTCCTGTCCCTCTTACTTTAGCTGCGATCGTTCCGCTCTGCACATATTCCGTGGCTACCTCCGGCAGGGAATAGTTCATAATCGTATTGGAAAAAAATGTCAGCACAAGCATTACGGACAAAAATATAATTGCCGCATTCTTTACCCATTCCCTTCTTTTTGTAGCTTTTGAATTCTCATTCATTAAAATCTCTCCTCCTATCCCTTAATTCCGCCCTGATAAGTGATTCCCTCTACCAAATAATCCTCTCCGTACAGGAACACCAAAAGCGTAGGTACCATGTATATCGTAGCGACGGCAAATGCCAGTCCTATTTCTCCCGCATTGATCTTCGAAAGAAATACGGATAACGGGTGCATCGCTTCATCCGAAAGCAATATGAGTGGTTGTTCCACCATATTCCAATAGTCAATAAAAATTAATATTGCAATGGAGCACATACACCCCTTGCAAAGAGGCATACATATTCGTCTGAATATCTGCCATTCCCCGGCTCCGTCAATCTGCGCCGCTTCTATTACCGATGTCGGAATCCTGCGCATGAATTTGGTCAGCAGATATACCGCAAATGGAGAAAAAATGCCCGGCAGCCATATCGCCCACCTCGTATCAATAATATTCAACCAGCCCGACACCAAATAGTTAGGCACCAGGGTAACCTGATAAGGCATCAGCATCAATATGATATATACAAAAAATATGATTTCTTTTAGTCTGCCCCTGTATCTGGTAAAACCATACGAAGCCAATGCTGCCACCAGCAATTGGAAACCGACGATAGGAACTACCAAAATGACAGAATTCCAAAACTTGAATAAATAATCAGGACTCTTAAGAAGCACCGTGATATACTGACTGAAGGATACAATATCAGGAATAAATTTCAAGTTTACCTTTTCCGAAATATAAGTTTTTCCCCCGGTATCGGTGGTAGAAAATACCTGTCCGTAATTAGAAGATATTTCCGATGCCGACATGAAGGAATTCGTTACCGTAAGTATGATCGGCATAAGAAAAAGTATTGCGAAGAAAGCAGCGACTATCGTTGCCAGCGCTCTTTTTTCAAAGGTTCTTCTCTTTCTCTTCTTCTTTTTTTTGATAAATACGCGGTCGCTTAATGCCGTTCCGGTTCCCTTTAACACACTTTTTCTAAACGTCATCCTTCTACATCCTTTCCGAAATAATTTTCCGTAAGGAAGAGAATTCCAATTAAAATTACCATTACAATGGACATCATAATAGCCGCTGCCGACAATTTCTGATAGTCTAACGACCCGAACGTATTATTCATAAAATGCTGCATCATATATAACGTATTATAAGGATAACTGCCCGTCAACAGGTATATTTCTCTAAATACCTTAAAGGAATTGATAAGCGACATAATTGTCACAAATAATAATGTTGAGGATAAATACCTCAGCTTAATATAAAAGAAAATCTGTCTCGGCTTAGCGCTTTCCAGTACGGCTACCTCGAGGATATCTTTCGGTATGCTGCTTAATGCCGCCATAAATAAAATCATGTTATATCCCAGATTCTTCCACAGGAATAAAACAATAATAACTATTTGGGCGTAGTCAGATTTCAGCCAGTCGATTTTACCCGCTCCGAACAAGCCTATGACATCGTTCACCATGCCGTTATAGTGAAACAGCACCTGCCAGATCAAAACAATAGACGCGATGGGCACCATCATCGGCGTCAGGAAAAATGTCCGAAACTGACTCCGAAACGGTATCTTGCTGTCGAGAAGCAATGCCAGTCCCAGCGCCAGCACAACTGCAAGCGGAACTGCAATCAACGAAAACTTCATCGTGTTGGCGGCAGCCTGTCGGAACGCCCCGTTATTAAATACATTCCTGAAATTATCCAGAAATACGAAGCTGTGGTTGATCGGATTGTCCACCACAGAATAATAAATGACCACTAAAAAGGGCACAACAAAAAACACCAATACACCTAATATGCTTGGAGACAGGAAAACGCAGGATATGCGTTTTCCTCTTTCGCCTTTTTTACGCAGGCCGTTTATATTTTTCTTTTTTTTATTTTTCGGAGCTTTTAATTCCTTTCTCACAATATAATTACCTTCTATCTCGTCTCATTAATGTATGTCTGTAAACGGTTCTGAATCAGAGCTGCCGCATCGTCCGCACTCTTCTGCCCTTCAAAAAAGGATTGTGCCTCCTCGCTTATGATCGAAAGCATTCCCTCGCTTTCCGTTCCATCCAGTCCAACGGAGCGTTCTATGATTTCCCGCACTCTGTCGACCTGCTCTTTAGAAGCTGCGTATACATCCACCGTGACATTATCTGTCCCGGAACCATAAGTCCACGTCGATTTGGATTTCTCCTTCTGCGTACCGTCCGTATCTTCATAATATTCCGCTTCCATGTCTTTTGCAAACTGTTTTTCAAGCGCCGCCTTCATGGTAGGAAAACCGCCGTTTGCCGACTGTATGTTTTCCTGCCTTTCTTTGGTCAGATTAAACTTCAGAAATTCCCATGCGCCCTCTTTGTTCTTGGAGTTTACATTCATTCCTGCTGTGGTTCCATTTGATTTTATTATGGAACCGTTATCGTTTATGGTAGGATAACCGATTACGTTAATTTCCTCTCCGAATATATGTTCATATATTTGAAATTGCTGGACAGAGGTAAGGTTTTCTTCCATTAAAAGCAATTGTCCGTTTCTTATTCTGTCAAATTGACTGGAATCAGGATCTTCACTTATTTCTTTCGGGAAACGGTTGGAAAATTCCATGAGCCGTTTAAATTCCTCTCCGGTAAAGTCGCATGCTCCAGTCTCCTCATCCACGAATTCTCCCATGTTCATGGAGCATAGAAGCTGCAATACCGAATTCTTTGTATTATAATCCAGTATCTGGGTATCGGCAGGCTTGGAATCTATCAGCTTTATCATATCATCCACAGTCCATGTTCTTTCGTCGCCTACATCGGAGACCTTGCCCACAAGAGTATTTATTCCGAACCAAGGTATGATTGCATATAATTTACCGTCCCGTGCATAAGTATATAACACATTTTCAAAATAATCCTCTTTGTTTATTACCGTATCGTTTTCCAGGTAAGACGTAATATCTTCCAACGCCCCCATGGAAACAAGTTTGTCTAAAGAAGTAAAACTGTATACCATATCGATCAGATCCGGCCCTTGACCGCTGGCCAAATCTGCTGCCAGAAGAGCGACACGTTCATCATAATTCATGCTATCGTCTCCATACTGTTTTACTTCAATCCGGTATTTATCGCTTTGTTTATTAAATGCAGCGATATCATTGGAGAGATAATAGGGAACCATAACTGTTCCATAGGTCAGTGTCGCCTTTTCAGGAACCTCGGAGCGTTCTTTTTTTGTAACAACAATCAGCTCCGGCTTGCTCTGCTCGGACATAAAGTCTACTGATAAAGCAGCAATTCTGCCATCCTTAAGCTGTTTCACGCCTCGCAGGCTGGTGCTGTTAACGTCACTTTCCAGCCAATCCAGAACCTCCGTCGGCTCCGTGTCGCTGATATTGCATGTGTACAGTTTCGTCTCCCGCGTGTAAAGTATATCGGTATCCGCTCCCGCCTGATAGGTACCGTAGCCGAAGGATATACTGCTGTTCAAATCCTTAAGTGTTTTTCCCGAAAGATCCACTGCCTGCAGACGCCAGTCGGTGTCACCATAAAAGCCGACGACCACCGTTCCATCCTTCATTCGAAAAAGATTCTCAATATAGGTGCCCACCGGAAGCTCACAAAGCATCTCACCCGAAGGCTTTAATACATATATGCTCTGATTGGCATTCACGTAATAGTTGCCGTCTTTGTCTTCCAGTATATGCTGGATATACAAGTCCTTCACTTTTCCAAGCGAGTTCATGACATCCACTGATTCCAGCATTCGTCCGTCCTGGGATATTTTCCTTATTTCTACACTTTCCACTTCGGCAGCCGCATCTTCTGTCACGGCCTCCTCGTCTGCTGCCGCAGACATATATTTTACTAATCCCAGTATGAGATTACCCTCACTGTCGGTACCGATCGCGGAAATGAAAGCATCTGCTTCAAGCGCAACAGGCACTTGCCCGGGAGTATTTCCTTCCGTCCCGATGTCCATAGAAAATAACTGAGTGGTGCCGTCCTCGCTGCTTCCGGCAAAATAAACCTTTTCATCTTCACCGAATATCATACTTCCCGTCGTATAGCCCTCTGCTTCCAAAGTACGGTAATCCGCTACGTATATGTAATTCTTATCCTGAGTTCCTGCGGTTTCCTGCGCCTCATTTGTCTTACCGCAGCCTGCAAGCTGCAAAGCCAGCATTGCCGCCAAGCCTAATATCCCTGCTTTTCTACCCTTACTCACTTAATTATTTCCCCTTTCAAACAGCTGTCATTATCTGTTTTCATTAACGTAAATCTGCACCCTGCTCTGTATGATATCCGCCACTTCTTTTGAATTCTTCTGCCCTTCGAAAAAGGCAGCCGCCTCTTCATCCACAATGGCTGTAATCTGTTCATTATATTGATACAAGCTATTCACACCCTCTATCAGGCCTCTCACTACATCCACCTGCTCCTGGGTAGCTGCATAAATATCTACGTTAAAATCATCATACCCCCATGATGTTTTCATCTGTTTCACTTTATTGCCGTCTACGTCTTCGTAATATTCCTGCTCCATTGCATCCTCAAACATCAGCTCCAACGCAGATTTCATAATCGGGAAACCGTAACTATCCGTTTGCTGTTGAGCATCTTCCGTAAGCATCGTGCGGATAAACTGCCATACCCCGTCCTTATTTTTCGACTTGGAGCTCATTGCCAGAGAAGAACCCGAACCGGAAATAAAGGAACCATTATCTTTATTCGTAGGATACCCGATAAACGAGATAGGTTCTCCGAACATCGCTTCATACATCTGATAATCAGTAACTCCACTGATTCCGGTATTTAACATAAGAAGCTCTCCGCTTTGCAGCCTCTCAGCAGTATTCCCCCCCATTTGATCATAATCGAATTCCAGATCAAAATAATTGGCGAATTCAAGCGCTTTTACAAAATCATCTCCGTTAAATTTGCATTCCCCGGTATTCCAATCCACATATTGATCCATATTCATCATAATATTGTACATGAGAACCATGCTCTTCGTCCCATAATCATATAACTCTGCATTATCAGGCAGTTCTTGTACCATGCTTATGAGTTCGTCCAGAGTAATGCTGTTCCGGTCCCCTACCACTGATTCCTTCGCAATTACCGTATTTATGGTGAAAAACGGTGAAATTGTATAGAGCTTTCCATCTACCTCATACGCCTTCAGTATATTCGGCAGATAATTCTCCCTCTTCAACTCGGCATCACTGTCGAGATAAGGATATAAATCCTCCAAAAGCCCCTTAGACGCATATTGCTGCGTGGTACCATTGGAAACGTCTATGATATCCGGCATATTCCCGCTGACGATATCCGAATTCATCTGCGTAAGTCCTGCCTCGTAATCGTCATTCATCTGCATGTATTCTTTTATTTCGATTCGGTATTCCTGATTTTTTTTATTAAAATCGATAACCTGTTTGCGGGTATCATAGCCAAGGTACATTGTGCTGTAGGTGATAATTTTCTTCTCCGGCACCTCGCTTCCCTTCTTCTTGGTAAGAAAGGCCAGTTCAATTGTATTCGAGTCCTCCGTCCAGTAGGAAGTAACAGCTAATACCCTGCCGTCCTCCAGCATAGCGAAGGCAATCAGATCGCTGCTGTTAATGTCACAATCTATCCAGTTGAGTATTTCTGTCGGTGCCTCGTCCCCCATATTATAGGAATACAGGAAATTATCTGAGCTGAACACAACATCATCCTGTACGCCTTTGGCAAAAATATAGTTGCTGAAGGAGGAAACCATCATATTATTCTGTGCCTCTCCTACACCTTTTTTCACCAGATCAATAGGGTGAATCTCCATATTTTCCTGACCGTAATATACCAGCATCACAGTTCCATCTTTGGTAGAGAACATGTTATTGATCCAGTTTTCCACCTCTACCGTGAACAGCTCCTTGCCATCCTTATCCAGCACCCATACTCCTTGGTCATAGGCCAGATATATATTCCCGTCCTTATCCGTCTCCAAGTACTGTACATATGTATTTTCATCTTCAAATATACTGCTCACGTCCACTGACGAAATGATTGTACCGTCCACAGAAATCTTGCAGATTTCCGTCTTCTGGGAAACGGGTGCCTGATAATCGTCTGCAGATATCACGCTGGTGGATTCCGTTGAGGAAACTACTACACCGCCGCCGGAATGCGATACGCTCGTAGAAGTAACGCTAGCCGAGGAAGCGCCTTCCTCATCCGTATCGTCGATTTCATCTGCAGCATCTTCACCGCCTGCAATCTCACCCCCATCACTTGCCGCTGCTTCATCATCCGCAGATTCTTCCTCCGCAGTTCCGCTTACTTTCCCGTCTTCGCCTGCAGCTTCATCCGGCGCCTCAGCCTCAGTGCCATCAGCTTCCTCCCCAGATAATCCCTCTTCGTCATACAAATAGGTGACCACAATCGCCTGCAAGCCGCCCTCGGAATCCGCACTCATTCTTGAAATGCTCGAATCTCCGCCTAAATTCAGCGGCTTTTTCACAGGTTCCTCAGCTCCGATCTTAAGCTCGTACAAATATGAAGTGGATTTCTGCGTCGTATCATCATATTCGCTTCCCAGATAGTAAATGGTGTCGCCGATAACGGTTATACTCTCCGCGCCGCTTTGTCCATTGTCTATTTCCTGATATTCCGGCACATATACGAATTCCTTCTGTGCCGTAGTATTCTCTGCACTGCCTCCGCAGCCTGCCAGATAAAGGCAGGCAAAAAATGCCGCAGCAGCAGCTATTATCCTCTTATTCCTATAATCCCTTACACCCTTCATAATACTCTCCATATCCTTTCTATAACCTGCAGCCCTCACGCCGCTCTTTCGTTTTATGTATAAACCACAATTTACATAATTGTATGTGAGAAAAACACTACATATAGAATATCATAGTATCCACGCCAGTACAACCTGACACTTCTTAATAATTTCTGAAGCCGCAGTTATATCTTGACACCAAAACAATTTTTCCAGGTAAAAAAGAAGGGGAAAATAGCTAGTTTTCTATTTTTCTAATTAAAATTCCATTTTTTAAGAGAACGTTGTCAATATAGTATCTTTCGAAAAGAACCCTCCCTTTTCTTGGAATCTCGATGTCTTCCTCTTCACAGTTGATGATGACCTCCACATACCTGTCTGCCCACTCCACTTTCAGGAATTCGATAATGCGGGGATTGGAAATTTTGTTGGGAAAATGGAAATTTCTGTTTCTCAGTAAAGGCTCCTCCTTTCGCAAATGGATGAGCTGTCTGATGATTCCAATTCTATCATTGTATTCCCCCGCCTCGATACTTTCCCAGGGCATACATCTTCTGCAATCCGGATCATGTCCTCCCTCCATGGCTATTTCTGTTCCATAATATATACATGGACTTCCCGGCATGGTAAAAAGCACTGCAAGCTGCTGGAAATATTCATCCAGATTCTTAACTTCCGAGCGAAGCCGCCTCGTATCGTGGGAATCCAGCAAATTGAAGAGCACATCATTCGTCTGCTGCATGTATCCCGTATAACATCTGTTAATCGTATATTCGAAGTCCTCCTTCGTAAGTCCTTTATCTATCCAAAAGTCCTTGATGCTCTCTCCCAGCGGATAATTCATCACCGCATCGAATTCATCCCCTCTAAGCCAAGGCATGGCGTCATGCCAGATTTCACCCAAAATATAGATGTCCGGCTTTATCGCCTTCATCCGGATCCGCAGTTCCTTACAGAACACATGGGATATTTCATTGGCTACATCCAGTCTAATGCCGTCCACATGATATTTCTTCACCCACATTTCACATACCTCTAACAGATATTCCCTTACCCTGGGATTGTTGGTATTGAGCTTGGGCATATTATCAAAAAATGCGAAACTGTAATATTGTCCCGATATGGCTGCTCCCTTACTATGCTCGAAAGGCCATTCGTTAATCATGAACCAGTCATAATATTCCGATTCCATTCCCTTCTCAACGACATCCTGCCACGGAGCAAAATATTTCCCGCAATGGTTAAATACCCCGTCCAGCATAATTCGAATCCCCTTATCATGTGCCTCCTCCACCAGACGCATAAAGGTCTCATCCGTGCCGAAATGAGGGTCTATCCGCTTATAATCAGTAATGTCATATTTATGGGAGGAAGGGGATTCATTGATAGGTGTTAAATACAGGCCGGAAATCCCAAGCTCCTTCAAATAATCCAGCTTATTGATAATTCCCTGAATATCTCCTCCGAAAAATTCGTCATTCCTCACACTGCCATTATTCCTCCAAGGCAGCATTTTCTCGTTATTCAACGATGTGTCTCCGTTACAGAAGCGCTCCGGAAAAATCTGATACCAGATCGTATCGTTCACCCAGACAGGCGTTACCGGAATATCTCCGGGATTCATCCACGGAAATACAAAACATTGTCTGCTCCTTCCCTCCAGATTCATCTGATCTTCGCTCATAAAGCCATCCTCGAAATAGTACCACTTCTCTTTTTCCGTTATCAGCTCGAAGTAATATTTCAGCCGTTTATATTCAGGCTCAACCGTCGTTGTCCACCAAAGCTGGTTCTTCAGTCTCTTTTTAAAAGGGATGTTCGCTGCCTCCCCCGTCCAATTTTCACCACCGCCAAGTATTCCCGACTTAAAAGGATCACCGTGCACAATATTCACATATTTCACATCATATCCCGTATTAATATTAATGATGAGTTGATTCTCATTCAAAGGGTAGCAATAGTTGTCGTTAGCTCTATGATACACCGCATTAAAGTCCATTTTATTATCCTCCTGTATTTGAAAAGTTGTTCGGAAAACGTTTTCCAAAATCTCTAATACGATAATACTATTACAAATGAAAAATGTCAATTCGAAACAGAATGCCCAAAACAGCAAGCAGGCTGTACTCCCGGATGAAATCATTCCGAAAGCACAGCCTCCAATATTTATGTTGATACTTATATCAGCTTTACATCAGCACCTATCCTAATACCACTGCTAATTTTTAAAGCTATGAATTGGCGCCGGTATTCTTCCTCCCCGGTTAATAAAATCATCGCAGGAGAACTTGTTGACCGGCATAATCGGCGCATATCCTAACAAGCCGCCGAATTCCACCGTCTCTCCCACCCCTTTTCCGATGACCGGAATAAGGCGTACCGCCGTGGTTTTCTGGTTGATCATGCCGATAGCCATCTCGTCTGCAATAATGCCGGAAATAGTCGTTGCCTTCGTATCTCCGGGAATGGCTATCATATCCAAGCCTACGGAGCATACGCATGTCATAGCCTCAAGCTTCTCTATGGAAAGAGCTCCTGCAATCACCGCATCGATCATTCCCTGATCCTCGCTGACCGGAATAAACGCTCCGCTTAATCCCCCCACATAAGAAGAGGCCATGACGCCGCCCTTCTTCACCTGATCGTTCAAAAGCGCCAGCGCAGCCGTCGTTCCAGGCGCACCCGCATATTCCAGTCCTATCTCGCACAAAATCTCTGCTACACTGTCTCCTACCGCCGGAGTGGGGGCTAACGACAGGTCCACGATGCCAAAAGGAACATTTAATCGCCTGGATGCCTCCTGCGCGACGAGCTGCCCCACTCTCGTCACCTTAAAAGCAGTCTTTTTAATCGTCTCGCACAACACCTCGAAGTTCTCGCCCCGCACCTTGCTCAGTGCGGTCTTCACAACTCCCGGTCCGCTGACACCTACATTGATAATCTTATCTGCCTCCGTCACTCCGTGGAACGCGCCCGCCATGAACGGATTGTCATCCGGCGCATTGCAAAATACAACAAGCTTCGCACAGCCCAAGGAGTCGTCTTCCTTCGTATATTCTGCAGTCTGTAATATAATCTCGCCCATAAGCTTTACCGCATCCATATTGATGCCGGTCTTGGTCGAGCCTAAGTTGATGGAACTGCACACCCTCTCCGTGGTGGAAAGAGCAAGCGGAATGGATTCAATCAAAAGCTTGTCCGCCGGAGTCATCCCCTTAGAAACCTGTGCGGAATAACCGCCAATGAAATTCACTCCCACCTCATGCGCTACTTTATCCAGAGTTCTCGCTATGGAAGCGAAGTCCTCCGTCGTCCGGCATGCCGCGCCGCCGATAAGCGCGACAGGCGTTACGGAGATCCTTTTATTTACAATGGGAATGCCGAACTCTCTGGAGATTTCTTCGCCGGTTTTCACCAAGTCTTTCGCTGCATCATAAATTTTATGGTATACCTTTTCATTCAGTTTGTTTAAATCGGAATCGATACAGTCCAACAGGCTGATACCGAGGGTAATTGTCCTAACATCCAGATTCTCTTTTTCTATCATCTGGTTCGTTTCCGCAACTTCAAATATATTAATCATAGGTCCGTCCCTCTTTTCTCTATATTCTGTGCATGGTGTCGAAGATTTCTTCCTTCTGGCATTTGATGATAACGCCGATTTCCTCGCCGAGAGCGGCCAGCTCGTCCACGATGTCTCCGAAATGCCTGCTGGTCTGATTGGTATCAACAATCATCATCATATTGAAATATCCCTGAACAATCGTCTGGGAAATATCTAAGATATTAATATCGTTCTCTGCAAGATATGTACATACCTTCGCTATGATGCCCACTGTGTCCTTACCTACTACCGTAATAATTGTTCTCTTCATAATTTTTCCTCCTCATGAATATTCATCACTCATTATGAGTGTTCTTTACTCATTATTATGCGATTACTACCATTTCCGACACTTCGCTCCTGCTGGCCACACGAATCGGAAAATCATTGACCTTGTACTCATTATCCGCCATGGCAATTTCCACCCTTACGGCTTCGTATGCCAGCTCCGGCAGATTATTTTCCTTGCTCAGATGTCCCAAAATAATCGTTTGCAGATTATCATTCAATATCCGGGAAAGAAGCCTGCCGCAAAGCTCATTGGACAAATGACCTCTGTCGCCCAATATTCTCTTTTTCAGATAATACGGATAAGGGCCTACCTGAAGCATATTCACATCATGATTCGCTTCCATTAAAAGGGCGTTCATTCCCTTTAAGCATTCCACCGTATAGTCATTATAGCACCCCAGATCGGTAATAATGCCGAGCCGCTGCTTTCCGTGGCAGATCCGGTACGCCACCGGCTCCGCCGCATCATGGGATATCCGCATGGGATTCAATACCACATCCTTTACCGTAATCTTAGTATCCGCCTCAATTTCCTGAAACAGCGACTCCTCGATTTGTCCTACCGACGACATCTCCTTTATCGCCTGAAGCGTTCCTCTTGTTCCGTAAACGGGAATTCCATACTTTCTCGCCATTACACCCAAGCCGTTAATATGGTCGTTATGCTCATGGGTAATGAATATTCCGTCTAACTCCTCCGGCTTCACTCCCAGCTTTTCCAGTCCCTCTTTTGTCCTCTTGCCACTGATTCCCACATCCACCAGCAGATGGGTCGTATCGGAACCTACATAGATACAGTTTCCGCTGCTCCCGCTGGCTATACTACATAACCGCATATTAATCTCCACGCCTTTCCAATGCCCGCAAACGTTGGATCGCAGGCACAATACTTTCATTCAAAAATCTCTACTTTTTCCAATATATCTCCACCGTGTCGCCGTTTTGAAGAGGTTCCATGTACTTGGCTTCCCGCCCGTTCAGCATGGTAATCACCGCCGATCCTTGAGGCTTGGATAAATCGAAATCGATGTGAGAAAACACATCCACATATACATAGGCGCTCTTTCCCGTCAGCGCTATGGGTTTACCGTTTACGATTACAGCGATCACCGTATTTTCCGCCGTCTGCACCGGCTCTCCTTCAGGACTTAAGGGTACCTGTCGGGAAGCCTTTTCCACTGCCGGTTCTTCCCCTGCGGTTTCCTCTTCCTCGTATCCTTCGGCCGCATACGTTTCTCCTTCGGAGTTCTCCCCGTCGTATATTTCCTCTCCGCCTTCTTCCATATCCTGCTCCACATCCGAAAGCTTAAGTGTCTCCATCGTCCATATAACCGAGAAGTTCTCATATACGAAGGTATCCATATCAGCCAGTTTATTGTTTACATACAAATTCATTTTCTTGTCGATAATGACGTCCATGAATTCTGCGATCTGTCTCACCGTATAATAATTCAGCAGCTCGATAACATCGTTTTCCTTGATATCATAGAACTTTGACTGGAGCTCGCCGTTTACGCTGGCAAATTTGGGCAGCTCGATCCTTTTTTCGTTGACTATTACGCTTATAACGTCGCTAAACTCGTTCAGCGCTCCCAACTCCATGGCCGCCGGTTCGCCCGCCGTGGATGCGATCACCTCTATCTTATCTCCGCCGTGAACGGGTGTATGGATATCCGCCACCTCTCCGTTCACTCTTATTACCGCGGCTTCTCCCAACTGTCCCCTGACGATCCTCGCCTTTCCGCCAACTATAAAGTTCAGCTCTTTCCCCCTGCGCGGGAAAAGGCCTTCGTTGGAAAATTCCGCCTGAATTGCTGCATCCGCTACCGACAGCATATTATTATCGTAAAGCTTTATTCTCTCTCCGTTAAAATCCACAAAAATAAAGTTATTGCTTTGCTCATAAAAGCTTAAACAGATACCGATAGGGGTTACCAGAAGGGAATCCTTCTTCACATTCTCCTCCAGAAACTCTATCTTCTGCATGACTTCCTCTCCGCGCACGGCGACTCTTTCCTTCTGTATGCCTAAATCCTCGGCAAGGGTATCCGTATACCCCTCCATCTTTCCGCCCCCGCCTACGACGAATACTGCGCTGACTGCCTTTCCACCGTTCAATTCCTTGATCTTGTCGGATATTTGCAGTGCCATTTCTTTAATGACGGGATTCACCACCTCCAAAACCTCCGCTTTGGAAATCGTCTGCTCAAGTCCCATAATATCCTTATAAGTAATAATTTCAAGTTCTCCCGCGCTGCGCTTTATCTGCTCTGCAGCACCGAAATCCACCAGACAATGACGTGCTATCGTTTCTGTCAAAGCATCTCCCGCCATGGGAATCATACCGAAAGCGATAATGCTTCCATCCTTCGTAATAGAAATATCCGATGTTCCGGCTCCCACATCCACCAAAGCGATATTGAGCATCCGATACATCTCGGGAATCGCCACCTGAATTGCCGCAATAGGCTCTAAAGTCATATTTGCCACATTCAATCCTGCAATTCCCACCGCTTTATAAAGTCCATCCACCACATCGTCCGGCAGAAATGTCGCAATCATATCTGCGCTTATTACCTTCGCCTTATGCCCCTCCGGATTAGAAATGGGGTAATGGTTAATGTAATAGCGCACCACCGAATATCCTACACAGTAGAATTTTATATCCGTATCGTTTAAGGCCTGGAACTCCCCGTATGCCTTCTCCACTCCCATGGTGGAAAGGGCATAAATGTCTTCCCTTGTGACTTCCTTATCGCTGCCGAATTCGCAGTCCGCCGTCACATTCACCGTGCGGAGCACACGGCCCGCCGCTGCAATACACGCCTCCGTCAGCTTACGCCCGGTAGCTGCCTCAAGCTCCTCCTTTACGGCGGCGATCGTCTCTCCCACCTTATGTATATCGTGAATCTGCCCGTCCATCATAGCCCGGGTCTCATGCTCCTTCATGCGCTGTGCCACAGCGTAAAAACGATCGTTATTGCGGTACCCTACCGTACCGACAATGCTTCTCGTTCCGATATCTAAGCCAAAAACCATCTGTCCCGGATACTTTTTCATTGAGTGTTCCTTGCTCATCTCTGACACAGGTATTCCTCCAATTTCTTATCGATCTGTTCATAGGTATTCTGCTTACTGCCACCGTTATCGATCCATACCTTGCAATGCTTCTTATATTCTTCTTCCGAAAGCTGACTACCAAGAATTCCATCTATCTTCGCATCGCTGTAGGAACGCGAGCTTTTCAGGCGATCTCTTCGAACATCCTCCGATGCGAAGACATACCATAGCTCGTCTGCGATATTCACATAGCCGTCCTCGATCAGCAATGCGGCTTCTATGAATAGGAAGTCTATTTTCCCTTCCCCTTTTTCCCTGTCTATTTCATCTAAAATATATCTTTTTACCGCCGGATGTACGATTTGGTTTACCCCTTTTAAAAGAGCTCCGTCTACAAAGATTTTCTCTGCCATCCTGGCCCTGTCGATTTGCCCGTCCTCCGCCAAGACATCCGCTCCTAAAAGTGCTACCAGCTCTCCATAGCAGTCCTGTCCCGGTTCCTGCACCTTATGCGCTACTTCGTCTGCAAAAATAACAGTGCAGTTATACTTACCTTTTATATAGGATAAAACTTCCGTCTTCCCGGAACCCACTCCTCCGGTAATGCCGATAATCCTGATTTTATTTGGCTTCATACCAATTCTCTCCCGTGTGCATATCCGTTTCCAATACGACTGCCAAATCTGCAGCCGCATGCATTTCTTCCTTCAGAATATGCTCCACCTGAGAAAGCTCGTCCGAAGCAGTCTCCACTAACAGCTCGTCGTGCACTTGCAAAATAAGCTTTGAGCGAAGATTCTCCTCCTTCAGCCGCTTCCACACCCGTATCATTGCCACTTTAATGATATCCGCCGCGGTGCCCTGTATGGGGGAATTCATAGCTACTCTTTCGCCAAAGGAACGCTGCATGAAATTGCTGGAAGAAAGCTCCGGCACCGGCCTTCTTCGTCCGAACATCGTAGTTACATAGCCATTCTTTTTCGCATCTTCCACCAGCTTGTCGAGAAACTTCTTCACGCCGGGATAAGTGGCAAAGTACTGCTCGATATATTCCGCCGCTTCTTTTCTGGAAATACTGAGATCCTGACTGAGACCGAAGGAGCTGATGCCGTATACAATTCCAAAATTTACCGCCTTGGCGTTACGCCTCTGCAAATCCGTCACTTCCTCGAAGGGAGTATGGAATACCTTCGATGCCGTTATCCTATGAATGTCCTCGTCCATGCGATAAGCTTCTATCAACTGGTCGTCCCCTGACATATGGGCCAGCACACGAAGTTCTATCTGGGAATAATCCGCGTCGGTAAACACGAAGCCCTCCTTTGGAACGAACACCTTCCTTATCAGCCTCCCCAGCTCCATGCGCATCGGTATATTCTGTAAATTCGGCTCCGTAGAACTGATTCGTCCGGTAGCGGTAATCGTCTGGTTAAAGGTACTGTGTATTCGATTGCTCTCTCCGATATACGCCGCCAAGCCATCCGCATAGGTGGACTTTAATTTCGTCAGACCTCTGTATTCCAATATATCCGCTACAATAGGATAATCCGGCGCAAGCTTATCCAGCACGTCCGCTGCCGTGGAATATCCCGTTTTCGTCTTTTTCCCTCCGGGCATACCCAGCTTTTCAAACAATATCTCCCCAAGCTGCTTGGGGGAATTAATGTTGAAATTGCTCCCCGCCTGCTTGTGAATATCCGTTTCCAACTCTTCGATACGCCCGTTCAGCGCATCCCCGTATCGTTTCAGTTCCTCAGGCATTACTCTGATGCCCTCTTTCTCCATATCGTGGAGCACATAGGACAAGGGCATCTCTATCTCATGCATCAGCTTATCCATTCCTGTCTCAGTCAGCTTCTTCTCCAATACAGATGCCGCCATGTATTCCACATAGGCAAGAAAGCATGCGTACTCCGTGAACTCTTTCGCCCTATCCTGTGCCGCCTTCTTCAGGCGTTCTTTTCCAAACAATTGGGATCTGGAAGGAATCATAAGTCCCAGATGTTCATTGGCAATATCCTCAGGAGCGTAATCGTTTTTCAGAGGATTCAGCAAATAAGCGGCGATCAATATATCAAACAGCGTCTCCGTCCTATCCGTCCCAAGATAAGCATATTTATTTTTCACATCATAAGTAACAAGCTTCACCTTGCCGGCAAGGCCAGACAGCTTGTCTATCAAATATTTTTTCGTAAGGAAGCCCTCCGCCTTTATAAAAAAGACCTCCTTTTCATCCAGTGCAAAGCAAAGTCCTACGAAATCCGCCTCTTTGCCGCTATCCTCCACGATATCAAAGGCTGCATGCCTTCCTTCTCCCAGCTTAAGAGCCCGTTCAAAAATCGCCTCTGCCTGGGCAAGATCCGTAATTTCCTTAAAGTAATCCGCCTGCTTGTTATCGAGAGGCCCTTTTTCAAAGCGGCTCAGCAAGTTCTTGAACTCCAGCCGTTTGAATTGCTTGTACGCCTCTTCCGTATAAAAGTCATGAACCTCGGCATCTTCATAAGAAAATTCCACATCACCATTCACGTTAATGGCCGCCAGAATCCTGCTCAGATCCGCAAGCTCCTTATTGTTTATGAGCGATTCCTTGACTGCCTTCTTCGTCACTTCTTCGATGTGTTCGTAGATTCCCTCCAGGGAACCAAATTGCACCATCAGCTCCGTAGCCGTTTTTTCTCCCACCTTCGGGACTCCCGGTATGTTATCGGATGCATCCCCCATCAGCGCTTTCAAATCGATGAACTGCAAAGGACTTACCTGATACCTGGCCTTTACGTCCGCCGCATAATAATCCTCAATCTCCGTCTTTCCTCCCTTTGTCTTGGGAATCCTGATTTTGATATGCTCGGAAGCTATTTGAAGCAAATCCCTGTCCCCGGAAATAAGGGCTACTTCCATTCCTTCCTTCTCCGAACGCTTGGCAAGAGTTCCTAAGATATCATCTGCCTCTAATCCCGGCTTCTCCATAATCTTAATTCCCATGGCCGTAAGTACATCCTTAAGCACCGGCACCTGCTCATGCAGCTCCGCCGGCATCGGCTTTCTCGTTCCCTTATATTCTTTATATATTTCGTGGCGGAAGGTAGGATCCTTAACATCGAAAGCCACCGCCAGATACTGCGGATTCTCCTCCTCCAGAATCTTGAACATGATATTAAGGAAGCCATAAACCGCATTCGTATGCAGTCCCTCCGCGTTGCTCAAGTCAGGCACTCCGTAAAATGCCCGGTTCAAAATACTATGTCCGTCTATCAAAACTATCTTGCTCATACTCTTTCTATCTCCCCGGTATCCCTAAACTATTTATAATATCATTATCAGCACTATGATCGTTATCATGGTTATAATCGCCAGAATCTCCAGCCCGTATACCAAAAAATGTATGCCTTTTCTGATTTTGAGCTTTCTTCTCGCTTCCTCCAGCTGCTTGTCCAGTTTCTTCTGCAAATCGAAGGTACTTCCATCCTGGAGGCTAGCCATACCCTCCAATACGAGAAACTGTATGCTGAGTTCCTCTTTGCATTCCGGACATTTGGAAATGTGCTCCATGAAATCGTTCAATTCTCTGCCGCTCAGTTCCTTATTTAAAAATGCCGGTATCATTTTATCAATATCCTTACAATTCATGCCCATTCCTCATAGTCCTATTATATGCCGTACAGCTGCCCGCCGTATACTACATATGATATATTTTCCCATAATATATTCATACATAATGTACTATACACTAAAATAAAGGATTTTAAAAGTGCTACGAATAAATTAATTCAAAAAGGATGCGGACGGTTTTACCCGTTCCGCATCCAAAATATTGTCACACCTTATGATAATTTGTTCCCGCGCAAAATGACGGATTCCAAAGCGAGGCCGTCCTTCTTAAGCAAAACAACGTTAGCAACCTTTCCGGGAGTTATGCTGCCGTATTCGTCGTATATTCCCACACTCTTAGCGGGGTTGACTGCTGCGCATTTAATCGCTGTCTCTAACGGAATCCGCATCTCGAGCACCGCTGTTCTCACGCAATCCATCAAGTTGGTAGCAGAGCCGGCAATAGTACCGTCCGCTAATGTCGCCAGATTGCCTACGACCTTTACCGCCTGCCCACCGAGACTATAATCGCCGTCATCCAGGCCGGTAGCCATCATGCTGTCACTGATCAAAATCACCTTATCCTCTCCGAACATCTTAAAGGTGTTGCGGACAACGGCAGGGTGAACATGCACTCCGTCACAGATAAGCTCAACCTCCGCTCCTGCATCCGTAGCCGCACCGATCAGTCCTGGCGCCCTATGGGTATAAGGATTCATCGCATTGTACAAATGGGTCACATGAGTCGCTCCTTTTTCAAAGGCTTCCAAAGCCGTTTCATAATCCGCTGCAGTATGAGCAGTAGACAGCACCACCTCACCCTTCTTCGACTGAATGAATTCCATCGCACCCTCTATTTCTGGAGCGATAGCCACCAGCTTCACCATATGGTCGGCCGCTTCGTTCAAGCGGTCGTACATTCCTTCGTCCGGCGTGTGGAGATAAGCGCTGTTCTGCGCTCCCTTCTTGCTCTCTGCAAGGAAAGGACCTTCCATATTGATTCCGCACAGATCCGCAGCCTTATCATTTTTACTAGTCTTTCTGTATTCCGCCGCCGTCTTGCAGATACCTGTCAGTATCTCCTCTCCCAAGGTCATGGTCGCCGGTACAATAGATGTAACACCTATGGATGCCTCGTATTCCGCGATATTCGTAATCGCTTCCTTCGTTCCGTCACAGAAATCATAGCCTACACAGCCGTGAAAATGAATGTCCGTAAGTCCTGGAACAGCAAAGCAACCCTGCCCATCTATCACCTCATCCGCACCAGCCTGCGCCTCACTTTCTACGAACCGGCCGTCTTTAATATAAATATCCTGCTTTATAAATTTACCTTCTTCCGTAAAAACATTTGCATTTTTGATAATCATATGTCTCTCAAGCTCCTTTCTATATCTTCCTATTTTATAAGTGACAATGCCGCCTCGTCCGCAACCAGCGTAACGTCGGGATGAAGCTGCAATACAGATGCCTGTACCTTAGGCGTAATCGGACCAAAAAAGGCATCTCTGACTATAACTGCCTTGTCCTCTCCGCTTACCGCGACTAACACCTTCTTCGCCAGCATGATTGTCCTGATTCCCATAGTGTAAGCCTGCTTCGGCACATCATCATAGGAAGCAAAGAATCTCCGATTGGCCTCGATGGTAGATGGCGTCAAATCCACACAGTGTGTATCGGGAATAAATTCGTCTGCGGGCTCGTTGAAACCGATATGTCCATTATGCCCAAGCCCAAGAAGCTGCAAGTCGATTCCTCCCACCGCCTCAATCACCTTGTCGTAATCACTACACGCTTTATCACTGTCCGGCTCGGTTCCGTCAGGAAGGTGTGTATTTTCTTTCTTTATATTTATCTTACTGAAAAGATGATCGTTCATAAAATAATAGTAGCTTTGATCATTCTCTCTCGTAAGCCCCTTATATTCATCTAAATTCACAGAAACTACTTTGGAAAAATCCAGATTCCCGCCGTTATACCACTCCACTAACTTTTCATAGGTTCCGATTGGCGTAGATCCCGTTGCCAGACCTAAAACACAGTTCGGTTTCATAATGACCTGCGAAGAGATAACACTCGCAGCCTTCTTGCTCATGTCTTTATAATCTTTTGCCCTAACTAAATTCACTTCTACTCCTATCTGCGTGCCTCACACGCTTAAAGCACTATTTTGAACATACAGAATTTGTTCAAAAATCCGTCCTTCGACATCATCACTAGTATATATCATCCAAAGACAGATTCCTATATCTTTTTTTGTCACCTTTTTTCTTTTCTTGCTTTTTTTTAAACCTCTTTACAGTTTAATATCGGAAGCCCGTATAGAACACGAGCTTCCGATATGCCGGGAATACAATGATATGGATTCTTTCTCAATCTTGTCACTTATAACATTTTTTTCATTTCATCGGCAACGAACTGCACCTTAGTACCTACGATAACCTGAACAGATGTCTTGCTCGGTCTCATCACGCCTGCAACTCCTGCAGACTTGATTTTCTTCTCATCCACCTTCGTGTAATCTTTGATTTCGAGACGAAGTCTGGTTACGCAGTTATCAAGGGATGTAACATTTTCTTTTCCGCCAAGACCTTCCAAAACAATCTGGGCAACTTCAGTGAAATTGTCATTGGAAAGAACAACCTTCTTATCGGCTTCGGCATCATCATCTTCTCTGCCGGGAGTCTTGAGATCCAATTTCACAATTACAAAACGGAATACCGCATAGTAAACTACAGCAACAACCAAACCGATCGGAATAATCATCCATGTATTGAGAGCTGCCGGAAGCTTCGCACAGAGCACCCAGTCAATAAAACCACCGCTGAAGGTAAATCCTGCCCTGACAGGAAGGAGCGCGGTAATCGCACAAACGATACCTGTTAAAAGCGCATGTACAACATAAAGCACAGGTGACAAGAACATAAACGCAAATTCGAAGGGTTCCGTAACACCAGTTAAGAAGGAACAAAGAGCCGCTGCGCCGAGTAAACCGGCTGCAACCTTTCTCTTATTCGTTTTAGCCATATGATACATAGCCAAAGCGCCTGCCGGAATACCGAACATCATAACAGGGAAGAAACCTGTCATATACTGTCCCGTCTCGCCGATAACAGCCTGTGATGTGTCGTATCCGCCCAATCCCCAGAATTTGTAAAGATCGGCAATACCAATCGCATCGAACCAGAATACCGAATTCAACGCGTGGTGCAGACCGAACGGAATCAGCAATCTGTTAAAGAAACCGTAGAGACCAACGCCGATTGCGCCCGTGCTGGAAATAGCCGTACCAAAAGCTACCAAACCGCCGTAAAGAACCGGCCAAATGAAGAACAAAATTACACTCGCCACAATAGTAACCGCAGCCGTAACAATCGCGACGCTTCGCTTACCGCTGAAGAACGACAGCGCATCCGGCAATTTCGTACTCTTGAATTTATTGTAGCATGTAGCACCGATCAAACCGGTTAAAATACCGATAAACTGGTTGCCGTCGATTTTGGAAAACGCTGCATTAGCTTCCGCGCCGGTGAACATTTCAACAGCGCCGGGAGATAATAAGGTCTTAACCATAAGGTATGAAACGATACCCGCAAGTGCGGATGTACCGTCGCCGTCATCGGACATTCCAACAGCAACACCGATAACGAACAGAATTGCCATGTTGTCTATAAGCGCAGAACCTGCTTTGCAAAGGAAAGCAGCTATTACGTTATTGCCGCCCCAGCCTGACGGGTCGATCCAATAACCAAGACCTAACATGATACCTGCAACCGGCAGACAAGCTACCGGAAGCATCAATGACTTACCAAGCTTTTGTAAATATTTCATCATAAATAAAGTACCCCCTTGTTTTGTGTGAGCCATGCCCCGGCCGCAGGGCTCGATTCATCTATTCCATGGGATGCATCCCTAGAATACAAAATTATAAATTTTCCTCAAAGAATTTTTTAAGTGCTGTAACAGCTTCCGCTTCGTCAGGACCTTCCGCGCGGCAGGTAACTACCGTTCCCTTTTTCGCACCCGCTCCCATAAGCGCCATTATCTTTTTCGCATCCGCAGCCTTAGCCCCCGTATCTACTGTAATCTTACTCTGAAAAGGCGTTGCCAGCTTAACAAGCAATCCGGCTGGCCTCGCATGGATGCCCAGTTCATCTTTGATCGTATACTTAAATTCCTTCATTTTTTATGTTCTCCCTTCGATTTTATAAAATATTTTGTTCCTCTATATAGTAATCCTAATCTTTACTATCACTTCTTAATATTCAAAAGCTCATCGCCCGCACTTACTTCCGTATCCGTACGTCCGAGAATCTCAGAGTATTCATCCGTATTACATACTACCACCGGCGTAATTACATCGTATCCGGCCTCTTTAATCTTTTCCAAATCCGCCTCTATAAGCAAATCCCCTTTTTTTACCTTTTGTTCATCCTTTCCTATAATGCGGAAACCTTCCCCTTTTAAGGCTACCGTATCCAGACCTACGTGAATGAGAAGCTCCACTCCGTCGTTTGTCGTCATACCTACCGCATGACCCGTAGGAAATATGGTCGTGATCACTCCATCTGCCGGGGCATATACCTTACCATCCTTAGGCACGATGGCTACTCCTTTCCCCAATATCTCTTCGCTGAAAGTAGGGTCGCTCACCGCTTTAATGCTTACGCACCTTCCCTTCATCGGCGATGAAATCACAATGTCCTTCTTTTTAAACGCATCGAATAATCCCATATTCTTCCTCCTATTTTTTCTCGTCAATTACGATTATTCTTTTAATTCTCCGCATATAAATCGTTGATTCTCTTTACATTTAACGTCAGATATATGCTTTCTTCCTCCGTCATGGAGCAGTTATATTTTTCTTTGATAAAACTGTTTACTTTATGAATCAGCCGGTATTCCTCATCACAGTGATTTCTGACGAAATCGAAGAGCACCTCGTCTCCCTTACACTGCTCCGGAAGCTCCGTCAGCATTCTATGTACCAAGTATTTGAAATTAATGGCCAGTTTATCCGGTTGATAAGACTGAGCTTTACAGGCAGGTATCTCTTTTTCTATAATTTCCATCATGTCGCGCATCATCTGCGTCAGAGTGAAGGTTGTGCTGATCGCCGAATTGAATTCGGCGTTTACTATATGAATCGCTATGGATGCGGCTTCGTCCTCCAACAGCTTTATCCCGGTCTTCTTCTCTATAAGATAAAGGGCGTGACAGCCTACCGTGTATTCATTGGAATAAAACATCTTTATTTCTTCAAACAAGGCATTTGTGAAAAGCATGCCCTCCTTGAATCTGTCGATAGCAAAACCGATATGATCCGTAAGGGTAAGGTATACGTTCTCATTCAGCTCTTTTCCAAGCGCCTCTTTCGCATAGGAAATTATTTCATCCGAAACTTGAATGTATTCCAGCGGCAGCTTTGTTAACAGCGCTTTGAAGCGTTCCAAGCTATCTTTATTCTCCAGCTTGAAAATCTTCTCAATCTTGCTTTCATCAATATTCTGCCCCTCTTTTTTCCCGAAGCCGATACCGCAGCCCATAACGACCAGCTCGCTGCCTTCGCTGTCTCTGGATGAGATGACATTATTGTTAATTACCTTCTCTATTCTCATATCCATTTCCCGTTACATAAAAAAAACCAAACCCTATAAATTAATCCTACTCTGTTCGATTAACTTATAAAATCTGGTTTTGCCTGCTTAACAGTAACAATCCAATGTTTTCTCTATCAACTTGTATGTGTACATGATAGCAACTTACCGTAAAGATGTCAAGCGGCTAGAGTAAACTTTTGGCATTTTTGTTTATAACATACATTTATCTCCATTTTATTCTGTACATGTTGCACATATTACTGAGTAATTATCAGCCTACGCTATTCTTGCTTCTCTATTTATACACAATATGCTTTATTATCTTATATTTTGGAAAAGATATAGGAAAACTCAGTCAAAATCTGTCTTAAAAAACTTGTTTCTTTTTCCTCTTGACAGATGATATGCAAAAATATAGTATAGAGAAAATAAAATCAAAACAACTTCATGAACCGCCGAAATTCATCTACGATTCGTAAGCTGTAATTAGGAGTGCATCTTATGTTTAAAAAGATTAAAGAAATCGTAATTGGCAAGCCCCTTCATAATAAGGAGCTGCAAAGTGAAAAAATGGATGTATTTTGGGGGCTGCCTATTATGGCCAGCGATGCCATCTCTTCCGTCGCTTACGCTGTTGAAGAAATCTTATGGATATTGGTTCTCGTAGTAGGCCTTGCCGCATATAGATATATGTTTTTTACGGCTATCATTATTATCCTTCTGCTCCTCATTCTGGTCTTTTCCTATCTCCAGACAATTGACAGCTATCCCCGCGGCGGTGGCTCTTATACTGTAGCAAAGGAGAATCTGGGAGAAAAACCCGGGTTATTAGCTGCCGCTTCTTTGATTATCGGCTATATATTAACTGTAGCAGTCAGTACCTCTGCCGGAACCGCGGCTATTACTTCCGCAATTCCCGCCCTGCTTCCGTATAATGTAGGAGTCACACTTTTCCTCATTTTCCTGATGACATTGGGAAATCTAAGAGGGGTTCGTGAATCCGCTAAAATATTCGCCATGCCTACTTATATCTTTATTGTTTCCATGCTGATCATGATTGTAACCGGACTTTTCAAAGTGTATGTGCTGGGCTATGTTCCCCAGTCTTCTTTTCCGATTCCTGAAGCGGTAGGGGATGTGACCTTTTTCTTGATCATCCGTGCTTTTGCAGCAGGCTGTTCCGGCCTTACCGGTGTCGAAGCGGTCAGCAATGCCATACCGAACTTCACCGAACCTGCCCAGAAAAATGCGAAAAGGGTGTTGGGGCTTCTCGCTTTATTCGTCCTGATCATCTTCGGCGGAACCGCATACCTGTCCACCCTTTATCACGCGGTCCCCAACAACAGCATAACCGTACTTTCCCAGATAGCCGCTCAGGTCTTCGGAAACGGCGTATGGTTTTATATCCTGCAGATCGCTACTGCTACTATATTGGTCATGGCTGCCAATACTTCCTATGCAGGGCTTCCCATGCTCTTATCCCTGGTTGCTACCGACGGCTACGCACCCAGACAGTTTTCAATGCGCGGAAGCAGGCTTGGATATTCCAACGGCATTCTTGCACTAAGTGCGGCAGCGGCTTTTCTTGTGGTGATTTACCATGCAGATACTCATGGACTGGTTCCTCTTTATGCCATCGGTGTGTTCATCTCCTTTACGCTGTCTCAAATAGGTATGCTTTTTAAATGGGCAAAAAGCGACGTCCCGGGCAGGATGCATAAAATCGTTATCAACGGTTTGGGTGCTGTTATGACCGTGGCTACCGTTATCAGCATTTTATACAGCAAGATGTTAGAAGGAGCATGGATCACGATTGTACTCATCTTTATTCTCGTGATCGGGATGAAGTCAATCAATTATCACTACACCAATATAGCCAAGCAGCTTCGTCTGGATCCGACGCAAGTGCAGACCGAAATCAATACTTTGAACGTGAAGAAACATATGATCGTCATCGTGGGTTCGCTGAACAAGGCTTCTTTAAAAGCAATTAACTATGCGAGATTTTTATCGGATGACCAAAATATCGTTATTTTCCATGTCGCCATCGACAAAGACAGTGCGAAGAACATTAAAGAAAAGTGGAAGGAGTGCGGAATTCCCATTCCTCTTATCGTTAAATATTCTCCTTACAGAGAGGTGGTCAACCCTTTAATCCAGTACATCGAGTCGGAGGAACACGCCTCCAGCCCCGGCGATATGATCACAGTAGTAATACCGCAATTTGTTGTAAGAAAGTCCTGGCAGAACCTTCTGCATAATCAAACCGCTTATGTTATAAGGAGAAAACTTCTGCGAGATAGACACATTGCAGTAATCAACATACCTTTTGTTCTGGATAACAAATAATACGTAAAGGGACGATTGGGCGTGAACCATTGACATTGTATCAGTTATCAGCTCACTCCCAAACGCTTCTCTATATAATATTGAGTATTGATAATAAGCCACAATTGAGCATCGAATCTCATAATAGTCCAAAGAGACAGCCCTTGAAGATTATATTCACCTACCAGCCTGGCTCGCGCATCAAAACTTCTCGCATCCTTAAACCAAACCACATGTAAAATCCCGTTATTATCCACATAATAAAAATAAGGCGATTGCGCCGCTTCATTAAATTGTATCGGTATATTGTCATCTGCTGCCATTTGTATCGCATCATTATTGGATATTACGGTAGCTGCTGTGGCCCCGGGAACATAGGGAAGAGTCCAATCATAACCCTGTGTAGTAATTCCTAAAAAGAATTTTTCAGAGGGAATAATACTGACCATGTAATCTAATAGTTCTGTCAAAACATTTACTGGAAAAAGTGAGCTTGGATAGCTATATGATCTTGCCCAATCATAAGAAGCCAATATAATTCCATCTACATATTCAGATAATCTTGAATAATCTATTCTTTCAAAATTAGTGCCCGGGGTATTAAGATTTGAAATCGGGGATATAGTTATAACTATTCTGTAGCCTTCCGAATGAAAGATCTCGGAAGCTCTTTCCAAATATTCAACAATGCTATTTAGGTTGTCATAGGTAATGTTATCGACATAGACATTAATACCGTAATAACCTTTCGCTTTCAGTATATCAAGAGCAGTATAAATAAGGCGGTCCTGTACCGAAGGATTATTTAAAATATCATAAGAAACTTCTATGCTGGCTACTCCCTCTTCTGTAATAGTGGAGACAAACATCATGGGCGCAACGCCATAGGCTTTCGCTAACTGAATTATTTCAGTTTCATCATCACTGGCGATAATTTCGCCTCCACGCAAAGCCCTGTAATTAAATATCGTTAGATAAGATAGAAAAGGAAGCGTTTTTATCAAAACAGATTGATCAATATAAGGAAAAGTATAACCACTAGTCGCAATTGTTCGTGTCCTATCGGTTTGATAACTTATAACGATGGTTTCACCGGCGTACAAAATTTCTCTATCTGCAAGATAAGGATTATTTCTTAATAATTCCATTGGCAAAACACCGTATTGTTCCGCAATTCCAACCAAAGTATCACCGGGTTTGACAGTATAGAGTGTTTCCGGCTGAACAATCACAATGGTTTGTCCTATTGCTAAATTGTCATAGTTAGTGATTCCGTTTTCTAATATTAACCTATCAGCGGGTATTTTGTAATAATCTGCTATTGAATAGATCGTTTCACCAGATTGAACAACGTGAATAATCATAAATTTCCCTCAAAAGGTCTTATTAATTCTATTATATGCTACTCATACCCGTTCATGACATTATGGTATATATTATTGCTACAGCATTGAAGAAGGTGCGGATGAATAGAAGGAGAGTGTCACTCCATCACTTTATTTTAAGTGATTTTGCGACACCCTCTCAGCTAACTTCTTATTAAATAATCAAATGCACTTAAGGCTGCGGTCGCTCCGGAACCCATCGCAATGATAATCTGTTTGTATCCACTGTCGGTACAATCGCCTGCCGCAAACACTCCGGGGAGATTTGTAGAATTGTGATTATCCACGACAATTTCTCCAATTCGGTTACGTTCTACCGTATCACCCAGCCACTCTGTATTAGCTACCAAACCAATCTGAACAAATACTCCCTCGAGTTCTACATGGTGTTCTTCCCCTGTATCACGATCTGCGTAAGTAATTCCGTTCACCTTCTGGTCTCCGGTAATTTCCTTTGTTTGAACATTCTTCACAACAGTCACATTGGGCAGACTGTAAAGACGTTTCTGAAGGATAGCATCTGCTTTCAGTTCGGGCATAAATTCGAGAACCGTTACATGAGAAGCGATACCGGCCAGATCAATGGCCGCCTCGATACCGGAATTGCCGCCTCCGATTACTGCCACCTTCTTATCTTTGAAAAGAGGACCATCGCAGTGGGGACAATAAGCAACACCTTTATTCTTGAACTTCTCTTCTCCCGGCACTCCCACATTTCTCCAACGGGCGCCTGTGGAAAGAATAATTGTCTTGCTTTTCAAAACAGCTCCATTTTCCAGTGTAACCTCTAATAGTTCTTTCTTTTCCAAACTCTTTACTCGTTTGGAACTTATAATATCTATATCATATTTTCTCACGTGGCGTTCCAGGGTATCACCGAACTCAGGTCCTTCTGTGTATTCCACACTGATCAAGTTTTCTATTCCCAAGGTCTCTCTCACCTGACCACCAAAGCGTTCGGCAACAATTCCTGTCCGGATACCTTTTCTCGCCGCATAAATTGCCGCACTGGACCCTGCCGGACCACTTCCGACAACAAGCACATCAAAGGGATCCTTTTCCTCGAATGCGGAAACATCGGAAGAACTTCCTAATTTCTCAAGAATCTCTTCTAATGTCATTCGTCCGCCGCCGAATTCTTCACCGTTTAAATAAATGGTCGGCACGGCCAAAATATCCTTGCTCTCCACCTCTTCTTTGAATACAGCGCCGTCAACCATCGTATGGCTGATTCCCGGATTCAGGATACTCATTACATTCAGTGCCTGTACCACCTCCGGACAGTTATGACAGCTTAAGCTGATATACGTTTCGAAATGGTATTCACCCTCGAGTTTCTTCACTCTTTCAATTAACTTTTCATCCACTTTAGGGGCTCTTCCGCTCACTTGCAAAAGTGCCAGAACTAACGACGTAAACTCATGGCCCAAAGGAATTCCCGCAAAGGAAACCCCACTGTCTGCTCCCACCCTGTTGATACTGAAACTCGGGGTTCTGGAAAGCGTCGCCTGCTCCTTCTTTATTCTAGAAGACATGGCGGCCAGCTCATCGATTAAAGATATCATATCCTTGGATGCATCATCAGAACCTGCACTGACTTTAATGAGCACATCATTTTCCAAAAGCTTCAAATACTCCGCCAATTGGCCTCTAATTTCATCATCTAGCATCATATACCTGCTCCTTAGATTTTTCCTACTAAATCAAGACTCGGCTTCAACGTAGCTCCGCCTTCTTTCCATTTTGCCGGGCACACTTCATTTGGATTCTTTCTTACATACTGAGCCGCTTTAAGCTTATTAATCAGAATGCTCGCATCCCGGCCAATATTTCCTGCATTGATTTCTACCGACTGAATCACTCCATCCGGATCAATAAGGAAAGTTCCTCTGTCTGCCAATCCGTCCGCCTCAATTAAAACATCGAAATTACGGCTGATTTCATGGGAAGGATCTCCGATCATAACATATGTCAACTTGCTGATAGCTTCTGAATGGTCATGCCATGCCTTATGAGTAAAATGTGTATCCGTGGAAACAGAATAAACCTCAGTTCCCAGTTTCTTGAATTCTTCATAGTTATTCTGCAGATCTTCTAACTCTGTCGGGCATACAAAAGTGAAGTCCGCCGGATAAAAGCAAACAATGCTCCATTTACCTTTGAAATTCTCTTCTGAGACGTCTATAAATTCCCCGTTGTGATAAGCCTTTGCCTTAAATGGTAATACCTCTTTTCCTACTAATGACATAATCATTTACCTCCTGTTATTTAATATTGTCAATTGGTTTAAAACTTTAAATTGATTAATGATACTTTAGAATCAATAATAGTAATGATTCCTATAATCATAATCCCAATATATAGCAATGCTTTTTAATTGTCAAGTAATTTTATATAATTCTTTTTGTAAACTTAAATTGTATCTATACAACAAAAAAACTACTAACTTAATATTTCATAGTTAGTAGTTTTCCTTACATTCCGGACCGGTTCACACAGGCCGGCTCATACCTTATTTATTTTATACATTATTGTTGAACCATCCTCTTCGTTGAAAATCGGTGGAATATTTTTGTATTCATATCCTAATTTATGATAAAAACCATGCGAGCTTTTTGATGACGGCACTTCTATCAGAGTACTATCCTGGCACCATTCATCAGATTCCAAATAATAAATTAACTTCTTTCCCACTCCCAAACCACGGTAATCGGGGTTAACAAAAATAGCCGTAAAATAGCTCTGATTTTCTTGACTATAATCTCTGCTTACTCCTCCGCAGGCTATTATCTTATTTTCATACCAGACCTCATAATAGTGACGATTCTCAATTATATCTTTTAACCACTCTTGTGTAAACGCTGCGAGATATTTTTGAAACTGTTCAATTGTATAATCCTTATAATTTACTTCCTTCATGCATCTATGAATAATATTTAACAGCGTATCAATATTATCAAATTGTGCTCTTTTATATTCCAGCTTTTTTAGTTCCATAATAGCACTATGTTATCGCAGAAACAGCGGAAGGAATACGACAGAAACAATCGTCATCAAGCAGATGAGTGTGTTCATCGACGGACCAGAGGTATCCTTGAACGGATCCCCGACAGTATCGCCAACGACGGCAGCTTTGTGAGCCTCACTGCCCTTACCGCCATGGTGGCCTTCCTCTATATACTTTTTGGCATTGTCCCACGCGCCGCCCGCATTGTCCATCATAAGCGCTAACAGAACACCGACAAGCATCGCACCGGCCAACATACCACCAAGCATCGCAGTATCAATTATGCCAACCACAATGGGACATACTACTGCCAGCACACCAGGGAGCAGCATTTCCTTTAGTGCCGCATCGGTGGAGATTTGGATGCATTTCTCATAGTCGGGTTTTGAGGTACCTTCCATGATACCCTTGTCCGCACGGAATTGACGACGAATTTCTTCAATCATTTGGCCCGCTGCCCTGCCTACCGATCGCATCGTGAGGGCAGAAAAGAGAAACGGCATGATACCGCCCAGGAAGAGTCCCGCTACCACCATCGGATTAAGCAGATCGATGGCGCTAATATTGGCAATTTCCGCATAAGATACATAGAGCCCAAGCACCGTGAGAGCCGATGCGCCAATGGCAAAGCCCTTACCTATAGCGGCGGTGGTATTGCCGACACTATCCAATTTATCGGTAATCTCGCGTGTTTCTTTGGGTAGTCCGGACATTTCGGCAATGCCGCCGGCGTTATCTGCTATAGGACCATAGGCGTCAACTGCAACCACCAAACCGGTGGTGGACAGCATGCCAACCGCCGCCAAACCAATGCCATAGAGTCCTGCGCAAAAATACGAAAGCATGATACCGGCCGCAATCAGCACAAGCGGCCAAACAGCGGAAAGCAATCCTACCGAAAACCCGTCAATAATAAGGGTAGCTGTACCGGTTTCAGCTTGTTTTGCAATTCCCTGAACTGCTTTATAATCGGAAGAGGTATAACGCTCGGTAAAAAACCCGATTGCAGAGCCGATAACCAGACCCGAAGCAACAGCGCCAAACGCTCCAATTCCGCCAAATTGATTTCCCGCCTCACTGCCGAATGCGAAGCCGTGAAACTCCATGGTAGGCCCGAAGATAAGCGTACCCAGAACGTAAGCCGATATCAAAACAATAATGCTGCCGCCATAGGTAACGAGGTTGAGAGATGTAGCCGGATTCTTTGTATTTTTACCGCCGACAAAAAATACCGCAATCACCGACGCTAAAATACCTATTGCAACCACCAGCAAGGGGAATGCAATGCCCCCTGAAAGCATACTCTCACCGGCTGAATTTTTAAGTGTAGTAGCCAGAAGAATGGCTGAGATAATCGCGCCAACATAGCTATCAAAAAGATCGGCACCCATACCCGCCACATCACCCACGTTATCACCTACATTATCAGCGATAACACCGGGGTTACGCGGGTCATCTTCGGGGATCCCCGCTTCAACCTTGCCGACCAGATCAGCGCCTACATCGGCGGCTTTGGTAAAAATACCTCCGCCCACTCTCCCAAACAGCGACATAGACGTTGCTCCGAGACCAAACCCAGAAATGTACTCTATTTGCTGCGGTGTCTCAACACCTAAAAGGGAAAGGACGACACCAAGTCCCAAAGCCGCAAGTCCAACAACGCTAAGCCCCATAACTGCGCCACCCCGGAAAGCGATTCTCAATGCGGGCGGCATCCCCAAACAGGCGGCGGCCGCTGTGCGTACATTCGCCCTGGTGGCGGTATTCATACCAAAGAAACCGGCCGCCAGCGAGAAAGATGCCCCAAGTAAAAACAACGTCGCTGTCTGCCAATTCACAGCAAAGAAAAGAACTGCGAACATCACTACCGCAAAGATACCGATCGTGCGGTACTCACGCATCAGGAAGGTCATAGCACCCTGATGGATGTAGGATGCGATTTCACGCATATGTTGGCTGCCTTCATCATTTTTGCTGATCCATTTGGCAATGAAAACAGCCACAAGTAACGCGATAACACCTACCAATGCAACTCCTAGAAAAATCATGTTCATATGTATCCCCCATTTCGTTTTAAAAAATTACTGCAATCCTATAGCCCTAAAAAGTATTTTAACCCATTCTCTTGGTAAATGTAAAGAAAGATATACAAATATTTATATCAACAACGGACTTTTTTCGTTCAAAAAATCCATAATCAGGTTCATGTCCTACTGCCAAATTGGCATATGCAGGTTCATATTGCTGGATGATTTGTTTGAATGCCTGTATTTGCTCATCACAGATACTAACGCGCCCAGATAAATCCCATGTACCGTTTTTCTTAGCATTTTCAATGGCATCCATGCCTTGTTGGGTCATTCTTCCTTGTTCAATAAGGGATTGCGCCAACTTTTTGTTCTTATCAGACCACTTGCTTTTAGCTGTACGGCGAGCAAAATATTTCTTGTATTTAGTGCTGTCAAGGCTTTGCATCTGCCCATCTATCCATCCAAAGCAAAGAGCTTCTTCCAATGCTTCACTGGCTAGAAGTGTTACTGGTCCCCCTTTTTTGCCAAAAAGTAACCATATTCCATCGTTATCGGCACTGTGTTTATCCAACCAGTCCCTAAACGCTTCTCTATATTAACAAATTCTAAAACATTACCCATCGTTAGCCTCCTGAATGTATTATACTTATTATATTGTAACATCCGATAAATTCCTGTTTATCCATATGCTCAATAAATAATTAGCTTCTTTAAATTATAGCTTATTGAAAAGCGAAAAGAAACAGACAATATTTAATACAATCTGGCGTTATTTCTTTGGCAGCCCTCAATGGTTTTCAGTGGGATATCCGCATCCTTATGCATAAACATTTGGGCTATATTCTCACCAAAGATAACAGAGGCGCTCTTCCAAAACAATATTACGAATGTGATCTTGCTGACTCGCAATCATTTATAAAAGAAAGCAGTATTTTATTGAATTGCTCTGGCTGATCCAGATTTGCTACATGTCCTGCGTTCGGAAGGGTTTTTACTACACAGCCCGGATAATGCGTTTGCCAATCTGAGAGGTGTTTTTGTATGGTTCCTCTTGTATCCTGCTCACCGGCCGCCACAAGAAGCGACGCATCAAACTTAAACGATTCTTCGTGCAGACAGGTGGAGAAACCCTGCCAAGAAACAAGAAATTCCTGCTTTTCTATTTCCTCAAACATCTGGCCGACACGCAGTAATGCTGGTTTTGTATAGGTGCTTCCTTTTGACATAGCTTTTTTCAACCCTGCCCATGTGTAGAAAAACCTCATAATTGGGCCGGAGTATGCAAGCAATGTCTTTTCCCATTTGGGGTAAGGAATGCATAAAGGCGTGACCCCTGTCAACATATAACCCGTAGCACCTCCGAAAAGGAAAGCATATTCCTGTACTACAAAAGCCCCCATCGAAAGACCGCATAGCAAATACTGTTCCGGACTTTCCGTGTCTATTATAGCTCGAATATCCTCTGCTGCCAGTTTTACGCTGAATTCACCGGTAGGTCTGGAGTTTCCGTGACCACGAACATCAATGTTAATGACGGGATAGCCCTTTTTCTGCAAAAATCCGACTTGCGGCTCCCACATGGCACGATGCAGTCCATATCCATGTACTAAAATAATGGAGATGGCATGGCTTCCCGGTAAATACTCATAGGTTATTCTGCAGCCTTCCCTGTTTATGTTCTTTTCCATAGACACCTCCAAATAATGAAATATTTGATCATAAATAGTTCATTACTATAGTAACATAGGTTATCCCGCAGGCGCAAGTAAAAATGAAATATTTATATTGAAATAGTTCATAATTTGCAGTATTCTTTAATTTATAGAGGTGATATAAATGAATGGTTTTGAAAAAAGAACTCAGGAAAAAAAACACAAAATTTTGGAAGCTGCTGTAGAATTATTCTCCGCGCGAGGTATCCAGAAGGTAAGCATTACTGAAATTTCCGCCAAAGCCTGCGCATCCCAGGTGACCATATATAAATATTTTAATAGCAAAGAAAATCTGGCTCGTTGTGCTCTTGAGCACTATTATAATAAACTGCTTCAATCTTTTATTGACGTTATAGACAGCGACCTGCCTTTTGCAGAAAAAATTGAGCAAGCATTTTTCGCGCCCATGCAAAAAAGTCCTGCTGCGATGTCTTCATTTTGGGCTGATGCTATTTCCGAAAAACTTCGGGATATAACACTTGAATATGAGCAAAAGATAACTCCACACATGCTGCGCTTTATTGAACAAGGGTATGAATGTGGATATTTTAGTAAAAGCTATTCGGCTGAAACCTTGCTCATTTATCTTAATGTTTTTGGAACCAATGCAATGAAGCAGTTAGGCTCCCTCCAGACGGAAGGTAAAAAGAAACGAATATATGAAGAACTTTTATCCGTATTTTTGTATGGTGTCGTTGGGAACCGTACAAAGAAAGAGTGATTTGCTCCAAACTGAATACTCCGGTTTCGGAAGCTCGGGAGGATATCAAGCCTGCAACTACGGTAGTAGTTACTCCAGCAAGAGCAGCGTATCCGAAAAAAGACGGTACTTTCGACGTGAATTAAAACAAAAAAAGGCTGGCCGTGCTATGCTGCGCCATTTCGCCGTAAAAGGCATCAAGGCTACAAATTCCCATATTCTACGGGCTTCTTCGGGCATAGATACAATGAAAGCCACCCGTGATAGGTGGCTTTCATTGTATCAAAAGATGTCCTTTTCTTTGTGAGCCACGTCAATACTGGATATCATTATATTCTCAAATGAGGATTCGAACTATTACACCTTCAAACAATATAGACAAAAATTCAAAACTATTATAATTCTTGTAGCTATGCTCATTATAAGTGGTTAAATTACTCGCAAGATTGGAATTTAAATTTTTTATGTCATCGCATAAAATTCTGTTCTAGTAATAGAATACACGCTTGTCTTTGTATTTTTCTCATCTGAATATTCCTTGCGTAATAACATACCAATTTTTTCAGCCACTCTTTTTGAGGGTATATTGGTCCATTTTTGATAACAAAATATTTCGTTAAAGTCTGTGTTTTCAAAAGCAAACCTTAAACAGGCTTTTGCTGCCTGCGAAGCATACCCTTTACACCAAAAATGTTTATCAATATGGTAGCCAATTTCAGGGAACAAATTTCCATCACCATAAATATTCTGCATGGTGATTCCGCAATCTCCAATGAATTGA
>JAEYJO010000068.1 GCA_023408815.1 Bacillota bacterium | reverse complement strand
TTTTAACCCCTATGGAAAAATACGAAATATACTTACAGGCGGCGTAAAAAACTGCCAGCAGGCATTACCTACTGGCAGAAAAGTTTTTATTTTTTTAATTGTCTACTTGACGGGGAGCAGTTCATTTTACTATAATATTTTAAGTATTTTTTCTTTTCTCCTGCTACTATTTCCAGTAGATGACATAGCAGTAAAAACAAATCAAATGATGTTTGATACCGGACGCCGCCTGCGAATGATAAGCAGCATTCTCGTAATGAGCATCATAGCCGGAAGTTCAATGAGCGGTTCAATCACCATAATTAAATGTACAAGCGGTTCGTTCGGAAAAGCCATAAGCGCAACACCAAGTGTCATCGGTGAGTTTTTCGCAATAGTCGTCAACGTCAGGCTGGCTGTGTCTTCATAGGAATAACGAAAGCTCTTTCCTACTCCCTGTGCTAAAATAAAATTGATAATATAGAACAAAACGATTGGAATGAGTAATACCGCCACAACATTCAAGCTTGCTAAAAGATTTTTTCCCTTTGAAGCAAACATTGCCATGATCGCCATGGCAAGCAGTATAGTCTGCAAGGCACTGAATATGTTAAATATTTTTTCTTTTTTGTCGCTATTTTGTATCTTGTTTAACAGCCATTTCCCGATCTGGGCCAGTGAAAAGGGTAAAATAAGCATGATCATCACGCTGTTTACCACTTCCTCAATGTTAACAGTACCTGTTACTCCGCCAAAAATCAAAAGATAAACCGGAAGCAACACTATCTGGAAAACAAGATTGACCGGTAATACGGTCGTTGATAAAGGAACGTTTCCCTTTGCAACATTGGTAAATATCAGATACCAGTCGGTACATGGGGTGACCATCAGCATAATAAATCCAATCTGCATGACCGGAGAGTTGGATAGAAATATTTTTCCTAAAATCCATACCAGTACTGGCGTCCAGACAAAGTTAATTAAAATAGTGGTAATGGAAAACCGTACATTATTGAATGCTTCGCGGTAGTCCTTTAACGGAATATTCAAAAAAGCGCCGAACAACATGACAAACAAAAATGGGGTTACAAGGTTCTCCGCATATTGCTCCATTATTCCAATTTGACCGAGCAACAGACCGAGAGGCATAGCCGCAAATATGATCAGTGTTTGGTATTTTTCAAATTTATTCATTTAACTATTCCTTTTGCGGGGGTGTTTCTTCCCGTCCATTCTCATAAAGGGCAAATCTCCCCTTTTCTTTTGGAGACACAGGGCCATCCTGCGGCCATGGCCAGCCGCCGAACTGGGTCTTGTGATAATCATCATAAGCCTGTCTGATTTCTTCCTGAGTATTCATTACAAACGGGCCGTAAGCAGCTACCGGTTCCTGAATAGGTTCACCCTCTAAAAGCAATAGTTTGCTTGTTTTTGCCCCATTTTTCAGAAGAATGCTTTCTCCGCCGGCAAGTTCGGAAAAATAACCGGAAGAAAGGGTGGTCGACTCGATCCGGATTGTATGGCCTTCATAATAATACAGCATTCTGCTCAAGGAAGATGAAACGCCTGGAATAATGAATTCCGATTCAGGTTCCATCGTTATGAGCCAGATCCCAACATGGTTATTTTTATCTCCGGCCCAGGAATCCGGGTTGGGCTCGGGCCCCTCTGTCTGACCGTACTGTCCCGAAATCAGGCGGATGTGGGTGCTTCCCCCATTACCGTCGGTATGAAGGATTACAGGGATTTCTTCGTCCCACAACATTTTATAATGAGGAGGTACAAACTTACTTTTTGCGGGAAGGTTAATCCATATTTGGAACAATTCCATAGGATTTGGCTGCGTCTGGGACAAAAGCGGAAACATTTCAGAATGCTGGAGTCCCGCACCTGCCGTCATCCACTGAACATCACCGTTTCCATAACGCCCCATGGCACCAAGTCCGTCGGCATGATCTACAAACCCTTCTAATACTACCGTTACTGTTTCGAATCCACGATGGGGATGTACCGGAAATCCAGGAACAGTGTCACCATAATACATACGCCAGGGAGCACTGTGATCGAATTCCCCTCCCGTAGGTTTCTCTTTACTGGGCACTGCAGGTTCCATCTTATCGTTACCCACGGGGAAAGCATCCTGGTGGTGCATACAAGCAATAAAAGGATTTTTTACCTGCATTTGAAATCCAAGTTTTCCGGTACTAATGATTTTATTTTCCATACCTATCCATCTCCTTTTGTTTTGAAGTAAATAATATCACGATGTTGGTTCTTACTCTTATTTTATCCATTATAGCATGCCGGGCTTCTGCATGGTAATGAATTTTTTGTTCCGCAACTTACACATAATATTATTTAACTAGCTTTATTCCATACAATTTGTTATATTATTGTTTGATATCACTTCTAGATAATTAAGGTAATGCATCATCTGTATGAAAGTTTGTGTGAACGAGAGGTTAAAATGATTCAAATAATTAGCGATTTATTTGTTAATGCAACGATACTGATCGCATCAGTATCTATCAGTAATATTTTAGTCAAAAAATTAAGTTATTTACTAGATAAAATAATTTCTAAATTAATAGTAGGTATTTTGGCAGGTTTTCTTGGAATTGTTCTGATGATTTATAGCGTACATGTGACACCTACGCAAATCATAGATTTTAGGTTATTGCCCATTGTACTTATGGCTCTATATTCTTCCGCTATTTCAGCATTGACTTCAGCCTGTGTCATAAACTTTTTTCGAATCGCATATTTTGGTCTTAATTTTACGTCGATTACCGCAGCAATTGTAGTTCTTATCATAACGGTCGGATGTATTCTGATATCGAAAATACAAACTAAAATGTCTTATAAATGGATTTATACAAATTTTCTTATATTATTCGTAGGCAATATCAGTTTTATTTTAATCTTGGACTGTGATATGTATGGGACTGTTGTTATCTCCTATTTTGTAGGAGTGATCTTATTAAGTATAGGACTTTTTCATCTTATAAATTCTTTTTTAATAGAAGATATCGCATACGAAAAAGCTTATGAAGAATCAAAAAAGGATTATTTGACCGGTCTGTTTAATGTCAGGCAATTGGATGAATCCTTAAACAAATCTGTAAAAAAAGCAAAAGAACAGAATAGAAAGCTTTCTATTTTGTTTATTGATATCGATAATTTTAAAACAATTAATGATATCTATGGACACACCGAGGGTGATAAAGTATTAAAAATTGTCGGAAACATCTTACTTGAAACTTGCAGGAGTTTTGATATTGTCTCCCGCAGAGGGGGAGACGAGTTTATGGTCGTATTGGTAGATTGTGACTTACTCGAAGCAAAGATAATAGCAAAACGTATTCAGAGAAATACGGAGGAATACCACCATAAATTAGAATCTGGCGAAAGCTATAAAGTAACCGTCTCTATTGGAATTTCTTCTTATCCGGATACTACATCGAATGAAAAGAAACTCATACAACAAGCGGATGCTGCCCTTTATCGTGCCAAATGTGCCGGTAAAAATACATTGCGCAGCGCGGAAAGAGTTTAAATTCAGGAAAGAAGATGCCTATCTATCCTCCGCGAACAGAGTCTATCCAAAAGCTCCTCCGAATGGCTTACGACCAGCATTCCAATTTTTCGTTCCGCACTCTCCTCCTTTAAAAAATTCCATATCTTAGCCTGCGTAATCAAGTCCAGCATAGTAGTGATTTCATCAGCGAGGAGAAATCTTGTCCCCGCGCCCAGCGCCCGTGCGATGCAGAAGCGTTGAAGTTCCCCGCCTGAAAGCTCTATGGGATAGCGGTTCATCCACTCCGTTTCAATGCCGAGCTTCTTTATCACACACTCATCGATAACTCCGGCCTCGGCGAGCACCTGAGACATTTTAAGCCGTGGGTTGATTACGAGTTCGGGGTGCTGCCAGATCATCTGTACAGGGCAATAACCCCGATAATCCTGAATCGGCCTTCCCTCCAAGGTGGCAGTTCCTGAATCCGGTTTTACGTATCCTCCAAGAATTTTGCACAGTGTAGTCTTTCCGAAACCGCTGGGCGCACACAGACCTACGATTTCTCCGCTTTCTATCGAAAGGGATACGCGGTTCAATATCTGTCTGCCGCCATCCTGATAGCGAAATGACAGCTCCTCTCCCTTTAGTATCATAATTTCATCTCCTCTATATGCATGCCATTCCGGGGCATCGCCTGCCACAGCGCTCTTGTATAAGGGTGGCATAGCTTCGCCCCCTCCGCAAAGTCCGAAGCCCGCACTTCCTCCAAGGTCGTTCCCTCATAAAATACTACTATCCGGTCGGCCGTCTCTATTGCCAGCTCCAAGTCATGAGTGATGAGCAGCACTGCCGCATTATCATCGGCAATTTCCCGAAAGTGTCCCATCACGAGTTTCGCCGCTGCGGCATCCAGACCGGGCGTAGGCTCGTCCGCAATTACCAGCTTCGGCCTTTCCAGTACCGCTGTAGAAATCAGAACTCTTCGCGCCATGCCGCCGGAAAGCTCGAAAGGGTAAAGCCTTTCCGTCTCCGCTGCCAATCCGTAGCGCTTCAAAGTATTAAGAGTCTTTTCTTTTGAAAGCTTATCTTTGGCATTTTTGCGTATCTGAGGCCCCACCTTCATCAGCGGATCCAAATAGGATACGCTTTGCGGCACTAAAGCGATTTCCTTCCCGCGAAGCTCCTTCGCGTGCTCTTGCGTCAGGGGCTCTCCACAGTAGCTTATGCGGCCTCCCATAGAGGCATTATATGGCAATATCCCTAAAATGGCATGAGCCAGCAGACTTTTACCGCTTCCACTGGCACCCACCACCGCTACGATTTCTCCCCGATAGAGGGTAACGTTTAAAGCCTTTATCGCTTGTTTTTGCTTTTTTCTGAGCACACCCATATATTGTGAAAAGGAAACAGACAAATTTTCCACATTAAGAACCGGTATTCTTTCCATACTCTCCCTCCTCATTCATGTATGCTTGCCGGGTCAAGAAGCCGTCTTGCCATACTGCCCATGTAATCGAATAAAATAACAACTAACACCAAAGAAACGCCCGGAAAAAACGCAAGCCACCAGCTTCCCGTAAGCAGATAACGAATGCTCTCTGAAAGAATAACTCCAATTGCCGGCTGTTCCGGAGGCAGACCAAAGCCCAAAAAGGTGATGCCGGCCTCATGCAATATGGCGTGAGGAAACAATAAGATCAAGCCAGTCATAAATTGAGGAAGCAAGTGCGGAAGCATATGCATGGTTATTATTTTACCTCTGCCGGTTCCCAGCTTGGCCGCCGTCTGCACATAACCGCTTTGCTTTAGCTGCAGCATTTCTCCGCGTATTACTCTGGCAAGGGACATCCAATGAGTGCATAATACTCCGATCACAACTCCTCGAACTCCTTTTCCGCAGGCAAAAGAAATGAGAATGAGCAGCAGAATATGCGGAATGCCCATCATGAGGTCGATGAGCCACCCGATAAACGCATCCGCTGCTTTTCCCATGACTGCCGCCGCAGAGCCCATTACAAACGCGATTACTGCGCTTACCGTCGCTGTAAACAGACCGATTCGTATACTCATGGAAAGGCCTGCCGCAGTACGGGCGAACATATCCCGCCCCATCCAATCCGTACCGAAAGGATATCTAAAAGACGGAGGCTGATTTTTACGTGCAAAATCGGTTTCCATAGCAACGTCCCCATATAAAAATCCCATGATGAGAATACAAAAAAGAAATGATGCTGCAAGTGCAAGCAGTATAGCTACGGCCTTTCGTCTATGAAAACTCATTGCCTTACCCCCTTTCTCATTCGGGGGTCAATTACTCCATAGAGGATGTCCGCAATAAAATTTCCCACGAACACGATAGCTGCGCTGATAACTGCGATTCCCAGAAGCAGCGGAATATCGCCTCCCAGCCCCGCTGTTACCGCCGCCTGACCAAGCCCCGGATAGGAAAAAACCTGCTCCACCAAAATCGACCCTCCGAAAATTTCACTGACAGAGGCAAATTGCAGCGTAATGGCGGGCAAAAGAACATTGCGAAAACCATGATTCTTAAATATCTCCCACTTCCTTTCTCCCCGGGCAACAGCAAAGAGCACATACTCGCTCTCCATCACATCGATCATTTTTTCTCTCGTATGAAGAATAATATTCGATATGCCGGTAACACTCAGCGTAAATGCCGGAAGTGCGGCATGCCACAGTCTATCCGAAATCCCCACTGCCGCCGCATCCATTCCGATGGGAACACTCAGGCCTATGGGAAACAGCCTTAGCCAGACCGAAAACAGGAGTAAAAATATAAGGGCGAGCCAAAAGGCAGGGGTACTTGCCGTCAGCAGGGCATAGCCCTTAATAATCTTATCAATCATTCTCTCTCTGTTCATCCCGGACAAAACACCAAGCACAAAGCCTAAGCCCCCGGAGATCGTCCATGCAAAAACCATGAGCAATAGAGAATTTAACAGCTTTTGCACGATCACAGATGAGACGCTCTGCCTATACAAAAGGGAAATGCCCATATCCCCCCGCAGAAAGTCGCCTACCCATGCCAGGTAACGCTCAAGGGGAGGTTCGTTTACTCCCCAATACATTTCCAGCTTGGCGACTTGCTCCTGACTGAGCGCACCGAGAGCTGTCTGCCCGACATTGGCCTGAAGTGGATCTACCGGGGATAAAGATACCAGAAGAAATGCTCCGATGCTTACAAACAACAGTAATAAAAGCATGCGTATAAATTTTTTAAGAATATGCCAAATCCACTTTCTCATCTTATTGTCCAAAGCTCCACCGGTCTACATTATTTACAATCGACCAGCCGTGCCCGTGGGGATGAATCTTCTGTTTCGCGACCTGAAGATTTTCCTTCGCCCAATAAAGATGGTCTATATTTACCAGCCACACCCACGGCACATCCTCCGCCGTGCCGGTACTTCCGTCCCACTGCGCTTTCTGCCACAGTTCGTACGACTCTTCCATATTCTCACAAGCCAGCGCCTGATCCATATAGGAGTCTGCCGTCTCGTTGGAATAAGGCGAATATTCTGCCAGGCCCGTTTCGGACATGGTATGATAAATATTATAAAACTCCATAGGCGTATGAGCGCCCCAGCCCCATGTCATTGGTTCACTTTGAGCCCTGTCATAAGCCACATCCCATCCTACGCCCTCAATTGTCACGGCAATTCCCAGGGCTTTCATCTGATTTGCCGCCTCTGCGGCCAGAGCCTGCCTGACCGAATCACTTGCCGGGTAGAGGAGATTTATTTGGGCCTTAAGGCCATCCTTGGAACGGATGCCGTCCTCTTCCGCGATCCAACCGGCCTCCTCCAATAATGAGACCGCTTGGTCAAAATCATATTCCACCTCCGTGCCGGCATTGAACCACGGCATTTTATCACATACGCTGTACGCAGGCGTCCCATATCCGTTCAGCACATTATCGATCATCTTTTGGCGGTCGATACCTATGTTAATAGCCTTTCGAACAGCAATATCGCTTGTAACATCATTTCCTATCCCTTCGTCTGACGGAATCGCCGGTAAATTAAAGCCACGGTTATCCACGCTTTCAAAGCGAAGCAGTTCATAACCGTCTACCATCTGGTCTGAATAAGAAGCCGCAGTATAGGCCAAGTCCACCTGTCCGGCTTTGACCGCCGCAAAAGCCGCTTCCTCCTCCATAAATACTATCGTTACCTTTTTCATAAGGATTTCATCGCCGTAATAATCCGGGTTAGCTTCCAGGATTACTTGCTGCCCCTTGTCCCACTGCTTCAGCATATACCGTCCGGAACCTATAGGATTAAGGCCGTAATCCGGTCCATATGCATGTGCGGGAACGATACCTACTGTAGCCATGGTATAGGGCCATATGGAATAGGGCCTAACCATGCGGAACTCTACCGTGTAATCGTCTGCGGCCTCAGCTCTGTCAAGCATCGTAAAATCATTAACGGAGCTCTCCTCTTTTACGGTATTATATGTAAATGCCACGTCCTCGGCCGTCAACTTTACCCCGTCCGTAAAAAAAACGTCCTCTCTGATTTTCACAGTCCACAGCAGTCCGTCATCGCTTACGGAAATATCCTTCGCCAAATCATAATCGATTTGCAGATCGTTGGTAGTAACGGTCAATGTACTTTGAATCAATGGTTCATGCACATGTTCGCCCGCACCCCAGCCATATGCCGGATCGAATCCTGCTTCCGGCTCCGAGGTGACACCCATGACTACGACGACCGAATCCTTAGGATCATCTTGTTTACCATTTGACCCTGACACATCGGGATTCTCCGTCCGATTATTACAGCCGGCCAAAGTAATAAGCAGCATCAAACATGCCGTTAACACAAAAAGTTTTTTCATTTCTTCCTCCGTAAAATAAATTAATTATTCATATCTACTTCTGTAACAAACATTTTTTCATGAAATAACATACATGTGTTATTATACGTGAACATAAAGAGACAGTCAACCGAACAACCTGTATAAGAACAAAAAGTTTGCTTCTTGCCCGAAGGGCTTTTATCTTATAGGACGTACTATCATCCTATAAGATAAAAAAACAGCCCGGATATTCATCCGGGCCGGGTTTTTATTGACAACCTAAGTTTAAATACTGACATATAGCATTATATAACTCGGAACAGCTACTGAAATTTAAACACATAGTTTCGTCCTCCTTATTGTTTATTTTGTTTAATTTTTTTTTATTTGTATTAACTGATTACAAATAGATTGTAACAACTTTGTAACATTTACGCAATAGGAGATAAATGGCAAAAATTTTTAAAATAAAAAAACATGGCCCAGACATTCATCCAGGCCATGTTTTTTATCGTCAACCTAAGTTTAAATACTGACATATAGCGTTAAATAACTCGGAACAGCTACTGAAATTTAAACACATAGTTTCGTCCTCCTTATTGCATATTTTGTTTTATTCGTATTAACTAACTACAAATAAATTGTAACAATTTCGTAACAATTATACAATAGGAGATAAATGGTAATAACACTAATGAATTGCCTTTCGCAGCTTAGCTTTAATTCTTTGCAGCGCATTGTCCGTAGACTTTTCATCTTTTCCGAGTACCTTCGCTATCTGCACGTAACTCATTCCGGTAATATAGAGATCGAGTACTTGTTTTTCAAAAATGCTGAGCTCTCTTTCTATGGTTTTTTCCAGACTTTCCACATTTTCCTTATCGATCACCATTTCCTCAGGGCTAAGCTCTGCCTTTGAGGCAAGGACGTTTAAAAGCTCTGCCTCTTCGCTTCCCGGTTCATCTTTCGATTTGACACTGCTGTATAGTGAAATATAGGTGTTTAAGGGAGCGTGCTTCTGCCTTACCGATGCTTGCACTGCCGTGTACATCTGTCTGGATATACATAAATCCGCAAAGGTAAAAAAGCTGGCATCTCTTCCGCTGTCATAGTCCCGTATCGCCTTGAACAGCCCTATCATTCCTTCCTGAATCAGGTCTTCGCCGTCGGCACCCAGGATATACATGGATTTCGCCTTGCTTTTTACCAGATTTTTGTACTTATCCATGATATAATCGGTAATATTCTCTTCACCGTCTCTCAGACGTAAAATCAATTCTTCATCGCTATTTTGTTCATAGGAATCCATCATATACCCTCCTATTATAACAAGCTGCTTGCAATCTGATCGTTGGCGAAAGATTTATTAATTAATAATAATCGCTTCGCCACCGTATTCATAACTATTTTTCGTTTCCTGTTTCTTATTTGTACTGTCTGCATCGCTCGAAACAGGAGCAGACCCTTGGGGTGTGGATGTCTCGCTTTGTGCCGGCGGCGTGGTGACGATTACGGCGCTGTCCGCTGCCTTTTTATTATTTTCTTCTATCAGCCGTAATTCTTCCGCACTTAAGGGTTCTTCCCCGGTAATCACTTCTTCGTTCCCCTGAATCTCTGTATTCACGGTATTTCCGGACACTTCATTGCCGCTCACTGCCGATTCGGTTCCGTTGCCGCTGACTGTCTCACCCTCAGGGGAATTCCCGCTGACAGTACCGAGCAGAGCATCGTTTTCCATAATATGAATAACCTCACTTGCAAAGTGCTCCGCAAGAATCTGATAACCCGCCGGATTACCATGTACTCCGTCCGGCATATAAGAGGAAATAATCTGAGAGTCATGAGTATCGAGAATATTGGAATTATATAGGTCAATCACATCGATGCCATATTCCGCCGCCAACTCCTTGACCGCATTCACAAACAAGTTCTGCGGAAGGAGATAGTCTCTCTGACTCATCAAGTAATCATGTAAAATGTTAGGCAAAGGAGTAGCGAATATAATCTTGGCATCAGGATAATTCCCTTTTAATCCTCTCATCAGTTCATCCACGTCGCCGTAAAACGTCCGCGGCTTCCGTTCATTTATATTTCCTAACTCGTCAATTGAAGCTGAAAATCCGTCGTTAGTACCTCCCATAACGAGAATAATATCCGAATCCTCCGGAATCTCTTCATAGCGGTCAACAAAAGCCTCGTCCCAGTAACGTCCGTAAGAGGAACCGCCAATTCCTAAATTATAAACCTCTTCCGCATTCAATATGCTTTTCAACACAGACGGATAAGCGTATTTCTGATAATTTTCAATATCCTTCATATTGTCGCCCGCCGTAAGGCTGTCTCCCAGACAAGCGATCTTCATACCTGAAAAATCAATCGTTCCATTGGAAATCACCGCCTTATCCTCCCCATTTACCATCATGGTTTCCAGATAGGAGGCACGAATATTTCTTTTTTCCTCTAAAGTAGTCTCCGTTTCTTCATGCTGGAATGGAATCACCTGACCATCCACCACCGCATTTCCTGATATGGTCTCTTGCCCGCCGTCTGTCGTTATATCATTTCCCGATACGGTTTCCTGAGGGGCCTCTGCCGGCGTATTTCCCGATATGGTTTCCGTCGGATTGACCTCTTGCGTTTCCGGCAAAGCTGCATCATTGACTGAAACGCCGGTTGATGAATCATTCTCCTGTGGTCTGGCCTTTTCAGGTACATCTATTATAATTGCAGCGTCCCCGCCGTACGATTCATCCGCAGGCTGTCCATTTTCCGTTACTGACTGTCCCTGATCCGATACTTCTTCTGTCGGCTGCCCATCCGTTACTACGGAATCCGACATTGCTTCCTGCACAGGCGGTTCCTTAGCCGGTTGGCTTTGTCCGCCCGCGTTATTTATTTTTTCATCCAAGAATTTCTGTAATGCTTCACCGTCCTCGGACAGCTCCTTGATCTGCGTCTGCATATCGTCTATTTCCGACTGCACTTCCTGATTTCTCACATCCAGCTCTTCCTGATGTATTCTTTCTTTATACAAAGTATAGCCCTTGTGAATCAACAATGCAGCGAGGATTACAGCCAATATGGCCATAATCCAAAATAAAATTTTCTGAATACGATACGAATCCCTTTTCATAAATTACCCCTACTTATTTTTTTACAACGTATGCAGCCTGCAATTATTAGATCATCCGCTGTCTGACTATTTCATAAGCGAGAACTCCTGCCGCCACCGATGCATTCAAGGAATCGATGTCACCCCTCATGGGAATGGACGCTATGAAATCGCACTTTTCTCTTACCAGTCTGCCTACGCCTTCTCCTTCATTTCCTATCACAAGGCCGATGGGGCCCTTCAAATCCAGCTTATACATAGAGGTGCCCTCCATGTCCGCACAGACAAACCATAATCCAAGCTTCTTCAGATCTTCTATCGTCTTGGTCAGGTTGGTCACCTTCGCCACCGGCGTATAATTCAGCGCTCCTGCCGAGGTGCGTGCCACCGTAGCCGTAAGTCCGGCTGCCCGGTTCTTCGGGATAATGACGCCATGAGCACCTGCCAGATTCGCCGTCCTGATAATCGCCCCCAGATTGTGCGGGTCCTCGATATTATCCAGCAGGAAAATAAAAGGAGGCTCTCCCTTTTTCTCTGCCGCTTTCAGGATGTCCTCCACTTCCGCATATTCGTATGCGGCAGCGTACGCGATGACCCCTTGGTGTTTGCCGGTCTCCGACATCTGATCCAACCTGTCTCTCGTTACGAACTTAACGATAGCATTCTGCTTTTTCGCCTCTCTTTTTATCGTCATAATAGGCCCGTCCTGACATCCGTCCAGTATAAATATTTTATCTATCGGTTTTCCGCATCGGAATGCCTCTATGACTGCATTTCTTCCTTCAATGGTAAATTCCTCGTATCTCATATTTCAAATATCCTGCCTCATCCGGTTATATAAACCTAATTTAATTATATCTCTTATCTTTTCCGAACATCCACAGCTTTTGGGAAAATTAAGCTTTTCTTAAACAAATATTCATATTTATTATAGCATAATATCTACAGAGATAAATACGGTCATATTTATAGTAACTATTTGTCATTATATTTATAGCTCAGTGTTTATCTTATGTAAACCCAGCTTTACCAGTTCAATTATCCGGTCCATGTTATCCTGCAGATAGAGATAGCCGAGAAGAGCCTCCACTCCCGTCGCTTTTCGATAATCGTTCAGTGTGGCATTCTTCGCCTTCGTATACGACTTAGCATTTCTGCCCCGTCTGTATACTGCCAGTTCTTCCTCGGTCAGATCCTCCTGCAAGACATCCCCCATGGCCGCCTGCGTAGCAGCATTCACGTATTTTACCGCCATCTTATGCAGATTGTTGGCCGAACGGTTACCTCGCTCTACCACAACCGTCCTTACAATGATATCATAAATACTATCTCCGATATAAGCAAGCGCAAGAGGCGAATATTCCTTAATATCCACCTCTTTACAGTTAAATTCCCTTTTTAGTTTTACAATTAAACTCTCTTCCATTTAACACCTTCGCGAGTATCTTCCAGAACAATACCCTTATTTAACAATTCGACGCGGATTTCATCCGCTCTCGCAAAGTTCTTTTCTTTTCTTGCCGTCTGCCTCTCCTCGATGAGCTTTTCAATATCAGCACTCGGAAGCTCTTCATTCTTCTCCACGATAAGGCCGCAGATATCGGACAGCTTTATAATTTCATCCTTAAGCGCCTTTATAAATTCCGCTGTATTCGATGCACTTACGTTGGTATTGATGAATTTTACCAGCTCGAAAATAATGGAAATCGCATCCGCCGTATTGAAGTCATCGTCCATCGCCTCATCGAACTTCCATACGAAGCCCTCAGCCACCTTTTGCAGTTCCTTCTCCTCCGCGCGCATAGGTTCCGCAGACGCATTGTCCAGCAAATAGCTTAGGTTGCTTACGCTGGTCACGATTCTCTCATATCCGCTCTTCGCCGCATTCATCAAATCCGCACTGAAATTCAGCGGGCTTCTGTAATGCGCGGACAGCATGAAGAATCGCAGCACCTGCAAGTCATATTTCTCGGCAATATCTCTTACCGAAAAGAAATTACCCGCGGATTTGGACATCTTTCTATTGTCAATATTGAGAAAGGCATTGTGCATCCAATATCTGGCAAAGGTCTTGCCGTTCGCAGCCTCGGACTGTGCGATTTCATTTTCATGATGAGGAAAAACAAGATCCTCGCCGCCTGCATGGATGTCGATTTCATCTCCCAGGTATTTCTTACTCATCACCGAACATTCGATATGCCAGCCGGGACGTCCATTGCACCAAGGCGACACCCAGTAAGGCTCGTTATTCTTCTTCGGCTTCCAGAGAACGAAATCCAGGGGATCCTCTTTCTGATCCTCCCCCGACACGAGCAGCGAACGGTTTCCGCCCTGCAAATCGTCCAGATTCTTATGGGAGAGTTTTCCGTATTCCTTGAATTTACGAGTTTTAAAATACACGGTACCATCCGCGGCCTTATATGCGAAGCCCTTTTCGATCAGACTTGCTATCATTTCCAGCATACCATCGATTTCGTTGGTCGCAAGAGGATGTGTGGTGGCCGGTCTTACGTTCATCGCTGTCATATCCTTCTTACATTCCGCAATATACCTTTCGGAAATTACCGCAGCTTCCACCCCCTCATCCAAAGCCTTTTTAATAATTTTGTCATCCACATCGGTGAAATTGGAAACGAAATTCACTTCATAACCTTTATGTTCCATATAACGTCTAACGGTATCAAACACGATCATCGGCCTTGCGTTGCCGATATGAATCAAGTTGTAGACGGTGGGTCCGCAGACATACATCTTTACTTTTCCAGGTTCTATCGGAACGAATTCTTCTTTTTTCTTGGATAACGTATTATAAATTTTCATTTCTCTTAACCTTTCTCATTTACTCATAAAACATTTTTCTTTTAATTATGATTTTTCCTGTTCTGTACGCATTTGCCGTCTCATCTCTCTCATAGAAGCCTCCAGCTCTAATATGCGGTTTGCCAGCTCGCTGTTCTCACGCTGTAAACCGGCTATATCCTCTTTTACCGGATCCGGAAGATTGATCTGGTCCATCTCTTCCTGTGGCAGCGCCTGATTGTTTCTCTTCACCACCCGCCCCGGAACGCCTACTACCGTAGAGCCTGCAGGAACCTCCTCCAAAACCACACTGCCCGCACCTATTTTAGAATTATCTCCAATTTTAAAGGAGCCTAACACCTTGGCTCCGGCGCTTATCATTACATTATTTCCTACGGTGGGATGTCTCTTCCCGCATTCTTTTCCGGTGCCTCCCAGCGTAACTCCCTGATACAGCGTCACATTATCACCGATAATCGTCGTCTCTCCGATGATAACTCCGTGTCCGTGGTCAATGAAAAAGCCTTTTCCAATCTGCGCTCCCGGATGAATCTCGATTCCCGTCTTACGAACACCTCGCTGGGATACCCATCTGGCAAGAAAATAATGTTTTTTTAAATACAATTTGTGCGCCAGCCTGTAATGAAGCATTACCTTGAAGCTGGGATATAAAAAAACCTCCATTGAACTATGAATTGCCGGGTCACGTTCTCTGATTACGGCAATTTCTTCCCGCACTCTTTTTAGAAACCCCATATCATTCCTCCATATCAAAAAAACTTCGTCCTCCTAAGAATATAAATTATAAGAGACGAAGTTATCCGCGGTTCCACTCTAATTAAAGACGATCAAAAATCATCTTTCCCTTGTGTAGCGTAACGTGCTTTTCCGTACCCGGATACTCGAAATTCTTCTTTCTCCGGATCAGCTCACAAATGCACTTGGGTTATCTTCGTATCGGGACTGCTTTCAGCCGATGACATTCCCTCTCTGGCATCGTCAGATAACTTACTCTTTTTGTTCGAAGCCTTTATCTTATTAAGACGAAGCATAATTCTTATTTCAGCATATGCAAAAACCCTGTATTTGTCAATACATTTTTACGTACTGCCCATATTTGCGGGCATCGGCAGCATGGCAGCTGACGCTTAAGCGAATGCCCGTTTCCAGATATTCCTGCTCGAATACCTGCGCATTTTCCATGAAATATGATACAAGCTGTCCCTTATCATAAGGAATTAAAAACTCAGCCGGCACATAGTCCGCATAAACAACCTGCAAGATCATCTCAGTCAGTTCTAAAAGTCCTTGCCCGCTCTTTGCCGACATGTAGATTTTATTATCTCCTACCCGTTTGGGCAAGGAATCCATACTGCATAAATCGGCCTTATTATAAATATAAATGACGGGAATATTCACAGCGCCGATCTCTTGCAAGGTCTCTTCCGTTACCTTTATCTGCTGCTTGTAATCCTTATCCGAATAATCGATGACGTATAAAAGCAAATCTGCGTTCTTGACCTCCTCCAAGGTAGAACGGAAGGCCTTTACCAGTCCGTGCGGCAGCTTGTGGATAAAACCTACCGTATCGGACAGAAGAAATTCCTTGTTATTTCCCGTATTGATATTTCTTACAGTGGTATCCAGCGTGGCAAACAGCATATCTTTTTCCAGAACCTTCTTCTCCTCGTCCTGCAAATACTGCTCTATCATAGCATTCATCAGGGTAGACTTTCCGGCGTTGGTATATCCTACCAGAGAAACCTTGGGAATTCTCGCCGACAATCTGCGCTTGCTCTGGACTTCCCTTTCTTTGGAAACCTCTTCCAGCTCCCTTCTGAGCTCCACGAGACGCTTCTCGATTTTCCTTCTGTCCAGTTCCAGCTTCTTCTCACCGGCACCCTTGCTGCTCATACTGCCGCTGGCACCGCCCTGCCTCGTCAAGGCCTCATGCATTCCCACCAAGCGGGACAAAAGATATTGCAGCCTTGCCGTCTCCACCTGCAGTTTAGCCTCTCTCGTCTTCGCCCTTTTGGAAAAAATGTCCAGAATCAGAGTTGTTCTGTCCAGCACCGGCTTCTCCAGTTCCTTTTGAAGGTTGCGAAGCTGGGAGGGTGTTAACGAATCATCGAAAATAACGATATCCACCTCCAAGGCTTTCGCATATTCCTTGACCTCCTGCACCTTACCGGTTCCAATATAATGAGCCTTATTCACTGCTTCCATCTTCTGCGTCACTACCCCCGCCACGGCCATATAACAAGCCTTTGCGAGCTCTCCAAGCTCTGCCATGGAACGGTCGAAGTTCTCATCCTCACCAGTATCTAATCCTACTAACAGAGCCTTTTCCCATTCCTGAGGCTCCGGTTTAAATATTTCGTCTTCCATATCATGCCTTTCTTTTATAATGCAAGCTCTTTCGATACCCGTATTCTATACAATCTCATTAATAAATACACGGGAAAATAATCTTACAGCCTTTAGTTTACATAATTCCATATCTTTTTCCTCACCCTGCGGCAAATCAAAACATTCCTCGGGCGGGAGATAACCGAATATCCATGAAGTCAGTCGATCGATCGTTGTAGAGCAGGAGACTTCTGCTCCGGCATCCTGGCGTTTCTGTACATTGGCTTCTCCGTGTCCCACAGAACATTCCCATATGCCGTTGTTTTCTTCCAGCATCGGGTCATCAATCCGAATGATTAACATAATTTCCCCTCCGCCATTCTCTTCCCTGCAAGCATCGGACGTTTTTTTTCTTAGCAAGGACAGCATTGACTTCACGTTTATGATTCTTGCCATGATGATCGGTCTATCTTCCGCTTCCACCAGGAAACTGCTCTTTTTGCAGAAATCATCGTCATCGAACAGAGCCTCCTGAATATCCGTTTCCTGTCCTTCCTGTGTATATAGAAAATACCCGCTTATTTTGCCGTCTCTGTCTTTGGTCTGCAGTTCCTGCGAGTGAGATACTGCTTTGCTTTCCGGTTCTCGCAGCAGATATATGACTCCATTTTGCACTTCCAGCTCCTTGATCAGCGTATCGTAATAAGCCTCGTCTCTGCGCATGAATACGTCGTAGTTTTCCTTCAAATGCGAGTTTGCATAATCCAACAATTGAGGAATCTCACGCCTCTGCAAAACTGATATTTCCCAAGGTCTTAGCGAATTGTCGGAAGACGCGTCTTTTATCGTTTCCTGACGATCTAATACCCTCACTTTATATTTCTTTTTATCGTAAATATAGACGAACTGGAAAGGCTCGTAAATTTTCGGACTGGCAGGCATCAAAAAAGCAAAGGGCTGTTTCTTCTCATACATATAATCCATGGAAGCCTTCAGCAGTTCTCTCATATACCCCCTATGGCGGTATTTCTCCTCCGTAGCCACCCCAACGATATAATTTATTTCCAATGAAGTGAAGGTATCTCCCATCCGCATTTCCATGGCATAAGGCGACAAGTAAAGCATTGCAGCCGGAGTTTCACTTTTTAAATCCATCGCTGCCGGCTCTTCTGACTCGTCCATGTCGGGGTATCGTACGAAGGCCCGGTTTCGCTCTGCCTTTTCTTCAAAATAATAGTCTGTAAATTTACGGGAATCTTCGGAAAATACCCTCTCCCACAAAGCTCTGAGCGCAAGGCATTCTTTTCCCTTTAGTTCTTTTATCATATTTCTGATCATGCTCCTTCTAAACTTACCGGTGGGGGCAGCCGCCGCATCCTGCGCATTTATCTTGGGAGGCCATATCCTGTGTGTAATAGTTCATAGGGCTTGTGAGCAGGCAGATCGCTTGTGAAGAAATTCCTTCTCCGGTCCCTGTAAAGCCTAAGCCTTCTTCTGTCGTAGCCTTCACATTGACCTGCTCAATCTCAATACCGAGCGCATGCGCGATATTCGCCCTCATGGTGTCGATATATGGACGCATCTTCGGAGCCTGTGCGATGATGGTCGCGTCGATATTCTCTATTAAAAAGCAGTTTTCTTCCAGCTGCTTTCCTACCTCTTCCAGCAGTTTTATGGATGAGGCACCTTCATAAGCCGGGTCTGTATCAGGAAACAGCTTACCTATATCGCCTAAAGAAGCGGCGCCCAGCAGGGCATCCATAACGGCATGTGTAAGGACATCTGCGTCCGAATGCCCAAGGAGTCCTTTTTCATAAGGGATGTCAACCCCTCCTATAATTAAGGGACGGTTTTCTATTAATTTATGAACGTCGTAACCCATTCCGATTCTCATATCTATTTTATCCTTTCTTATTGCTTGTTTATTCAGGGTGTGTGCCGTATCGAAATTATAACTCAACGCTGCCGAATAATGTCCGGCATAGCATCGTGAAATGATTATAGCATTCTTTTCATTAAATAGGAATGAATTTATTGGAGTATATTTTTCGATTACCGGAAAACAGTCTCAATAAAAAGAATTGCCGCTCTATGGATATTTATCCATAAAACGGCATTCCTTTTTTACTTTTAACAGAGACTATTCATTTTTAAGACCTGCGGTCAGCCTGCAATTCTTAACTGTAAGCTTTCCTTCCGTGGCAAATAAAGATAACGCCTCTCCCATTTTAGAATATATCCTGGTATTCAACGCCACACCGTCTACATACAGAGTAGCAATCGTATCGTCTACAATCATTTGCAGATGATAGCTTCTGTGCGCTTCCAGCTCAATCGGCCGTTCCAATCCGATATTCTGGTTCGCCGGCCACGGCCAATTCGGGCACTTCTCAAAGACATAGCGGTTTTCCGGTATTTGGAAAATAAATTGATAGGACTCCGCATTTTCTTCGTTTTCATAGAATCTCACTCCGAAAGAACGAGTTCCTGCCGCGAATTTGATATCTGCCTCCCATTTAAAGATATCTCCGGTATTTCGGAATACAACAGTCTCCGTTCGTACACCCGGCATATTGATTTCAAAATCTTTTGCCGCTTTTTCGTCCCGGAACGCATTCCAAACCGTATCGGGAATCTTTACCCCCAGTGTACCGTCTTCCCTCTGATATACCTCATGTGCAACAAAAGTTCCGGCCCACTGGAAGTTCTTGTTATCGTCGCATTCCTCCTTTGTGGGAACCCAGCCGAATAAAATACGCTGTCCGTCCAGACAGAAGGTCCTTCCGGCATAATATGCACGCCCGTCAAAAGCATCGTCCTCCGGCGCCAGCCACGGACCTTCCAGGCTCTTGCTCATACGATAAATCATCTTGCTTCTGTCGCTGTACTCCGTAACGATGTGATACCACCAATCTCCCATTTTAAACAGGTCAGGCATTTCGTGCATGGTATAAAGTTCCGGAGCCCAGAAATCACCCTCGAACTTCCAGTTTTTCAAGTCCTTGGAGGTGAACTTGACAGTTCTTCCCGTCTGCCTCGTCTTGGGCCCTGTTTTTCTGGCGCCCAGAATCAACAGATATTCTTCTTTTTCTTCATTCCATATCACCCACGGGTCTCTCCAGTCGTCCGGGTCATACCCTTCCTGAGGGCAGAAGGTCAGCTCTTCCCGGGATTTGGTCCAGTGCAGCAAATCGTCGCTGTAGGCGTGCATGAGCACCTGTGAAGCTTTTCCAAGCTTCGGGTAATCCCTGTTATAGCCTGTATAGAAAATATGGTATTTTCCCTCCGCCTCAAATACGCTTCCGGCAAAAATAAACTGGTCTTGTTCCCCGTCCGTCCCTCTCGGAACTGCAACGCCCATATCCTCATAAGTTACAAAATCTGAGGTCGTCGCAAGATCCCAGCCGAAGGGTTCGCCGAAAGGGCCGGGCTTTCTCGTATCTCTTTGATGATACAGATAGAACTTATCGCCGTATCCAAACGGCATGCAATCCCCAAACCATGTTTCAGGAAATTGATAATATAATTTGTGCATCTTCATTGTCTCCTCAATCATTTTCATTTGTTGACTCTTTACCCTTTCACTGCCCCGGCTGTCATTCCACTCAGCATTTTCTTACTGCAAAGGAAATAGAATAAGAAAGTCGGCAGCACCGTTACCGTAATGGCCGCAAAGGTGGCACCCCAGTCAGTCAGCCCGAAGCTTCCCACAAAATCGTTCAGGCCAAGGGTAATTGTTTTCATATTCGTGCTCCTGGTAAAGGTATAAGCACATATGTATTCATTCCAGCAGAACACCCCCTGCATCGTTGCCACCGTCAAAATTGAGTTTGTTGACATCGGAAATACGATGGAAAAAAAACTTCTGATAGGAGAACATCCGTCTATAATGGATGCCTCTATAATTTCATCCGGCATAAACTTGCTGAAGGAATAAAACAGCTGTATGGAATAGGACAGGGAAAAGGCAATCTGCGGCAGTATAATGGCCAAGTAGCTGTCGATCAATCCCAGCCTGTTAAATATGGTAAATAGCGGAATCAACGCCACCTGAAAAGGAATCATTAATCCCAGAAGGAAGAAATTCAGAAGAAATTTACTTCCTTTAAACTTAATTTTGCTCAGAGCAAAGCCCGCCATAAAGGAGATCAGAACGAGAGGAATCAATACTCCGACGGTAACGATGATGCTGTTTTGAAAATAGGTCGGCATATGGCTCTGGGTGAACACCTTTACGTAATTACTAAGATTCAGCGCGGAGGGCAGCTCATAGGACGCCAGATTTCTAAAATCCTCCTTCGTCTTCATACTGGACATTATCACATAAAAGATAGGATATACCTGGATCAAAAGCAGAAATACCGCCACAGCAAATCTCATTATCTTAAATATCAGCTTTTTAGTATTCATCTCTTTTTTCATGCTTCGTCTCCATCCGTCGTAAATCGTCTGAATAAAAATCCGATCAGCAGGCAGATCATCACGATCATGATGGCAACACTGCTGCCATATCCATATTTCTGACTGGTAAACGCCTGCTTATACATATAGGTAGTCATCAGTTCTGAAGCACTTCCCGGTCCGCCCTTTGTCAGAAGATAAGAAAATTCAAAAGACCTTAGCGAACCATTTAAGACAAGTACGCAGTTTGCTATAATAACCGGCTTGATGTACGGAATCTTAATGTTCCAGTATTGCCTGAACACGCCGGCTCCGTCCACAATTGCAGCCTCGGTCAAGTCACTTGGCACACCGATTAACGCTGCATAAAAAATAACCATGTAAAGCCCAAGGTACTTATATGCCTCCGCAAAGGCTGCCATGAACAGCGCCAGTTCGGCATTTGAAATCCACTCCATATAGATGAATTTATCGCTGAACTGCGAGAGCAAAGCGTTTACAACACCGGTGGGCGTAACCGAAAAAAGCTTGGAAAAAATCTGGCAAAGCGCCACCGAGGAAATGACTACCGGCACATAGTATAAAGTCTGCAGCCCGGCCCGGAATCGGGTTACTCTCGTGAGAAAAATAGCGAACAGCAACCCGCCGAATACCTGGATCGTCACACAGATAACGGTATAGATCAGCGTATGCAATACACTTTCCCAGAATGCTCTGTCCGATGTTAGCAATGTAATATAATTATTCAATCCGGCAAATGTCATTTCACCTACACCGCTCCAGTAAAAGAAGCTGTAATAGCCCGCCCAGAGAATGGATACCAGGACCATGACCGTATATAAGAGAAAAGCAGGAAGCAAAAAGGTCATGATTACGGATTTTTTGCCAAAAGTCGTCTGCATATAATATGTTCCTTTCTAAACGTCCTTACTTTTGAATAAAGGTATCTACTGTAGCGTTAAATTCTTCAGGCGTTACCGAGCCCTGTGCAAGCTTCTGCTGTTCATCCACTATTTTCGTCAATACCTCTGAACTCAATTTGTCATCCCAGGATACCCATGCCTGATCTGCATTTTCGAACATCGGCTGCAAATCATAAAAAAGCTGCGGCATTCCCTCTTGAATCTCTTCGTTAAAGGGTGAAAAAATGCTTGCCTGATTATAGCATGCCTCCGAATAATGCTCACACATATAGTCGAAGAAATCTTGCATCGTTTCATCATACGTAGCCTTGTTGAACGCTTCCGCAAATCCTGCATGGATCGGAACATTAGTAGGCATGTTCTCCATTCCGTCCACATCCGGTACCGCGAAGAATCCAAGCTGTCCGCTGTCATACATATCAGATGCCATAGAAATCTGCCCGGAACCGCTGTACATGACAGCACCCGTTCCGCCAAAGAACAAATCTGCGGCTGAAGTATAATCTACGCTCATGAATCCGGGTTCGAAATAGCCTTTTGTCCCCAAGTCATATAACAATTGAACTCCCGACTTCTGGGATTCATTGGTCGAAAACTTCTCATCACCTGCATTATAATTCATAATGAATTCAGGACCTGTCACTCTCCATGACGGGAAGGATAAGTATCTCATCAGGCACCAATTCTCTGAACCTGCCACCAGAACCGGAATTTCTCCAATTCCAGATAATTTCTCACAAGCCGCTTCGAACTCTTTCCATGTGGCAGGCGGATTTTCAATGCCCGCTGCTTCGAATAAATCTTTGCGGTACATAAAGTATTCGCAGTAAAGTCCCTGAGGGAATAAATATTGCTTTCCATCCTCCGCATCCGTCAGGAAATCGACAACCGCTCCGTTCATCTTATCCGCATAGCCATTTCTTTCCAGTTCGGCTCCGATGTCTACCAGCGCATCGATATCCTTACATGCGGCGGATAAAGAACCGTTTGCGCATCCAAAAATGTCAGGAAGTGTATTGGAATTAATGTACAGCTGTAATTTTGTTACATAATCCGCATCGGAATTCACCAGTTCGATTTCATATTCCAGACCATTTTCTTCACAGTAATTAGAAAGCAAATAATCGAATATCATATACTGCTCACCCGATTCACTTCCACGAAACAGTGCCGTTATTTTAGTTCTTTCCCCTGCCTGGGTTTCTTCTGAAGAAGCAACTTCACCCGTCTTTGCAGCCTCACTGCCTGTAGCGCTTTGTCCGCCCGTACTTCCGCACCCTATAAGCATTGTTGCTGTCATAGCTGCCGTAAGTAACCATGCTAATACCTTTTTCATCATTTTATATCCTCCTTGTTTTTCTTTGTTAGCAGCTTTATTTTAGCTTACACTTTCTTTACTCTCAATCGAAAATACAGTGCAAAATAGGACATTTGTGCACAACTTAGCTGTTTTGAACACAAATATCCTACTTTCAAATTAAACATGTTTTTTATACTCATTAGGCGTAATTCCATACCGGCGTTTAAACACTTTTATATAATAGCTGAAATCCCGATATCCTACCATTTCTGCAATTTCATATTGCTTGTACTTATTCTCTGCCATAAAGCACTCCACATTTTTAAACCGCACATCCGTTAAATATTCCAGAAAGCTCTTACCCGCATATTTCTTTAAAAGCCGGCTGATATAGGTCCTGCTCACATGAAACCGTTCGGTCAGCTCCTCCATGGACAAGTCACTTGCATAATTGCTTTCAATATGGCTCAATATATTTTGCACCAGCATTTTGTTTCTTTCGTCCGCATTTTCCGTATTTAACTTGATAAGCGTCGAGAAGTTCCTCAGAAGGCAGCTTTCTATTTCCTCTACATCTTTACATTGCGCAATTTTACCGATTGCATCCTGTAGAATTGAAACATCCCATTCTTTGTCGCTGACATCGCTCTGTACCGCACAGGTATATGGAAATTTCATACAGCTCAGCAGTAAATCCATAGCCGAGAACTTTTTGTTGCCGATGTCCGATTCCGTCTTTTCAAAAATCGCCTTGAGCTCTACCTCTACTTTGGGGAATTCCCCTTGAAAAAGTGTCATCATGAGATGACTTTTTTCTCCGGTAGTAATATTAAACTCCTTTCGACTTTTATAATGAATGTCCTGATATTTCAAGATCACATCATTCCCAAGATATACGCACTGTCTGCATGCCTCCTGGGCCTTACGATACTGGTTGCTGGCATCATAGCAATCCTGTGACATATTACTGATTCCGAAATTCATTACCTCACCGCAATATTTTTTCACTTCCTCCTGTATCTTTTTGCAAGCCTTTAGCGCCATGTCAATACATTCGTCATCCCTATCCTGCGGATTGAACAGCAAAATGAAATTATATTCCAGTGTCGCCATACTATAATCGCTCAACACACGAATATGAAAGCGTTCAAAGATTTCTTCAAATATATTGATATAAGCAAATTCCTCGATCCACTTATCGCATTCCTCTATTCGTTTCGCTCCTATTACCTTTTTCCCCACTGCAACCAAAAACTTATCGATCTTCATGTTTAAAGAATCTTCCTGCGCCTTTAACTCATTCCTTCCCTGAAACCTGCCATGAAGCAGATTGGAAACGAAATGCGCCCTTAAAAGAGGAAGCGAGTTGTTAAAGTGTCTTTTCAAATTTTGAAAATGATCGTTTTGTCTTTTATTCTCTCTTACCTCTGCCGCAATTTTATCTATCGTCTGTTTCATTACATCGTAGTCGATAGGTTTAAGCAAATATTCTTTCACTCCGGTACTAATCGCTTGTTTGGCGAACTCAAAGCTATCGTATCCGGTCAGAAGAATAATCGTTACCTCGGGAAACATTTCTTTTGCTTTGGAGGAAAATTCCAATCCGTCCATTCCCGGCATCTTGATATCGCTTAATATGATATCCGGTGCTGCTTCCCGAAGCATTTCCATTCCTTCATTTCCATTTCTTGCAACAGCCGTTACCCTGCATCTGAAAGCTTCCCATGGAAAGGAGGAGAGCCCGTCTAAAATGATATATTCGTCGTCCAGTATCATAATGCTCAATTCCATGTAATGTCTCCTTCTTTCATTTCTCCAAGCGGCAGTAAGATACGGATTTCTGTGCCTTTTCCCAATTCGGATACAATTTCCATCTGTGCCTGTCCGTTATATACATAATCAAGCCGCTGCTTTACCGCATAAAGGCCTAGATTGGTATGAGTCCTTTCCGCCGTTTTCTCCTCTTCCTCCCTCTTCTCCATGAGATTCTTTAACTTTTCCGGTTCTATCCCCACTCCGGTATCCTTAATTAATATAGATGCCTTGTCTTCTCTTTTTTCTATAGAAATCGTCAATTCACATTCCCAAGTGGCATTCTCCACTCCATGTACGATTGCATTTTCCACCAGGGTCTGAATAGTCATCTTAGGGATCTGAAATTCGTTCAGTTTTTCTTCCATAGAAAAATAAGTGTTAAACCGGTCCTTATATCTGGTTTCCTGTATGTAAATGTAATCGCGCACATAATTCATTTCTTCCTTCAGCGAAACCATACTTTTCTTATTGCTGATACTTCCCCGCATAAGATTACTGATTGCAGTTACCATATGGCAGATATTCTCCTCCCCCTTCTTCCTGGCCATCCAGTTGATCGTATCCAGCACGTTATAAAGGAAATGGGGATTTATCTGTGCCTGCAATGCTTTGAACTCCATATCCTTGCTGATAGCCTCTGCTCCCACCACTTTTTTCAAAAGTGTCTCCACCTGGACAATCGTATGGTTGAACACCGTATTCATATTACCGATTTCATCCGTTCTTCCTTCCGGCAGGCGTATCGTAAAATCGCCGTCTGCGAATTGCCGCATAGCCACACTCGTTTTTTCAATAGGCTCAACGATGAGCTTGGCTAACTTTTTCGAGAGCATGAAACAGGCGATGATGCCGATAACTATCACCATAGCAGTTATCCGCTGAAAGTCCTTTAATCCTTGATGGATATAACTTACGGGAATCAGGCCGATTAATATAAAATGCGTTGTTGAGCTTACCTGATAGACGCACCAATATTTTCCTTCCTCCGTCGTATAAATAAAAGCGCCTGAATTCTCTTTTACATAAGACTCCAAATTGATCGTATCCACGCCCAGGTCGTTAATAATCGCCTGACGATTGTTGTCCAACAGTATTATTTTTCCGTTTGTGGCAAGCTTCACCTTTTCCGTCATCTTGTCCAGATAGCTGACCTTAATGGAGGCCTGCAGAATTCCTATGGGTTCCATCGTCAGAGAATCTTTGATAAGCTTCGCCACATGTATATGTCCCGTCTCTTCTTCGTCATTGTAAAAAACACACTTTCCGTTCCCTTCCTTTGCATAGCTTTCTATTTCTGCACCGTCATACACGATGTCGGAATAACCGTTTTGAAGCACGTAGCTTGCTCCGTTATATCCATATAGATTGATGTCGTTCATATAAACACTGGAATACATTTGCAGCAGCAGTCTCCTGATTTGTCCCGGTATGGAAAAATAGCTGAATACTTCTTTTCCATCCGAACGAAAAGGGTCCGTACTGGTCAACTCAGCCTGCACATTATTATTGCTCGCTATGTATTCAAAAGAATTCTGCACCAAATTGAAATAATGATCGATATTCAAAGATAATTCCCGTATGGTTTCCTGTGACTGTTCTATCGTCTGGTCCAGTATCATGTCCGCAGCAACGGAATAAAGCAATATGGCAATCACCAATAGAAACGTAATCGTTATTCCCACAAAACAATATAGAAATTTACTTCGAATATTTAAATTGACAAACCATTTCTTCATGAACAATCCCTCACTTTCCCATCTTCGGATCCAATATAATATAAAATGAGCAGATAATCATCCTGTGATATGCTGCTCCCCTTCTTATGGCAAATCTATGGCTATTTTCCTAATCGTTATACTCCAAAAACTGTTGCCGCAGTTTTCATATTCACTATTACCGAAACTGAAAACGGACATTTCCCTTCGCAGCTCCCGCACTCGATGCAATCGGAAGCGTGTGAGGACAGATCTCTGTAGTGCTGCCCTATTCCTTTATCTGCCGCACTCTTATCCATGACGGCAATGTCCAGATATTTGGTGACCGCCGCAATGTCTATTCCTGCAGGGCAGGGCTGACAGTGATTGCAATAAACACAGCTTCCCTTGAAATCGCTGTTCATTCCACGAATCACCTCTGTGTAATCCAACCCGGCCGGATCCGTATCCAAGTAAGAAACTGCATCTTCTATTTGTTTTCTGCTCTGACAGCCTACCATAACGCTGGCCACAGCAGGTCTTGTAAGCGCATAATGAATGCACTGGTTTACTGTAAGGGGTTTGGAAAAAGGGGTCTGCTCCCGGGAAAGCAGCTTTCCGCCGCCCAATGTCTTCATTACCGTAATCGGAATATCCAGCTTTTCACATGTCTTATAAAGCTCCAGCCGCTTTTTATCGATTTCCAGCATCCTGCTTGTGTCAAAGCCCTCGCTCAGGGTATTCAGTGCATCCACATCTGCCGGAATCATATCGAACGCAGGATTAATGCTGAACATCAGCAAGTCCACAATTCCCGTTTCCACTACCCTTTTAGCTATGACAGGATTATGGGAGCTGGCACCTATTCCCCTTATTATTCCCTTTTGTTTCAGGCTTTCCGCATAGCGCACGATATCAGAATGAAATACTTCGTCGAAGTGATGCTCGCTGTCGATAAAAAAGAGCATTCCAAAATCAATATAGTCGGTACCCAAATCGGTCAGCAGCCCTTCAAAGTACTTCTTGCAGGTCGCAAGATCTCTTGAAATGTCATACTGATAATTTATATCCGTCGAGCCGATATGACCCTGAAGCATGAACTTATCCCGATTGCCCTTTATGGCTTTGCCGATCTTCTGGCGAATATCGCTGCCCGGCATGAACACGTCCATCATATTTATGCCATTTTCCAAGGCTGCATCGAGGGTTTCCTTCACGACTTCATAGTCCTTCCCATCCAGATGCTCGGTACCCAGACCAATAATACCGGCCTCCATCCCCGTTTTCCCCAATTTCCTATACCTCATACTTCCCCTTCTCCTTCCACTCCTTTTCTGTTGGACATGGCAATATCAAATGCCAGCCGCGAATATGTATCTCTTTTTTCTTTCTCGAATTTCTTACCGCACCTTTGAATTCATTGCTTTTATAACCAACTTAATTATATGATAATCCAGGCATGGAATCAATCCAGAGTTAACGTTTTTTGAGCACTTAAATAATTATGTGAAAATTTATAACGTGGCATAATAAAACGGAGAGATACTCCTATATTTAAAGTAACTCTCCGTTTTATTTAACTATACATCTATCGAACGACTCGTCTGTGATCGAGTGTAACCTCGATCAATTCTTTCGAAAGATACATCGGCCCTATCATATTTTTATAACGTATATACTGCGAAGTTCCTTCCGCAAATTTTCCCTGCGCCTTTTCACATTTGTTGATAATTGAAATCACCGGAAGAAGTGCATTTTTCAAATCCTCTTCCGTATAGTTATTCGCAAGACACTCGCCCTCCGGTTCCGATTCTTGCGTCAGTACATCCTTTATCAGCGCCTGCTAAATATACAGCGCCTTTATACGGTTTCTAAGAAGTGAATGCTGAGAGGTCCCTTCCTCGAACTTTCCCTGCATTTTTTCACATCTGCCAATAAAGGAAGACACTTCCTTAAGTGCCTCTGTTAATTCCCTTTTTGTATTATTATCCATAATGTTTCCCGATTTCTCCATGATTCCACTAATCCGTTCAAGTGACCTTTAAAGAGCGCTTAATTCTTCCTGCCTTCTCAAACACCCAGAAATCTTCTTATAAAAAAGCGCATAGGCTTATATGTTACGCCCTCCAGCTCCTTTTTTACCTGCTCGAGCTTTTCAGGAATAAGTATATTTTGCGGGCAATGAGTCTGACACTTGCCGCATTTTACACATTGGGAAGCACTGTTGCCTCCAGTAGTCATAATATACATGGCCTTGGACATTATTCTCCCGCGGCTTGCCGCATCGTTCAGTGCTGAGAAGCTGCTTGGAATGTCTACGCCCTTCGGGCAGGGCATACAATAACCGCAGCCGGTGCAAGGCACCTTCATGGAACGCTGGATTTCGGCTTTCACCTTTTCGTACACTTCCAGCTCCGCTTCCGTGAGAGAACCGGCCGTCGCATCGGAAAAGGTTCTCACATTCTCCTCCAGCTGCCCCATTTCATTCATTCCCGACAACACTGCCAACACCTGAGGATGATTGAGCACCCAGCGAAATCCCCATTCCGCAGGTGAACGCTTCATGTCAGCCCGCTCCCATATATCCCGAATAGATGCTTTCGGATTGGCGAGAGTTCCCCCTCGCAAGGGCTCCATAATCATAACAGGAATCCCCTTCTCTCCGGCACGCTTAAGGCCCGTCTTTCCTGCCTGATTGTTTTCATCACAATAGTTATATTGAATCATGCAGAAATCCCAGTCATATTCGTCTAACAGTGTCAAAAACTCATTTTGCGGGCCATGGAAAGAAAAACCGAGATTACGGATGGCCCCGGAACCTTTCTTTTCATCGATCCACTTTTCGATTCCAAGATCTCTAAGCCGCTTCCACGACCTCACATTACCCAGCATATGTATTAGATAATAGTCGATATGATCCGTTTGCAGCCGCTCAAGCTGCGTAGCAAAAATACGGTCTAGATCGCTATATTTTTTGACATTATTATGAGGAAGCTTAGTCGCAATATTGACCTTCTGCCGCATCCCATCCTTGGCGAGTATTTTTCCAAGAGTAGCCTCGCTGTTAGGATAAATATACGCAGTATCGAAATAATTCACGCCTTGTTCAATGGCATGGCGGATCTGCCTCTCTACTTCCTTCTCATCCTTGTTAAACCGCATACAACCGAACGCTAAGGCCGAAATCTTTTCGCCGTTCTTAGGATTTGTTCTATACTGCATGATAAGCCCTCCTCTATCTTTTATACTTTAAAGCGGTTCTAATGCAACAAAAGCACCTCCGCCGGCAGTAGTAGAAAGCCATAGGTTCACATCGATGATCTGCTTTCTCCCCTGATCGTACATCTGTGCTTTCAAGTCCCTATCCGTGGACACCAGTGTTACCCAGTGCCAATTATCGAGGTTTCTCACTGCTCCATTCGACAAATTTAAAAAAGCCACCGGTAAATTGTCTGAAAAAGCGGCGGTCAGAAACTCCAATACCGTTTCCATACCGGGACGCTCTTTTTCTGCTTGCGGAACCTCTAAAAGTCTGGCCTTCAAAGCTATTTCATGCTTTAGGCCAAAGCCGATTGCTCCGTCAATAAAAATAGAAGGTCTGTCTACCCCCCGCACGCCCGGCTTTACATAGTTCCATACCTCCTCCATCAGACGCAGCATTCCCGCATAGCTCGTTCCGTCTCCGTCATAAAGCCCGCCGCATTCCTCCGGTCTGGTGGCTGCCAGATACCATAATAAATTGGACGCTGCCGTCGGACCGCATCCGCTCATCCGTTGAATCCACCCCGGATACCATATTTGATGAGCTCCATAGGAAATCTCTCTTCCTTTATGAATATGAAGCCGTTCGGGATAACGTATCGATGTCTCCCTTAAGGCCTGTGTCGTTACATCCATTGCACTACCACCTTTTCTGACTGTAGTCACCGCGCCATACTTACTTTCCCAACCTGTAAACTATGTCATGCAGTTCTTCTTTTCCTGTATACCTAACCATAACACTTCCTCTTTGTAAAAACAATTTTTTTATAGAAAAATAATAAGAAATTTAAAATTCATTATACGCAATTCTCAAATACCGGTTCGATATATTCTTTAATAAACTCTATCCTATCCTTAACATTCGGCCGAAAAAGAGATGTAATTGAAATCACCATGCTTTTCTTTGTATTGACATAGATGACATTTCCTCCATCTCCCATCGCCGCATAGCCATCCTCATGGAGCCACCATAAATATCCATATGCCAAATCGAGTTTTTCCCATCTGCTGTGTTCCTTTGTACTCTCCTCTATCCACTTTTCCGATACGATTCGTTTATCTCCCCACATTCCGCCGCACAAGTACAACTGACCTATTTTGGCCATATCCATAGGGGTCAAAGTAAGCCCCCATCCTGCTGTATTTACTCCCGATGGGTCGACAACCCAACCGCTGATATCTTTTGCTTTATTAAATGCGAGTTGTTCCTCTTTACTATGAAAAATCACATTGGTCTCAACAGTAATTCCAAGTGGGGAGAATAAATTTTCTGCTGCAAAATCAAACACAGACTTACCGGTTGCTTTTACAAGAATACCCGACAAAATATCCGGCCCTATGAGAGGAGCGTATCTAAATTTCCCTATCTGCTCCCTGCCTCCTAATAGATCAAGCGAAAATTGTACATAGTCATCACTTGTGAAATACTTTATATAGGGTGCGAACTTATATTTATACGGAGCTGTCATTGTCAGCAAATTTTTAAATGTGATGCTTTGTATTGTCTTTTCTCTTTTTTTAACTATGTAATCCGAGAAAAAATCCAATACTTTCTGGTCGCTGCTTTTAATATATCCTTTGTCCATGGCAATCCCAATCAATATGGAAACAATACTTTTGGTTACTGAATAAACGTGGATCCGGCTGGCAGCTGTGCATTCATTAAAATAATTTTCATATAGTGTCTTACCGTCTTTCAGTACAACTATCCCTGCAATATTGCTATAGTTATTGTTTATTTTGTTTTCTAACTCTGTCACTTTTTCCCGATTCATATAAATTTCTCCTTTTGCACACATTGCCTTTCTTGCTTCTTTTTAACAGGATAATAAACTTCCGTTATAAGTTCACTTTCTTTTGAAACCTCAGAAGGATCGGTTACATATACTTCATAGAGAGCATTGCTGCATTCATAGCCTTCTTTTTCCGCCCATTCACGTTGTCTCGTGTATACAGAGGATAGGGCAGAATAAGATCCATACACAACTGTTTTCAGGCATAGTCCCGGATAAAAATCTCTCGTCCCAGTAACATACTCTTTTACCGGAACAGCAAATTCAGTATCTAAACCGGACGGAGTAAATTCTGCGCTATGGAAAAGTACCATTGGCGCAGCAAGCATAGTTAATTTATCGTCTGCAATCCTCCTGAATAATCTACTAAAACACTTACCATATTCTTCCGGATATTCGTATTTATGAACCATTTTCCGGATAAATAAAAGATACATCATAGGTACTTCTACAAGCTGAACATCGATGTTTTCCAGATATGACATAATCGACTTTCCCATTCTTAAATTGCATATATCATTATTTATCTGGTCTAAAGTCTTTTCAAATTCCTTTGCCTGTTTCTCGATTTCTCTTTTCTTCCCGGTAAGTGCCGCAAAAAGTTTTTCATCCATTAATTCTTCTGATTTCAGTATTGTTTTAATTTCTTCTAAAGAGAAATTGTATGATTTTAGGCGATTGATAAATAACATCTTCTCCAATTGTTCGATGGAATAATATCTATAACCATTTTCAGGGTTGATTTCATCCGGTATAATAAGTCCTATTTCAGCATAATAACGAAGCGTCTTTGCAGATACCTTACATATATTTGAAAATTCACCAATTGATAACATGGGCTGTCCTCCTTTCAACTTATCTTATATGTCTGCCTTTACCTTACACCTTCCCCTTAGGGCAAAGTCAATGTGATAAAATCTGCATGATACATAATGAAAATAACATGATATAAAAATATAATATAAGAATTTAATCATATATAAATTTATTTGTAAAGAGACGATATATCATTAGTTAATTGTGAATTTTTCATGTTTATTTTGTGAACTCAATTAATTTTATTATCATATTACCGATATCTTTTATATGGGCGGCTTGTTTTTTGAGCTGTTACTACAAAATTAAGGAGGTATCTTTATGATTCAATCGATTCAAAGTAGTAACCTGAGTATCCAGAACAATACTATTCTGCAAAATAGTAAAGTAATTGCAAATAGTACTTCTAAAATTCAGGAAGAAACACAAGAAGGAACCACAATCTCTTCTCAAGGCGATACACTTGTTATTTCCAGCGAAGGAATGGCACTATCACAGAAAACTTTTACGGGTCATTCTGACGATACTACGGAGGTATATAGTGGAAGTAAAACTGCCGCTACTGTTGCTGATGCAGCGGCATCTATAGGCATCGATAAATATTCAGGTGCCAAGAATCAAAATAGTACGGATGCCGCTGCAGTAAACTCTTCAGATGCAGATTCGTCATCAAAATCTACAAGTAATCTATCACAATATTCAGCTTTAGAACTTAAAGAGATGCTAAAAAATGGAGATATCACTCAGGCAGAATATAGCAAAGAAATTGCAAATCGACAGGCAGGCGATGATACCACAGAAGAAACAAACGAGAAATCTTCTTCTAAAGAAAGCGATGCCGTTTTTAGTTAAAGCGAGCCCGCTATTTTGGGGGATACTTTCAGTATTATGAATATAAAGAGCCAGATTGGAAATAGGTCTATGTGACTTATAATCCTTTCTGGCTATTATTTACGATGCACCTTGTTCTTTTTGCTCGGTATATGTTCTTATTGCCGCGGTAACCTCGTCAGGGCTTAATCCAGATGTGCTAATGAGTTCACTAACAGATTCTAAGTCTTTGAGCTTCTTTTCGTTATACAAGACTTCTAGCTCACCTTGTTCTGATTTGATTCTTGTCAACAATGCAGCTATTAATTCTTCCTTATCGATTATTCTTTCTTCGATAGATTTTTTAGGTTTTCTTCCTGCCATATTTTCCCTCCTATAATGAAAACAACTACTATAGTATATGGACAAGAATTGGTAATTATTCACTAATCAAGCATCTTTAAATTGTATACCGGAAGAAGCGCCCTGTCTTTATTTGTAAAATTCCATAGCACTAACATATCCGTCTCTTTTATTACTTGATCTTTTGCGAGATGTAAATGAATATTAGTATTCTCATTAATCAATAACTCATAAATTAAAAAGGACTTTTTGTTTTCAAAAATTATGTCTTTATAAAATACCATATAGCCACCCTCTACTTTCTTATTTATCTACAAATATGATTATACAAACATTTGTTCTGCTTGTAAATAAGAAAATGTGTACGAAGAATTAATTTTTATTTTGTTTTATATTCAATCTCAATTGTATCCCCTTCCTGAATATCTTCCGCGAACCATCTACGTGCTATATCAATCAAAGTACCATCCTTATCCTTCTCACATGTTACCACTCTGTTTTCGATTTTCACTATTTTTAGTTTTATTATCACGACCTCCTTTTGATAAAATATTATATCAATAAATACAAATCATATTTTATATACATTGATATGATACTTAATTTTATTCAGCACACTTTTAGAATGAATTAATTTGTAAGGTATTTGTAGGGTGCTCAGAGTTTAAAAAATAAAAAAACCCTGATATAATCAAGGTTTTTAATAGTAGCGAGAGGGGGATTTGAACCCTCGACACTACGGGTATGAACCGTATGCTCTAGCCAACTGAGCTATCTCGCCATATAATATGGGACCTATAGGGCTCGAACCTATGACCCTCTGCTTGTAAGGCAGATGCTCTCCCAGCTGAGCTAAGATCCCACATTTGTTAGGTCACTTTCCGCAACCCGCTTTGCTAGTATACAATTTTATCCCCCAGCTTGTCAAGAGATTTTCTGAAACTTTTTAGCAAAATTTTGGATTATTTTCAATAATCTGATTTTTCCTGACAATTCCTATATCGGAAGATTTTATCACATTCTTTCCGGCGCCTGGAAACCTAATACATCAATGCATGTCTCCAACACATCCCGCGTCAATACAAGAAGTGCTATAAAGCCTTCTTTCCTGACAGTATCCTCTTCGGTCAGAATCTTCGTCTCATGATAAAAATGGTTAAGCGCATTCGCCAAGTCATAAATATAAGCGCACACTCTATGAGGCGCAATCTCTTCATAGGCACTTTCCATCATGGAATTGAAGCTTACGAGCTGAAGCATCAGATTTTTTTCCGCTTCTCCCAAAGGTTCCTGGAGCATTGCTTCCACCAACGAGCCTCCCATTTCCTTGTACTTCGTCAAAATGGACTTAATGCGCACGATCGTATACAAAATGTACGGACCCGTGTCCCCTTCAAAGGAGGTAAACCTGTCCATATCGAAAATATAGTCTTTTGATGCCTGATTGGACAAATCGCCGTATTTTATCGCAGACAAAGCCACCACCCGGGCGGTCTCCTTTGCCTCCTCCTCCGGCACCAAACGGTTCTCCGTAATTTTTCCATACATTTCTTCATTGATTTCCGAAAGCAGGGATTCTAAGCGCATCACACCGCCTTCTCTCGTCTTAAAAGGCTTGCCATCCTTGCCGTTCATCGTACCGAATCCTAGAAAATACAGCTTCGTCTCCGGCTGTACCAGCTTTGTTTTCCTTGCGCAGCGGAATACCTGTTCAAAATATAAATCCTGACGCTTATCCACCACATAAATAATCTCATCCGGATGTATCCGATTCATACGCTCCATAATGGTTGCCAGATCCGTAGTATTATAAAGGGAAGCCCCGTCGGATTTCAAGATCATGCAGGGCGGAATCTCTTTCGTATCCGACTCTTCCTTAACATCCACCACCAGAGCACCATCGCTAATATACGCATATCCCATTTCCTTCATATCCTCTACCATATGGGGAATCAGATCATGAACGTCGGATTCGCCCTTCCATAGGTCGAATTCTACGTTAAGATTGCGGTAATTTTTCTTTAAATCCTTTACTGAAACGTTGATGATATGCTGCCAAAGGGCGCGATATCCTCTGACTCCGCTCTGAAGCTTGAATGTCGCATCCATGGCCTTCGCCTTAAAAGAAGCGTCCTCCTTAGACTTGCTGCTGGCCGTAGGATAGATTTCCTCCAGCTGCGAAATAGTAAAAGGCGCTTCCTTAGGGTATTCTCCTTTGAAAGCTTCATCGAAATATACCAGCTCCGGGTAACGCTCCTGGAGCTCCGTAATGATCAATCCCATTTGCAGACCCCAGTCGCCTAGATGAATATCTCCGATCACCTCATGTCCTGCATACCGTGCGATACGCTTTATGCTCTCGCCGATGATGGCAGAACGGAGATGGCCCACATGCAAAGGCTTCGCTATATTCGGTCCGCCATAATCAATCACTATTTTCTTAGGAGACTTTGGCATATCCAATCCGAATTTAGGAGAATGCGCCATCTGGTTCAGGTAATCCTTCAAAAACTCCGGTTTTAGCTTTAAATTTAAGAAGCCAGGATTTACTGCATCCACTTCTTCGAATATATTGCTGTCATTTAACTTCTGCGCCACTTCCTGCGCTATGATAATCGGCGCCTTTTTATACTGCTTTGCGCCTGCCATCGCTCCATTGCATTGATACTCACATAAATCGGGGCGATTTGACAATGTGACTTTCCCCAGTTCTTCCGCATATCCTGCCGATAAAAAAGCACGCTTCATCTCATCTGATATTATATCAAGAATTTTATTCATTACATTTTTTCCTTCCTTCACCGGGTGAAGCCACCCCTCATCTCACATCTATATATACTATCATCTCGTCCTTATTTTCGCAATGCCAATTTGTCCTTAGAATCAAATACCCCGCAGCAAGCTTGCTCTTGGCTCATTGCTTGCGGGAATAAACACAGCCGCAATAATCTTGTCTATACAGCCCGAACAGCCCGGACAGTTCGACCGACCTTTTATATCCATTTTTTTTCTTAAAATCCGAGGGCAAAAAAGAAACCCCGTATTCTCTTCCCATAAGTCCGCCGATTTCATTTAATTTTTCTGCACTTTTCATTGGACTTATTGTAAGCGTCGTCGTGAAATAATCGAACTCCTTCTCCGCAGCAAGCTGCGCGGTCTTTCGAAGCCGCAGCTCATAGCACAATAAACACCTTTCGCCGCCCTCCGGGCAGCGCTCCAATCCCTTGGCGATACGATAAAAACTTTCCGGCTCATAATCACCCTCTATCACTTCGATTTTATGTGCGCGGAGGGTGGAATACATATTTTTAAATACTCCTTCTTCCACCTGTCTGTTATATTCTGCAATTAATCGCTTCTGCTCCTCCGCCCTCTTCCGATATTCCACATCCTCCGTAATGTTGGGATTGTAGTAAAAAACCGTAACATCGAAATATTCGCGCATATATTCCATTACGTAGCTGCTGCATGGCGCACAACAACTATGAAGAAGGATTGTTTTTCGCTTTTCATCTCCATCTTTAATCCGTTCTTCTATTATTTTATCCAATTCTTTTGCGTAATTTATCATAATAATTTCGTTCTCCTTCCAAAGTCTATTGGAGGAATAAATCCGGCTCAAAAAAGGGCTGCCGCAAAGGAGCGGTATCACATCCCGCCATTTTGCAGCAGTCCCCCATATTTACAGCGATGCAATGTCTACTAATGTCAGCTTTTCTTCCTTATTTACATGCTCTAAGCTCGTCACCAACGCTCTTGCCGTATCTAACGAGGTCAGACAGTTCACGCCCGTCTCGATAGCTGTTCTTCTTATAAGGAAGCCATCTCTGGACTTATCCCTTCCCTGTGTAGGCGTATCGATGACAAGGTCTATCTTATGTCCCAAGATAAGGTCCATGACCGTAGGCGATTCCTGCTGTATCTTATTAACTTTGCGGGCGTTTACCCCCGCCTCCTTAAGTGCATTTGCCGTGCTTCTTGTAGCATAAATAGTATAACCAAGCTTTTCAAAGCGCTTTCCTATCTCGATCGCTTCTCCTTTATCCGCATCCTTAACCGTGATAATCATTTGTTTGTATTTGGGCAGATTGATACCGGCACCGAGGAACGCCTTATAAAGCGCCTCATTGAATGTTTTGGAAATACCTAAGCATTCTCCTGTAGATTTCATCTCCGGCCCTAAGCTGATTTCCGCGCCTCGTATTTTCTCGAAGGAGAATACCGGCATCTTGATCGCCACATAATCCGCTTCCTTTTGAAGTCCCGGCTCGTAGCCGAGCTCACGAATCGTCTTGCCGATAATAACTTCCGTCGCAAGATCGACTATCGGAATACCTGTCACCTTACTGATATAAGGAACCGTTCGTGAAGAACGGGGATTTACCTCGATGACGTATACCTCTTCGCCCACTGCGATGAACTGAATATTGATCAATCCTATAACATGCAGGGCCTTGGCAAGCCTTCTCGTATATTCCGCAATCGTTTCCTTTACCTTCTCGCTGATGCTCTGGGCCGGATATACGGAGATACTGTCACCGGAATGGACTCCTGCTCTCTCGATATGTTCCATAATGCCGGGAATCAATATGTCGGTACCGTCACAAACCGCATCCACTTCGATTTCCTTGCCCTGTAAATATTTGTCTACCAGTATCGGATGGTCCTGAGCGATGCGGTTGATGATTTCCATGAACTCCTCCACTTCCTCATCGGAAATGGCAATCTGCATCCCTTGTCCGCCCAGTACGTAAGAGGGGCGCACCAATACCGGATAGCCCAATTTATTCGCTACCTTTTTAGCTTCCTCAGCGGTATACACCGTTCCGCCTGAAGGTCTGGGAATATCACACTTTTCCAAAATTGCATCGAACAGCTCTCTGTCTTCTGCCGCATCAACATTCTCTGCGCTCGTTCCTAAAATAGGAACCCCCATCTTCATGAGGCTTTCTGTCAGCTTGATCGCTGTTTGGCCGCCGAACTGAACCACCGCCCCGTCCGGTTTTTCTATATTCACCACGTTCTCCACATCTTCGGGAGTCAGCGGCTCAAAGTAAAGCTTATCCGCAATGTCGAAGTCCGTGCTCACCGTCTCCGGATTGTTATTGACAATAATCGTCTCATATCCGGCCTTCGAAAATGCCCACGTAGCATGTACGGAGCAATAGTCGAACTCGATGCCCTGCCCGATACGAATGGGGCCGGACCCCAGAACCAGCACCTTCTTAGGTGGATTGGTTTCCACTATCTCACTTTCACTTCCAAAGCAGGAATAATAATACGGGGTGCTTGCAGCGAATTCTGCCGCACAGGTATCTACCATCTTAAAGGCCGCAGTGATTCCGTTGTCATAGCGCATTTTCTTAATATCTGCCTCCGGTATGCCCGCCAGTCTGCTGATGACATTATCAGGGTACTCGATACGCTTCGCTTCTTTTAACAAATCCAACGTAAGAGGTCCCTTTTTCAACAACTCTTCCATCTCGACTAAGATTGCGATCTTATCGATAAACCAATGATCCACCATGGTTATCTCGTGAATCGTATCATAATCGATACCTTTTCTGACCGCTTCCGCTATTACGTAAATTCTCTGGTCATCCACGATTTTCAGCCTATCCAGAAGCTCCTCCTTGGAAAGCACCGTAAAATCATAACTCATAAGGCAATCCACATGCTGCTCCAGCGAACGGATCGCCTTCATCAGCGCACCTTCAAAATTCGTGCAGATACTCATAACCTCGCCGGTAGCCTTCATCTGCGTGGTCAGCGTCCTCTTCGCCGTGATGAACTTGTCGAAGGGAAGGCGCGGAATCTTCACTACACAGTAATCCAGCGTGGGTTCAAAGCTGGCATAGGTCTTTCCCGTAATCGTATTCTTTATTTCATCCAGTGTATAGCCAAGCGCTATCTTCGCCGCCACCTTTGCAATCGGATAGCCGGTGGCCTTCGACGCAAGCGCAGAAGAACGGCTTACGCGGGGATTAACTTCAATAACACAATATTCGAAACTGGTAGGATGAAGGGCGAACTGCACGTTGCAGCCTCCGGTAATTTCCAGCTCATTGATAATGTTGAGAGCTGAGCTGCGAAGCATCTGATATTCTTTGTCCATCAAGGTCTGTGATGGAGCCACAACGATGCTGTCTCCGGTATGTACGCCTACCGGGTCGATATTTTCCATGTTACAAACGGTAATACAGTTACCCGCACTATCGCGCATCACTTCGTATTCTATTTCCTTCCAGCCGGAAATACAACGCTCTACCAAAACCTGGCCTACACGGGAAAGACGCAGGCCGTTAGCCAGAATATCTTCCAGTTCCACCTGATTGTCAGCGATTCCTCCTCCCGATCCGCCAAGCGTATATGCCGGACGAAGAACAACAGGATAGCCTATTTTCTTCGCGAATTCCACACCATCTTTTACATTTTCCACCACGAGAGATGCCGCACAGGGCTCCCCGATTTTTTCCATCGTCTCCTTGAATTCCAAGCGATCCTCCGCTTTTTTAATCGTCTTAGCGGTGGTACCCAGAAGCTTTACATTATTTCTCTCAAGAAAGCCGGATTCATCCAGCTCCATACCGAGATTCAAGCCTGCTTGTCCTCCCAGCGTAGGCAGAACGCTGTCTGGCTTTTCCTTTTCGATGATCTGCTCCAAAACCTTGACCGTCAAAGGCTCGATATATATTTTATCCGCAATATCCCTGTCCGTCATAATAGTTGCGGGGTTGGAGTTTACCAGTACGACCTCGATTCCCTCTTCCTTTAAAGAGCGGCAGGCCTGCGTTCCCGCATAATCGAATTCCGCTGCCTGTCCGATAACGATAGGGCCGGAACCGATAACCAACACTTTTTTTACATTAGGATTCTTAGGCATCTTCTTTCCTCGCTTTCATCATATCAATAAACCTGTCAAACAAATACCCGGAATCCTGAGGTCCCGGACATGCTTCCGGATGAAACTGTACGGTGAAAATATTCTTGCCGGTATAGGAAAGACCTTCGTTCGTTCCATCGTTCACATTGATAAATGCCGGTATGGCAATGCCGGGGTCGAGCTTGTCCGTATCCACTACGTAGCCGTGGTTCTGTGAGGAAATATAGACTCTGCCGGTCTGCAAGTCTTTTACCGGATGATTTCCGCCCCGGTGGCCATATTTCATTTTAAAAGTATCAGCGCCCGTCGCTAGCGCCATGAGCTGATGTCCTAAACATATTGCAAAAATGGGAATGTTCGTTTGATATAGCTTATTAATTTCTTCTATAATAGAGGTGCATTCCTTCGGGTCGCCCGGTCCGTTGCTTAACATGATGCCGTCCGGTGCATCCGCGATGATTTCTTCCGCCTTTGTAAGTGCGGGATATACGGTAACAGCACAGCCTCTTTTCGCGAGAGCATCGGCGATATTATCCTTCGCTCCGAAGTCTAACAGCGCAACCTTTTTGCCGGCGCCGTTTAAGGCTTTTACCATACTCGGTTTCTTTTCATGAGTTCCTTTTTCATACGATTCCTTATCGAATCTGGCACCGCCGGAAACTGCACCGTTTTCCTCCAAGGATACAGAACCATTTACTTCATATTTATGTTCACAGGTTACCTTTTCCACCACTTTTCCGGTCGTGTACTCTTTTAATCTGGGTATGATTTCATTCAAATCATAATCTTCCCTCGTTGTGATCATTCCGTTCATCGTGCCCTTTTCCCGCAAAATCTTCGTAAGGGCTCTCGTATCGATTCCTGCGATTCCCGGCACTCCATAATCCTCCAGAAATTCCTGAATCGTCATATCCGAGCGGAAATTGCTGGAAATTCTCGACAATTCCCGTACAATAAATCCATCGGGCCACGGTTTCTTAGATTCCATATCGTCTCTGCATACTCCATAGTTACCGATAAGCGGATAGGTCATGCACACGGCTTGTCCCGCATAGGAAGGATCCGTCAGTACTTCCGGATAGCCCGCCATGGACGTATTGAAAACTATTTCACTGATGATTTCTTTTTTGGCACCGATATGAGTCCCCTCAAAAACTGTGCCGTCCTCCAAAATTAAAAATGACTTCATTGGAAATGCGCTCATTTTTTTCACCCGTCGTCCTCTCTCTAAATTTTATCCAAATTATCTTATTTTAGCACAGCATCTTGTATGTTTCAACTATATAATTCTAAAAAATTACCCAATATGCAGTATCTCCTTCGATAATCAACTGCTCCGTGGTATCGAAATAATCCCAGTTCTTTCCTGAGAAATAAGTATTATAAATCGCTTCGTCCATATCCACCTTTTCAAAGTTTCTTCCGCTCACAACATTCATCAGCGTATTCGTTACCGTTCCAAGAGCTCTTTCGTTAATCTGGTCCGTTTTATAATGCACTTCATCATAGCTGAAGGGGCAATCTATATCGTTGACAACAGCCAGCTTTGTCACTTGTATATTCTCTGTCTTCTCATACTCCAATATTTTTTCATAAGCTATATTGGCATATAATTTGTCAAGATTATTACTCAATGTTCTGTTCGCTATAATAACATTACAGAATACTATTTGTATGATCAAATACATACATCCCACATAACATACAAGCGTCTTTAATCTGCCATCTGTGCAGGCAAAGGCAATCAGCAGGAGCATACTCTGCACCGCATAAAACGGCCAGATGATTCTGGGCGGCAGATAGACGTATTGCTGAAGCATCGGAATTGCGAAAATCATTATATTAATTCCAAAGACAAAAAGAACAAAATATAATACCGCCATTTTATCTTTCTTGCGAATAAATGTATAAATGATGACACTTATGCAAAATACCATTATTATCAGCGGAAGCCATATGTTAGGCAACAGCCCTTTGCTGTTTTTCAAAAGAGCTGCGTAAATCTCTGCCATCGACTCCAGCTTATCCATCCAGATTCCAGCACCTACCTGCTTTCTCAGACCGCCGCCTATCCCCGCATAAGCCAGCAAAGTATAGCTTAAAATATTTAAAACACCTGAACCGAAAGTATATATTCCGCATAGGAATTCCTCCGCTACAGTCTTTTTCGTTATCTTATACTCATTATCCAAAAGAATATACGCAGATAAGACGATAGCTGCATATACGACGGTAACCTGATATCCGGTCGTTGCTAATAAAAAAAAGAGAAACGCCCGCAATCTCTTTTTTTTGATGAAATAATAAACACCTATTGAGGCAAATAAATATCCCATTCCAAATACAAATGAGCACTCGCTGAACATTAAATTTTCACCGAATAATACATTGGAAAACAATAACGCCGTAATTGCATAAAAACCTATCTCCTGCAGACCCGATGTTTTTTTTATTTTCACCAGCAAACCTTCTTGCACAAAGCAAAGTCCTAACGCTAGTAAAAAAAGAGCTGCAATCGCCGTTACTCCCGTATGCGTAGTAGTGGATAATCCCAGTTTCAATAGAATATAATCTACCAAAGAATTCAAATATCTTCCATCTTGAATCTGAATTAAGATATCTTTTTCCGCCGATACCATATGTGTTAATGTATCACTATTAAAACTCCTCCGAAATAACCCGCCCCAAGCAATTACTAATACACTTAGGTTAATTAAATATTGATTTATTGTCTCTTTTTTCATCTAAAATCCCCACTTCTTATTTTACGCAATTTTATTCTTAATAAAACCATGGAAATCCGCAAACATCTTCCCATGGTTTTATAATTATCTTGTAAAGTAATATACGCCCGATTCGAATATCTTCATATCCTGCTCTCCGTAAATGTTGATTGCAACGGAGCGGTCACGGCGTTCCGCATGTGCCATCTTACCAAAACATCTTCCGTCCGGTGAAGTGATGCCTTCGATAGCGGCATAGGAACCATTCACGTTCCATTCCTCATTCATGGAAACATTGCCCTCGATATCCGCATACTGCGTAGCCACCTGACCGTTTGCAAACAATTTATCCACCCATTCCTTCGGAGCAACGAAACGTCCCTCTCCATGGGAGGCCGGATTCGCGTAGGTCTTGCTCACTTCTGCTTCCTGAAGCCAAGGTGATTTATTGGATACTACTTTCGTATATACCATCTTGGAAATATGACGATTAATTGTATTAAAGGTAAGAGTCGGAGAATCCTCCTTCTGTCCTACGATTTCTCCAAACGGAACAAGGCCGAGCTTAATCAGTGCCTGGAATCCGTTGCAGACACCGAGGGCAAGACCGTCTCTTTCGTTTAACAGCTTCATGACAGCTTCTTTTATTTTTGCGTTCTGGAATGCGGTAGCAAAGAATTTTGCGCTTCCGTCCGGCTCATCACCTGCGGAAAATCCTCCCGGAAACATAATGATCTGTGCATCGTTTATCGCCTTTTCAAACACCTCTACGGAATCTCTGATGTCCTCCGCCGTCAGGTTTCTGAATATCTTCGTCACTGCTTTCGCTCCGGCACGCTCAAACGCCTTCGCGCTGTCATATTCGCAGTTCGTGCCCGGAAATACCGGAATGAATACCGTAGGCTTCGCCACCTTGTTTTTGCATATATAAACTTTGTCCGTCGTATAAAGCGGAGACTCTACAGGCGTCGTTTCTTTCACCGCCTTCGTCGGAAATACCTTTTCTAACTTAGAGGTCCATGCCGCCAGCGCCTCTTCCATGGAAATATGAACATCCTTATAGGTGAATTCCGGTTCCTTCGTCACCTCGCCTACCACGCGGCAATTCGGAAGTTCACTCAATTTCTCCAGATTATCCGCGGTCACCTCCGCCACAATATCGCCTAAACCATTTTCAAACAATTCCTTTGCAGACAGTTCCCCTGACATATTCACGCCCAACTTATTGCCGAATGCCATCTTGGTGATGGCAGAAACGAGGCCATTAGCATCCTGTGCATAGGCGGACACGATAACTCCTTCTTCGATAAGCAGAGTAATCTGCTGGTACAGATTCATAACATTTTCATAAATCGGAATATCGTATTCGTCCTTATCGATCCAGAACTGAACCAGCTTATTCCCTTCGCCCTTAAGCTCCGGTGTCACGATATTGCCCTCTTTCGCAACATCCACTGCAAAAGATACAAGCGTAGGAGGTACGTCGATATCCTGAAAGGTTCCCGACATGCTGTCCTTACCGCCAATGGCCGCAAGACCATATCCGATCTGTGCGTCATACGCACCCAAAAGAGCTGCAAAGGGCTGACTCCAACGTTCCGGTTCCGAAGTCATACGCCTGAAATATTCCTGGAAGGTAAAGCGTATATTTCTAAAATCGCCGCCTGCCGCTACAATCTTCGCTATGGATTCCGTCACCGCATAAATTGCTCCGTGATACGGGCTCCATGAGGAAAGATACGGGTCAAAACCGTAGCTCATAAGAGTCACTGCATCGGTTTTTCCCTTTAATACCGGAAGCTTCGCCGCCATTACCTGCGTCTCCGTCAACTGATATTTACCGCCGTAAGGCATGAGCACAGAAGCTGCACCGATAGAAGAGTCGAACATTTCCACCAGTCCTTTTTGGGAGCATACGTTCAGATCATTAAGTCCCGCAAGCCATGCTGCTTTCACGTCCTCCTCTTCCAGTTTCTCCCTTACCGAAGGAATCGCTATATAATCGAAATAATTATCTTCTTTTTCGGGAATATCCACATTTACATTCGTTTCCTGATGAGCGCCATTGGTATCGAGAAACGTTCTCTTAATGTTAACGATTTCCTTACCGCGCCATTTTAAAACGAGCTTCGGCTCCTTCGTCACAACGGCAACGGGAACTGCTTCCAGATTCTCCTGTGCCGCAAAATCCAAGAAGCTGTCTACATCGGCGGGACCTACCACTACAGCCATTCTTTCCTGAGATTCGGAAATAGCTAACTCCGTGCCGTCCAGGCCCGCATACTTCTTCGGCACCTTATCCAAGTCTACGATCAACCCGTCCGCCAGCTCACCGATCGCTACAGAAACACCGCCTGCGCCGAAATCATTGCATTTTTTTATGATCCTGCTCACTTCTTCTCTTCTAAAAAGTCTCTGAATCTTGCGTTCTGTAGGCGCATTTCCTTTCTGTACCTCCGCACCGCAGGTCTCGATAGAATTTTCCGTATGCACCTTGGAAGATCCCGTAGCTCCACCGCAGCCGTCCCTGCCTGTCCTTCCTCCAAGAAGGATGATAATATCATTAGGATCGGAATTCTCACGAATAACGTTGCGCCTGGGCGCTGCTCCCATTACCGCGCCGATTTCCATTCTCTTCGCTACATAGTCAGGATGATAAATCTCCTTTACATAACCGGTTGCCAGTCCTATCTGGTTGCCATAAGAAGAATAGCCGCTGGCCGCACCGCGCACAAGCTTCTTCTGGGACAGTTTTCCTTTTAACGTCTCCGCCACCGGTACCGTCGGATCCGCCGCGCCGGTCACGCGCATCGCCTGATATACATAACCGCGTCCTGAAAGAGGATCGCGAATCGCACCGCCGAGGCAGGTTGCTGCACCACCGAAAGGTTCTATTTCCGTTGGATGGTTATGGGTCTCATTCTTAAAGAACACGAGCCACTCCTCGTTTACCATCCCCTCGCCGTAATCAATTTCCACAGGAACGATGACAGAGCACGCATTGATTTCATCGGACTCCTCCATATCGTTTAACTTTCCGTCCTTTTTCAGCTTGCGCATCGCCATGAGTGCCAGATCCATCAAACAGATGAACTTGTCCTCTCTGCCTCTGAAAATCTCTTCTCTCGTATCGAGATAACTCTGATACGTCGTTTCGATAGGGGTCCTGTAATAGCCTTCGCCGAACTCCACGTTCTTAAGCTCCGTAGAAAAGGTGGTATGGCGGCAGTGATCGGACCAGTATGTATCGAGCACTCTGATTTCCGTCATGGTAGGATTTCTTCGCTCATCATCTTTAAAATAATTCTGAATGTGCTTAAAGTCCCTGAACGTCATGGCAAGACCCAAAGACTCATATAATTCCTCTAGATCCCTTTCCGGCATATCCTTAAATCCATCCAGAACGGAAACATCTTCCGGTTCCTCGAACTGTGTAACAAGAGTATCCGGCTTCACCATATCTGTCTCTCTGGAATCCACCGGATTGATGCAATACGCTTTTATTTTCTCAAATTCATCCTCGGAAACATCTCCTATTACGAGATAAGTAACTGCCGTCTTAATAATGGGCTGCTCATTTTCCCGTAAAAATTTCACACACTGAACTGCGGAATCCGCACGCTGATCGAACTGTCCGGGCAGATATTCCACGCTGAACACTTTTCCGTTCGCAGGTATCTCGAAGTTCTCCTTATAAAGGATATCCACCGGCGGCTCTGAAAAAACAATCCTGCAGGCAGCCTCAAAAGTATCTTCTGATAGGTTCTCAACATCGTAACGTATGAACATTCTCACGTCTTTTACGCCCGATATGCCTAAGTAACTTCGGATTTCCTCCTTCAGCTCTTTCGCCTTTACGGCAAAGGGTTCCTTCTTTTCTACATAAATGCGTTTCACATTTCCCATGATGAATTTACTTTCCTCCATTTTTTTAACATCAGAAAAGATTGCCTCACAATCCTCCAATTGATGACTATTCTTAATTATACCGAATCCTGACTAATTTTCAATGGTATATCCAAATATTTTGCGAAAAAGGGAAATAGCAGCATAAAAAATGCCCCAAAGTATCCTCTTTGAAGCATTTGCCATTCCACTCATTCTATTCTTCCATAACGAGGTCCTGCATAATATACATAACTTCCCTATCCACGATGTCCTCTGTAATCCCTCTCGTCTGAGAAACTATTTTCAGCCCTTCCAGCACGTACATGATATTTCTTGCCGCCCCTAACGGATCTTCGCAGTAGAATTCTCCCGCGTCCACTCCGGCTTCGATCAACTTCTCTATAATTTTTACCGCAGCATCGAATTGCTGCTTCAACAAATGGCCCTTCTTAGGAAATTTGTTTGCAAAAAAGAATTCATATACTGCCATAGTAAGATTGTTCCTCTTACTCAGCAGTTCTTTTTTCTGCTCCTTCAAAAACAGCGCAAGAATATCGGAGGGTGCTGCGTCTTCTCCGATGCTTCCCGAGAAAACATCATCGGTTTCTTCCGTCTCCAGCTTCAACACTTCCATAAAAATCTCTTCCGTACTGGCAAAATACAAGTACAGACCTCCGCGGCTTATATCACAGGCTTCTACAATGTCCTTCATCGTAACGTCCTTAAAGCCCTTCTCCATAAATACCTTTCTTGCCGTCTCCAATATATACATTCGCTTCTGCGCCGACTTTTCACTCATCTATACGAACCCCTTACTCAATCCCTGCCCCGCTTAGTTCTATCGGTTTATCCCAATACTCAAGAATTTCCTTCATCTTGAGCAATACCTTTAAAATGGAGCCGTTAGAAACTCCCTCTGTCCATAGTCTTCCTTTTGTCATGCCGCCCAGAATATATTTGGACAATATACCCTTCAGCATATCCATTTCACGTATGGTAGCGACCGCTATCAGCCTCTGTTCGTCCGATGCGCTTCTTATACGGTTTCTGGAATAAACATAGGCATAGTTCCTGTCCAGCAGATTGGTTCTTCGCGCATCCTGCACAAGGCTCATCAAAGTACTCTCATACACCGGAAAAGATATAGAGTGCTCCGCAATCCCTTCCCCTTTGTACATATTGGACACATTAATCCCTGTTTTCGACTCCAGCCACGGAATATACCTGACCAGCCTCTCAACGTCCGGCCTGTATCCGTTCACAATTTCCTGTATGTAAAGTGTGTCTTTATCCATTGAGCTGTCCCCCTCGGTTCATCCTTAGTTCTTTTAAGTATAACATAAAATGAAAAAAAGTACAGCGACTCTTGTCAAAAAAGGGAATCTTCTGTTGTATTTCATGACCAAAGTTAGTATAATATAAACAATTATTATAAGGATAAATGTCATCAGGAGGGGCAACATGGCAAAAGAATTTAAAATGGGCACTACAATTTGCGAGAGCGGGCAGCCGTTTAACGCTCTGCATACGATTTTGACCGGTACGGTACGCGCCGTATACTCGGACGGCGAATTTTTTTTGGACAAGGGAGACATTATAGGTCTCTGCGAGCTATATTTCAATACTTATATCTTTACCTACATAGCGTCGGACGATGTTACAATAGCATCCATTCCATACAGTGCGGGAGGGCTCACCGTTATGTTTGGCAAGAACCCGAACTTTGCGCAGCTCGTTACTTCTTCCTGCTATAAGCAGATGAAAAATGTTCTTGAAATGTACGAATTTTCCAAATACGACTGCAGCAATCTGTACCAGTATTTAACGGACAGTTACAACGAATACGTGAAGCTCAGCGGACGGTACCGCATATCTCCCCGCGCACTGCCCGATTTAGAGACTATAGAGCCTCTGGCTTTGGAGGAAGATATTCCTCAGTGGCTTACCGACTTTTACGACAACATGTCCATAGTTGTAACACAGACGCTTCCTATGTCTCCTGTTCCCTACTTCGATTATTTAAATGGCCTGCTTATGAAGACCAGTCAGGACATCGCTGAAATTATGTCCGTATGCCGCATTATGTACGATTATAAATCGGACATCGCCAGACTGCTCATGAACGAGAATAGACTGGATCTTTTCGATTTATATACAACGCTGTTTTTCAGAATCGGCCAGCGCGAGGAGGATTCTACCGCCATAAGCGCCGCTATAAGCCGTATGATGATCAATATGGAAGGCTTTGGCTCTATCGACCACGATCTCTACAAAGAAAGAATCAATGCTTACAAAGAAACTCTCGCTTTCATGGAAGAGAGAGGCTCGGACGTTCCCATGGAGGATCCTGAGCTTGCCAAAAATGCCGCCGCCGTGGAGCATTCCCTGGATATTATTCTGGAATATGCGGACTGCGACCCTGATGTTGCCGCAGATTTCCGCAAATATATTGAGGAATATAAGAAGCAAATTGATAAAAATGCGGTGGATGACGACAGCCGCAGGCTGCGCATGAATATTACCAAGCTTTTCTACACGATATATATGTCCGCTTTTCAAGCCAGCCTTCACGATAATTCCATCCCGACTATTTTGAAGATGTTCTTTCAATTCGGATATGTGGACGAAGAGCTGGCAGGAATGGAGAATGTTTCCTATCTGTACTCCATCGCGGATAATTTCCCTTCTTCTCCCGAGCATCATATATACACCGCCTATGAATGGTTAAAAGCCGTTTATAACGGAGAAAAGGAGCCCAGCCGTAATGAATTCGACATCGATTATACGGCGCACATTCATGAGATGAAGGTAACGGGCAAGATCACCGCTGCACAGGAGGCTCTGCTTTCCAAGAACAATGCAAAAAAGGTTATATTCGAGCTGGAAAATATGTTTCCGCTTGTCAATAAGATTACATTTGGCCGTATCTCCACATTCTGTCCGGTATTTTCCGACCACAACGTGCTGAAGGATTTATCCCAGACACTCGTTACTGCCGACCGAATCATCGAGTCCATCACACAGATCCGCTCTATCGATTTCGGCGCATACGGACGAGAGACCATTTATTCCAATCCCGACGGCGGTGTAGCGAAGGAAATGATTAACGTTGAGGTTCTTCCCGACATTATCCTATTTCCTAATGTCGGCATCCGCGGAGTTATGTGGCAGGAAATCGAAGGAAAGCGCCGTACTACCCCCGCACGATTCATGTCCTCCGTCTTCCAGATGGAAGACCTTCTCACCATCATGACGAGGCTTACCGGAGAATTCCGTTGGGAAATGTGCAAGCGCATTCAGGGCGCAAGGTGGAACGATATTTCCGAGCGTTCTCTCACCAGCGAATACTTCGATTATATACAGTTTTATAAAAAGAATCTCGAACTCAGCTCCGATGCGAGAGATAAGATTAAATCGGCAATGCAAAAAGCGAAAAACAGCTACAAGGAAATGTTCATACGGGATTACGTCATATGGATTATGTACGAGGCTAACGGTGCTCCCCGTCTCAATAAGGTGGCAAGGGACATTCTTTTTACTCACTGTCCGTTCTCCAAGGATATACGCGAACGGCTGAAAATGAATCCTTTATACAAGGATATTCTGGACCGTTACCGGATCCGCAGTGCCCAGAAACTTCATCATATGAACAACCTCTATCAAAAACTGCAAAAGGGCCGTCTGCCCGTCCCGCCTGAAATCGCAGCGCAGCGCGAATATCTGGATATGTAGCATTAATTATCGGTTGCATTAGGAATTTATAAAGAAAATTTAATTTTACATACAAAAACAAAAAGCGTATACTGCATGGTATACGCTTTTGTTTTCGGCGTCAGCCGCCACCCCTTGAAAGGTAAATGTTTATGAAATACATTTTATTATTTATAAAGAAAACGTTACGCCTCGTGCTAAAACCGCTTTCATTTGTTCCAGCCCTTCTTGTCATGTACATGATATTCCAGCTTTCTGCACAGAACGGCATTACCAGCAGTCAGCTCAGCTATAAGGTCAGCGTCAAAATAGTCACTGTCACCGACAAAGTATTGGATAAAGATTTTTCCGAGGAACAAATCGAGCATTATGCAGACCGCATTCACCACTATGTACGCAAGCTGGGGCATGTTACGGAATATTTCATCCTGGCAGTGACAGTTGCCTTCCCTCTCTATGTATACAGAGTCAGGGGCTTCGCTCTCATGGTCGTCGCAGGAATATTCTGTGTCGGCTTCGCTGCCTTCGATGAGTACCACCAATCTTTTGTTGCAGGCAGAGGACCATCTCCGCGTGATGTAGCAATCGACAGCATCGGAATCTTCATAGGCATCGTCCTTGTCCGCATCGTCGGCTGGGCCGGGCGAAAGACTATTTTCCGCCCTCTTTCTAATCATAAATAAAACGAATATGCTCAAAATCTCCTTCCGCCGCTACGTATGTTGCGGCGGTTCCTTTTTCCGATGTCTCCTGCACATTCCCCTCAGCGAAACACTCCAATGGAATATGGCGGCATAATGACCTCTGCATCCGCCACTCCAATTTTTTCCTCTCCCGTAAGCAGCGCTCCTCCCAGTGAGCCGATATTATTTATTTCTTCTTTATTCACAGTGATTCCGCTCAGATCCACGGTCTGCTCTTCTCCTGAAATATTCATAATAAGAAGTATCTCCGAGCCTTCATATGCCTTTTTTATCACACACACATTATTGTCAGAAGCGCTCTCCACATAACTTACCTCTCCTCTGGCAATTTCCGGATAAACATTTCGAAGCCTTATCGCTTCCTTATAATAGTTGTAAATGGAATCTGCAGCCTCACTCTGTTCGCTCAGGCTGCCATATTTCATCTTTACCGCATCCATATCCGGCGGTCCGTCGCACATGCCTGCTTCTTTGCTGTTTTCACTCCAATACATGGGCGCTCTCTTATTCTCGTCTTTGCCCGCTCCCTTCATTCCCAGTTCTTCTCCATAATATAGGAAGCAACTGCCATTCATCATAAGATTCAAACCACCGGCCATTTTCGTCTGGCTCTCTGCGTTCTCTCCGGAATAATAGCCCGCACTTCTTCCTAAATCGTGATTGGTATAAAAGGGCGCGTCAATGTAATAATCATTATACTGAGAGAACTTTTCATCCAGGGACTGCAGCGCTTTTCCGAATCCACTGGCTGACTGGCTCCCCTTTACTGTGTTCGCTATGATTCCTCCGCTGTCCGCAAAAGCGAAGTCAAAGACGCTGTCTATGCCGCTTTCATAATATTTCGCATAGGTATCCATATCTGACCATACCTCCGCTACGATATAGGCATCCTCCTTCTTCTCCTTTACCATTTCATTAAACCAGGAAAGGACTTCGATATTGGCATCTACGGTACCGGAATAATATTCTTTTGCCGCGTCCAGTCTGAATCCGTCCACTCCCTTTGCAAGCCAGAAATCGACAATATCCTCGATTTCTCTTCGCACCGCTTCATTTCCAAGATTGAGGTCGGGCATTTCACTCCAAAACTGCGCTTCATAATACCACGTTTCATCAAGTCCATTATACCCGGCACCTCCTTCCCTGGAAAAATTGTAATAATCGATGTAAGGGCACTCCTTTAAAGACGGCTCTGCATCGCCTGTACTTTTCAAATAACTGCCGGCTTTTATGAACCATGGATGAGAAGAGGAGGTGTGGTTCAATACCAAATCCAGAATTACATCGATTCCCCTCTCCTCACATGCCGCCATAAATTCCTCAAAATCATCCATCGTTCCATACTGTTCATCGATTCCGTAGTAGTCCGTCACATCGTATTTATGATAAGTGGCAGAAGGCATAATCGGCATGAGCCAAATCCCATTGCACCCTAGATCGGTATCCGTAGCATCGTCTCCGTCATTGATGTAATCGAGATTCTCCGTCAATCCCTTCAAATCGCCAATTCCATCCCCATTTCCATCATAGAAAGAATATACGAATACCTCATAAAAAGTACGGTATTTATCATCTAACACGTTCAATGAAGGCTTTTCGGCCACAGTTCCTCCTAATGCATCTGCACTATTTCCAATCTCCTGCTCTTCGCCTGCGCTGCCCGAGACACCCCCGGTCTTCTTTGCCTCTTCTCCTCCGCCATTTCCACAGCCTGCAAACGAGCTAATACCCAGACAAGCCGTCAGCAATATACTAAGCATCCTCTTTTTCATAACATAATCCTCGCAATCCCTTTTCTGAGTCTATGGCAATCTTTCAGATCCATAACGCCCATGGCCTCTTGTCAACTATTGTCTTACATTAAAAATGCAGGCAAAGCGTATTCACGATTTTTTTTCGATCACTGCCCTGCCTGCAATTTAAGTTTCATATGATTGTTATCCCTTTACCGCGCCGGACATACCGCTGGAGTAGAACCTCTGGGTTACCACGAACAAAATTGCGATCGGGATGGAAATGCATACGCTTCCCGCTGCAAATGCGGTGTACCAGTTGTCGATGTACTCTTTTTCGAGCATCTTCCAAAGTCCCAGTGCCACCGTATAATAATCGGCATTGGCCCTGCATATGACCCTTGCAAAAATAAAATCCACCCAGGGAGCAATAAATGTAGTGATGACCGTGTACACAATGATCGGCTTGCTGAGCGGAACCGTAATCTTCGTAAACACCTGGAATTTGGTTGCGCCATCCAAATATGCCGCTTCGTCCAATGCCTTCGGAATCGTATCGAAGAAGCCTTTGGCTATGTAAAATTCAATACCGGCCCCTCCGGAATAAACGAGAATGAGCGCCACACGTATCATCGCTCCTTCCGACAGACCCATAGCTTTTAAAATATAATAAACAGCGATCATGGACATAAATGCCGGAAATAGCTTAAGCACGAGGGCTACGTTCATTAACGGCTTACGCACCTTGAACTTTAATCTGGACATGCTATAGGAAACCGCCAGCACGAAAAATGTAGAAATAGCGCAGGAAAAAATCGCAATAATGAGCGTATTCGCAAACATCTTAGGGAAATTCAACACATTCGTTTCGGTAAAAAGCTTGATATAATTGTTGATCGTGTATGTTTTCGGGAAAAAAGTCGACATATAGGAGCCTTTTTCTCCTCGAAAGCTCGTTAATACCACCCAGAATATGGGAAACAGCCATACCGCTGACAATACTGCCAGAAAAACGTGAACAAAGACGTTCGTGATAGTTTTTCTCGTTCTCGCACCAACCATTTCTTTCTTTTTCATCATTGGAATCCCTCCTCGTCTTTATAAGAGCCCGTATTTCTGTACGTCACGATGGCTACAATAGCTAATACCACAAAGGTCATGATACCGATGACCGCTCCGAGGTTAAAGTATTGGAAATCGATCGTGAGCTTATACAGCCACGTGATCAGAAGGTCCGTTTTTCCCGCAGTAGAACCCACCGGCGTAGGGTGTCCCTGCGATAAAAGGTAAATGACGTTGAAATTATTTACATTGCCGGTAAACTGAGTGATCAGATAAGGCGTCGTCACAAACAGCATATAAGGCAAGGTGATCCTGAAGAAAATGGTAAATATATTAGCTCCGTCCACTCTTGCCGATTCATAGAGTTCTCCCGGTATGTTCTGAAGAATTCCCGTAACCTGAAGCAGCGTGTAAGGAATACCTATCCATAGGTTGATTATGATAACGGTCACCCTCGCCCACATCGTATTGGTAAAGAAGGGGAGGGAAGTTTCGATAAGCCCTACATTCCTTAGCATGGTATTTACCGCGCCCTCGGGCTGCAGCATCGTCCGCATGATGAGCAGTGAGACGAACTGCGGGACCGCAATGGAAAGCACAAAGCAGAATCTCCAGAAGCCCTTTATCTTCGTATCTTTCCTGTTGATGATAATGGCCAGTATCATACCGAATACATAGTTAAGGCCGGTAGCAAGTATTGCCCATGTGAGCGTCCATGCCAGTACGGACCAGAAGGTCTGCCCCATGGAATCCTGAAAGCTGAGCACCTTAATGAAGTTTGCCAAACCTACCCAGTCGAACAAAACCAAATGGTCCTCATACTTGGAGTAATTGGTAAAAGCCATCGTAATCATGAAAATAAGAGGCATTATGGTAAAAAGCAATATTCCCATGATCGGTGGCGTCATTAACAATATATGTAAATTTTGATTGAACAAATCCTTGATGTCGTCTTTAAAAGAATTGATATGTTTGCCGTTTTTGCTAAAGACCTCCGCCTTGTAAGCGCTGCGCAGCGAAGTCGTCCAAAGCAGAATAAAACCTGCTGTGATAGACAAGGTAACTACACCGTATAACAAAATAAGCAGCGAGTTATCTCCGGCAACATACTCATAAATGCCCTTTTTTTCATTCCATATTTCCTGCTGGGCCTGTGTTCCCAAGGAGGGCATCATTGCCAAGTTATGTATACCATTCTGAACCATGAATAAAATATAGCTTATTTCAATCGCGAGAAATAAAAGTCCCTTAACTATCTGTCCGCGCGCAATGTTTCCCGCTCCCATAAACAGCATAGACAGCTTTGTTGCCAAATCTCCCATCTTTACCGCATTGCCTACCGTATAAGGCGTCGCGAACTCTTTTACTCTCTTTTTTCTTTCTCCCATGCTGTAACCTCCTGAAGCGAAAGATACCCCAAGGTGTCCGCAAAAGATACGGACACCTCGGAAGCTATCACTTTTTTACCGTCTGTTATTCCACTACCGATGTATTCAAAGAATCATTGAGAGCTTCTGTCTTTTCCGCTGCATTTGCATGTGTTACCTCTTTATTAACAAATGCTTTACCCATATTCTCAGCAGGGGTCCAATAATTGCCCATCGCTGCTACGAACGGCTGAATAATAGCGGTATTGTCAAAAGTCGCATTCTGTGCTACTACCAGCGCATCGCTCTGAAGTGCGGGATCTGCCAAAAGCTCCGTATTGCAAGGAACGATACTTCTCATTTCATAGTGTGCTTTCTGTGCGTCCGCACTTCCCAAGTAGCTTGCAAGAGCAACTGCAACCTGCATATTATCGCTGTTAGGGTTAACTCCAATCGCCTTAGAGCCTGCGAATGCCATCATCTGTTTTTCTTCGCCGTTAATTGTAATCGTAGGAAGTTCTCTTGCTCCGAAGTTGTCACCAAGAGCTTCTTGTACTGCAGCATAATCCCAGGAACCTGAGAAGATTGCAGAGATACTTCCGTCACGTAAGCCTGCAATTCCTGCACCGTCAGCGTCGTTTACAAAATTCGGGTTAGCTGCCAGATCTACGAGATATTCCGTTACTGCAGTCGCTTTGTCTCCGCTAAAGTCAATCCCCTGTGCTTCGTCGTTGCTGTTGCCAAACAGAGTACATCCATTCGCCACATAGAAGGAAGCAATATACCATGAGTTGGAAAGAGGGAACGCAACCTTCGCTTTTGCGATCATCGTATCCAGGTTAGATGCCTCTTCCTCAGAAAATACGCTCTTGTCATAGTACATGAACCAGGTATTCGTTGTAAAAGGAACACCGTAAACCGCTCCATCCATGGATACAGAATCTACAATCGCCTGGGAATTTGTACTCTTAACATAGCTTTCCGTCTCACCGCCCAATCTTGCAATAGCGTTCGAAGCGATTAAATCTGTAAGGTTATCGTTTGCAAACATATATACATCTGCCGCCGCTTCAACGTCCTGAGTTACAGTAGCTTTCGCATCGCCTTCCGCACATACACCATAGGTAAATGTAATATCCCAGTTCGGATGAAGTGCTGCAAATTGCTCGCACATAGTGGGGAGCCAGTTGCCGCTGTCTGCTGACTGGTCTTCGGAAGGACCCCATACGAGAATTTCAGCGGTAAGTGCTTCCTCTTCTTCTGTTTCCGCTTCTTCTGCCGGAGCAGTCTCCCCCGCAGGTGCTTCTTCTGTTGTCTCGGCCGGAGCCTCTGTCGTTGTAGCTGCCGTACTTCCGCAGCCTGCCAAAGATGCCACCATAGCGGCTGTCATGAACAATGCTAACATTTTCTTTTTCATTAATTTTCCTCTCCTTTTCTCTTTGACCTTGTCTCAATATTGTCTCAGGGCTTTTCACCCTTATATATAAAATGTGCTTTGCACATCTTATACCAGATGTTATAACGTTGCTGTTTCGCCTGCGGTTTCATCACAAGCTGATGGCCGGATGGTAACGTTCTAACGCCTGTATATGGTAGATATGGTCCTTATCCACGTCCGCCGTTCTTCGCTTAAACAGTCGTGCCATACCCGCCAGCGCCAATTGCTCCCTACCGTAGAAGGGTGATTCATCCTCGCTTCGTTTCCCAGCTTCAGAATATCCTGCATCTGCAAAATCACCACATCCGCAATGCTGGAATAAGCGAGCCTTATGAAAGCATCCGGAATCGCATCCTTGGAATCTATGTTTAGATATTCATATAAAAAAGCAAGCTCATATTCTGTCTTATCCCGATAACTGCCTACAATTGTCTCATTGTCATGTGTGCCCGCATAAACGACGGTATTTCTGTCTATGTAATTATGAGGAAGATATTCCGAAGAAATATCTCCGTCGAAAGCGAACAGCAATACCTTCATTCCGGGCCATTCCATTTTCTCCCGCATCTTTTTTACTGCCGGCACGCAGGGGCCCAAGTCCTCTGCCATAATCTTGCATTCGCCTGATTCCTCTTCCATAATGTCTAAGAGTTTCTTTCCCGGGCCTTTTTCCCACTTTCCGTCTTTCACACCGCCCTTTTCAAAGGGAATGCTGTAATATTTCAAAAGACCGCTGAAATTATCGATTCGCAGGGCATCGTACAGCCCGGCATTCTCCTTCATCCGCATACGCCACCAGCAAAAGTTTTCTTTCTCTATCTGCTTCCAGTCATACAACGGGTTTCCCCATTTCTGACCGTCTGCTGAATATGCATCCGGCGGACAGCCTGCCACCCTGTCAGGAACTCCATTCGGGCCTAATTGAAACATTCCCCTATGTCCCCATACATCCGCACTGTCCAGAGCCACATAAAGAGGCACATCTCCGATTATCTCGATTCCTCTGCTGTTGGCATAAGACTTAAACCGGCTCCACTGGATAAAAAATTTGTACTGACAGAATTTCCAGAAGTCTATTTTTTCTTCATTCTTACGCTTATAAGCCGAAACCGCTTTGGCCTCATGCTCTCGAAGCTCCTTGTGGAAGCTTAGCCACTCCTTGCCCTCCGACTCCGTCTTTATCGCCATAAAAAGGCTGTAATCCTCCAACCATTCCTTTTTCTTCTCACAAAAGGAAAGAAAATCCGTATTCTTTCTGTCAAAGCGGCCATACGCCTGCTCCAGTACCCTGAATCTGTTGTTATATAAAACGGCATAATTGATATCGTGCTCGTCGCTGCCCCAATTGTAACTTCCGATTTCTTCTCTTTTCAAAAGACCGTCTTTTACCAAATCATCCAAATCTATCATATATGGATTACCCGCAAAGGCGGAAAAGGATTGATAAGGACTGTCGCCGAAGCTTGTCGGACCAATCGGCAATACCTGCCAATACCGCTGTTTCAAATCTACCAGCAGATCTACAAACCGAAAGGCTTCCTCCCCCAACGTCCCTATTCCATAAGCTGAAGGCAAACTTGTAATCGATAACAGGATTCCAGCGCCTCTTGTAAATCTTTTTTTACCCACTGCCTTCGCCTCCATCTCCTATCGGTATCTTTTATTTTTTCGTAAAGTTTCGTATCTGACATAAATTTATCACTTTATTATCGTTTTTGTCAATGGTTACAAGAGTTTTGTTATCATTTTTGACATTTTTACCGATTTATGCTTTTAATTTTTGTTAATTATTTCTTTTTCTTTAGAGAAAATATTCGAAAATATAATATAACTTGAAATCATTTTGTTTTACTTATATACTGTTTATAGGAATCTAAGACAATAAAAAGAATAAAAAACGATGCAAAAAAGATTAGCTTGAAAATTATAAAGCGGCAGACAACAGAAAAGGAAACCTTATGGCAACGATTAAAGATATTGCAAATAAACTGGGGATATCCGTCAGCACCGTATCCAAGGGTTTGAACGGAGCCAGCGATATCAGCGAAGCTCTGCGACAGACCGTCCTGGATACAGCAGTTGAAGTCGGATATATTACGAAAAAAATGAAAAAAGAAGAACACAAAAAACTTTGTGTTTTTATCGAAAATATGGATTATGAGACAAACAACCAGTTCGGCTATGAAATCATCTTAGGCTTTAAGCAGGCGGCATACCGGGACAAATGGGACATTACCGTACTTCCTATCAATCCCACTTTTCAGATGCAGGAGAAATATGACACCTATATGCTGAAAAATAGTTATCGCGGGGGCTTTCTTCTTGGTTTCTCTCTTCAGGATAATTGGATGGGCCAGCTTAATTCCACCACGATTCCGACCGTACTCTTCGATAACTATATAAGAAAGAATCCCAACGTGGCTTATGTAGGAACCGACAGCTTTGAAGGCATCGATATCGCCATGGAGCATTTAATTTCCTTAGGTCATAAGAACATCGCCTTTTTGAATGGATCTCCCAACTCCATGGTCTCTGAACAGCGTATGCAGGCATACTTGGACAGTCTCGCTTCTCATAACCTTCCCTTCAACGAGAAGCTGACCGCATACGGCTATTACGTTGCCGAGAGTGCGAAATATCACATCCCGTCTTTCCTGGCGGAGGGTGCTACCGCCATCCTATGCGGAAACGATTTAATTGCTTCCGGCGTTATCATGGAATGCAGCATGCATGGCTTTCGTGTTCCTGAGGACATCAGCGTTATCGGCTTCGATGATTTGCCGATTTCAGCCCACTTGGACCCTCCTCTTACTACTATACGGCAGAACAGGGCAGAACTTGGGAAATGCGGCTATTTCGCGCTGAACGGGTTGATCAACCACGTTTCTATCAGCCGTACAATGCTCCACGCCCAATACATCGAAAGAGCCTCTACGGCTCCCGCGAAAGAGTATAAAAAAACGGTCTGATTTTTGCAAAATATGTCTTGCTATCAAATAATCCTTATGCTATAATATGATTCGGCGGTTTAAAAAGGCCGGCTATAGGGGCATAGTTCAAGGGTAGAACAGTGGTCTCCAAAACCATCGATGTGGGTTCGATTCCTACTGCCCCTGCTCTTAGGGAAAAGTCCTGGATTATCGTATTTATACGGTATTCCAGGACTTTTTATATTCTTACCATCGATTGACAAGGTTACACACGGTCGGATAAGGGCATATTTACAAAGAATGAGTTGAAAATGCGGAAAGTAATAAAATGCGCAGGGGAAACGCTTTCCTTTCTTGACAAACACAAACAATAGGGTTATTCTATAATCCGATTAAGAAAACCCTTAATCAAACTCATACAGACGAAAAAAGGAGGATGTTCTATGGATTTTATCCAGGCATTGCATATAATCACAGATCCTACCAGATATCAGATCCTTCGTCTGTTAATGGAACGCCATTACTGCGTCCGGGCGATTTCCAAAAAACTTGGAATCAGCGAACCCGCTGTCTCTCAGCAAATGAACATTCTAAAAAAAGCCGGTATTATAACAGGATCAAAAATGGGATATCATATGCATTATCTTGTAAATATTGATTTCATGAAACAAATACTCGAACAATTTAATAAAGAGATCAATTCTGTCAAAACAGAAGAAACCCTTACGCCGAAATGTATATGTGAATACGAATGTGACAGAAAGTATTAAATACAATCAATAATAGGAAATCTAAAATGGACAAAGAATATCTAATCAACAATAAACCCGCCAAGGCACTGGCTCTGTTTACCTTGCCTATGATCATAGGTAATTTATTTCAGCAATTTTATACTATGGCCGATTCAATCATTGTCGGCCGTTTTGTAAGCGAGGATGCTCTTGCAGCAATTGGCGCTTCCTATTCTTTCACCAACGTATTTATTTGTATTGCCATAGGAGGCGGCGTGGGCGCAACAGTTATCACAAGTCATTATTTAGGAGCGGGAAATTATAAAAAAATGATACAGTCTGCTTCCACGGCACTGATATCATTTTTATTATTAAGCGTTGTCTTAGCTGCATTGGGACTAATCTTTGGCCGTACCTTTATGATTTATTTAAACACCCCTGAAAACATACTTGATATGGCTTCTGACTATCTTGCGATTTATTTCTGGGGACTTCCATTTTTATTTATGTATAATATAATTTCCGCTATATTTAACGCCATTGGAAAATCTCGGATTCCTTTGTACCTTTTGATTTTCTCCTCTCTGCTCAATATTGGACTTGCAGTTTTTATGGTATATTATCTGGAGCTTGGCGTAAAAGGTGCTGCATGGGCGACCTTTATAGCGCAAGGTGTATCTGTTGTACTTTCCTTTATTCTGCTGATTCAGGAATTTAAGAAATACTCTTCCTATCTCGGAACTGCTTTTGACACATCCGCCCTTACTGAAATGTCAAAGGTAGCGTTACCTTCCATTCTGCAGCAATCGACCGTAGCTATCGGTATGCTTTTAGTTCAATCGGTGGTAAACAGTTTCGGCAGTGAAGTACTGGCTGGATTTTCCTCTGCTATGCGGGTGGAGAGTATTTGCATTGTCCCTATGGCCGCCATAGGAAATGCCATGTCGTCCTATACTGCACAGAATCTGGGCGCAGGAAAACAGGATCGTGTTAGAAAAGGATATCATGTGGTAAACGGATATATCCTATTATTTGCTGTTGTTATCTGCATCATACTGGAAAGCTTCCATACGCCTATTGTCGGATTATTTCTGGGAAGCGGCGGAACCCGTCTGGCATTTCAGACCGGAACCGGCTATTTGCGTTTTATGGGTTTCTTTTACATCTTATTAGGATTAAAGATGAGTACCGATGGACTGCTTCGAGGAGCTGCCGACATGAAGATGTTTACCATTGCAAATCTGGCAAACTTGTCACTTCGGGTCATTATTGCACTTACTATGTCTCCGCATTTTGGTATTTCAATGGTGTGGTATGCTGTTCCCATTGGTTGGATGACTAACTTAGCAATCTCTTACTCGCAGTACCGCACCGGAAAATGGAAAACATTTTAGTCGTTAACTATATTTATTTCTATCGTGTCTCCCTCTTGGATATCTTCCGCGAACCATCTGCGCGCGATATCAATAAAAGAACATGGGTCTTTATCAATTGAGCACGTCACTATTCTGTTTTCGATTTTGATTATTGTTATTTTCATATACATCCCTCATCATAAGTTTATTTTCCCCTCTAATAAAAATAATAACAAATACCATTATGTTTTTCTATATTGATTTATAATAGAAAAACTCTTATTCTTATTAAAAATTTATGACAAAATCTTTCCAAACTCATCCACGACGCTCAACAGACCAAATTGTCAATCCTGTTTGGAATCTGATAATCGCTCTTTGGGATTGTCATAGGGTATCAGTACTTTTTCGTACTGATAGTGCCCTGCGTCTACAATCATGCGGCACATCGTGATCTCCAAATTAAAACGCCGTTTACCGCAGCTCCCGGGATTCAGAAGCAGCACTCCATCCGTAACTTCTTCCGAATATTTATGGGAATGTCCATAAACTACCACGTCCACATTTGTCAAATATTTCGGAATATCCTTCTTGTTATGAACAATGAAGAATCTCACTCCTTCAATAGTGACGGTGATGCTCTCAGGCAGGGCTTTCCCCCAATCCCTATCGTTGTTACCACGCACCGCATAGACCTTTCCGAGCTGTCTCATTGACTCGATAACATATGGCGTGTTGATATCTCCGGCGTGGATGATACAATCAGCTGCAGCCAGCTCTGCCACGACATGTTCGCGCAGCAAGCCATGAGTAGCGGACAGAATTGCAATATGTTTCATGTCATCCTCTTTCTTTATTTCATTACTATAATTATTTTTCACAATGCGATAGCATAACATTCATGGTCATCTATAATTCTTTATTTTTTAGATTAATTCTAAAATTATCAATTTTTTCTTGCTTTCTATTTCTTTCTGTGCTATAATACAAAAGTATTCTAAAGAGGTTTTGATTTCACATATTTTTTGTAAGTCATTATTGTGATGATTTACAAAAGGTATGTGATTTTTTTGATTTTATAAAATACAATTAAATTTGAGGAGGTATCTTTCATGAATAAAAGCACAGCAAAACGGCTTAACTCGCAAAAAGGTTCTGGTTTCATCTCGGATGTTCAGGATGATAATGACTTCGTACAATATAAGACAATAGCCGAAGGTCAATCTGTAATATTTGATTTGATGTTGAAAAAAGTACTCATGGATTACAAGCAATCAATGTTAGCCTTGCATAAGTAGTATTTGAAAAGATCACTTTATAAGTGATCTTCAGACCGTAGACAAAGCGGAGTTAGGATGCAAATCCTAACTCTATTTTTCTTATCCATTGAGGGATTTTATATATTTGTGACCAGAAACCTGAATCAGTACCGTTCACGAGTCCTTTTCTTTC
>JAEYJO010000021.1 GCA_023408815.1 Bacillota bacterium | reverse complement strand
CCGCCTTATTTTGCTACTTCCATTGTACCAAAAAAGAGCCCAAAAGTCTGCATGAACACTAAACTTTTGACTCTTTTTACAGAAAAATCCCACGCAAGTGCGTGGGACTTTGTCTACAGTCTGAAAGCTCCGCGTAAGCGGAGCTTTTTCATCTTATAGGAAAGTATCTCCTATAAGATAAAAGCCCTTCGGGCAGGATGCGCAGCTACGCGCGCGGAACAAAAGCTGTGCTGTAGAAGTATTTCAGCGCGTGAGTATGCGAAGCACACTTTTGTTCAATTTTTTAACATAGATGCTGTAAAATGTGGTAAATTAGTTATGTAAAAGTGCACGTTCCACGCTCCAATAAAAGTTTTCTTCGCCCACCATTTCATAAATACCCGAACGGTGGAGCATGGTCATGGTTTTATTGGGAACGCCGCATAGGATGATTTTCTTTCCTTGATTTTGCAGGGAGGACAGTACGTGCATAAAGGCGATGGCTCCAGAAATATCCATATAGGACACGCCCCTCATGGACAGGAGGACCGTATTGTAATCCTCCGCATGGTTTTCCATCTCCTCGATATGCTGAGTGTTGGCGAAGAGCACAGAGCCGGTAAGATAAGCCACGATGGCATTTTCATATCTCTTGGCGAGTATAGCGTCGGTGTTGTGGATACGGTTCATATCCACTTTCTCGTAATTGATTTCTATATTGGAAAGGCGGTTTACCAGGAGAACCAAAGCAGTAATAATGCCTATCATAATGGCGGTAGTAAGGTCGAAAATGATAGTAGCTCCCATGGTAACCGTATATTTCATAGAAGCGCCCTTAAATCTATGTGCAATAATGTATTTGATTTCTTCCCAGTCATTCATGCGAAAAGCGGTGACCATAAGCACACCTGCGAGAGCCGGCAAAGGTATCTTAGCCATGATGGGACCGAGCACGAGCATGAAGGCGAGAAGTCCTAACGCGTGAAAGATTCCGGTAAGGCGAGTGCGCGCACCTGATTTCAAGGCGACACTGGTTCGGGCGATTGCAGCGGTGGCGGGGATGCCGCCGAAAAAGGGAATGATCATATTGCCTATGCCCTGCGCCACCAGCTCCTGATCGCTGTTTAAGCGTAAATTAGCCATTTTGCCTGCGCTTGCGCCGCAGAGAAGACTTTCGATCATGCCCAGCATGGCAATGCTTACGGCGGGGCCGAACAGACCTTTGATATTTTCTATGTTCAAGGAGCTCGGGGTAAAGCGGGTTTCCAGAAAAAGTGTCTTGGGAATAGTTCCCACTGTCGCCACATCCATGTGAAGTGCGATAGACAGGACGGTAGCGAGTATGATGCTAAGGAAGGAAGCAGGAACTACAGCATTCCATTTCCTGGGAAAGAATATCATGAACAGAATGACAAGAAGCCCTAGAAGGGCGGACTCCATATGAATGGGGAAGCCCAGACGGCCATAGCTTAGCAGTTTTGAAACCGTACCCGTACCTTTGGAAGTTACACCGAAGAAATTATCGATTTGTCCGAGGGCGATAATCACCGAGATTCCCGAGGTGAATCCGGTAATGACGGGAGCAGGGATCAGACTGGTCAGCCTGCCTATATGAAAGACTCCGCAGAGAACGAGGAGGATGCCGGAAATAAAGGCGGCGATAAAGACTCCTTGTATGCCGTATTTGGCAATGATGGATATCAATATGGCGGCCATAGCCCCGGTAGGTCCCGATATTTGATAGAAGCCGCCGGAAAAAGCGCCTATGACCAAACCGGCAACGATAGCGGTTACCAGTCCGGCGGCAGCAGTGGACCCGCTGCTGACACCGAAAGCGAGAGCGAGAGGAAGAGCCACGGCCGCAACAGTCAAACCGGCCATCAAGTCCTGCATGAGAAATTTTCCGTTGTAACCTTTGAATTCATTTTTTATTTGTTCCGTGTAATTTTTAATTAGCATTTCAGCCTCCGTAAGGAAAATGTTGAGGTAAATGCGGCTTATGGAGAAAGTCATATTATACTCACGAAAAATCATTATAGTGGTTTTATTATATTTGGTCAAGATTAAAAGGAGTTTTCCATGAATACACAATTTTTCAGTTATGCTATAGAAATAGAAAGAACCGGTTCCATTACCAAGGCGGCACATAACCTTTTTATGGCTCAGCCCAACCTTTCCAAGGCGATAAAAGAGTTGGAAAAACAGTTGGGGTACGAGATATTCGAGCGCACGCAGACGGGAATCGTACCTACTGAGAAGGGGCGCAATTTCCTCGTTCATGCGAAAAGCATTATGGAGCATTTGGGGGAACTGGAGGCATTAGGCTTAGAGGAGAGGGCGGATAGCCAGAGGTTTCGCATATCCATACCCAGAGGGAGCTATATTGCCGAGGGTTTTACGGAATTCGTAGCACAGCTGGATACCGGGCAGGGAATGGAGATTACCATTCAGGAGACCAATTCCATGCAGGCGATCAGCAACGTCGCCTATGAGAAATTTGATCTGGGAATCATACGTTATCAGAGTATTTATGAAAATTACTTTCTGGATTTCGTAAGGAGCAACGGACTGAGTCATGAACTCGTGTGGGAGTTTGAGTATTTGGCGTTGATGTCCAAGGAGCATCCTCTGGCAGCGGCGGCATCTGTCAGGGCTGAGGACTTATTCCATTATATCGAGCTGTCCCATGCGGATCTGGTCATTCCTTATGTGGATAGAAGAAGTGTGGAGCCGCAGGAGCAGACGAAGGCCGGAAAGCACATTTATGTCTATGACAGAGGATGCCAGTTCGATCTGCTGACAAGGGTCACCACCACTTATATGTGGGTGTCGCCTCTTCCTGAAGTATATTTGGATCAGTATGGGCTGGTGCAGAGAAAATGTGCGATTCCAAATAACAGCTACAAGGACGTTCTTATATATAGAAATGAATACGAATTCAGTGAGCTGGATGAGAAATTTAAGGAAAGGCTATACTGCGCCAGAGACGAGGTAGCATATAAACAACATCAATAGTGACATATCAATATTGCATACCCATATGTATAAAATGATATATACTCATGCCTTTTTTATATTATTCAAATGACAAAAAATTTGATAAACTTCTCATGTTACTGAAAATGGGTTCATAAATGGGAAGGTAGTCAAAATGCAGGAAAATTTATATACTCCGAAGGAGATATTACAAAAATATATAAAGCTATGTATTAATAAGGTTTCTTATCCGGTTTGGAAGGTACTCCTTATGGGAGCGGTAGCGGGTGCGTTCATCAGTATCGGGGCGGCGGCCAGCAGCGTTTCCATGTATGGAATCGAGAGCACAGGAGTTGCCAGAACAGTAGGCGGAGCGGTGTTCCCCATCGGCCTCATGCTTATTGTCTTAATCGGCGGAGAATTGTTTACCGGCAACTGCCTCGTCGTTTTTGGAATATTAGATAAGAAATATCCGTGGACCACGATGGCTAAAAACCTTACGCTTGTGTTTGTCAGTAACTTAGTGGGGGCTGTTCTCATGGCGTTTCTCGTTACATATAGCGGCCAGTTCGAATTTTCGCACGGTGCGCTGGGCGCATATGTGATAAAAGTGGCTCTTGCCAAAGCGACGATTAACCCTATTACGGCATTCATTTCCGGAATCCTTTGCAACATCGTCGTCTGCGCTGCCGTATTCATGGCGGCGGGAGCGAAAGACTTAGCAGGTAAGATTTGGGCAATTTTCTTCCCTATTTTCGTATTCGTCATTTGCGGCTTCGAGCATTGCGTTGCCAATATGTATTATATTTCCGCGGGTATTCTCGCACTGGCAAATAAAAATTATGCAGCAAAGGCTATGGAGCTGTACGGCTATACCGAAACACAGCTTTCAGCGCTTAACTGGGGCAATATGTTTGTAGTCAATCTGCTTCCCGTAACGATCGGTAATATCGTGGGCGGCTCGCTGTTCTTCGCAGTTCCGATATATCTGGCATACAGGGAAAAGGCACATAACGAGCAGGAGGTTTCCGACAATGCCCGCATTCCTTTAAAAGACGCGGAAATCTTACGAAGCTGATTTCCAACCTGATATGCATTCTGGTATCGATGAAAATGCAGAAAACTGGTTTATTATTTATATTCCATATAAAGACGCCGCGTAAACGAATCAGTTATACGCGGCGCCATTTTTATAAAAACCATGTCTTTTCATACTAATTACTCTACTTTAATGACTGAAACCGGACATCCATCCTGCGCCTCTACAGCACTTGCTTCCAATTCTGCCGGAACATCCTCTACATATACTTCTGCAATGCCATCGTCAGCCATCCGAAAAACTTCAGGGCAAATACTGGTGCATAATCCGCAGGAAATACATCCGCTTCTATCTAACTCAGCTATCATATCAACTCCTCCTTCCTTCAAAATTAGTCTTGCGGGAATACTACTGTAAGCTGCATCTTAAATTTCTTCTCCGCTGCCACCGCATGAGGAATTCCTGCCGGCATCACGATGGTTTCTCCTGAATCCAAGGAATATACTTCTCCTCCGATAGTAATTTTTGCTGTTCCGTCCAATACGCTCAGCATCGCATCTCCGGTAGAGGAGTGGGAACTGATTTCCTCCCCCTCGTCGAAGGCGAACAAAGTAATGCTCACTGCAGAATTTTGTGCCAAAGTGCGGCTTACGACCTGCCCTTCGGAATATTCCACCAAGGTGCAAAGGTCCAGTACTTTTTCATGATCTATATTTTTTAAATAAGGTATGCTCATAGTAAACTCTCCCTTCACTAATTATTTTCTTCTGAAACCAATCTCTTTTCTCCTTCAATTGCCTGAAGCGGACGGATATTCTGTGTTACCTCCAGCACACCCAGATATTCTCCGGCCTCATCCCTTACGGCAAAATAGCGTATCAGGATGAACTTTTCGCCCATGTTGATCCAGAAATCTTCGTGGTCCTTCCTTCCGGCCTTAAAGTCCTCCACCAGTTTCTCTACGATATGGACACTTGCAGGAGGATGGCAGTTGGATACCTTCCGCCCGATAATGGCTTTTGTACGAGGGAATACCCTTTCAGCGCCTTGGGAAAAGTATCTGACAGTATCATCCTTGCCGACAAAAGTAATGTCGATAGGCAGGGTATCCAGCATTCGGCTCAGCTCTTCCACCTTCAGAACTCCGGTAGGAAGGTTGATCACACCGGCTATAGCAGGTTGATCCTGTACTGAGGATTCAGACGCAGAAGGGGTCCATACGGGAACATGATCGATGAGACAATAGCCCAGCTCCCCGCTTTCATCCGCTATGGTCTTCCATTCATCCTGCGTCAGGTTTTCCAGCAGCATGGGGAGCATGATATTTTCTTCTTTAAAAATCATCTCTCCGGCTTTATCCAGAAAAGCTTCTATTTCCTCGGCGAGAGAAGAAAGTTCTTCGCTGTCAAGCTTTGTTAATACTGCCTTAAGCTGAGAGCGGATTTCATCATCTACACCCCACATAACCTTAGGAGGAGCCGTGATTCCATATTGTTCCATATAAGGAAAGAAGAGATTTTCTTTTTTTAGATAATGCCGGTCAATTTCGGTAAGTCTTTTTAAACCCGCTTTTACCTTGTCTTTCGCATCCGCATCGGGAAGCAGGGCAAGCTGCGTACGAACTTCATCGATTTCTTTCTCGATAGCACTATTTTCCCGTTTAAGAGTATCTGCCGGATGCCCCGGAAGCTCTGAGGAAACAGGAGCACGATGAATATCTTCGATGGAGCCCTTGAACACTGAAGCGTGAACGTCGCAAAGACGCTGCACTTCTGTAACGGGAAGACCGTCTGCAATCAAGGCCTGTTCCGCCTGAGCGATTTCCTCTGCCGACACGTTACCGAATACCTCGGCGAATTTCTCTTTTACATCATCAACGCTCTTGCCGTCGTGAAGTTCAGAAATCAATTCTTTCAAGACCTGCTGCCGGAACTCTCTGTTGTTAATTTCCGCGCTCATTTATTCTCCTCCTTTACTGTGTATCCGTGTTCTTTAAAGATTAGTTTTATGTTTTCTAAATCCAGCTTTTTAAATGCCGCACCCTTGGGGATTGTCATGAACCGTCCTGCTGTAGCCAGCATACCGGGTTTTGTAATATCCGTAAAACCCGCTTTCGCCAATATGGGGATTATTCCCGGATCTGCGGTGCATAATTCATAAACAGTTAAATTGAAGTCGATAATTTTATCTGGCATTTTCTGCTCCTTTCTGCGCAAGCCTGTTACTGTTCACTTCGTTTACAGTAACACATGACATCAGTGTAGCAGATTAGAGAGCATATATCTGTGATTATAATCAAATTTCGGGATTTTATGTATCCTTTCCGGACATGGCCTTTAAGGCTTCACCATCCAGCAGAAGGATATTTTTGTTGCCGACAGGACGGATGATGCCTTCGGTTTCCAATTGTCCGAGCTTTCTGCTTACGGTTTCACGGGCAACCCCGAGGAAATTGGCAATGCCTTCGCGGCTTAGCGGAAGGCGAATGAGAATTCCTTCCGGTGCGGTTTCCCCATATTTATCGGCAAAGTCCAGAAGAAGTCCGCCAATACGTCCATCCAGACTGCGTACTCCCATACTTTGCATCGTACTTTCCATGCGCGCAATTCGCTCTTCCAGTGTTTCGATGATTTTTACGGCAATACCCGGATGGGAAAATAGTATTTTGTAAAAATCGTCTTTTGTAAAAATGCAAGTTTTCGTAGGTTCCAGCGCTTCTGCCGTATAAGCGGATTTTTGACCGCCGAATAAGTTCCGTTCACCGAAAAAATCTCCTTCGGAAAACACATGAAGAATCTGTTCCCTGCCTTCAGGTGTAATCTTAAATCCTTTAACACTGCCTTCATTTATGATTATGAGAGAGCGGAGGCTGTCCCCTTCCGAAAAGAGAATTTCACCCTTCTGATAATTATTATGCTTTATTATGGAGGAGATATGGCTCATTTCCTCTTGGCTCAAGGAAGAAAATATAGGAACTTTGTGCATGCAAAGATTATGGGAATATTCTCCTGTGCAATAATTACATTTCATCGTAGAACCTCCTTGTAACTGTTATTGAGTTTATTATATAGTCTGGCTTCCCGATAAACAACCTTCCATTTGAAATAACAGGAGTATTCCATTTATTTAAAGATATGAAAGGCAAAGATTTATTAAAAAGTAGTTGCACTATATATCAATATGATATATAGTGGATGTATCAAACTGATATATGGAGGATTTTTATGAAGCGGCAGAATATTAGAAAATTATTTATTATAATATCCTTGCTTTTGTTCCCTGTGACCCTGTATTATTTTTCTCCGGCAATTATTATCAATGCCGGACTGAATGGAATTATCAACGGAAGTTTTATTGTGTTCCTGCTGATGTTTTTACTTTCTGTTCCTTTCGGAAGAATTTTCTGTGCCTACGCCTGTCCTGCGGGAGGACTTCAGGAATGTTCCTTTATGATCAATGACAGAAGCCCGAAGCAAGGTATTAGGAATTATTTGAAATACGTCATCTGGTCTCTATGGATCGGTGCAGTTGCTTTTTGCTATTTTTATAAAGGGGAAATTAGCGGAGTAGATTTTTTCTTCCTAACGGATCATGGAATCTCTGTGGCAAACATTTATACATACATCATTTATTACGGAATCATATTGTTAATCTTCATCCCGTCTATTCTGGGGGGGAAAAGAGTATTCTGCCATTATTTCTGCTGGATGGCTCCGTTCATGGTGTTTGGAACGAAACTGCGCCGTTTGCTGCATTTACCGGGACTGCATGTGTCGTCTCATAAGGAAAAATGTATTTCCTGCGGAAAATGTGATCGGAACTGTCCTATGGGATTAGAGGTAAAAGAGATGGCCAAAGCGGGAGAAATAACCAGTATGGAATGTATCCAGTGCGGAGCATGTATTGATGTATGCCCGCAAAATGTATTATATTATAGAATGAAACCTTCAAATATAAGTAAAAGCAAAAGTGAGTGAAGAAGAAAATGGCATCGGAGAAAAAATTAGATTGTGTAATTTTAGGACTGCTTAGCCACGAAGAATTAACCGGCTACGAAATAAAGAAGAGAATGGATACTTCACTTAAATATTTCTGGGGTGCAAGCTATGGAAGCATATACCCGACCTTGAGCGGTCTGGTAGAGCGCGGGCTTGCCATAAAGCGGGAAGATGGAGACAGCAGCAGGGGGAAGCTGATCTATACTATTACGGAAGCGGGACACGCTTACCTGGAGGGATGGCTTACCCTTCCGGCGGAAAAGGACGAGCTTCGTTATGAGACGCTGCTTAAGCTGTTTTTCGGAAGCGAAGCAGGGGCGGAGCAGACGCTGAGTCATATCGAAGCGTTCAGAGAAAAAATCGAGCAGGAACTTCCGTATCTTCTGGCCTCGGAAGAAATACTGGAAAAGGTGAAGGATATGGAGGCGGCCCACAAATATTATCTTCTTACCGTCAGATTCGGAATCCGGACATATCGTGCATATCTGGAATGGTGTGAGGAAGCTGAAGAAATATTAAGAACTATGGAGGAGAAGTGAAAAAATGAAGACATTAGTGGTATATTATTCAATGGGCGGGAATACAAAATTTGCGGCTGAACTGATTGCCAGGAATCTTGGCGCCGATATTATGCCTCTTGAGCCAATAAGAAGCTATCCCCGCAGTACCATAGGCAAATACATCTTTTGCGGCAAAGCGGCCACCTTCGGAGAAAAACCCAAACTAAAGCCATATCGGTATAATCCGGCAGATTATGAAAGAATCGTTATTGGAACTCCTGTCTGGAACAGCAGACTGGCGCCGCCCATCAATACCTTTTTAAATAATTGTGATATGAAAAACAAAACGACGGCTGCTTTTTTCAGCAGTGCGGGCGGTGATGCAGAGAAGTGTATTGCTAAGCTGAATGAGAAGTTAGGGCATATGGAGGGGACTTTGAGCTTAAGCAATACGAAGAAGAACGAAGAGCTCACGAAGAAAAGAGTCAGTGAGTTTGCAGAACAAATAAATGCTTGCCGCAAGTAACGGCAAGCATTTATGTTTTTCATCATTATTTTGTTGCTCCGTCCGATGGAGATGATACATGGGTCATAACAAATTTATCCACCGGCATGGTAAAGCAGATGCTGTTGCACGGAGTGCCGAGCCCCGCTTTTTGTCTCACGGCATGGATAATTTTTTCGCTCATTTCCTCATCCACCACGCTGAGAATGATTTCCTTCTCCGTATCGATGGTGATGCCTAAGATCGACTTCGGCATAGGACCTGAACCGCGGGCATTCAGGATAGTTGCTCCGCCTGACCCTTCCTTACGCATGATTTCCGCGACTTCGTCAGCAAAGCCAACGTTTACTATAATATATAACGCTTTTTTAGGACTAGATTCTGTCACCGTTAATTCCTCCAAAATTAAAAAGTAATGTTAATGGGTACGGTAAATGCAATACCCGTGTTCGGTTTGTCAAAATGAAACTTGCTGACCAGCATACCCATTACTGCGTCAGCCTTTTTACAAGGGAGAAGGCAGGTTATCATGACCTTGTTCTCCTCCGGCACCAGCCCGAACATATCCCGCAGATAATCTGATCTGACCGAGCCCTTTCCATACATGACGGTTATCAGCCGTCCGCCTTCTGATGACAGCGATTCAACAAGGGAATCCTTCAGCTTTCTTCCGGCTATTATAGTTAAAAATTCCAAACAAGATGAAACATCATCGTGCATCACTTCTTCTATCCTCCGTGGGGGAATCCCCATGCTTAAATTTTCTTTTCTTACGGCGTCTGCCGGTTCTTTCAGCTGAAACAACGGCATCGGTAGACGTAGCTTGTAAGACGAGCGATTCCAATTCCTGAATTTCCGCAAGCTCGTTTTCTTCCATAAACTTCTGTGTTTTTCTAAGTCTTATGTCATAAATAATACCCAAAGCCTGAACAGCGATGAGAGGCGTTACGGAAATAAATGCAATAATTCCGAATCCGTTTGTCAGGATCGACTGCGCACCCGCACCTTCCAAATCTGCAACGGCCTGGGCGGCTCCGAGGGTAAGAGGCGTTAGAAATGCCGATGTTAAGGCACCGCCGGTAACACCGCCGGAATCAAAGGCCAATCCCACGAAGAGATTCGAAGTGAATTTCATCATAATGAGGGCTATGGCATAAAGCGGAATCAAAAACCAGAGTATATTTATTTGTGTTAATATTTTTACCATGGAAAATAGTGCAGCAAAACCGATACCGATAGCGAGCGTAGAACGAATCGCTATTTTCTTAATATGACCGTTGGTAATCTCTTCGAGCTGTTCGCCCAGTACCGTAACAGCAGGCTCGGAAAGAGTAATAGCGACTCCGAGTACAAAGCCCACTAAAAGCAACAGCCATTTGAACCATCCCGGACGCGAAGCATCCAAGAATACTTCCCCGATATATTTGCCAGCAAACGCAAAGCCGAAATCAATTCCCGATAAGAAAATGAGAAGGCCCACATAAGTGGAAACGGAGCCGAGCAATATTTGAATCAGTTCCTTTTTTGGAAGCTTTATCAAGAAAAACTGGAACGGTAAGTATACGATCACGATTGGAAAGAGGGCTAAGGCGACGCCGGACACATTTGACTGGATAATCGCTCCTAAGCTTTCCGCTGCACCCGGATCGTATACTCCGGCAGCCGGAAGGACTCCTCCGTTTACTGCATTTAAAATGATGCCATAGAAAAACAGCGCTAAAATAGGACCTACCGATGCAAGCCCAATGATTCCGAATGTGTCCTCGTTCGCCTTATGCTTTGACATGGTGCCGGAAACACCCAGGCCCAGTGCCAATATGAAAGGAACGGAAATATCGCCGGTGGTTGCACCGCTTCCGTCGAAAGCCAATGCAACAAATTCTTCAGGTACAAAAAAGACGACAATAAAAATTGCAATGTAGAGTATAGCAAATACAATTTTGATATTCAGGTCCTTCATGATTCGATACAAGGAAAATCCGACCAGCACACCGATGCCCGAACCCATAATCCATATGAACAGCGTCTCATCGATAATGTTCATAATCATATGCGTCTGACGGGCGAGAACTGCCAAGGCAGGTTCTGCAACCGTAGCGAGCAGACCGAACAGGAAGCCGAAGAAAATGATGAAAATGGCTTTTTTCAGCTTCACAAGGGAGCTTCCCACCAGCTTGCCGATAGGCAGGATACTGATGCTCAAACCATCCAAAAACAGCGACTGTCCCAGAACAACACTCGTATAACCAACTATTAACTTGACATAATCGAATGCGTTCTCCATGGGAGCCACAAAAACACAAACGACAATGATTACTGCCGCAAGGGGCAGTGATGATATAAAAACCTCTTTTAGTGTATTAAAAAATCTCATAGTAATATTACTATAACAGTTAATTTCGTAAGATGCAACCGTTTTGGGCCCATTTATACCGGAAAACGGTAATTACAGTTATTTCAGATAGTCGGAAACGCCTTTCCACAGGAGCTTTTCAGCGGTAGAAATTTTCTGCGGAGCCCGGTCTTGAAAAAAGTCCGGAATTTTACTCATGGCCTTTAAGTCGAAGCCCTCCTTCAACACGAAAAACTTGAGGATTCCCGGAGAAAGAGCCATCCGGGGGCAGGCATAAATACATCTTAAGCATAGTATGCAACGGAAGCCGAAGACGGGCTTTCCCTCCTTCATTTGAATATTTTTCTTCGGACAGTTCCGAATACATAGCCCGCACTGATTACAATGTTTCGATGTGCGGATGGATGCCCCGAAAAATTTTGCGCCCAGATGCTCGCCTTTACCGAGGGAGGCAAAGAACCTGTCCTGAAGCTTGGGATGTGTGCCTGTTCTTTTTCCGGACAAAATATCATCGATCATCTGTGTCGTCTTTTTGGGCAGAGCATCAATTAGCTGTTTGTTCAGCTGCGCCCCCGCATGGGATGCGAAATTGGAGGGCATCACCAGCATATTTTCATATATAAATCGATATCCCTTTCTTATTAATATACGTTTGCAAAAGGTCCGGCAGGCAGTATTGGGTGAAATCTCTCCGCCACCGGAGACAGATATAATGGCGGCATATGTATTTTTTGCCTCAGGCAGCCGTTTCACCCAGTCCTCCACAATGGAAGTCAGACGGAATGCATATACCGGAGAAAAGACGATCAGCAAATCCGAAGCCCCAATACTGAGAGCGTTGCCGGAAGGTATGCAGATTGTATCAGTTTGGATTCCAAGCGCGGTAAGCCGGTCTTCAAAGCAGGAAACCGCTGCTTTCGTACATCCTGTTCCGGAAAAATAGGCCAGGATTATTTTTTGAAACGGTGTCTTCTGACTATTCATAATATATCCTTTCTTTATTTATCTTTAAATTAAGAATTAATATCATTGTACAACACTTTTGATTTATTGCGAATATCTTATTTTTTCTATTTCAGCAATAGAGAAATGGAGTGAAATACAAGGAATACACCGATAAGGCCGGCAATAACAGGAGCGAGAATATCCGCCCACTTTGTCATCTGTGTCTTGATGATCCCATAGAAGCGGTCAAATTTACTTCTCGATTTCTTGTATATAAAGTATAAAATCATTAGGGGAGCCGTGTAAATCGTGTTATATACCGCAAGTATGAATGTCACTTGAAGAAGCGTCAGTTGATAATTGAGGAGAATCGCCAGAAATGCGAAGTAAGGCAATGCGGTAGTAAGCTCTGATATCGTTGCTCCCGTGCCCAGGGCGATCAGCGCTGCAGGAGATACCGATTTAATTTTTTCAGCCGCCTGCTCCTCGGCGTTAGCTTCGCTTTTTGCGGTGTGAAAGTATTCTTCCTTTAAGGACTTTATTTGTGAATTTAGAATCAAATAGCAGACCGCAATCAAAAACGTGATACCAAGAATCAATTCTATGGTGAATATGACCCGCCCATACTTTTGAATGAGTGTCCCTAAAAAATCGCTGATAAATGCGACCAGCCCGAAGTAGGCAAGAAATCCCCCTATGAAATTAGTGAGCCCGGTAGGAATGATGAAGTACCAGATATGTTTTGGTTTTTTGACCATTCCCTGCAAAACGAATTGCTGTGTGATGGCGATCGGATTGACGCTGTCCGCCGCACTCGTAACAATAGTAGAAAGTAATAATCCCCACATATTTATGTCCTCCTTTTCTATGGGAAAGGCTGGGCAATAAAATAAGCCCAGGAGTATAATAATATCTCCTAGGCTTTTATCCCACCGTGTACACAGTCCGTAAACTGTGCGTTTTCTCTCGGACCAGACCAATATCTCTATTGCGGAACCCTAAAAAACTTAATATATTTACTTTTATGGCTATAAGATAACAAAAAGAATCGAGGGTGTCAATAGGTATTTTTTAGTCATATATCAGGGAGTAATCCGTACAAATCGGATATCCCTTATCTTTATTCTCCATAAGAACTGCCTCGATTTCATATAGCTTTCTCAGATTTTCTACGAGAATCACGTCCTTAGGTGTACCTTCGAACAGGATCTGTCCTTGCTTCATGCCTATGATATGGTCGGCGAACTTGGAGGCGTGATTCAGCTCGTGAATGACCATGACGATGGTAGTCTTCTCTTCGTTGTTCAGTTTGCGCAGCAATTCCAGAATCTCTAATTGGTGAGCCATATCCAGATAAGTGGTAGGTTCGTCCAGAAGAAGAACTCCGGTTTTCTGAGCAAGCGCCAGGGAAATCCAGACACGCTGCCTTTGGCCGCCTGACAATTCTTCTACCTTTCGTTCTTCAAGTTCCAAAACCCCCGTTTTTTCCATTGCCCAGCGGATGATTTCGTGATCTTCCTTTTTTAGACCGGACAATGGCCTTTGATAGGGAAAGCGCCCGTAAGCCACCAGCTCCTTTACTTGTATTCCTTCGGGGACCAAGGGACTTTGGGGCAGTACAGCCATTTTCTTGGCGAGGCTTTTAGGTGGAATCCTCCGGATATCCTCTCCGTGGAGATAGATACTGCCCCTTTTTGCCGGAATCGTTTTTGCGATTGCCTTCAAAAGCGTGGACTTGCCACAGCCGTTAGGGCCGATCAGCATCGTTACTTTTCCTTTCGGTATGACGAGGCTGGCATCCGGAATGATGATTCTGTCCTCATATGCCGCTTGTAGATTCTTAATTTCAATTCCCATTCCCGTACCTCCTATCTTTCCTTTATCATCAGATAAATAAAATATGGAACTCCCACTATGGATACAACGATTCCGACCGGAATTTCAAGGGGAGAAAACAGATTCTTTGCTATAACATCGGCCCCTACCAAAAGAATGCTGCTGATTAAGGCTGCCATAGGAAGCATTTTACCATGTGCCGGCCCTGTGAGCTTTTTGGCGATTTGAGGTCCTAAAAGTCCCAGAAATGCTATACTTCCTGCAACAGAAGTGGCGAGCGCTGCCAAAAAAGTGGCAAGAAGCAGGAAGAGCAAACGTTCTTTCGGCACGGACAATCCTACTCCTGCAGCCAATTCATCACCCAGGGCCAACACATCCAGATTCTTGCTGCGAAATAACACTGCTCCGATTAAGAGAATGACTAACGGCGCTGTCAGGAGGATATAGTTCCAACTGCTGCCCCAAAGGCTTCCGTTAGTCCAAGTCAGCACCTGATTGTAGTCTCCCTTGGACATACTTAGCTGATAAAAGGAAATCACTGCCAGAATTCCGCCGTTTACTCCAATCCCCGTGAGAATAAAGCGAACCGGGCGAATCCCGTTCCTGGAAGAAAGCAGATAAATAAGCCCTACGGAAAGTAAGGCTCCTGTCATCGCCAGCAGGGGCATCCCCAACACGGTAAAAACCGGCAAGGTGGAGTAATAGTCGGCAGTTCCTGCCCAAATCCACAGTACTACGAATAATGCGGCACCCGCATTGATTCCGATTATTCCCGGCTCTGCCAGAGGATTCCTTGTAATACCCTGAAGGATTCCTCCGGAAACGCCGAGCGCTGATGCTACGATAACAGCCAGAACTACTCTTGGCAGGCGTATCTGAAAAATGGTAAAATTCTGCAGTTTGTTCCCATCTCCTAATAGCGTTTGTATTACCTGAACCGGAGATATATGATAGCTTCCCACCATAAGGGCTATGATGATAACTGCTGAAAGGAGAAGCAGACAGACTGCCATTTTAAAACTGGTTTTTTTCTCTTTCATCTATCGTTTCTCCTTTCTTACCAGCATTAAGAACACGGGCACACCCATGCAGGCAGTAAAAAGTCCCACCGGAAGTTCATAAGGAGCCGAGATAGTCCGAGCAGCAATATCCGCCAGTACAAGGATCGTACTTCCATATAAAAAGGAAAGGGGCATCAGTCTGCGGTAATCGTTTCCTGTGAGTTTACGAATAATATGAGGCACGAATAATCCCAAATATCCGATGTTGCCCGCTGCTGCTACGCAGACACCGCAAATCGGAACGAGGTATAATATAATACGAAGCTTTACCCTTTCCGGCGAAATCCCCAGCCCCGCCGCCGCATCGTCTCCAAGGCTGATAATGTTGATTTTTGAGGCCGAGGCAAATGCAAGTATGGAAAAAAAGCCGCCTGCAACAGCGACGATACCCACCTGAACCCAGCCGGCCTGACGCAAGCCGCCTGCCACCCAGAAGGCTAGCTCCTGCGAGCGATTTCCCAATAAGGCGACTACGGAAGCGAGGGAAAGAAAGAATGTACTTAAGGCAGTCCCAGCCAGCAGAATTCTGGAAATACTCTGATTAGAGGCTTTCCCCATGGTAAATATGAGTATCAGGATGCCGCTTCCCGCAGCACCCAGCAGTGCCATGAAAAAATTACCGTATACGCCGCTCACAAAGGAGGACACAGCAGCAATAGATACTGCCAGCGTAGCCCCCTGAGTTACACCCATAACAGAGGGCTCTGCGATAGGATTGCGCATAATGCCCTGCATCATAGTTCCGGCCAGGGAGAGCATCCCGCCCACCAGTATGGCCAGGAGCATTCGGGGCAGGCGCACCTCGCGTACAAGCTTGGCATTTATAGAATCGTCATAGTGAAAAAAAGCCCGGTAAATTTCTGAAACGGGGATATTTTTCGCGCCGATATGAACGGACAAAATCATGCCCGCAAATAACAGCAGCACACCGGCTGCTGTTAAAATGATCGTATTCCTTTTCATAATTGTTTATTGCTCCATTAAACCGGTAAATTCCTCTAAGAAGACTTCTCTTCCTATACAGCTGTAACCCATATTGAAGTAAGGGCTGGAAGGAAGTTCTATCACATTTCCGTCTTCTACCGCGCGCATACTGTTATAAATGCTGCTTTGCCTCAAGCTCTCCATATCCGTCTCGGTAGCCACTACAAATATGTAATCGGGATCCAGTTCGGCAAGTCCCTCATAGCTTATTACGGGCAGACTGATGTTATCCTGAGCAGGCATATTGGCAGGCTTGGCAAGTCCCATATCCTCATACATTACGCTTCCGATTCCTGCGGCATCGAAGACATAGAGCTGACCTCCGCTGGCAAGAAATGCCAGATAGGTTGTTTCCTCACCGTAAGCCGCTTTAATTTCTGTGCCTTTATCGCTTGCCTTCTTATCATAATCTGACAGCCACTGTGCGGCTATGTCTTCTTTTCCCATAATTTCAGCAAAGGCATTGATGTCATCCCGCCAGTTGATCTGTGCCAGCTCGATCATAACGGTAGGGGCTATTTCCTTAAGCTGCTCATACATTTTTTCCTGGACGCTGGAGATGATGATCAAATCCGGCTCTAATTCCAGAATGCCCTCGATATCCATGGTGTCCTGCATACTGAAGCCAAGGATTTTAGCACCCTTTAAGATGTCTTCAAGATAGGAGGGGAATACGGTATAATCATAAGCGTCGGAATTCGCAGTCCCTATGACAGAATATCCGTATACACTTAAAATGTCGCTGTTTCCGCTTAAATCAACGATACGCTGAGGGTCAGCGGGAATCTCAACCTCTCCTCTGGCGTCTGTAACGGTAATCGTATCTGATTGGCCGGAAGAAGCATCCGCGTCGGCGGTGTCAGTGTCTGGATTTTCGTTTTGACTGTCGTCTTGGCTGTCGCTTGGATTCGTACTTTCTGCAGCATTTCCATCATCTTGTGTTTGGGTTGCCGAATTGCCGCAGCCCGCTAAGACGCCTAAGCTCATTACAGCGGCTGTCAATAATATTATAAATTTTTTCTTCATTTTTATTTTTCCTCGTATTCCGCGCCAATTTATCTTATATGGCGAGCTTACGGCGCAGACACAAGCTCGCGGAAGTAGAAGAACATCTTTTTCGAAAAAGTTAGTTTCAACTAACGACTTTTGCATTATAGCAAAGAGGTTAGTTACATGCAACTATTTTGACTTTTCTCATTATTTTATTATCTAATTGAATTACTTTTGCGTTTTGAGTATAATAAGGTTTACGAACAATGCAGGCAATAAGAAAGGGGGAGGTCTCTATGTATTATTCGGAAAATCCTAATGAATTCCGTCAGATTATGCTGCGTGAATTAGGATTTCAGGCGGTAGAAAAAGAAAATTATACTTTATATGAAAATCCGAGAAATGGATTTCTTCATCTTTATACAAGGCCCGGATTATATGATTTTGGAATTGCAGATTATACCATTCCCCGTTCTTTCGTGGTTCAGTTCAACACACCGGATCCCTTTTTGCGTTTTGGGATCGTTTATGAGGGTAAGACGAGGTTCCAGCTGGAACGTCAGCCTGTTTCTTCCTTTGAAGCTTCCGCCTTTCTTGTGCTGGAGAGACATTTGAAAGGGAGACAGGCATGGAAGCCCGGCGACCATTTTTATGGAGCAGAATTCACGATCTATCCGGCATTTCTCCAGGAAATCGCTGTTCGCTTTCCTAACTTTGATCCCTTGGAGCAATTTCCAGAAAATCATACCAGACACTACCTTCCTGCGGAAATTATGGTTATTTTACAGCGTTTGTTATTACGGGATGAAGAGGATAGCTTGAACGGCCTCTTATTGGAAGCCGCAATTTTAGAGTGCATGGGGGTTCTCATGGAAAGCGAGAGGCCTCAGGCGCAGCCTGTATTTTCCTATCAGAAGGACTTTCAGAGTATTCAGCGCGCCCGCGATATACTGACGGAGCAGTTCACCCATCCTCCGACCATCGAGGCGCTCAGCCGGATGCTGCTCATCAATTCCCAGAAGCTTAAAACAGGTTTTTCCGAATATTACCATATGACTATCGGAGAATATACCGCTTCTCTAAGAATGTCTCATGCTGCAGACCTCCTTGCCACAACGGAGAAGAGTATAGCCGAAATTGCCAGAGATGCGGGATATGGCTATCCCTCCAATTTTATTAAGAAATTCCGGCAGACCTATGGCTGTACTCCCTTGAAATATCGGACGAGACGTTATCGGCCGGATTCGGACTTCCATCATAATACGTAGAGTATCTGACGATTGATTTTAGAGTGAATCGAGTGTATTATTAATAACAAGGTTAGTCTTGACTAACAAAATTTGTGAAAGATACGGATTCTTAAAGAGTGCATTAGATTTAAAGAGGATGCTTATGATAACTAAAAGTAATAACAATACATATGTAAAGCGGGAGTTTAGCAGTCACCAGAATTTGGATTGCCCCATTTGTGAAGGATTTTCAGGCATTTTTATGCAAGGTATAGAGACAAACGAGAGTCAGTTTAAAATACCGTCTGGTTTAGGTTATGGATGCAGTAAAAGAATTAAATTAGGAGATGCTATCGAGGTATGTTTTAATGACATGCAGTTGTATCAAGAGGTACAGTTGTCGGGAAAGACGCAAGGAGATGCTTATGTCCTGATGTTCTGTCTGGGTGAAAACATGGTATGGCAAGAAACGAATAGCAAGCAGTCAATGGAACTTGAAAAAGACACCGGAGTTTTGTATCATGTCCGTGATATCGATGAAATAGGAATCTATGAAAAAGGCCGTCACTATCAAGGGATTACACTTACATTTCACCCGAAGAAATTTCTTAAGTATTTTTCGCCCGAAGAAGAATGCTCTCTATTTTCAAAAAGACTGAAAAATTACGAATATGCTATACACGATCTTTCCTCCCAGACAAAAATTATTCTTGCGGAAACCCTGCGCTGCCCTTATGCGGGAAGAATGAAAATGTTATATTTGGAAGGGAAGGCACTGGAATTGCTGGCGGCGTGTGTCAATACAATTAGAGAAGGAGAAAATACTTCCGCCGATTTTGTAAAACTGTCCAAAATGGATATGGAGAGTATTCGACATGCAAAAAATATATTAGACAACAGAATGTCTTCGCCCATTACAATAGCGGCTTTGGCTCGTACGGTTTGTATAAGCGAATCAAAACTAAAGAGCGGATTTAAACATGTTTATGGAAAACCAATTTATACGTACTTTCTTGATAAGCGTATGGAGACGGCCCGTATTACGTTAGAAACACAATCGGTAAGTATCGCTCAGGTTGCTGAATTTGTTGGTTATGAGAGCAGCAGTAGTTTTTCCAAGGCGTTCCATAAGAAGTTCGGATTTTACCCAAGTGAATGTATCTTATCCGCACGATTTAATAACAACTGATTGGACATTAGAAATATCTCTTTGGAAATGTGAAAAGAAGTTAGTTTATGCTAACCTTGTCGTACCGGCAAATGATTGCCGGTACGATTTTTTACTTTTACAGGAGGATTTTTAATGGATAAAACACAAAAATTGAATGTCCGTGATTTAATCACTATCGGCATTCTCAGTGCAGTATTTGCTGTGGTATATGTAGGAGTGGGCATGATCACCGGCAGCACTCCGATTGGATGGCTGTTCACCAATGCAATCCTTGCGTTACCCTTAGGAATTGTTTATATGCTTTTGCTTGCTAAGGTTCCCAAGAAAGGCTCCGCATTAATTTTGGGAGTTGTTTTTTGTCTTGTTATGATTCTGATGGGACATTGGTGGCCCAGTACAATGCTGGTCGGTTTGTTTGCATTGATTGCAGAAATTGTTTCCATGATAATAGGTAAAAAAAGATTCAGTGGGATGCTGACCGCATTTGTGATTTATATGATTGGTTTTCCCATTGCGGCGTTCGCCCCGCTGGTGTGGTTTAAGGATGCATACATAAGCGCTTACCCTCCCGAAACGGCTGCCTACTACGAGGGACTTGCGCAATTGCTGGGCGGTGGTATGTTCTGGCTGGTTATTGCGGCAACGGCTATTGGCGCTGTTATCGGTGCTTTCCTGGGTAAGGCCGTATTGAAAAAGCACTTTGTGAAAGCAGGAATTGTAAAGTAAATGGAGGCGAAAAAGAATCATTTCAAAGAACGTGACTTGGATGTTCGCATTAAGCTGCTGATTATAATTGAATCCGGCCTTCTTACATTTTTCACTGGCAGTAACCGGATGATCATGCTTGCGGCACTGGCGTCTCTTGTCATATTGCTGTGGTTTCGGCAAATTCGAACGGCTCTTCAATTTTCCGCAGTCTTTGCAGGGGTATTTGCCATCAGCAATATCTCCTACCAATGGGAGGCACAGGTTTTTGGCATGGTTCTGGGAATGTTAACCTTTCTTATTCTTAGAATGATTCCGGTACTGATGTTGGGGAGTTGGCTTGTTCGAACAGTCAAAATTAATGATTTTATTGCTTCGTTGGAAAAAATGAAGATTCCTTCCAACGTTATTATCCCATTAGCAGTTACCTTACGCTTTATGCCGACAATACAGACCGAGTTCCGCTATATAAAAAATACGATGAAAATGCGAGGAATCAGTCTTTCCCTGGGCGCAGTTGTAAAAAAACCGCTTGTGACCACAGAATATGCTATGGTACCGCTTTTGATGCGCAGCATTAAAGTGGCGGATGAGTTGTCCGCATCGGCTCTTACCAGAGGCCTTGGAAGCCATAAGAAGCGCACTTCCTATCGGGATGTGCGCTTAAACTCCAATGATGCCTTCTGGGCTTTGGGATTCACTTTGTTTGTCATAGGAGTTTCGCTCATTCAGAAAGTCCTGACAGTATAAGGAGGCATGAAAGTATGATACAGTTTCAAAACGTTAGTTTTCAATATAATGAAACAGACGGCAATGGAATTTACAATATAAACGTATGTATAAAAAAGGGAGAATTCGTATTGTTGTCAGGGCGCAGCGGGTGTGGAAAAACTACTTTCACCCGCTGCGTCAATGGGTTAATTCCACATTTTTATGAAGGCAACTTAAATGGTCGTGTTTTATTAAAAGGTAATAATGTTTCAGGAATGAAATTAAATGAAATCGCTGAAACTGTCGGCTCAGTTTTTCAAGATCCGCGTTCTCAATTTTTTACAACAGATACGGTTTCTGAGGTTGCTTTTGCATGTGAAAATGCCGCTATTCCTCAAAAGGAGTTAATAGCCCGGGTAAACAAATCAATGAAAGAGTTAAATATAGAACATCTGAAAGATAAAAGTTTATTTGAATTATCCGGTGGTGAGCGCCAGCGTGTGGCCATTGCATCGGTCCATGCGCTATCGCCGGAAATTTATGTATTTGATGAACCTTCTGCAAATTTAGATGCACGAGCAACAGAAGAATTAATGCAGACACTTTTACTTTTAAAGAAAAAAGGGGCAACGGTTATTATCTCCGAGCACCGCCTTTACTATCTCAGGGATTTAATTGATAAAGTCATTTACATGGAGAACGGACAAATTGTAAAAGAATATTCCAGAGCGGAGTTTCTCTGCCTTACAGACACCGATTTTGTGTCTATGGGACTGCGCTGTCTCTATCAAGAAAAGCTTAGTCCTTTACATTACTTTCAGCAGCGAACGGGTACCCCTCTGTTAAGTGTAAAGCATATTGATTTCAATTATAAAAAGAACGACGCTGTGCTTTCGGACATCAGTTTTGAAGGTAACAAGGGTGAGATTATCGGCATTATCGGTAACAATGGTGAAGGGAAAAGTACGCTTGCCCAGCTGCTTTGCGGACTCATTAAGGAGCAAAACGGAAAGATTCTCATTTCTTCTGAAAAAATGTCACCAAGGAAGCGGATCGGGCAATCTTACTTTATTATGCAGGATTCCGAATATCAGCTTTTCTCCGAAAGTGTTGAAGACGAATTAACGTTAGGAATGGAAAAAAATCCGGAGACGCTCTCAAGAGTTGAAGAAGTTCTTGCTATGCTTGATTTGGAAGAATACAGGGAACGGCATCCGGCTTCGCTTTCGGGCGGCCAAAAACAGCGTGTGGTAATTGCTGCTGCGTATATGCGCAATTTAAAGATTGTTGTATTTGATGAGCCCACAAGCGGTTTGGATTTAGAAAATATGATGAGAGTCGGCGGGCTGATTCAGAAAATGGCGGAGAGGGGGGCAGTGGTTTTTGTTATCACGCATGATTATGAACTGCTGCTTGATACCTGCCAAAGAATTCTATATTTGCAAAACGGAAGATTAGTGGATGACTTCGTACTGACACCAGCTGTGCTGCCTCAGATTAAAAAAATATTTGGGATAAAGGAGGATAAATATGTTTCAGAAGATATTACAATACGCAAGTCCATATAAAAAAGGAATGTACGCTTCCGTCACCGTAATGATTTTGAGTGTACTTATGGGTGTATTGCCGTTTGTGCTGACATATCAGATTATTATCCTATTGTTGAATTCGCTGCCAATGAATGCAACATATGTGGCATTTCGGATAGCAGGGGTTCTTATTTGCCTTGTATTACAAGCGCTGCTATATGGATGGGGGCTGAGTCTTTCCCATCAGACAGCTTACCATACTCTTATGAGACTTAGAACCTCTCTGCAAAAGCAAATGGAAAACCTTCCGCTTGGAGTTGTTCAGGATAAGGGAACCGGTACAATTAAAAAAATGTTTGTAGATGATATAGAAAGCCTTGAAGTTCTCCTTGCGCACACCATTCCGGAAGGAATATCCAATTTGATCATACCTACAGTGGTATACATCACCATGTTTTGTGTAGACTGGCGTCTGGCATTGCTGTCTCTCGCTTCTCTTCCGTTGGGACTTCTTGCAATGAAAATTATGTATGCAACCGGCACGAAACGAATGGGGCCCTATTATCAAGCCAGTCAGATCATGAATAATACCATTATCGAGTATGTCAACGGAATGGAGGTTGTAAAGGTATTCAATAAAGACAACGAGTCCTATGAACATTTTCGCAGGGATATAACAAACTATCGAAATTATACCCTGGACTGGTACAAGGCTTGCTGGCCTTGGATGTCTATTTATCACTCGCTGCTGCCTTGTACAATCATACTCACGCTTCCTCTCGGTGCATGGTTTGTATTGAGCGGTGTATCATTGCTGCCGGATTTGGTATTGATACTTTGTTTGTCGCTGAGCATTGGGATTCCATTGCTTAAGGCACTTGGGTTTCTTCCCGCTTTGCCGCAGCTGGACTACAAGATATCCGCACTGGAACAGATATTTCAGTCAGAGCCGTTACAGCAAAACGGGCAGGCATTTTCAGGAACGGATTATTCGGTGTTCTATCAAAATGTAACCTTCGGTTATGGCGAAAAAAGTGTGGTGGAAGATATCAGCTTTTTTGCTATGGAGGGCTGTAAAACTGCGCTTGTGGGTGAGTCGGGCTCCGGAAAAAGTACGCTGGCAAAGCTTTTGGTACATTATTACGATTTACAAACGGGTTCCATTTCCATTGGAGGACAGAACATCCGCGATATGAGTCTGAGAGCGCTTAATGAGTCGATTTCTTACGTGGCACAAGATCAGTATTTGTTCAATACATCCATTTTAGAAAACATACGGATTGGGAATCCCGACGCTACAGACAAAGAGGTAATGGAAGCTGCCCGAAGGGCTCAGTGTATGGAATTTATCGAAAAGCTTTCTGAAGGTATCCACACATCGGCCGGAGATGGGGGAAAACAATTATCCGGCGGACAACGGCAGCGGATTTCGCTGGCGAGGGCTATCCTGAAAAATGCACCGATTATAGTGCTGGATGAGGCAACTGCTTTTACAGACCCGGAAAATGAAGAAAAGATGGAAGCAGCTATTTCGGAGCTGGTAAAAGGAAAGACTCTTTTCGTAATTGCACATAAGCTGCCATCTATCAAGAATGCCGATCAGATTCTTGTGATGGAGCATGGAAGATTGACAGCGTCAGGTAAGCATGAAGAACTTTTGGAATCCTGTAAGGAATATCAAAAGCTTTGGAACGCTAATTTCAGAAGCACCCGGTGGAAAGTCGGAAACACAAAGGAGGAAAATAAGATATGATTTTAGGGTTGTTTCGCAGAATCTTAGATCTTGCAGGGCCATACAAAAGGCGTATACAAGGCGCGTGTGTATGTGCCGTCTTGGAAGCCATCCTTTCAAAGCTTCCTATTATGTTTGCTTTTCTCGTACTGGATAGCTTCTACAAGCAGACTCTGCTGCCTATACATTGCCTGTATGTTGGCATCAGTCTATTGATAATTATCTCTTTGCAGGCGACGGTACGGTATCTGAGCAACCGGCTGCAGAGTGCTGCCGGATACATGATCTTTACTGAAAAAAGAATGCAGATGGGAGAGCATCTGCGCAAACTTCCTATGGGCTATTTCACAGAAGGAAATATCGGTAAAATAAGCTCTGTGCTTAGTACGGATATCGTTTACATTGAAGAAACCGCAATGGACGCAATTTCCAATATAGTGAGCTATATTCTCGCGGCGGCAGTACTGATTATTTTTCTTTTCACTTTAAATCCATGGCTCGGGGCTGCTGCGCTTATCATCAGTCTGTTTGCTGTTCTGGCCGGCAATAGAATGAACCGCTATTCTTTGATAGAGGCATCAGAAAGGCAGGAGCAAAGCGAGAAGCTGACGGATGCCGTTTTATCTTTTACAGAGGGAATAGGTGTAATAAAAAGCTATAATCTTCTTGGTGAGAAGTCAAAGGACTTGACGGATAACTTTCGGGCTTCCAGAGACACCGCCATTGGATTTGAGAAGAGAATTACACCATGGATTAGTGGCCTTAACGTAATTTATAGTATGGGTACGGTGATCTTGCTGTCTTTATCCATATGGATGTGGAGTCGAGAGGCTCTTACCGTATCGTATCTTCTTGGAATGCTCCTGTTTGTGTTCGATCTCTTTGGGCCGCTTAAATCCTTATACGGAGAATCAGCCCGCCTGACAGTTATGAATAGCTGTTTGAATCGCATAGAAGAAGTTCTGAATGAAAGGGTACTTGTCGACACAGGAAAGGAAATTATTCCGGATGCTTCTCCTTCTATTCCTGAAATCAGCTTTGAACATGTAAGCTTTGCTTATCAGGACAAGGAGGTTTTACATGATATCAGTTTTGAACTGCCCACAAATTCAATGCTTGCTTTGGCAGGCCCGTCCGGCGGAGGAAAAACAACAATTGCAAGCTTGATTGCAAGGTTCTGGGATGTTCAATCCGGCACGATCGGAATCCGGGGGAAAGATATAAAGATGGTGTCTGTTTCCAATCTGATGGATCACATCAGTATGGTATTCCAGAATGTCTATTTGTTCCAAGATACTATTTATAATAATATTAGCATGGGAAAGCCGGAGGCTTCTGAGGAAGAAGTACATGATGCAGCAAAAAAAGCACGCTGCTATGACTTTATTATGGATTTGCCGGATGGATTTCAGACTATGGTTGGCGAAGGGGGCGCCACTTTGTCAGGCGGAGAAAAACAACGGATTTCCATAGCTCGTTGTATCTTGAAAGATGCACCTATTGTCATTCTGGATGAAGCGACGGCAAGTGTTGATACCGATAATGAAAGCTATATACAGGAAGCTGTTTCTGAGCTGGTAAAAGGAAAAACTCTTATGGTGATAGCGCACCGCTTAAACACAATCAGGGAGGCTGATCAAATTCTGGTTATTTCAGATGGACGAATCATTCAGGAAGGCACGCATAATGAGCTGGTGAAGCAGTCCGGTACCTATCAGGACTTTATCAGTATATTGGAAAACAATGCCGGGCGGAGCATGTCGAACCTTTGATAAAAGAAAATCACCTATTGTAAATACGGCTAAGGCATTATATATTCATAGATATATATTTTCTTGACAAATGTATATCTATGTGATAAATTAAACGTGTATAATACGTGTTTAATAGGAGGCATATTATGTCATGCAGAATGATAATGTGAAAGAACAACTTCTAAGCGCAACAATGAAACTATTAACTGAAACTAATAATGCGGACAAAATTACCGCTCGCCAAATAGCTGCCGAATCCGGCGCGAATCTGGCAATGATAAACTATTATTTTTCATCAAAAGATGCGCTTATCAGTGCGGCCGTCGATAAGTTAATCGCTAATCGTGCAGTCGAATTGGAAGAAATTAAAGAAAAGAATATCCCCGCCAAGCAAAAACTAACCGAGTTTCTGCTGAAAATGTCCGACATTACGGTAGAATACACGCAATACACAAAAGCCACGATACCTTACACTCTATTGGAAAAAGAGATTGAAGAACCCTATTATATCCTTCCAATGATAAGGGCGTGCTGCAGTGATAAACGAACGGAAACAGAATGTAGAGCGATTGCCTATCAGCTTACAACTTTTTCACAAATTGTATTTTTTCGTGCGGATGACTTTAGGAAATATTCGGGACTTGATATTATGAAGGCAGAAGAGCGCAGGACACTTTTCAATATGATGATTGATATGTTTGTTCAAAACTAATCATACAGGAGGCTATAAGGTTGAATAAAAATGCGTATTCAACTATTGATCTGAGTGCGCGTCGCAACGCGCAGATGGGTATAAAGATGAAAATATTAGGTTGGGTTTCAATTATATTAATTGCTTGCACGTTGCTTTGCGGACTTTGGATGAGGTTCGGTCCGGGTGAAAAGGACGTTAATTTCCATGCGATGCTGTCTATAATAACGATACTGGTGTGCCTTGTTACAATCATCCTTTATATGATTAGAATTAAGTAAGAGTAAAATGAGTTAAATAAGAAAATAATAACAAAAAAGGAAGCAAATAAATGATGTTTATAAGCTTCCTTTTTACTATTCGATTATACAAAACGATTATTATAGAATCACTTCTTTTGAAATGTGTCCTTGTTCCATATATCATATAACGGAGATGAAGGGATTTGAACCCTTGCGCCGGCGAACCGACCTACCGGATTTCGAATCCGGACCCTTCAGCCACTTGGGTACATCTCCAGTTTGCAATTCAACAGATTACATTCTATATTATATTTTCGATTTTAGCAAGATGCTTGGTAAATTTTTTGACAAAATATAAAGTTTACTATAAAATGCGTAGTATACGGAAATGTTTAAAGGCTCGGAAAAAATCAAGACATTTTTTATGGAGGAAGACCGATGAAAAGAATTGGAATGCTAACAAGCGGCGGAGATTGTCAGGCTCTTAACGCGGCAATGCGCGGAGTGGGGAAATGTCTTTTTAACAGTGGAGAACGAGTGGAGATTTACGGCTTTTTAGAAGGATATAAGGGGCTGATTTACGGCAATTTCCGCATGCTGGCCAGTACCGATTTTTCGGGGATACTCACAAAGGGCGGAACCATACTGGGAAGCTCCCGGACGCCTTTTAAGCAGATAAAGGAACCGGATGAGAACGGAATCGATAAGGTGGATGCGATGAAGCAGAACTATCACAAGCTGCGTCTGGACTGCCTTGTCATTCTTGGTGGAAACGGCACCCATAAAACGGCCAATCTTCTGCGTGAGGAAGGGCTTAATGTTGTGACGCTGCCCAAGACCATCGACAATGATTTGTGGGGGACGGACATGACCTTCGGCTTTCAGAGTGCTGTTAACATCGCGACGGAAGCCATCGATTGCATCCATACCACAGCGGCCTCCCATGGACGGGTATTTATCGTGGAGGTAATGGGGCACAAGGTTGGATTCCTGACGTTGAACGCCGGAATCGCCGGAGGCGCCGATATTATCCTCATACCCGAGATTCCTTACGATATCGATAAGGTAATCCACAAAATTGAAGAAAGAAGTAAAAACGGACGCAGATTTACGATTTTAGCAGTTGCGGAGGGTGCCATTTCCAAAGAAGACTCCAAGCTGTCGAAGAAAGAATATAAAGAAAAATTAAAAAATTATAAATTCCCTTCTGTTTCCTACGAGATTGCGCAGCAAATCAGGGAAAAGACCGGCCGTGATGTGCGCGTTACCGTTCCGGGGCATACTCAGCGTGGCGGAAGTCCCTGCCCGTATGACAGAGTGTTTGCAAGCCGTCTCGGCTCAGAAGCCGGTAAGATGGTTTTGGATGGAGAATACGGGTGTATGGTAGGCTACAAGAACCGGGAAATAGTAAAGGTTCCTCTGGAAGAGGTGGCGGGAAAGCTGAAGATGGTTTCTCCCGATTCCGGTGTCGTCAGGGAAGCCAAGATGTTGGGAATAAGTTTTGGAGATTAAATTATGTCTTATACCGCGTTATATCGCAAGTTCCGGCCTCAGGGCTTTGAAGATGTCAAGGGGCAGGACCATATAGTAACTACATTGAAAAATCAAATAAAAGCGGAGCGCATCGGGCATGCCTACCTTTTCTGCGGAACGAGAGGAACCGGAAAAACCTCGGTGGCGAAAATATTTGCCAAGGCGGTAAACTGCCAGAGCCCGAGGGATGCAAGCCCCTGCGGGGAATGTGCCCTATGCAAGGCGATCGCATCGGGAGCCAGCATGAATGTTATCGAGATAGATGCTGCCTCCAATAACGGTGTAGATAACATTCGTGAAATTGTAGATGAGGTATCCTACTCTCCGGCAGAAGGAAAATATAAGGTTTATATTATCGATGAGGTTCATATGCTATCTATAGGAGCCTTCAACGCCTTGCTGAAGACCTTGGAGGAACCGCCTTCCTATGTCATTTTTATATTGGCGACCACGGAGGTCCATAAAATACCGATAACGATATTATCCAGGTGCCAGAGATATGATTTTCGAAGAATTACCATTGATACGATTTCCGACAGGCTGAAGGAGCTGATGCAGGCTGAAGGAGTACAAGCAGAGGACAGGGCGCTCCGCTACATTGCCAAGACGGCAGACGGCTCCATGAGAGATGCCTTAAGCCTGTTAGATCAGTGCGTTGCTTTTCATTTCGGTGAAGAGCTTACCTATGATAAAGCGCTGGATGTGTTGGGGGCGGTGGATACGGTGTTTTTCAGCAGGATGTTTGCGCAGGTTCTGGATAAAAACGTTTCCGGCTGCGTTGAGCTGTTGGAAGAGATAGTCATTCAAGGAAGAGAATTATCCCAGTTCGTGACTGATTTCACATGGTATTTGAGAAACCTTCTCTTGGTGCTTACTTCCGACGATATCGAGGATGTCATAGATGTGTCCAGCGAGAATCTGGAAAGACTGAAGGAAGAAGCACAGAAGACGGATATGGATACGATCATAAGATATATCCGCATTTTTTCCGAGCTTTCAGGGAAGCTTCGTTATGCCACTCAGAAAAGAATATTGATAGAAGTATCGCTCATCAAACTGTGCAAGCCCAGCATGGAGACGGACGAACAGTCCTTGCTCGGCAGGGTGAGAGAGCTGGAGGATAAAGTAGAAAAAGGTGTGACCGTAGTAATGTCGCAAAGCGTCGGTGTGTCGGACGCGGGACAGACGGAACAGAAAAGAAAGGCAAAAGCAGAGCTGCCAAAGGCGGTTCCGGAGGATGTAAAAACGGTGGTGGAGCGTTGGCCCTCTATAGTGATGAATACGGATCAGCCGATGAAGACCTATCTTAAGGACGCCAGACTGAGCCTGGGGGGGGATAACAAGCTGATGATAGTGGTGGCAGACGGACTTGCCTCCGATTACCTGATGAAGAACCCGGACAATAAGGAGCAGCTGCAGCGTATTATTTCTGATGCAGTGCAGAAGGAAATCGAAGTGAATGTGCAAGGAATAGGAAGCGATAGGGAATTTGAAGATTCGTATATCGATTTGAGCAGGCTTATTCACATGGATATAGAAATAGAAAATGAATAATATAAAAATAGGAGGATATGAATTAAATGGCGAAACGTGGAGGATTTTCCGGAGGTATGCCGGGCAATATGAATAATCTGATGAAGCAGGCGCAGCGCATGCAAAGACAGATGGAAGAAAACCAGAAGGAAATGGAGACGAAGGAATTTACCGCAGCAGCAGGCGGCGGAGCCGTTGAGGTCACGGTAACGGGTAAGAAAGAAATCGTGAAGGTGAAACTTTCTGCAGAGGTAGTAGATCCCGAAGACATCGAGATGCTGGAAGATTTAATCGTGGCGGCAACGAACGAAGCGCTTCGTCAGGCGGAAGAGGCGAATGCGGAAGTGATGAATAAGATGACCGGTGGTTTAGGTCTTGGAGGAGGCTTACCGTTCTAATGGATCTATACAGCGGACCTATCAATAAATTAATCGATGAATTATCGGGGCTTCCGGGAATCGGTACGAAATCTGCGGGGAGGCTGGCGTTTCATTTAATCAATATGCCCAAAGAGAGAGTGCAGCGGCTGGCGAGCACCATATTGGAGGCGAAGGAGAATGTCCGCTACTGTCAGAACTGTTTTACGCTTACGGATCAGGAATTATGTCCCGTATGCGCGAATGAAAAAAGAAACCATGGCGTCATCATGGTTGTAGAGAATACCAGAGACTTGGCGGCTTATGAGAAAACCGGCAAATATGAGGGAGTATATCATGTGCTTCACGGCGCGATTTCTCCTATGCTCGGTATCGGTCCCGGCGATATTAAGCTGAAGGAACTTATGGCGAGGCTGGAAGGCGAAGTGGAGGAAGTGATTATAGCCACTAACTCCAGTTTGGAAGGTGAGACTACGGCTATGTACATCAGTAAACTTATAAAACCTGCCGGAATAAGAGTGACCAGAATTGCCAGCGGAGTGCCGGTAGGCGGCGACTTGGAGTACATCGATGAGGTAACGCTGCTTCGTGCCTTAGAAGGAAGGACTGAGCTATAAAAATATAAGAGCGAAAGAAGATATGGAGGTAATTAGGATGGGTGTAAGAACAACGCGTTTTGGAGAGACGAAAGACGGAAAAGTGATTAATCTTTATTCTTTGGAGAATAAAAATGGAATGCAGGCGCAGATAATCAATTACGGTGCCATTCTCCAGAGTCTCTGTGTGCCGGATAAAGACGGAAGATTTGCAGATGTGGTTCTTGGCTATGGAGAGCTCGAGAGCTATTTTGTCAATGCCCCCAATCACGGAGCGACGATAGGACCGAATGCTAATCGTATAGCAGGTGCGTCCTTTGTACTGGAGGATGTGACCTATAAGCTGGATGTGAATGACGGGCCGAATAACCTGCATAGCCATGCGAATCTGGGCTATCATAAAAAGGTGTGGGATGTGGTAGAGGCCACGCAGACCAGCATCATTTTAGCCTTGGAGACTAAGGACGGAGAATTGGGTTTTCCTGGAAATAAGAAGATAACGGTAACTTATACTCTGACAGAGGATAACGAGCTGTGCATTCATTATCATGCGACCAGTGATAAAAATACAATCATAAATATGACGAATCATACATATTTTAACCTTGCCGGACATGGTGCGGGTGACATCTGCGATCACGTTCTTACCATAAACGCGGGCAATTATACACCGGTAGTAGAGGGGGCAATTCCAACTGGTGAAATCGCACCCGTGGCGGGAACCCCTATGGACTTTACAAGTCCCAGACGTATCGGAGACAGAATCGACGATGATTTCGAACAGCTGAAGCTTACGGGCGGCTATGACCATAACTGGGTACTGGATGGAGAAGAAGGCGTTCTGCGGCATATCGCCACTGTGGAAGAGCCTGACAGCGGAAGAATTATGAAAACCTATACAGATCTGCCGGGCGTTCAATTCTATGCAGGTAACTTCATGACAAAGGATTCGGGAAAGGGAGGCATTGCCTACGACAGAAGATATGGCTTGTGCCTGGAGACTCAATATTATCCTGATACTGCAAACGAGCCCTCCTTCCCGTCAGCAGTTTTCGGACCAGACAGAGAATACGACACCACTACCATTTACAAATTCGAAGTATAATACGAACGTAGTCCTTCAATAATGATGTTTACGAAAATCATGGATGTTTAGCGCATAGCCAGACAATTAATGATGAAATGTAAATAATCTTTATTGGAGGATTTATTTCGTTTTGCAGATGGAATACATATTGGAAAGCTGGTCGATGGTTTACAGAATTACTTAAATAGGTTTTAATATTGATAAGATAATGATGAACATGATCAATAACTAATTTTCAGGAGGTATAACATGGATTCCGCATTAGTTTTGAGGATTGCTTCTGAAAAAAACGAACATTTAGAGATTAATGAGATTTCGAGTCTGTTAAGTCAATCGAGACTAGTCGGGAAGCTGACAGCGGATTTTGTGGAGCATCCTCTGTTTGCTGTTTTTCGGATCATGGGTCTGAGCGAAATCCCATATATTGAAAGAATGCCTTATATGCAAAAAATGATCGCCTATATGAATCGGAGTATTGCTACAACAGAAGGTTTTTCATGTCTAGGTGGAGTGGAAGAAATAGTTCCCTGTTACAATGCCATGCTGTTAGAAGCCTATTGCCGGCTTGGGCTTGCTGCCAGTAAAGAAGCACAGGCAGCTTTAAGCTGGATAGAACAATATCAGCTTTTTGAGCGTAATCAAACTACTTCATGGCCTTATAAAGGGGTCTGCAAGCATGGCGGCTGCCTTGGAAAAACGCCATGCTATATTGGAATCGGCAAAACGGTCCGCGCGCTGGCAACTTATTCGGAATGTATTAAGCACGGAAATCAGAAGGTGGAAAGCCTTCTTATGCAGGGAACAGGTTATATGCTTAGGCATAACATGTTTCAGCGACTATCGAACGGCAGACCAATCAGTCCGCATATTACGGACATCATGTTTCCGCAGAGTTATGCTCTCTCCCTTACAGACTTAATTTATATCGCAGGGAAAAGGCGGCTGACGGCACATGAAAACACCTCGTATCTGCTATATCTTCTCCAGGAAAAACAAATAGCCGAAAACCAATGGAAGATCGATTATCATTACAGCTATAAAGGTTATATAGGTTTTGAAACCAGACGCAAAGCATCGGAATGGATTTCCTCTTTATTTCCGATATGGCTGTCTGGTTCATGATGAGCAAAATGCGCAATTCCTGTAACTGCTCATTGTATTTATGAAGCAAAGACTTGCACATAGGGAAATATGAATTTGAAAGGGGATAGCGTGAAAAATGAATTTTTCACACGCAACTTTGTGCCTGCGGCCCAAAGTTTGCAGGTTATGAGAAGGGAATGGTTATTAGTATGAAAAAAATATTTTTAGATATGGAGAAAGATGGGTTTTATGGAGCATATTATCCTGACATTGTAAAAAGTGACAGAGCGATCATCTTGATGATCGGTGATGCTGTTGATGACAGGATGGCTGTTTCAGGTGTGAAATGGTTTCAGAAGCTGGGATGTAACGTATTGGCCATGTCACCTGCAAAAAAAGACTATGGTCATCATAACTATCCTTTAGAAAGATTCGGCGCAGCCATACAATATCTTAAAAAACAAGAGAATAATAAAATCGGCATTGTCGGAGCCTCTACTACCGGTATGCTGGCTTTGGTTGCCGCATCATATTACCATGATATTACATTAACGATCGCTATGTCGCCAAGCGACTTTATTATGGAAGGATTTTATCAGGATAGGCTTGATGGTGCCCATGAAAGGCCGGGTACAAATGAATCAAGCGTTTCATATAAAGGAAAGCCTTTGCCGTATCTTCCGTACGCGTATCGTCACCCGGCATATTGGCAAATGATTAAAAAGGAATCAAAAGAGAGTGGGAATTTTATTGCAAGCAGAGAAATGTTTCGTGAATCAGAAAGATTGCATCCGGTAAGCGAGGAAGAAAAAATAAAGGTTGAGAATATTAAAGGCAGCATTATCTTTGTGGGCGCTGAAGACGATGTGCTATGGGATACCTGTAAGTATATCAAAAGAATGGAAAAAAGGCTTGAAATCCATGCCCATGACAGTCAATATCAATCGCTGCTTTATAAGTACGGAACACATTTTGTTTTTCCGCAGACTATGCTTGAGTCTGTCATACCATTGGTTTCCGGCTTGCTAATTAGACTTGCATTTAAATCCGGGAGACAAAATGCGGGAGAATGCAAGGAAACAAGAATAGATATTGATGCAAAATTATCAGAAGCAATAGCAAAATGGTAGTTCTAAAGTCCGATTTTGGGGAGGTTAACTTCCCCTTATGTCTAAAATCAGAAGCTTTAGATGAATACGATAGCCGGAAAAAGATACTTGAAAATATAGTTAAAAAAGTGGCGGTGAGTATAAGGATATGCTCGCTGCCTTTTTTACTTTTCAAGAAATTAACATACCATCGATTGACAAGGCAAACGATAGGCTTAATTGAAGCGGGCGATTATAATCCTACATTAAATCTGTGTATTGCGATCTGTAGAGCGTTAAACAAAACCTTAAACGATTTATTTTGGGAGGATATGCAATGAAAAAGGACAGAATACAAGATGAACGAATAGTTTTAACAAGAAGAAAAATTCAAAGTGATGCATATCAGGTTTTAGTATGTATTTTGTTATTTCGATTATTGTACAACAGTTCTTTTTAAACGCACCGTTTTCTCAGTTTGCCGTTGAATTTTTCTGCTTGATAGGTTGTGGGATATACATGACAATTCGTCACCTGACGGCGGGTATAGATATATGGAGTCCAAAAGAGAAAAGCAGTAAAAGCCTATTGATCAGTATATTAACCTCGGGCGTTATTTCTGTAATACTATTAGCATTTTTAAGCGGAGAGGATAATATAGAAAATCTAGTGCTGTTTTTTGTTTGTTTCACTGTTTTCAGTTTTATAATACATACACTAATGCGATTCATAAATAAGAAAAAACAAGAAAGTATTGATAATAAAATGGATAAAGATGAAATGAATAGTTAAAAAATCTCTTTGTTGAAGGGACATTTTCGCGTCGCCTTTTTTGTCGATAAAAGTCTCAAAAACCGTGACATATTCCGATAAAAATATGAGCAGGGCAGTGCTATAATGGGCGCATCCAGAATGAGGAGGTGTGCCTATGGAAGTGCCGGAGGTTGTCAAAAGAATAGGGAAAATAGACGGTAAAAGAAAAATTTATATAGAAGATTATGTGCTCTCTTATTTAGAGCGGTTCAAGTTCGAGGAGACGGAAGGAAACGAGCGAATTATTTTATATGGAAAAAGAGAAAGGAATTTCAGCGAGGAAATCTGTGTCATATATGGTGCGGAAAAGAAGAATCCAAGGGAACATGTTCAAAAAGAAAGCCTTTTTTCAGCATACGAAGAAGTCGGCTGTTTGAATACGGATATGTGGAAGTGTACACAAGGCATGTGTGAAGGAATCCTGATCGGTGACGGAAATGGCGGACAACCTGTTGAGGGATATTATATTTTTTATGAGAAAGAGCCTATCATGGGAAAATACCTGGGTCTTACTTATGAAGAAGAAATAAAAAGGGTGCCATATGCGAGACAAAGTGAAAAGAAAGAAGAGGAGGCAAAGGCTGCTTCTGCGCAGGCGGAACTGGTGGCGCTAAGCCAGACGGAAGTATTGCCGGAATCGCCGGTATATGATATTATCCGTGCAGTAGTCATCTGTATTTTTATTATCATATGCGCAATGGCGATAACTACGGTCAACAATTTTGAGAAGATGGAAGACTTCAAAGAAGCCGCCGTGGAGATGAATGAAGCGCTGGAGGAACCGTAAATGTTAGGATATTCGGAAACTAAATTAATTGAAGCCGTCCTGCAAGTGTGATAAAATAAAAAGCACATGATTTATATTTCTAAATAATAGCTGCAAAGGGGCATCAATAATGGCAAATGTCAGAGAATATTTGCGCTCCAAGGAAAAAAGAAAGAGCGGAAATCGCAATATTAATTATAAAGAGAGAATAAGAAGCCATAAGCTGACGAGCTTCTACAGAGTCTTATTAGGAATCCTATTGATAGCCGCCATTGCTGCAATTATTTTTGTAAGCTGGCAGAACAGGTCCTACAGCGAGAGTATAGTGACCGGCTCCGTTCCTGTTTCAAAAGTGGAGGGTTCTTACTATTGTTCCTTGGGGACGAGTATCCTCACATACAGTAAGGATGGCGCTAACTGTATGGATAGTAAGGGGAATGTACAGTGGAATCAGACCTATGAGATGCAAAATCCCATGGTGGATGTGAACGGTTCTGTAGTTGCGATAGGCGATTACAATGGCAGAACGATATATGTAATGAACGAGACGGGAAGCATGGGAGAAATAACTACGAATATGCCCATCCGGAATTTCTGTGTTGCAAAAAACGGTGTGGTTGCCGCGATACTGGACGATGCGAATATTACGAGAATCAACCTGTTTGATACTGCAGGAAACATATTAGTAAAGGCCGAAACTACTATGGACAAGTCGGGCTATCCCATAGATATCAGCATTTCTCCCAACGGCGAACTGCTTGCCATTTCCTATTTTTATGTGGATAGCGGCAAGATGAAGTCCTCCATAGCATTTCACAATTTCGGAGAGGTAGGGCAGAACCAATCTTCGGACCGATTTGTCAGCGGCTATGATTATCAGGGAACGGTGGTGCCTTTTATTAAATTTATAAATTCAAGTACTGTTTTTGCGGTAGCTGATGATAGAATTATGTTTTTTACCGGAGATCAGAAGCCTACCAGTGCGGCGGAGAACCTCCTTGGTGAAGAGGTACAGAGCCTTTTTTACAGTGACCAATACGTGGGATTAGTGTTTCTGGATACGGAAGGCGATGCAAAATACCGTCTGGATGTATATAATACAGAAGGAAGGCTTGTGACCACTAAGAAGTTCGATACGGAATACAAAGATATTATTTTTGATAAAGACGATATTATTATTTATGGCGATACCGAATACAGCGTAAGCAATATGCAGGGAGTGGAACGCTTCAAAGCGGCATTTGAGGAAACAGCCTATTTGTTTGCTCCCACAGAAAAAACGAACCGCTTTATCATGATGACTCAAGATGCGTTGAACATAATCGAAATGAAATAGGAGCGAAATAGGTGAATTTACTAGTAATAATTTTTATTGCGTTTGCGCTGTGGCGTGCCTTAAGAGGATTTAAAAACGGATTTGCAAAAGAAGTGAACAGCTTGGTGTCCTTATTCATGGCCTTAGTTGTGCTTTCCATGGCACTTCTGCTTTTTGCCAGCGTCATGGAGAAAAATACGAAGACTATAATAATCTCTGTTGTTCTGTTAGTTGCGGTAAGCATGGTATATCGTTTGATAGGTGTATTGATGAAGTCGTTAGAAACTATCGCAAAGCTTCCGGTTATCAACCTTATCAATAAGCTGCTCGGTATTGGGGCAGGTGCTTTAGAGGTGCTGGCTGTGTTTTGGATCATATATGTCATTATTGGAAGCTTTCCTACGGGGCAGTTCGGTGAAAAGGTTATGGAGTGGACGCACCAGAGTACAATTCTCATAAACATATACAATAAAAATTACATCGCCAATTGGATTGCAATGTTATAATTAATAAGTCTTAATCGGGGCATTATACCCATTATATATAGAAGAAAAAAGGTCAATAAAAAATCCTTAAAAATTTTTCCAAAAATGTGTTGACAATCCCGTATCAGTAATGATATACTCATCTTCGTTGCCGACAAAGAATGACAGAACGGGAACGAGCAGAACCTTGACAAATAAACAGTAATGCAACCCTGAAAATTCTTAAATGAGCGCATGGCCCGAAAGGGAACATGCAGCAGCATGAATGAAAATTCAGAGAACGGCATCCGAAAGGATGCAACCTAAAAAACAGTAAAAGTCGTAACGGGAAGAAGAAGCTCTTAAGGAGCGGAAGGCGCCCGGAATGA
>JAEYJO010000017.1 GCA_023408815.1 Bacillota bacterium | reverse complement strand
GGTAATAGCCGGTTCTCCGGAGAACTTATTCCATCTGGATTTTTCCTCGTGTTGCTCCTCAATTTTCTTTTTCAGAGATTTTATTTCATTTTCCTTCAGATTAAGGAATATTTCTCCCGTTTCACCGTCAAAACCGATCAAATCTCCGGTTTTTACTTTTGTCAGAAGACCATTCACTCCCACAACTGCCGGGATGTCAAGTGTTCTTGCCAGTATCGCAGTATGTGAAGTGGTTCCTCCCAATTCCATCAGCATACCCGAAACCATTTTTAAATCCATTCCGGCTGTGGTGGAAGGTGCGATATCACTTCCTACAATAATCGTAGGTTCCGGCAATGAACTGACATCCGGCTTTTTTATATTCAATATTTTACATATCAAATTATCTTTAATATCTTTCATGTCCAATGCTCTTTGGGCGAAGTACTCATTTTCCATCGCTTCAAACTGTGCGATGACTCCATTCATTACTTTCTCTACGGCCAGTGCCGCACCCGTTTGATTGGCAATCTCTTCCTTAATCGGCTCTATTAACCCGCTGTCCCTTAGCAAGGAACAATGAACATCTAAAATATCTGCGGCATTTCCGCCCGCTGTCTCATTTGTCTTATCCCTAAGCTTGATCGTTTCTTCGAGCACAGCAGCTTGCGCATCCAGGAATTTTCTTTCTTCTTCCGCAGGACTCCCGATTTCTACGGGGAACGCAATGGCTTCTTCATTCAGTACCAAAACTTTTGCGTAGCATAAGCCTTTAGAAACCCCATATCCGTGCATACCTACTTGCCCCCTTTATCCCTTATTCGCCCATTCCGCTGGCAATCAATTTCGTAACTGCTTCACAAGCTTCTTTTTCATCTGTTCCTTCACATACCACTTCTATTTCCGTACCGCAGTCCACACCTGCCGCCAAAATACCAATCAGAGATTTTGCATTGTAACATGTACCCCTTACAGATATTTCAACGGAGGAATGAAAATGCTGTGCTTCTTTTGTTAATAAGTTTGCCGGTCTGGCATGCAGTCCTGCTTTTGCAACTACTACTACTTTTCTTTTTTCCATAACTTCATCCTCCCATTAAAAGGTTACAATAATTCTGTATGTATCCGGACGTACGGCAGCCTCAAAAGCATCCTGAGCGTTTTCATACGAATAGGTTCCCGACACAAGTTTCTCCGGATCGATAATCTTTTTCGCCAGCAGATTTACCGACCGGTTAAAGGAACGCACGCTGGGGCTGACCGCTCCGGTAACGATGGTCTCCGAATTATGAAGCCAATTCGGGCTTATTTCAAAAGGCTTGTCAGGATGCTGGGAGCTATACATAATGCAGCGGCCCATAGGTGCGGTCATTTCCACTGCCTGTTTGGCAACCGCCGAAATAGGTGTGGTGTTAAATACCGCCTCTGCTCCTCTTCCCTCAGTTAATGAGCGGACATACTCTACCGGATTTTTTTCCAAAGGATTAAAAGTGATATCACAGCCCAATTCCTCGGCAATTCTTCTTCTTTCCGGGTCAGGCTCGCTCAATATAACTCTGGCACCGCTCAGCTTGGCGCTCATAACATGGAGCATACCCATGATACCTCCGCCAATAACTACCACATCATCGCCAAGCTCAATTCTTCCTTTTTCAATACTGTTAAGAACACAGGCAAGCGGCTCGGCAAAGGCTGCTTTTACATCCGGAAGTTCATCGGGAATGCGGTAAGCCTGAGAAGCATTAATGGCAAGATATTCTCCCATACCGCCTGTTCCCATGATTTCCATCTCCGAGCTGTCCAGATTATTTAATTCCACACAGAGGTTCTCTTCCCCTCTACGGCAGAAATAGCATTTTCCGCATACGTTAATCAATCTCGCGACAATTTTTCCTCCCACAGGAAACTCTTTCGGACTAACGCCCTTTCCTAACTGCGCAACTTCTCCCGCAATTTCATGTCCTCCAACGAAAGGCAGCGGCATATGTGATTCCCGTGTAAAGGTTCTCTGTTCCCATGTACAGATAGCGCACGCCTTAATCCGCATCAGAATCTGGTTTTCCTTAGGCTGCGGCATTCTTACTTCCTTTACCTCCACTTTTCTTTCCTCTGTGATTGCTACTACTCTCATTTTCTCACCCATATGATGTAATCTCCTTTTTCTTTTTTTGTATTATGAAATATGACCCTATTTTCCGTAATAAAAGGAACGGTACAAATTATTGAGTTCCTCTTCTGCAAGCTCTTTCGGCGCAAACATAATGTTTGCATCCTGAGAGGCCGTCTTTATATAAGAAGGAATCTTATCCAGATATTCCTGTTCGGGAATTCCCGTTTCTTTTAAAGTCAAAGGCATCCGGATTTCCTCATACATTTCCCAAATTCTTTTTACCAGCTTCTTTTGTTTCTCCTCCGAAGAACCGGTTATCTGAAGCTGATCTGCCACCTCTTCATAAACAGGCTGCGGAATAAGATATTCCATCGTATAAGGCAGCAGCAGTCCTGTCATCAGACCATGGGGCTTTCCAAAATCCCCTCCTGCCTGATCCATACCATGCGCCATTCCCGTAATAGAATTATTGATTCCCGCTCCCGCCATGGTTGCGGCCACATGCATTTTTTCCCTGGCCTCCATATCTCCTCTTACAGACTTCGGCAGTTCTTTTATAATTGTTACCGCAGCCTGAATACACTGCATCCTGACCATTGTACTCGCCAGTTTGCTAACGCCGGCTTCCAGCGCATGAGCCAGAGCATCTGTTCCCGAAAATACAATATTTCCGGAAGGAAGACTTTTTAATAAATCAAAATCCATAATGGCCAGGTCAGGAATGATTTCATCGCTCAAAATCATGCGCTTTTTCTTCTGCTCGTCTTTTATGACGGCACAGCCGGTTGTTTCAGATCCCGTTCCACTCGTTGTCGGTATTACAATAAGTTCTGCTTTACCGGGGAACGGCTCTACCTCGTAAGCTTTTGTTGCTTTTTCCCAATTGTAATCAGGGAGTTCATAAAACAGCCATAATGCTTTTGCAGTATCCATTACGGACCCGCCGCCGATTCCGACAATTACGTCCGGTTCAAACTTCCGTATTTCATTGATAGGAGTTTCCAGCATGTACATATGAGGCTCTGCCTTCATATTGCATATTATTTTATAATTTGCGCCCTTCAGCATATTGTCAAAAATCAGCTTATCAAGCTCTAATGCCTGCATGATTCCTTCGTCTACCACGAAAGCTATCTTTTTGTCTATGTACTCTCCTAATTTTTCAATACTTCCATTTCCCAGCACATATTGCGTGGTTTTAAACATTTTATACTGCATCTTTTATGCCTCCCTGTCTTTTTGTTTAACCTAATTAACCTAAAATTCCTGTTACGCCGCCAATAACGCCGATGATAACGATAAGCAGCAATACTTTAACGGATGACCATCCTTTTTTCAGCATTTTATAACTTCCCAGCGTCAGCAGAAGGGGAAGCAATTTCGGTATGATTGTATCGAACAGCTGCTCCTGCACGCTGAATACACTATCTGCTGTCTGTTGGATCTGAATACCGCAGCTCATGGATACGTAGTTTGCTACAAGTGCTCCCAGCACCATACATCCCATGATATTAGCACCTGCAATGATTTTATTGACAATGCCGTTCTCAAGGATATTAAGAATAGCGCCGCTTCCCTTTTTATATCCGGTCATAAACAAGGTATAAGAAATACCGAACACCACCGCAATCATGACAAGGGAATATACGATAGGTGCCACAACGCTTCCGCCGCTTGCCATGTCGATGGCAAATGCAAGGAGCAGGGGAACAATAACACCCTGAATAATACTGTCGCCGATACCGGAGAGAGGTCCCATAAGTCCTGTTTTAATGGAAGTGACCGCTTCGCCATCGATTTCTCCTCCGGCAGCCTTTTGCTCTTCCATCGCTACCGTAAGTCCGGCAATTGCCGATCCAAGGCAGGGTTCACAGTTAAAGAAGCCCGTATGGCGTCTAAGCATTTCCCGCTGCTTTTCCATGTCGTCCTTGTATAATTTCTTTGCAATCGGGACCATCGCATGAAGGAAACCTGTTCCCATCATTCGCTCGTAATTGTAATTTGCCTGATTGTTAAACAGCCAGTTGATCCAGGAACGTTTCACTTCTTTATTCGATAGTAAGATATAAGAACCTTCTGTTTCTTTTTTTATTTCATTATGATTCATATCAGACATTTGCTTCTCCTCCTTTTGCATTTCTAAGCTGTGTATAAACAACTGCACTGCAAAGTGCCAGGAAACCGACAGCAATCATACTCAGTCCAAAATAAACCGCCAGTAGAAAGCCCACGAAGAAAAATATTCTTGCTTCTCCTTTAAATATGTATAATAATGTCAGACCGATACCGAGCGCAGGCATCATACCTCCGATAATAATCAGCACTCCCAGTACCATTCCGCCCAGCGCATTAATTGCTCCCTGAATATATCCGGCTCCAAAATATGCTGCCAGAAAACACGGGATAGCGGTCATGACAAACAGCATAGACTGTGGCAGCAGCACGCTGGCAATCCATATTTTTCCCGATTCTCCTTTTTCCACATACTTGTCCGCCAAGTGCGCGAAGAAAGAATCCAGTGTCAGCCTTCCGAACCAAAGCAGTGTGCCGATCAAACCTATCGGAACCGCAATCGCCAAAGCCGCTTCTGTATCGAGGCCTCCCGTGATAGCAAGCGCCGCGCCCAAAATACCTGCAAGGCACATATCACCGGGCAGGGCACCGCCTGCGGATATAAAACCGATATACATTAAATTAATGGTTGCACCTACGATAACTCCTGTCACAGGATCTCCCAATACAAGTCCTGTCAGAAAGCCTCCGATGAGCGGTCTGTAAATGGTATAATAACCCACCGGTCCCGCTACTATAGAACTATTTCCCAAATAATACAAAACTCCCAATAGCATTGCTTGAAATACACTCATATTCTACCTTCTCCTTTTCCCTTATCATGTTATTCTGATAATAGTTTGCGTACATCCGTCGGGGTTTCCGTAGGAACCAACTGATAGAGGATTTCTGTTCCTGATTCTATGATTCTTTTCATAGATTCCGCTTCCTCGCTGCTGACGGAAACATTTCTGTTAAACTTTTTCCTTCCTTCTTTGGCTCCCATTCCCCCCAAAATAATTTTAGGTAATGCTACACCTCCTTTTATTAAATTTTCCAGAATCTGCGGTACTTTCACAAGAATGATAACCTTTTCCCCGTTCCCCGCATCTTCCTTTAATACATCCGTTGCATCGAGCGTGCCCAAGACCTCCACTGTCACATCAGGAGGCGCCGCCGCTTTTAATATTTTCTGCATAAATATATCTTTTGTCAGAGCATCATCCACTACGATAATCTTATTTCCGCCTGTCTGTTTGACCCAGGATGTCACAACCTGTCCATGAATAAGCCTGTCATCAATTCTGCAAAGCACGATATTTTTCATCACACTAATCCTCCATCATTTTGTTCACATCTACAATGGTATCTCTGCCAATAGACATTACCATGTCTTTCAATTCCTGCGCCTTTTGGAATTCTCTCGTTCCCAGAATTTCAAGGAAAATCGGAAGATTTATTCCTGCGATATGGTAAAAGCTATAGTTTTGCATAAGCAGAGTTACCGCATTAAAAGGACTTCCCGACCTCATATCCGTCAAGATCAAAATTTCCTTATTTTGATCCTCCTCTCTGATTTCCTTGATTTTCTGCTCCACCTTTTCCCGCAGTGCTTCCACATTTTCTCCCAGAAAAAATCCAAAAGCATGCACTTGCTCCTGTTCACCCATGATAAGTTCACTGCTTTCTACCAGCGACTTCGCATAACTGCCATGAGATACTACGATTACTTCAACCATTCCTTCTCCTTTCTGTATGTTTATTATTTATCATTATTTATGATTTCGATTATTTGCGATGCTTCCTGCACCTTCAGCAATTCTTCTGTCGCCTGACGGTCTGCCAGCTTCCGGCAAACAGCCTTTAAAGCTTCTATATATTTAATTTCCCCGGTCTTAGGCGGCCCCCCGGGAACTGCAAAAAGAACTATGAACTGCACCATTTTTGCTTCTTTTGGAATATTTTCCTGTTCTGATTCCCAGAAAATATCTCTTTTGGTCCTTACAATAGAGACTGCTACCTTTTTCACCTGTGTAGATATTCCATGAGGAATAGCTATTTTATTGCCGGCCCCGGTGAATCCCATTTTTTCCCGTTCCCATACATCGTGTAAAAATATATCAGCATTTTCAATCTTTCCGCTTCGAAAGAGCATTTGGGCCATTACCTTCAACGCCTGCTCTTTCGTGTCGGCATCTGAATTCAATTGTATATTTTCTTCCAGTAAAATTTCCCGTATATCCATATACCACCCTATTCCCCTTCATTTTGTTCCCTATTCATGAAACTGTTTCTGATCGCTTTAATATCCTGCTCAGACAGCAGCGAAGAAACTATGATATAAGGTACATCATCCCTTTCAATCGGTACGGTCGCTATGATATAATCAATGCCGGTCAGATCCATATCTTTCACTTTTCTGCCGGAAACAACATCCGCAATCTGAATAAAAGCAAACTCATTTTTTAATTTAGCTGCCAGGAGCTGCGATGTTCCGTATCCGCTGTGACAAACTACAAGCACCCTTTTTCTCATTGCCTTTTTTTCCAGCATAGTCTGATAATAAATAGCTATATTGACCACCTCGTCGCTGCTGATTTCAGGCAATCCATATTCCTTTGCCAGCTCTTTCAGTACCTCGCCGCATTGTGCAACCATTTGCGGGTATTGTCTGCCTATTTCTTCCTTCAGCAGGTTCTGTATCTGGATGTTGTATTCCAATCGATTTAACATTGGTCTTATATGAAGGATAAGGCCTTGCATCATATCCGTATCCTGTTCAAAACGTATTCCAAATTTCTCCGACAGGCGTTTGGTCAGTTTGCTGGCAAATTCTGTACACTTATCGTCATTTCCCCGCTCCCTGCCTTCCTTTATCTCTCTTCCTTGGAAACCGGAAGAAATAAAATACTGATAAATATAGTAGGTTTCTCCTTCCCCTATCTGAATGTTGTAATGCTCATTGATTTTTCCTGCTATTTCTTTCGCCTTTCCATATTGCTCCAGTGTATGGACATGAATCATTCTGCTTTCTTCGTTATCATCAATATGGATATTTTCCCTGACCCTTTTAATACAGATCAAAATATGTGTCAGCAAATTTGCGTAATAGATATCACCGATATCCAGATTCTTTTTTCCGATATCAGAAAGGAGCTTCTCGATAAAATCAATATCCTCCTTTTGGAATAATTCAAGCAGTCCATTTCTCGTATTTTCGCGGATAGCAATGCCGGCAATCGCTTTCCTGATATCCGTTTCGCTCCCGTTAATACAAGTCCCCTCTTTTGTCTTCTTAAAAGTGAGATTATATTTCTGAATCCATTCCCCTATATATTTCATGTCGTTGACAATGCTGGTTTTTCCTACATAATACATGTCGGAAAGCTTTTGTATGGAGGTCATCTCATTCGTTTTAAGAAGCATATCTTTTAAAATCAATTCTCTTCTTTCCGTAGACGATTCTTCTCCTGCCTTTGGTATCTTCAGGCTTATTTCATTCAATAACTTTTCGCTGTCTTCTTTTTTTGCACAAGTCAAAAGGCCTTTGCCCGGCCGCGCATCTATTTTTATTTCATACCTTTTCATATAATTTCTTATATTTTTTAAATCAGACTGCAATGTTTTAGTTGAAACATTCAATTTTTTAGCATAATATGAAATAGGCTGATATTCACTTTCTCCAAGAAGCAGGTAGATAAAATCCACTTCTCTTTTACTTAAATTATTCATTTATCTTAACCTCTTAGTTTAAATAGAGTTGTTTATTATTACTATATTGACATTATATCAATAAAAATATTAGGGCAAAATACCAAACAACTTCCCTAAGGTTAGAGAAGTTTTAGTGTATAATATATAATACAAAGGAGATGTTTTATGTTTGGTTCATCATTCGGCAATATATTTAAAATAACCACCTGGGGAGAATCCCACGGCAAAGGTCTGGGCGTTATTGTTGACGGCTGTCCTGCCGGCCTTTCTCTTTCGGAGGAGGATATCCAGGTGTATCTTGACAGAAGAAAACCCGGACAATCCAGATACACCACAAAGCGGGGTGAATCCGATACCGTGGAAATTCTATCGGGGGTTTTTGACGGAAAGACTACAGGGACTTCCATTTCGCTCGTTGTCTATAACAAGGATCACCATACTGCCGATTACAATGAGATTGCCGGGTATTACCGCCCGGGGCATGCGGATCTTAATTACGATACCAAATACGGCTTTCGGGACTACCGGGGCGGAGGCCGTTC
>JAEYJO010000036.1 GCA_023408815.1 Bacillota bacterium | reverse complement strand
ATTTGCCATCCGGCTTCCTTCAGATTCGCAGTCACCCACGACACCCTTGCCATTGGCTATGTCCTTCCCACTACCGGGCGGACTCGGGACTTTCACCCGTTGAAACGTGCGCCCGCCGGGCGCACCACAAAAGTACTGCCGCCTCTTAGGCGGCAGCACTCCTCTCTGTACTACAAATATAGCTATTTCCATTTAAAAGCTCATAACTTATTTATAAAGCTCGTCAAACTGTGTCTGTAACTGTGCCGTAACTTCATTGATACCGGCCGCTTCCAAAGCCGCCTGATATTCAGCTACAATATCTTCTGCTGTTCCCGTATATTTACCGAAAGCAATCTGTTTCATATAATTCGTATGGATTTCATTTATATTATTGATCTGGGACTGAATAAGGTCTACATCCGCTACAAACTGTCCATACGGATACTCTATTTTGATTTTATCATATTCCGCGTACAGCTTATCGATCTCATCCCAGTTCCTGCTGGCATCCCTGATCTCCAGATCATCGTTACGTCCCCACCAGTAGTTGGTCGTTCCGTTAATATTATCGGTATCTTGATTATATCCTTCAGGAAGAATACGAAGTCCGCTTTCATCTAAATCCCATGAGACTCCCTGTATGCCGTAGCAAAGAAGCTTGTAGCAGTCAGGATCATTTCTCAGCAAATCATAAACCATCAGCGCCCTTTCAGGATTCTTGCTGCCTGCGGAAACTGCCATAGCGCCATGCGTAATAGATAATGCTACTACATTCTGACTTTCCTCGCCAAAGTAGAAGAAACCTGTCTCCGCATCGGGATCGTCGGCATAAATAGTATTTGCCGGAGTGTGGCTTACCAAGTCCGTCCAAGTCTGAGTATGATGCTGCTCTGCCGCAACACGTCCGATCCTGTAATCATCGCGGTTAGTTGAAACCGTATTGTTCAGTACGTCCGTCTTCCATACGCCGATCTCATCCCATTCCTTCATCATCTTGGCATATTCAACCAGCAGATCCGTTTCTGTTACATAAGGAGAATATATCGTATAGAGATCATCTTTTGTGCCTCCCCACATTGCGCCGGAATTCAATCCGTCAATAGACACATAATTGCTGTTGGACTGGATATAACCGCCTGCCATTGTCGCATACTGTGTGCCGTCGGAATCCCAGGGAATAATGTCAGGATATGCTTCCTTTACATAACGGAAATATTCTGTTAAATCGGCCCAGCTATGAACGCCATCCGCAAGTCCGGCTTCCTTCGCATAGTCCAAACGATAAATATATCCATGATTGGTCCACTGTGCATAGTTGTCTTCGGGCATCAGATAAATATCACCGTTGTATTTACACAAATCCCAATTTTCAGCAGGCACGCTTTCCCATGTCTGCGGAGCATAGGTTTTTAACATGTCTTCCGATAATTCCAGGAATGCTCCGTTCTTCGCGTTCGGCCATGCGTCCAGCCAGTCAGATGCCGTACCAACCAGATCCACAGTGCCGTCCATGGATGCCAATGTCAGGTTGTAATTTGAAAGATAATCCGTCCATGGGATAAAGTAAATCTGTAACTCTGCATTTATTTTTTCGTTCAGTATCGCATTAAGCTCTACCATCATCTCATCGAACTTATCCTTCGTACCGGAAGGGGGCTCACCCGTGGTCATATATGTAATGACTACATGTTCCGAGGTATCGATATCCGCAGCTGCCGTTTCTTCTCCGGCCGCTGCGCTTTCATCCTTGCTTTCAGAAGTAGTGCCGGTAGAATCCGAGGCGGTACTTGCGGAATCAGAAGAGCTTCCACAGCCTGCGAGACCAGTAACCATCGAGGCTGCAAGTAATAATGCAACTAGTTTCTTTTTCATGTTCTTTCCTCCTTTTTTGGGAAATGCTATCGCATCATCTATATTGTCTCTGGACTGCCAGAGTAACAATCCGGTAATAAGTTCCTGGTTCTCAGCCTTTTACGGCACCTACGGTAATGCCGCTGATGAAGTATTTCTGTACAAAGGGATATAACAGTATGATCGGTCCGGTGGCCAGCACCGCGTTGGCCATCTTAACACTCTCCTGAGGGATATCTCCCAAATTGATAAACTGTCCCGCAACCGAATTCTTCAGCGCATCCGTTCTGTTTACGATTTCGTATAAGGTATACTGGAGCGGTTTGATCTCCACCTTAGAGCTGAGAAACAGAGATGACTGATACCATTCATTCCAATATCCAAGTGCAAGGAACAATCCAATCGTTGCCAATGCGGGTTTCAGCATAGGTAAAATCAATGCGGTAAAGATCTTCATATCTCCTGCACCGTCAATTTTGCCTGACTCTGTAATTTCATGCGGAATCGCCTTTACAAAGTTCTTCATCAGGATAATCAGCCACGGTGTCATCAATAGCGGAAATAAGACTGCCAGATAACTGTCCTTCAGATGATAGGTCTGTGTCATCAGCAGATAATACGGCGCAAGTCCTGCTGAAAACAGGCTGGTGAAGTAAATATAAAAAGAAATCACATTTCTGAAAGGAAAATCTTTTCTCTGCAGAGCGTACCCTGTCATGGAAATAATGGATAATCCGATTCCGGTACCAAAAAATGTCAGCAGAATGGTCAATATGTAAGATTTCCATATACCGCCGCTTTTCGTAATCATGGAATAGGCTTCCATGCTGATCGCCTTGGGGATTATCTGTACACCTTCCGAACGAATCACCGCTTCACTGGTAAAGGATGTACTAATAATTATTATGAACGGGACAATGCAGCAGAGCGCATAAAATGCAATAAATGCATATCCGAATCCTCTGATTATCATATCCGATGCACCAAGTTTCACCTTAGCGCCTGAATCCATCAAATCTGCGTCTTGTTTTGCCATAGTGTGCCTCCATTTCTGCCTGGACAAGTTCTTATTAGAATAGGGAATAATCCGGTTCTACTTTTTTCACGATCCAGTTCACTGTCACGACGATGATAAATCCAATAATCGACTGATACAAACCGACTGCGGAAGCAGTAGAGAAGTTGAAATCTGTCATGGTCGCACGATATACATAAGTTTCTATAATATCGGTCGTACCATACAGCAATGGATTTTTACCTATTACGTTATAGAACAGGCCAAAGTTACCTTTCACAATACCGCCAAGCGCAAACAGCAGCAAAATTATGATTGTAGGCTTCAGACTCGGTAAAATAATGTACCTGATCTTCTGGAAACCATTTGCACCATCTACCTTTGCCGCTTCGATCATCTCCGAATCGATGCCCATAATAGCCGCAAAGTAAACTACCGAATTATAACCCGTCTGCTGCCACAGATAAATCACTATCAATAACGGCGGCCATGAATTAGCGTTTGCATAAGGCTGCCACCTTTCCAATCCCAGACTGGTAAGAATTCCATTGACAAATCCGGTATCGTAGTTCAGCAGGTTAAATACCAGAATGCCTACCAATACCTGAGAAATGAAATAGGGAAGAAACATAATCGTCTGAGAAATCTTCTTAAACCATTTTCCCCTCATTTCATTGAGCAGAATCGCTACAAACACTGCCAGGGCATTTCCCAAAAGAATAAATGCCATATTATACAGGACTGTATTTCTTGTCAGGATAAACAGCTTTCCCGACGTCGCCAGAAATTCGAAATTCCGAAGCCCTACGAATTCGCTTCCGAAGATGCCGTCTCTGTAGTTGTACTTCACAAATGCTACCCAGATTCCCGGCATAGGCATGTAGCAAAAAAAGAAAAAGAATAAGATTGCCGGTAAGCACATAAGAAGCAGAATTCTCGACTTCTTTACATTTTTCCAGAAAGATATTTTTGGCGCAGTTACATTTATTACCTGCGCATCCTCTGCCACTTTTAATGCTTTAGCCATTTTCTCCTCCCATACTGACCTTTTTATCCGTCTGTGTCCGACATAAATATTCACATTTCACGAAGTGAAATTGCGCACTCGGATTGGTCACTTTTACTATTTGAAATCGGTTTCAATTAATATTTATGTTCACATTTTACTCTTTATGCGATTCATAGTCAATGCTTTTTTTGTAACCGGTTTCATTTTTCTGAATTATATAAATTTTTCACTATATTTTTGTGCATTTTTTATATGATAACATCAAAAAAGCAGTTATTCTTTTGAACTGCTCCCCGTCAAGTAGACAATTAAAAAAATAAAAACTTTTCTGCCAGTAGGTAATGCCTGCTGGCAGTTTTTTACGCCGCCTGTAAGTATATTTCGTATTTTTCCATAGGGGTTAAAACG
>JAEYJO010000034.1 GCA_023408815.1 Bacillota bacterium | reverse complement strand
GAAAGAAAAGGACTCGTGAACGGTACTGATTCAGGTTTCTGGTCACAAATATATAAAATCCCTCAATGGATAAGAAAAATAGAGTTAGGATTTGCATCCTAACTCCGCTTTGTCTACGGTCTGAAAGGAGCATTTGTACATTCAAATGCTCCTTTGTTCGTAACTCAAATATTATGAATAATTATCTTTTTACTGCACCGGTGTCAGATAGCTGCTCACCGCATATACTGTCTGTCCGTTATAGTCGAGTCTTGACCACCCCGTATTCGGGTTAATTCCTGTTCTGGTCACAACATCCCCATTCCTTATCGTTGCCACTACCGTACCTTCGTTTGCCGTACTCGGTTCCGTACGGAGATTACATTCGATCTTCGGTGTCACCTGCTCGTTGACATCGGTATAGACCGAAGTATCGGGAGTCGTCTGTACATATCCTAAATCGGTAGTCAGATAGCTGCTGATGGCATACAAGGTCTGTCCGTTATAATCTACCTGTGACCAGCCGTTGCTTCCGATTCCGGTGCGCGTTATCGTTTCTCCGTTTTGGAGCACCGCCACTATCGTGTCATCACTTGCCGAACTGGCTGCGTTCCTTAGATTAGTCACCTTCTTAGCCGTCACCGTCTCGTTCACCGGCTGGTAAATGGAGGATGGCTGTACTGCTGCTGCCGGAGCCTCATATTCCAGCTCCGTGGTCAGATAGCTGCTCACCGCATATACCTTTTGCCCATTATACTCAAGCCTCGACCATCCGCTGGGAGAAATGCCGGTTCTCGTTACCACCTCTTTGTTCTTCAGTTTTCCCACGATTGTATCTCCGCTGGCTGTACTCGGTAGCGAACGGAGATTTGTCTCTATTTTCGCGGTTACCTGCTCATTTACTTCCGTCATATCCAGCAGTGCCTCCGGATCTGCCTCTACCGCTTCATAAGGAGTGTCATCCACAGCCTCCGCCGCCTGACTATAGCTGAAATAAGCCACATTCATGTCCACGCCCTTTGGAACGCCGGACACCGTGCCCTGACTGGTGTACTGCCACATAGCATGAGTGCCGCTGTAACTGGACGAGGCGGTCTGAGGATAAGGAAGCTCAGGATACTGAGATACCCATATCTTATACTTACTGCTTATTTCATCCGTATCCCACAGCATATTTCCCTGCATCTCATTTTTCGCTGCGTAGAACATAGGAGTATATCCCTTGCTCTGTATATAATCCAGGAATGCGGCTGCGCAGTCGCTTCTCACGCTTTTTTCCAAGCCGTACTGCCTGCTTTCAGAAGACTGGAAACCTTCGCAATTATAAACTACCGGATAGGTGATGGGATACTGGGCGATGAAGCTCGTTACCCACGCAGCTTCCTCTCTGGCCTCTTCCTGCGTTATCGCTGTTGAGAAAAAATAAACGCCTAATTTAAGCCCTGCTTCTTTAGCCTGCTGCATATTATATTTTGCTAGAGGGTCCTCCATAATGATTCCCGTTTTCTGGGTACGGTAGCCCACACGGATAATAGCGAATTCTACGCCGGAGTCGGCTACTTGCTCCCAGTCTATGGTTCCCTGCCATTTGGCCACGTCGATGCCATAGGAAACCTCTCCGGTTTCATTGGCCCCTTTAATAACCGCGCTTATATCCGACGCTGCTCCTGCACCGTCCTCACCTATGCTTTCCGCTTCCTGAGGGTCTTCATCATCGTCCATCTCCGCTACATCGGCGACTACATGCAATTCTTCTGTCTCCGCATCAGCTTCTCCTTCCGCCTCCTCCAGGGGCTCCTCTTCGGCCGGCTCCTGGGTTTCCTCAAGTACCTGAACGGCGGCCACTTCCGTATCCTCCTTTTTCTCTCCAAAAAATACGGACTTTACCAAAATAACAGCAAGTACCAGCACAAGAAGGAGGGCGGCTCCCGATCCGGCCACCACCGCTACATGCTTCTTGTTGTACCTCACACGTTTTTTTCTATGCTCACTCATTAAAATAATCCACGCCTTTCCTGCCGGCTGAAAACAACAAGAAACACCCGCTGAGCGAGTGTTCTTAACCTTTAAAACTTCAATTACTTCGTCAGCGCCTCTTGCAGCTTATTCTCTAAATCCGCCTTCGATACACCTCCGACGGTTACGCTTACTGCTTCTCCCCCTTTAAATATGATAAACGTAGGTATGGACATCACTCGATATTTCTGTGCTACCTCCATTTCCTCGTCCACATTGCACTTACCTATCTTTACCTTCCCTTCCAGCTCTTTCGCAAGCTCCTCCACAACAGGAGCCATCATCTTACAAGGTCCGCACCAATCTGCAAAAAAATCCACCAATACCGGAACATCCGATTTCAGGACCTCTTCCTCAAAATTTGCCGTTGTAAATTTGTATTCCATATAAAACCTCTCTTTCTATCTCACAATAATATATTTATAAATAGGATTACCTAAAGAAGAAAATTTATCTTCATATTCGGTCATTATATTTCCCCGCATCATCTCCTCGTCCCGGTGCAGGTCGTAGGTCACCTTCTCTGCTATCCAGCCGGCGTTTTCCAACTCCTCCAAGGCGAATAGGAATAAATCCTTATTGTCCGTCTTGAATTCCAGATGCCCTTCCTTTGTCAGTATCTTATCATAGCGCGCGAGGAATTCCTTAGACGGCAGACGGCGCTTAGCGTGTCTGTCCTTGGGCCACGGGTCGGAAAAATTGAGATAAATCCTTTCCACCTCCTTTTCCCCGAAAACCTCCGTAATGGTCTCGGCATCCATCCGCACAAAACGAATATTTGGCAGAGCTTCCTCCTGCTCCATCTTTTGTATTGCCCGCAGCAAAACGCTGGAATATTTTTCGATCCCGATATAATTAATGTCCGGATGAGCCTTCGCCATATCCATGATAAAACGCCCTTTTCCCATTCCTATTTCGATGTGTATGGGCTGGTCATTACCAAAGACATTCCGCCAGCTTCCCTTTTGCTTCTCCGGCTCCCTAATGACGAATCCGCTTTCACCGATAATTTCTCTCGAGCCTGATATATTCCGTAAACGCATAAAGCTGCTCCTTAATTTTCTTATGCTTCATTTTACACCACAAAGCGATAAATGAAAAGCCCCAACCGGACGCGATGATTTATTTATTAAATATTATTATTTTTTTGTAATTATATTTGGTTTTTAGATAAAATAGTGTATTATTAGAATAATGTTTAAATTTTGAATAGGAGTGTCATTTTATGTCTTTTAATCATTTCAGGCTGAAGAAAAAGCCTTTTTATTTTCATAAATTAAAGAAAAACCTCTGTCTTTTTACTCTGTCGGCCGCCATATTTTCCTCCGCTTTTGCAGCAGATACTGCATATGTACAGGCAGCCAGTCTGGACGAGCTTACTCAGGCCATGGAGAATAGAAAAACCCTTCCCATCCAGTCCAACGAAATAGAGAACTGGCCCGCAGGTCCTCAAATCGGCGCCGAATCGGCCATTGTCATGGAAGCTAATACGGGAACAATCCTATACAGCAAGAACATTCATGAGCAATTATATCCTGCCAGCACTACCAAGATTCTTACCTGCTTGATAGCAGCGGAGAATTCCTCTCTGGACGAAATGGTCACCTTCTCCCGCAACGCCGTTTTCTCCATTCCCAGAGGAAGCTCGAATATGGGTATGGACGAAGGACAGTCTATTACTATGGAGGAATGCTTATACGGAATCCTTATCGGGTCAGCCAATGAGGTTGCCAATGCGGTTGCGGAGCATGTGGGCGGCAGCATAGAGGGCTTTGCAGAAATGATGAATGAAAAGGCCAAAGAGCTCGGCTGTACCGATTCTCATTTCGTCAACGCTAACGGCCTGCACGACGACGACCACTATACTTCCGCTTATGATCTCGCCACCATCGCCCGGGCTTTTTACAAGAACGAACTCCTGGCAAAAATATCAGGTATGCCTTCTTATCATTTCGAGCCTACCGCCACCCAGCCCGACGACTTCATCCTTCGCACGCACCATAAGATCGTGAATAACGAATATCCCTGTGAAGGGATCATCGGCGGCAAGACCGGTTATACAGATAACGCCAGACAGACTCTGGTAAGCTGTGCGGAGCGGAACGGCATGAAGCTCATCTGTGTTATTATGAAGGAGGAGTCCCCCAAACAGTTTACAGATACGGTAGATTTGTTTCAATACGGCTTCAGCAATTTTGAAATCGTCAATGTATCGGAGAACGAAACAAACTATGACATAAACAACGCCGATTTTTTCCAGACAGACAACGACATCTTCGGCAATTCCAAACCGGTTCTGTCCCTCAACAAGGACAGCTATATCGTACTCCCGAAGACGGCAGTCTTCCAGGATACACAATCTTCTATTTCTTATGATGTCGAGAGCGACAGCCAGATTGCTAAAATCGATTATACTTATAACGGCGTATACGTAGGAAACGCGACTGTAGATATCGCTCTTAACACGGAATCCTCTTACGATTTCGACACCTCCATAGAAGGCACCGCTTCCGACGCGACGGAAGCAGACAGTGAGGATCCTCAGGAGAATGTTATATTTGTCAATGTGAAAAGAGTCCTATCCTTTATTCTTATCGTGGCGGGCGTATTAATTCTCTTATTCATAGTGAAATCTGTCATACAGAATTACAGTTTCGCCAAAAGACGCAGAAATCGCCTGCGGAGAAAAAGCAGACGAAAGGATAGAATGCGCTCCCAATACAAAGATTTTGATTTTTAGAAGCTTCGGCAATTTGCACATACACAGACTTGGCTATAGTGATACAGAACATAGTTCAATGAGCAACTGTATGAAGTCGATGGTACTTAGGCCCTGTATTTTAGGGTCTTATGTACCACTACGTACTTCATCCAAGCGAGAGCGTGTTGCGAATGAACTATATTTTGTTTACCTTCCGTACTTATTTCTTTCTTTTTTCTGCTGTCTCGCCCGTCCCTGCTTCTCTTTGATTTCGAGTACATCCTCTTCTGATATAAATTTCGTGGTCTTTATAGCATATACCTTATCGCTCTCCGATTTCTTGATACGTACTTTGGCTTTCATGAAACCGTGATTGTTGCAATATCCAACACTGTAGTAATGCTTTCCGTTAGGAGTAAACCACTTAATTTTGCGCTTGATATTCTTCCGGCAAAGATAGCACTTGGTACTCATAATTTCCCTGTCATCCAGCACATCCTGCTTGCTGTCAAATTCTCTGGAAATGTACTTCGTATAATTATCAAACACCGCATACACTTCTTCTTTCTTGCTCGCCGGTGCCACAAAAACATCAAATGAAAAATTGCTGAGCAGTTCCCTGTTGATATGTGCCAGTACTTTTGCAGTATAATATGCATCGCTGAAAGCTCTGTGAAAGGGAATGTCCTTTCCTATATTCAGAAAATCGATAGCATACTCCAAGGTTCTTCTGGACTTCTTGTCTTCGAAGCCGATGCTGAATAACTTTTGCACGTCATAAAATTTCAGCGGCCTGTCCGAAAGCAGCGGCATATCGTAATAGCGCATATTCCGTTGAAGTTCCGTCAAATCCAAAGGCCCCCAAGTACAAAACATATAATCCGTTCCGCACCATGTGAGAAAATCATGTATGACCTCAATAAAAAAACTCTCGTTTTCCAGCTCTTCTATCTGCAAATGTATCAATTTCTTCGTAATATGGTGCATTTCATGATATATCTGAGGCTTTATCAACCGGTTGAACTCCCCGGTAATTTCAAAATTGTCGTTCAGTTTCAAAGCGCCAATTTCTATAATTTCAAAAGGGACGGTTTTTACTTCTTCATCTTTTCCGGTATTGCTTTGATTCCACTCTAAATCAAACACTATATAATTCATGTCAAATACCTTTTCCTTTGCAAAACAGTCCTAATCCTAAGATGTCCATTTCTTTTATTTTGAATACTTTTAATACAAATGTCAAGCTGGATGCAACTCCTCAATAACATTAATAAATATCCGGTTAAATTTGTCCAATTCATCATACATGATTCCGTGCCCGCTATTTTCAAGAGTATACAGCTTGGAACCTCGAATGCTCATATGCTGAATTCTCACGAGGTCATTGGATACAACAATATCTTTGGCACCATGTATTATTGCAGTAGGTACCGATACTGCTGCCAGATCCTTTCTCCCGTCCTCATCCCGAAGGGAAATTGCTGTTTTTAAAGTACCGATTCCCGATGCGGAAAGCGCTATATCCTCAAACCAATTTTTAGCTGCCTCGCTTTGAGGACACGCAAATAACTGGTTATGAGTAAATTCATAAGCAAGCTTCGGCCTGTCGGTACATACCTGCTCAATTAATCCATCCACATAACTTCTCGTAAGTCCATAAGGATAACCGGGGCGCTGCGTCCATGAAGGAGCCGCTGCCGCTAACAGAATCAACTGCTTTACTCCGTATCCCTGATATATGTTCATGTACCGTAAGGCGATTGCTCCACCCATGGAGAATCCTGTCAAGACAATATCCGTAAGGCGCAGCGTCGTAATAATTCCATAAATATCCGCTGCCATCCGATCATAGGAATAACCGCAGGCCGGAGCATCGGAGTTGCCAAAGCCTCTTAAGTCAAGTGTCACTACCCGATAGCCACAGGCAATTAATCTTTCTACCTGATATTCGTAGATTTTATGGGAGAGCGGCCAGCCGTGAATAAGAAAAACCGTATGAGTCCCGCCGCAATCATAATTATATACTGCTATTTTTACATTATCTGAGGAGCTGATATAGAACATAGATATATCCTTAATATTTAAGTTATATTATTATATGTACTTTCCTCCGCTTCGTTATAGAATAAAAGATTTCAAAACCATCCATTTTATCCATGATTTCCGTAATTCAGAAATATTATTTTTCCATCCATAAATTTCGCTTCATTTTCATCGTGGGTTACCAATATAACCGTCTTACCCATACTTTTTTCCAAGGTATAGCTCATGACTTCATTTTTTTTGTGTTCATCCAGCCCTTTAAAAGGCTCATCCAGAATCAAAATATCATAGGAAGACAGCAAGGCCCGTACCAGAGCGATTCTTCTGCGCATACCGCCGGATAATTCCCTGACGGGCTGCCTTTCACTTCCCGAAAGACCTACCATTTGCAGTTCCTCCTCGATCTGCCGCACTGTTATCCCCCTATCGCATACCAGACGGATATTGGAAACTGCATTCAGATTCTCACAAAGCCTGTCCTCTTGAAAGACCATGCCGATCCTTTTGTCTTCCATTCCTATGACGCATCCCTCATCCGCCTTCTCAAGCCCCGCCAGAATTCTGAGAAGCGTTGTCTTGCCTGCGCCGGAGGGCGCCATAATAGAAGTAACTGTTCCCTCTTTTATTTTCATGGAAAAGTTACGAAGTACTTCTTTTTTCCCGTACTTTTTTGACACATTAATAATTTCAATATTCATTTCTTATGGCTCTCCTTGGGTTTTCAACCTCTCTCCATCTTTTTAACCAACTTATCCACAAAAAGAAGAAATATTTTCTCGAAACCCACACTCAAAAGGACAATGCTGAGTGTCCATGCAAATAAATCAGGGGTCTGCAAGTAAATCTTCGCTTCATATAACTTTTCTCCGATAGAGCCCTTCGGAATGCCTATCACCTCCGCTGCAATCCCCGCCTTCCAGCATAGTCCCAGAGACAGAGAGGCCGCCGTCTTAAAAAAGGGCATGATCTGGGAAAGATATATATATCTGAGGCGCCTTCCATAAGGTACTTGAAAGACCTGAGCCATTTCCAGAAGCTGCCGGTCCATACTCTCTATACCCCCCAAAATATTTTGATATACCACCGGCAATACCATGAGAAAAGAAATAACTACCGACAAATTGCGGGAAGGCACCCATATCAATACGAGGATAATAAAGGATGCTACGGGCACTGCTTTTATTACCGCCATAAGAGGTCGTATCAGTTCCTTAATAAAGGTGTTTACGGAGCTGATTGCTGCCAATATCATTCCGGCACATAAAGCTAACAAAAATCCTCCGATGATACGAAAGAGAGAAAAGACAATGGATTGCCAGAACGAGAAGGTAAAGGACAATTGCAGAAATTTAAACAATACAACAGCAGGAGATACCAAAAGTATCTCCTGACCGATAGAACGCGCCGCTATCTCCCACACAAGCAGCCAGAGCAAAACAGCCCATATTTTTATATTTGACTTATTTCCCTTGTCTTTCATAGTAAAAGTCATCAGCCGGAATCTCTCCTCCCACGGACTTTTCATTCTGTTCCAACAATACGCTCAGATATCCCGAAAGCTTATCCTTCATTTCCGCTCCTTCGATAAACGTAATATTGCAATACGGCAGCGCCTTTTGTGCTACAGCGGCAGGAACGATATCAAACTTCTCGATAAGCTTTGCTGCTTCCTCCATATTTCCATTTACGTAATCTACAGATTTCTTATAGGAATCCATAAAAGCACTTATTGCCTCGGGATGCTCCTCTATGAAATCGGTTCTCGCCACAACGACCCCGGTAAGGAGGGCACTGGGCGTCTCCTCATCCTTTTGCAGCTTGTCCCACTCCTCTGTCAGATCAAGCGCAATACGTATTCTGTCATCCTGTGTCTGCGCTATGGTAACGAAGGGCTGAGGAAGCAGAGCGATACCTCCATCTTCAGAGGCCGCAAGCGCCGCCACACATTCCGCATGTTCCGATTTCCATTCTATCGTTACATCTTTTTCCGGGTCTATTCCATTTTTCATAAGAATATAGTCTATTGCATATTCCGGGGTTGCGCCTTTTCCGCTGGCATATATGGTTTTTCCTTTCAAATCCGCCGCCGAATGTACCGTATCCCCCGTATCCACAATATAAAGCACCCCTAAGGTATTGATAGCCAACACCTGTACCTGTCCTTCCGTATTGTTATAAAGCACCGAAGCCAGATTAGCCGGGACTGCCGCGATGTCCGCCTCTCCCTGAACCAGCTTGGGAGTTACTTCATCCGCAGAAGCCGCAATGGTGAACTCATAATCGTTCCCGTTCACAGCACCGGATTCGCTTTCATCCATAAGCTCTACTAAGCCCATAGCCGTAGGCCCTTTCAGTGCCATGACCCGAACCGCTGTATCTGTCGTATCGGATATGTCCGCAGTCTCTTCGGAAACAAGCCCTTCCTTCTCCTTGGAAGAGTCCTCTTCTTCCTGAGTCTCTTCTCCGGAAACCTGACTCTCCGCCTCGGAGGTTTCCGTCGGCTGAACCTCCGAGGGACTTCCCGTCTGGCTGCCGCAGCCCGTTATTAGTGTGAGGCACAAAGCCAAACTTATAGGTAACATCAATAATTTTTTCATAATTCTTCCCTTCCTTACTATTTACTAATTTATTTTCTCAATCCTCATATGAGGTTTGGGAATATACTGCAGTGCGATTCTATTCTCCGGCTTGCTGTCACAAAGGTAAATGATCATCAGAAAAAACCATTCCGCCGGTTTCATAATATAATAGATAAAATCCGCCATAAACGGCGATTTGATATTCTTAGCAATCGGATAACCGTATCTATCGTAAGCACCTCTTATCACTCCGTGCAGACGGGGAGCCTTTTCCTCAAGAATCTGTTCGAATGCATTTGCAACGCAAAGCTGTCTATTAACAATGACCTCGTGTCCGTGCCTCACCCCAAGCCGCAGAGGCTTCACCACCCTCTTATGTCCGCCCGCTGCTACCGTACATAAATAGTGTTCGTCTTGCATAACGTTCTGCGGAGCTATTCTTTTGGACAAACTCCAATCAGCTGTCTCTGTCCAGGCCTTTATAAAACTGTCCGGCGCCTGTCCGAACAGCATCAGGATTACAATCAGAATTCCCAGGAGCGGAAGGATAAGTATCAGTCCGATGACTGGCCATTTGGATGAATTCATGAGCCATGACTGGATAAAAGAAAGGGATTCTTTTGTCTGACTTGTATCCGCAGCCCGAAGTTCCTGCCATCTGAATATAAGTTCCTTTATCGTTTTAAATACGATAAGAATAAAATTAAACGGCAATAAACTAAAAAATATGCTGTCATATTCTATTTCCCATATTTGCACGATCCAAAGAACACACTGTGCCGCTCCCAAATACATGCCGGCAATACAGAAGGTAAGTACTAAAGGCGGCAGTTTTTCCAGCCTGCCATAGCGAACGATGATATATCCCAGCATAGAAAGACTGATGATCGCTATTATGGTAGGCAGAGCCTCCGTAAGAATAGGAGAATGCTTTTCCAAATTCCAGATCTCAATCCACCAATCATGAAAGGTTATATTAGAAAAACCCGAACCCGCATAGATGGCTGTATAAGCAATTCCAAGAAAGATGGTAAGCGCCTCAATCCTCCTGCTGCTTTTCGAAAGCTCCAAAGAGGGCTTTTTAAAAAACAAGGCAGCCATATTTATTACCGTCAGCACCAGGGGTATCGCAATGAATATCCAAATAAGGATAAAAATAATAAAATACATGTACAAATCATCCTGATCTACCCTATGATTTAATATCTCTGAAATAAAAACCAAGGCAGCCGGAATGGTAAAAATAACAAAGCTAAGAACCAGACATAAAAGTATTGGATGCTTTTTATAATGAAAAACGATTTTCCTAAATAAACTTTTCATCATATTTTTTAATCTTACACCCATTGTAATAATTCTCCCCAATCACGTTCTTACGCAGCCTAACAGCAAGTGTTAAGCTGCTGTGTAAACGGTAATCTATTATATTAAAAGTTTGTTAAATTTTTATTACACTTAAATATTACCACATAAAGCAATAAAATGAAAGAAAAGGGAAAGCTTTCGATTGCTTAAAATAAGAGAATTTCTTATTATAATAGTTATTAGTAAGACAATAGTCAGAAAATTAATAAATTTTTAGTTATTAATGATAAAATTTATCAATAATAGGAAACTATTGGAAATCTCTAATTCGCCCCGTTATAATATAATGATACCGATAATTTGTTATTTTACTAAGGAGGAAGAAAAATGAAGCACCATAAATATTGGGCGTGGGCGATGGTCTTCTGCCTCATAATGACAATATACACCGGATATGAACACAAATAACTACGAAAGAGGAGGTATTTAACAATGCTCGAATGCTTTAAAAAAATTGATGCGAAAAAGACGGGAATTTTTGCGGCTGGAATTTTATTCGGGACTGCCGGTATTAAAATACTCTCGAGCAAAGATGCAAAGAAAGTATATACAAATTGTACGGCTGCAGTTTTACGGGCAAAGGAATGTGTGATGAACACAGTTACCACCGTTCAGGAGAATGCTGAGGACATTCTAGCCGAGGCTAAACAGATAAATGAAGACAGAACGTCCGGAGAAGAAATTGCCGACGACGAAGAATAAACCTAAGGGCTGCGACGGAATAGTAAAAGCAGATAAACGCCTACAGAGCTTCTGTAGGTGTTTTTTTGAAAGGAGAATACATTGAAGTTTATAATTAAACATGAGATAAAAGGTCGTATGCGAATTCATGGCCATGCCAATAAAATGACATATGAACAAGCAGATACCCTGCTATATTATCTGCACAATTTAAAAAATGTCACTTATGCCCGAGTATATGACAGAACAGGCGGCGCGGCTATTTCCTATGTAGGCTCAAGAGAGGATATGATAAGGGCGCTTAAAGATTTCCATTATGAAAAAATAGCGGTTCCTCCGAGTGTTTTAGAAAATTCAGGAAGAGAGTTAAATGCCAAATATCAGGAAAGACTGATCAATATGGTAGTCTTCTATTACGGAAGAAAGCTGTTTCTTCCTTATCCTCTTAAGGTATTCTATACAGGAATTAAGTCGCTAAAATACATATATGAAGGTGTAAAATCTCTTTCCAGAGGAAAAGTCGAGGTATCGGTTCTGGATGCCGCAGCTATCGGGGTATCTGTCTTACGAAACGACATACAAACTGCCGGCTCGATTATGTTTCTCCTGGGAATTGGTGAGCTTCTGGAGGAATGGACTCATAAAAAGTCGGTAGGAGACCTTGCCAGAAGCATGGCTCTTAATATCGACAAAGTCTGGCTCGTAAGAAACGGACAGGAAATATTGGTTCCATCCACGGAAATCGAAGCGGAAGATAAGGTTCTGGTCCATATGGGAAATGTGGTTCCTTTTGACGGAGAGGTTTTTGCGGGAGACGCGATGGTGAATCAAGCTTCCCTTACCGGAGAATCCGTGCCGGTAAGAAAATGTAAAGACAGCTATGTATATGCGGGAACTGTAGTAGAAGAAGGAGAGCTTACCATTACGGTAAAAGAAACGAAGAACACTACCAAATTCCAAAAAATAGTAACAATGATTGAAGAATCGGAAAAATTAAAATCTTCTTTGGAAAGCAAAGCCGCTCATCTGGCAGACAAGCTGGTGCCTTATACTCTGGGCGGTACCGCTCTCACCTACCTTTTAACGAGAAATGTGACAAAGGCACTGGCAATACTGATGGTAGACTTTTCCTGCGCCTTGAAACTTTGTATGCCGATATCAGTTCTGTCGGCTATCCGTGAAGCCAGCCTTTACAATATCACAGTAAAAGGAGGAAAATATCTTGAGGCCATAGCGCAGGCAGATACCATTGTCTTCGATAAGACCGGTACCCTGACCAAAGCCCAGCCCTCGGTTATCAACGTGGTTTCTTTCAACGGAGACTCTCCCGACGAACTGCTTCGGATGGCTGCATGCATGGAAGAGCATTTTCCTCATTCTATGGCTAAAGCTGTGGTGAACGCCGCCAGAGAAAAGAATCTGGAACACGAAGAAATACACTCCAGGGTAGATTATATCGTCGCGCACGGCATTTCTACTTTTATAGGAGATAAAAAAGCGATTATCGGCAGCCACCACTTCGTATTTGAGGATGAAGGCTGCAAACTTCCTGAAGGCACGATAGAAAAGTTTCATAATCTGCCCGGAGAACAGTCTCACTTGTACCTCGCTATAGACAATAGGCTGGCAGGAGTCATCTGCATAGAGGACCCTTTGAGAGAAGAGGCTGAGGGAATCATTAATTCCTTGAGAAAAGCCGGAATAAGTAAAATAGTCATGATGACCGGAGATAACGAGCGTGCTGCTGCTTCTATCGCGAAAAAGGTGGGTGTAGACGAATACTATTCGGAAGTTCTTCCTGAAGACAAAGCGAAATATGTAGAAAAAGAGAAAGCAGAAGGGAAAAAGGTGATCATGGTAGGAGACGGTATCAATGATTCCCCTGCCCTATCTGCCGCAGACGCAGGAATAGCTATCAGCGACGGAGCAGAAATTGCCAGGGAGATCGCAGACATTATTATCGGAGAGGATAACCTCTTTGGAGTGGTCACCTTAAAGCTGCTCAGCGACAGCCTGATGAAGCGCATCGGCACGAACTATCGTTTCATCGTCGGTTTTAACTCCGGATTGATCGCTCTGGGAGCAGGAGGCATCCTGCAGCCCGCAACTTCTGCGCTGCTGCACAACACCTCCACGCTGGCCGTAAGCGTAAAGAGCATGGGAAATTTACTGGAATAAATTAAAGTGCCTTAGCGAATTGTCTGCCATATTCCACACATGAGGTAATACCCTCCTCATCCGGCACCCAGAGCAGGCGCAGGCCGTCATTGACGACTTCAAAGCCGCCTTCACCGAGGAACTTTGTCAATTGCTTCACCGATTCGCCGCTCCAGCCGTAGCTTCCAAAAGCTGCGGCTTTTTTATTTTTAAATTTAAGTCCCTTCATCATCTCGAGAATACCGCCCATAGAAAAGAGCAGACCGTTGTTAATAGTGGAGGAGCCTGTAAGAACGGCTTTGGAGCGGAATACCTCGGTAATAATATCGTTCTTGTCCTCCTTAGCAGCATTCATCAGTTTGACCGTTATGGAAGAATCGGTCTGACGAATGCCCTCTGCTATGGCTTCCGCCATTTTACGGGTAGAATTCCACATGGTATCGTATACGAGCGTAACCTGATTTTCCTGATAGTTATCCGCCCACTTTAGATAGTTCTCAATAACCTGAGCCGGATTATCTTTCCAGATTACTCCATGGCTTGTACAAATCATATCTACCGGAAGGTTAAGAGCTAAAACCTCTTTGATTTTCTTCATAACAAGGGAACTAAAGGGGGTAAGGATATTTGCATAATATTTCAGTGCCTCCGCAAAAAGCTCTGCCTCATCCACAGCATCGTTATACAGAGATTCTGTCGCATAATGCTGTCCGAAAGCATCGTTGCTGAAAAGAATATTTTCTCCGGTCATATAAGTCATCATGCTGTCCGGCCAATGAAGCATGGGCGCTTCCACGAAAACCAGCTTGCTTTCACCAAGATCCAGAGAATCCCCTGTCTTAACAGTCACGAAATTCCATTCCTGGTGATAATGACCCTTTATTATTTTTACACCGTTCGCCGTACAATAAATGGGTGTATCAGGAATCTCCCTCATCAATTCGGGCAATGCGCCGCTATGGTCGATTTCACTGTGATTTAGAATAATATAGTCAATTTTCTTTAAATCGATTTCCTGTTTTAATCGGGCTACGAACTCTTTGTCATAGGGCTGCCATACCGTATCTATCAGTACGTTTTTTTGGTCTCTGATCAAATAAGAATTGTAGGAAGAACCCCTCCGGGTGGAATATTCATCTCCGTGGAACTTCATAAGCTCCCAGTCCGTTTTTCCTACCCAGCTTACTTTATCGGTTAGCTTCTTTCCCATAAAATACCTCCTTTTTCTCTTTCCCTTTTATATTTACCGTTTTTCTTATACTTAATCATACCTAAAATCTTTGATGGGTACAAGCTGTATCGAAAAAGAACTTTCTAAACGATTTATATAAAATGTCCGAGTTCGCCTAAGGTGTATTCGCTGCTGCCGAAAGCCGCCGCTTCTATTAATGCCCTTGTATAGCCGTTTTTTGGCGATTCAAAAATTTTCCGGGCTGTGCCGTGTTCAACTATACGCCCCTCATTCATGACATATACCCTCTCCGCAATCATACGTAAAACTGATAAATCATGAGTGATAAAGAGCACGGCAAGGTGGCGTTCATGACGGAGCTTTTCGAGCATATTCAGTATCTGGTTCTGAACGACTACATCCAGTGCCGACACAGATTCATCGCATATTAACAAATCGGGACGGGGAGCTAAGGCATGCGCAATTGCTACTCTTTGTCTCTGTCCGCCTGATAATTTGGCAGGCTTTCGATCCAGGAGTTCTACGGGTACTTCGGCTAGAGATATCAATTCTTCAAGCTCGCTAAGCGGTCTGTTTGATGCTTTCAGCGCAGATTCTAAAATATATCGCACTTTATGGGCAGGATTAAGCGATGAGTAGGGATCTTGGAAGACTATCTGAGTACGGTTCTTTCCGAAATATTTAACCGACCCGGAATCAGCCTTGGTTAAGCCGACAAGACATCGCGCCAATGTCGTTTTGCCCGATCCTGACTGCCCTACTATTCCGACGCATTCGCCGGCACGTACGTCAATAGTAACATCAATAAGTGCATTAACGCTGCCGAACCTCTTGTTTAAATTAACTGCTCTAAGCAGGGTATCGCCGCCTGAATGAGATTCGGAAAAGGATCTTATCTGCAAAAAACGGTCGGCTTCGATTAGTGTTTTTGCCGCTTCCGAACGGGGTTGTTCGGTTATTTTTTTTGCTGTGCCTTCTTCTACAATTTTGCCGTTTTCCATAACCAGTACACGGTCGCATCTTGTTTTTGCAAGGCGTATATTGTGGGTGATTATGATTAGAGGCATCGTGCGAACGCTGCGAATATGATCGATAAGGTCGAGAATTTCCTTTTGGGTTATTACATCCAACGCGGTGGTCGCTTCGTCAGCTATCAGCAGACGGGGCTGGGTTGCAAGGGATGCGGCGATTACTATTCTCTGCCGTTGACCGCCCGATAATTCAAAAGGGTATCTGTCGGCGACTTCTTTTGGCAAGCCGACTTCCTCCAGGGCGGACACAATATCAAAGACAGACTTTTTATCATTGGGGACGCCGTCCGTAATTTGTTTGCCGCACTTTTTTAGAGGATCAAGGGCGGTAAAAGGGTCTTGCATAACCATACCTATGCCGCTGCCCCTTATTTTTCCCCACTGCCTTTCACTAGCGTTAAGATTAAATTTTTGTTCGTCTATTCTATAATCTCCCGCCTGCTTTGCCTGATCTGGAAGCAGCCCGATGAGGGAGCGCATCATCATTGTTTTGCCCGAACCCGATTGCCCGACAATGCCGACACTTTCGTTACCTTCCAGCTTAAAATCTATACCTTTTAGTATTTCGCTGCTGCCGATTTGCACCCTTAGATCGCTGATGCTTATTTTAATTGTAGCCTCGTCATCTATTTTTTGAACTTTATTTTCGGAGGGCTGTACTGGATTAAATGTCATCTAAACCGCTCCTTTCAAGAAGATAGCTGCCTATAAGATTAATAGAAACAGCTGTTAAAATTATTACGATACCCGCAGAGAGGGACACGGCGGGATTCTGTGACAGCAACTCGCGCCCGTCGGAAAGCTGCCGTCCCCAATCGGCTTCCTTCGGTCCTACTCCAAGCCCCAGAAATGACAGGGACGACATACTCATTAAACCGTATGCTATGTTTAAAAAGAAATTAACCAGCACTACCATCGCGATATTGGGGAAAATGTGTTTTGCTAAAATATTAACAGCACTTAGATTAAGCATTTTTGCCGATTCGATGTAGGGTTTGCAACTTTGCTGTATTACCGCAGAGCGTACCAAACGGATATCGAAGGGAGAATACAAAATAATCATAACCAAAACGCTTACCCAGTAACCCCCGCCGATAATGGCAGCCGCAACAATAGCCAGCAGCATTGACGGCATAGAAAGAGTTAAATCCGCATAAGCTGATACGATTTTATCCCAAAATCCTCCAAACCAACCTGCTGTACTTCCCAGAACCAGTCCTATAACAAGGGAGCCCAACGCAATACACACCGGTCCTATCATTGCACTTCCGGCACCCGCAATGAGAAGTTTTAGCACATCACGCCCCAATGCATCGGTACCGAGGAGATGACCTTCTGAGCCGACGGGCAGTTTGGTATTATTAATATCCAGACTTAAGGCATCGGGAGCAAAAAGCGAGGGAAGAATAATCCATAAGAAGATTATAAACAAAAACAAGCCTGATAAAATTATTCTGGCAGGAGGTATCTTTAACTTTTCATATTTTAAAGTTTTTTTCATATCAAATTTCCCCCTTTGCCGCTTTTTTATTGCCACTTTGTGCTCTGTGGGTAATTGGATTGAAAAGATAAACTAAAATATCAACAAATGCCGATGTAAGACAAATTATTACCGCCAACATAAGGGCGATAAACTGAACAACGGGAACATCTCGGAAGGTAACCGATTTGGTTAACAGCTCGCCAAGTCCGGGAATTGCAAAGACATTTTCAATCAAAACGGTGGAGCCGAAAAGGCTTGCGAGCACCAGCCCCGTGCTTGTTAAAACGGGAGATGAGGCGTTTTTAAGCTGAGAGAGCACTATCTTTTTTGTGGGGATTGCCCGTGCACGCATAAATACGGTGTAGTCACTGGATACTTCCTTTAACATAGCAGAGCGGGTTATTTTAATAAGCAAGGCGGCGACTCCTATCGTAAGTGTGATTGCAGGTAAAACTAAGTGCCACAGAACATCGATAAGATTACTCTCATCACCTATGCCATACATTGGAAAAATGCCGAACTTATAGGAAAAAAAATAGAGCAGCACCAACCCTAACGCAAAGCTGGGCGAGCAAGTGCCGATTAAAGATGAAATGTCGATTATTTTATCAATAAGCCTGCCTTTTCTGCGCGCCGACACCACACCCAGTCCAACGCCGATTATTATGCTGAACAGCAAAGATAACCCAACGAGTTGAAAGGTAACGGCAGCGTGGGAGGCTATATAGTCGATAACAGGGTATCCCGCCTTTATTGAGTTGCCGAAATCAAGCGAAAGAGCATCCTTAACCCACCTTGTATACTGGGAAAGAAAGGGATCATTTAAATGGTACTGCTCGCGGATTTGGTTTAACAACTCGGGAGTGACTTTTTTCGCCCCCACAAGGGCGCGGGCAGGGTCACCGGGGGCTATATAAAGCAGTGAAAAAATAACAAAAGACAGCACCACCAGGGAAACAAGACACTGAAGCAGCCGTTTTGTAATAAATCTTAATTTGCTCATAATATTTTCATCCTAATTACCATCATTTGAAAAGGTCTAACGCGGAAGGAAGAAAAATTTGCCTTTCTCCGACCGTGTGTGACCTTGTCAATTGATGGTATATTCATACAAAAGAAGCGCACACCTATGCTGTCTTCCATTATAAACTTTTATTTAGTAAAAGTAAAAGTTTGGGGCCAGTTTTGTGACAGGAAAGTGTATGAGCTGAAGTTATCAACCTCTATCGAGCTGTTGTAGGCAATTGCGCCCTCGCCCCACCAGATGGGAGCATAAATTGCCTGTTCCTGTGCTATGCCGATGCCCTTTAACAAATCGTCAAGTCCTTCTTCAGCAGATTTTTCGTAAATAGCCTGAAAATAGGGCTGAACCGATTCATCTGTCCAGTTTGCAGGGTTTGTTCCCTCGCCTGTGGTATCAAGAAACCATACGGCAATTTCGGCTGGGTCGAGTGTTGGCGGGCGGTAATCCATCCAGTCAATCCCCTTTGTGCCCGAACCCATTTCGTTTAGCCACTGCTCGAGGGGAATTTCCTGAACATCAACAGTGATTCCTATTTCTTTCAGAGAATCGGCAATCACTAAGGAAGCCTTACCTAAATCCTGATTGCTGTCGGGATAATAGATCGTTGTTGAAAAGGGTTCTTCGCCTGAGAGCTCGAATTCCTCTTTTGCTTTTTCAAGGTTATAATCATAATGCGTAAGGGCATTTAACTTTTTGCGGGCATCATCAGCCGAGAGAACAGTTGCGAACTGCTCGGGCGCTGTGAATGCCGTTGCTTTTTCCGGGTAACCGTCCTTTATGCTGTCGATAATCCCTTGCGAATCAACTGCGTAGGAAACAGCCTTGCGAATGTGCTCGTTATCAAAGGGTTTTACGGTTAAATCAAAGGTCAAACCGACATAGGAGCGGTCTTTATAAGTTTCTACCTTAGCACCGTCTACCGACTGATAGTCGCTTATCTGACTTACGGGGATATCAAAGGCAAAGTCAACGTCACCCTGCTTGAACGCAAGAAGACGGGTCTGGCTGTCGGGGATAAAATCTATTCTTACCTTTTTCATCTCGGGTGTACCGCCCCACCAGTAATCGGAGGCTTCCAGTGTCACATGAGAGCCGGGAGAGAATTCTGATACTTTATACGGACCTGAGCCAAGCAGCAAATCCTTGGCGGAACCTATTGCTTCCGCATTTTGTGCCCATTCCTTTTTTGTTACGAACAAGCCTCCATTATTTGATATCGACCAAATAAAGTTTGACTGTGCATGGGGTAATGTGATTTTTAAAGTATATTCGTCTACTTTTTCGATGGTAAAACCCTCGGGGTAAAAATAAGCGATTGAGGGCGACTGTTCGGGGTCGGCGCTGCGCTCAATTGAATAAACGATATCATCAATCGTTACAGGTGAGCCATCGGAGAACTTGGCATCTTTTCTCAGATTGAATGTCCAAACGGTAGAATTCTCATCCTCCCAGCTTTCAGCCAGCGCGGGATGAATTTTCCCATCCTCACCAATCGCTACAAGGCCTTCGTTAACTACCTGCTGAATATAATACTGAATCACGGAACCCTCCTGACCTGCTTCGAGCAAGTTAATGGCATCGGGTACTGCAATTACCAGTGTTTTTTCTTCTTTCGAATCAGTGCCTGGAACGGTCGAGGCTGAACTTCCGCAGGCGGCAAGGCTGGTAAGAGTTAGAAGTGATACGATCGTCACAACCGTGCGGGTAAGTAAATTTTTTTGCTTTTTCATTTCTGTCACCGTCCTTTTAAATTAATTTATTGTATTCATATATGATTTGTAGGTTATATTATATTGCCTGCTTATAGATTTGTCAAGTGTTTCATACTTAGTCTTTTATAATGCTTTTATTAGATTTTATGGGCTGTATGTTGAATAATTTTTATTGATAAAAAAAGAGCCCTGCAACTATTGAAATTACAGGGTTTTTTACAACGTTCCCGAGGTGACTTGAACACCCGACCTACCGCTTAGGAGGCGGTCGCTCTATCCAACTGAGCTACGGAAACACATTATTGAAAAGGGACTGTTACCGAATTATTCTACCACAAGAATTGAACTCTGGCAACCTTCCCTTTTCAAAATTATTCTTAAGCTATTATTATTGACTTACTGTTCACACAGCAGCTTAGCACTTGCTGTTAAGCTGCGTAAGAACGTGATTCAGGAGATGATTTCTGCTTCGCGAAGCGAATCTAAATGCAGTGACCCTATTCGGGATAGTTAATAAATCCCTGCATCCATATATTTCCCTTGAATCTTCTTCCCACCTGAGGCTCGCCGTACAGATCCTCCGTATTGATACAGATATCGAATTGCAAATCATTGCAGCTTACAGTCATCTGGTGGATTTCCTCCCCGGTCATTCTATTGGTCACTTTATGGCATTCTATGATTTCCCCCAAGACGGAGTACTGGTCACATTCCACGCCGTAGGGCATGAAATAGGTGTCCACGAGACTGAATACATCCTCTTTCTGGATTCTCTTGGAAATAGTGGTATAAGTGTCCATATCCTCTAACGTCAGACTCTCAATAGCATCTTCGTCTCCCTTTCTTGCAGCAGCGATCAAGGAATTTCGGTTATTGGATGCCTTTTGAATGATCTTCTTATCCTTTTCATTTTTTATGATTGGCATCATAATCTTTCCTTGGAGAGAAAGTCCTGACAAAGTGAGTGTCGTTCCCCTTACAGGAAGGCTGTTGCTGTTTTGTGCCTTCACGTATGGAATCATGTTCTGCAAGTAAAATATAAGTGAAACTCCGATTTTAATGTCGTCACACACTCCTGCGTAAGATTCCGTACCGGCATGACGTTCCACAGATACATCTTCCTCCGAGGTAACACCAGTTCCTCTCAAATACGGATAATAATAATCATACGAATATCTCTCTTCCTTATCGAATTCACCACAGACCGCGATTCCCATATTTTCAGCAAAATCTTTGCGGAATTCTGCTATGATCGTATCTTCCCCATTAGATGTGTAAGAACGTTCATTCGTATTTACAATAATATCGGTTAAAAGATTTTGCAGTTCTTTTCTATCCTTCAATTTACTAAAACCGATTGCCCTTAAATATTTATGCAAAGATTTCACCTCTTTTCAAAAACTACAGATTGCATTGGGGCAGGGGCACAAAAACTGTTTTTGTACATTATTTAATTACTTTCTTACCGCCCATATAAGGCTGTAACACCTCAGGAATTCTTATGGAACCGTCCTCCTGGAGATTATTCTCCAGAAATGCAATCAGCATTCTCGGCGGAGCGACTACCGTATTATTTAATGTATGCGCGAAGTACTTTCCATTTTCTCCGTTTACACGAATTTTTAATCTTCTTGCCTGTGCATCTCCTAAATTGGAACAACTTCCCACTTCAAAATATTTTTCCTGTCTCGGTGACCATGCCTCTACATCATAAGACTTTACCTTCAGGTCTGCCAAATCTCCGGAACAGCATTCGATCGTTCTTACAGGAATATCCATAGAACGGAATAAATCTACCGTATTCTGCCACAGCTTTTCAAACCACATAGGTGATTCCTCAGGCTTACATACCACTACCATTTCCTGCTTCTCGAATTGATGTATTCTATATACACCGCGTTCCTCCAACCCATGAGCGCCCTTTTCCTTCCTAAAACAAGGAGAGTAGCTGGTGAGTGTCTTGGGAAGCTCTTCTTCGGGAACGATAGTATCAATAAATTTACCTATCATAGAATGCTCGGAGGTCCCGATTAAATATAGATCCTCACCCTCGATCTTGTACATCATCGCTTCCATTTCGGCAAAGCTCATAACTCCCGTTACTACATTGCTTCGGATCATAAAAGGAGGGATGCAATAAGTAAAACCTCTGTCAATCATAAAATCTCTCGCATAGGAGATAACTGCAGAATGCAGCCTTGCTATATCACCTATTAAATAATAGAAACCATTTCCTGCAACTTTTCTGGCACTATCCAGATCAATTCCATTTAACTTCTCCATGATTTCCGTATGATAAGGGATTTCAAAATCAGGAATTACAGCCTCCCCATATTTTTTAATTTCTACATTTTCCGAATCATCTTTACCGATAGGTACGCTGGGATCGATAATATTAGGAATAGTCATCATTATTTTCGTTATCTTTTCTTCCAGTCCTTTTTCAACTTCTTCAAGTTCTGCAAGGCGCTTCGCACCAGCTGCAACCTCCGCTTTCTTTAATTCCGCCTCTTCCTTCTTTCCTTGGGACATCAGCGTTCCAATTTCTTTGGAAATCTTATTGCGGTTCGCCCTTAAATCATCAGCTTCCTGCTGCGTCTTTCTGCTTTCCATATCCAGCGCAATTACTTCATCCACCAGAGCAATTTTATTGTCCTGAAACTTCTTTTTGATATTTTCCTTTACTGTTTCCGGGTTTTCCCTCAAAAACTTAATGTCAATCATTACCTTGCTCCTCTTTTCTATTTAATATTTTCCATTACTCTCTCAATATATATATTATCATATACCGATAAATCCTTCACTATATCTTGCAGAACCGTTTCACCTTTATTATCATATATTATTTTAATAAACGGCTTGTCAGGCATATTCTTATTCTGCCTCAAAACAATGCCTATTTCTCCCTCATTGGTGAGAACGTAGGAACCTGCAGGATAGACAGCAGTAAATTCGAGAAATATATCTATAATTTTACCGTCATACATAATATCCTTGTTTTTCCTTAAGTGATCGATAGCCTCGTGGACCTTTATCCTCTCACAGCCAATACCGCATATCATTTCATCGAATGCGTCACAGACATTAACTATTCTCGCTTCCATCGGAATATCGGTAGCCTTGAGCGGATAGCCGGATCCATCCAATCTCTCATGATGATATAAAATAATATTCTTGCCCAGTTCGGAAATCCATGGCTCGTTCTTCAGAGCAGAATATCCATATACGGGATGTTTCTTATATTCTGACAACTCAAGCTCAGATAATTGCTCAAGCTTCTTATTCATATAGTCGATTGTTAAATATCTCAAACCCAAATCATGCAGTAGACATGCTACACCGATGTCGTGTATTCTGTCCTGAGGAATTTTCATTTTTAAAGAGGTCAATATTGCTAAAGAACAAATAGTAATTGAGTGTTCGTAAATATCGGCAATTCTTTCCTTAATATCGTATATTTTTTCAATTACCTCTTCTTCCTCTAAAAGGTTTTTGATAATATTATCTGCCGTTTTACTCAATTCTACTAATTCTTTGCTATGAGTATAAGTATGTTTTTCGATAATTGTTTTAACTTTTTCTTTAAAGTTATTCTCTATTTCATCTTTTAACAATACTACTTCTTGTGTATTGATTTCTTCTCTTATGTATACTTCCCTAAATCCCAGCTCAATCAGTTTCTCAATATATTCTTTCCGTAAAATTGTCCCTTCCGCCAATAATACTTGATAATCCAGCGTCATAATTGGTCTGGATAAAATCTCTCCACCGGACAAATTACTGATATCACATACCTTCATCAATATTACTCCTCTTCTGTATTAACCCTCCATATCCATTGCTATGTCGAGCGCTTGTTTTTCTTCCTCCCCCAATAAGATTGAACACTGCCCATTTTTTATTTCTTTCGTATAAGAATAGCAGCCCTCCGTACTATGAACGGAGTTCAATACGAAACCGTTGTTGTTTTCATCAAGCAATGCCAGACTGAAGCTGAGTTGACCTCCCATTTGCTTGAATGCATCGTATTTTACTATTCCTATCCTTTGAAAGGTAGATTCTAATTTCTTGTAAAGATTCTTTATATCCTTTCTATTTTTTTCTGCCGCCGCCTTTACAAACTTATTATCTTCATACAATCCGATAATATCCTTTTCCAGATTCTTTGCATCCTTACCCTGCATGAATTTAGAATATTTTTTCTTCAATTTCGATGTAGTGACCATTTGGATAATAACTAACACTGCAAGTATAACGATAAGTGTTATCATCCCTATAAATAGATACCCTATATCCAAGCTTCCCAATCCAATATAATTCAATATTTCACTTTTCACGATTTTATTTTCCTCCATTCGTATTTCACCAAAGGTATCAATTCAGTTTATCATTATTTAATGCGTTAGTTTATCTGTAATTTTTTCCAAATCGTCATGATTGTAGAATTCGATTTCTATTTTTCCTGTACCTTCGCCTTTGGAGGATATGGATACTTTTGTACTGAGGGCTTGCTTCAATTTTTCTTCTAAATCTTGATAAACCACTTCCAGATTTTTATCAGTCAATAAAACCTTTTTCGGCTTGGACGGCTTATTTAAATCCTTTATCAACTTTTCCACATCACGGACACTCAGTTTCTCATCGAAAATCTTCTGAGCTAAAGTATACTGCTGTTCCTCATCCTCTATCGGAATAAGAGCCCTGGCATGTCCAGTGGAAATCATATCGGTGATAATCATTTGCTGCACTTCATCACAAAGCTTTAATAAACGCATGGAATTCGTTACAGCAGTTCTGCTCTTAGATACCCTTTCTGCCACCTCATCCTGCTTTAAATTAAACTCATTCAATAACCTTTTATAAGCTAACGCTTCTTCGATAGGGTTTAAATCTTCTCTCTGAATGTTTTCAATTAAAGAAATTTCAACTATTTCCTGCTCAGTCAGATTTCTTATAATAACCGGCACTTCCTTCAACCCGGCCATCTTCGCGGCGCGCCATCTTCTCTCACCTGCTATTATTTCATAATAAGTCTTTCTATCCTGAACAAGAATAGGCTGGAGCAAACCAAATTGCTTTATAGATTCAGCCAACTCTAATAACGCATCTTCATCAAAATTCTTTCTTGGCTGTTCCCTGTTCGGTTCAACCTTAGTAATCTTCACTAATGTCTCAGAACTGTTACCGTTTGATCCATTCTCACTATTAGATACTTCTTTTTTTTGCGAGGCATTACTTGCCCTGGTATCTACTCCACTTGGTATTAAAGCATCAAGTCCTTTACCCAATCCTCTCGCCGCCATAATTTATTCACCCTTTCTATTAATAACTTCATCCGCAAGTAACATATAAGCTTCAGCGCCTGCCGATTTCGCATCATACATATTTATCGGCATTCCATAGCTGGGAGCCTCCGCCAAACGAATATTTCTAGGGATAACAGTCTTATATATGTTTTGATTCAAATGGCTTTTAACATTTTCTACTACCTGCATAGATAGATTTGTTCTTGAATCATACATGGTAAAGACAACTCCTTCTATATCCAGATCAGGATTCAATCTCTCTTTAACCAAATTAACTGTATGTATCAACTGGCTCAATCCTTCCAATGCGTAATATTCACATTGAATAGGAACTAATACTGAATCAGCCGTCGTCATTGCATTAATCGTCAACATATTGAGGGAAGGGGGGCAATCGATAATAATATAATCGTATTGATCCTTAACCCAATCCACTTCATTTCTTAGAATAAATTCTTTTTTATCCACTCCTATTAATTCAATTTCCGTCGCCGCTAGATTCACATTGGAAGGAATAATAGATACGCCCGGCACAATATTTTTTATAATACATTCCTGGATAGAACACTCTCCCAGTACTAATTCATAAACCGTATTATCAAGTTCATTTTTATTAATGCCAAATCCACTAGTCGTATTTCCCTGAGGATCCGTATCTATGACTAATACTTTTTTTCCTTTCTCCGCAAGTGAAGCAGATAAATTAATCGATGTCGTCGTTTTACCTACTCCACCTTTTTGATTTGCAATTGCAATCGTTCTTCCCATTTTTTACTCGCCTTTCGTTTTTTCCAAACGATTTTCTAAATATTATTATATCGTCTTGTTCGATTATATCATTATTTATATTTAGAATCTACATAATTTTAAGCTAATCTCATGTTTCACGCTATTAAAAATGTTTCACGGACAGGTTTTACAACATCTAGGGTTCCTATGTTTCACGTGAAACATTATCTTGTGGAATAATTAAAAAAGAGCACTATATGTTTCACGTGAAACATTAAATACTCTTCTTTTTCGGATTTCAAATCCTAATAAAGCTGTATCAAGTTATTTTTAATTGCGAAAACAGCAGCTTGTGTTCTATCGTTAACCTCTATCTTCTTAAAAATATTTGATATATGATTTTTAACAGTTCTCTCACTGATATCTAGGCTGTTAGCAATCTCTTTATTAAACATACCATTCGATACTTGAATCAAAACTTCTAATTCTCTTCTAGTCAAGGAATCAATTTTTTCTTTATCCATATCCCTATTGACTAATCGTGAATTCAATGCCGGGATCAAACTGGGCTGTATATAATTCTCACCTTGGATAATATAATTAATAGCACGTTTTAATTCTGCAGATTCCGTATCCTTTAATATATATCCATCAGCTCCAATATCTATCGCCTTTAACAAATATTCAACTTCATTATGTACCGTCAGCATTAATATTTTCACAGATATATTTTTCCTCTTGATCTCAGTCAGTACTTCAATACCATTTTTACCAGGCATATTTATATCTAACAAAATAATATCAGGAGTTATATTCTTTAAATTGCTCAAACATTCAACACCATCCGATGCCTCTGAAACAACTTCAATGCTCCCATCGAACTCCAAAAGATTTTTTATCCCCTCCCTCATCAAAATATGGTCATCCACCAACATTACTTTAATTGACATTTTATAATATTACTCCTTTCAATTCAGGATGAACTTTTCAATCTTGAAATACTAAATCCTAAAATTTCATATATAATAATGTATAATCTCACAATAATGTCTCTCCATCAAAAACCATAAGTTTTATACAAAATTTTCCCCTTAATATTTATAAACATATAATATAAGCTTGAAGGAGACTTCCCTTGGCTGCCCTGGTCTCAATTCCATTAAAAATATTAGACGCTCGATCGGAATTAAAACTAAAACTGACGAAGAAAGTCTCTCACAATATCACTCTCTAACATAATAATAATATACTTACATCTCCAACAAAGGAATAAATATATGTATGGCAGTTCCAATGCCCGGCTTGGAATCAATATTTATACTTCCTGACAGAAGCTCTACTCTTTCTTTCAAAATATATAGTCCAAAATGTCTTTCTTCCGGAGAAAGAGCTTCATTACAATCAAAGCTTTGTCCATTATCCTTAACCTCAATTGAACAACCCCCATTTTCACTTCTCAGTGTAAAAGCAACTTTATTTCCCTCCGAATGCTTCAAAGCATTATTAACACATTCCTCAACAATTCTATAGATCGTCATCAACACCAAAGAATTGTCACACTCGATTTCATCTACTTCAAATCTAATATCATAATTTGAAGATTCTCTGAATTTATAAATTAATTTTTCAAAAGCAGTCTTTAACCCCAAGTCGTCAAAAATCATAGGTCTTAAATCAAAAATAGTATTCCTTATATCCTGGATAACAGACTTCAAACTTTTATTTACGGCAGCCAATTCAAGCTTTGCCTTTATAATATCCTGATCCATATACATGGACGTAAGTTCCACCTTATGAACCAAATAAGCAAGATTCTGAAGAGAAGTATCGTGCAAGTCACGCGCTATACGCTGACGTTCTTTTTCCTGGATATCCAGAATCTGACGTTGTTCGCCAATATTTTTCTGATTACATTTCAAATGCTTGTCCGAATCATTATCTGATTTATCACATTCAGCAATAGAGATTTTATCAAGAAGATTTAATGCGGTACTTAAAACTTTTATTCTATCAGCTAAAATATCAATCTTTCGATAATAATACTGATTATCATTTTCAATATTAATTTTCTCAGTTCTCCATAAATCTGCATCATTTTCATGCAAATAATTATTAATCTGTGAAATTCGATTCCTATTGTTCTCTAGCATATCCTGTAATTCTTGTTGTTCTTTAAAAAAACCATTATACATTTCTTTTAAATTTACATATAATTCATTCAGCATCCAGAGTCCCCATACAATACCAAAAATTTACTAAACTATATTATACCACATCTTATTAATATTTTGTAAAATGATTGCTTCAAAAAATCACTATTGATATAATATAATAAAATAAATACTATGAAAAGACATTTTAACAATTTTATTTGTAATCACTTGGCAAATATAATACAATAAAACTGTAAATCAAAAATAAAACTATGGGAAGGGCATGGTTCACTATATGAAGCAGAAATTAAAACACCTCTTAATTTTGTCTGGACTTGCTACTGTTGTAATTCATATCATAAACAGAGTTTACTATACCATATACATCGCCAAAAATCACCTTCGTTATCCGAAGAATAATTATTACGAATGGAGATTCGGCAAAATACGTTATACAAAAAAGGGTGAAGGTTCCCCCTTGCTGCTTATCCACGACCTAAAAGTAGGAAGTTCTATTTATGAATTTAGCAAGATCACGGACATGCTGGCGAAGAATCACGAAGTATACTCCATTGATTTATTGGGATACGGCCTATCGGATAAACCGAATATGACCTACACCAATTATCTATACGTACAGCTTATTATCGATTTTATCAAAAATATCATAGGTAAAAAAACAGACATAATATCCACTGGAGATTCCGCACCCATTACATTAATGGCTTGCCACAACGACCCGGAAGCAGTTGATAAAATGATTTTCATCAACCCTCAGAACCTTTATGATTCAAACCAGATTCCATCGAAGCAGACGAAGGCCTTTAAATTATTACTTGACGTACCGGTTATTGGAACCTTTGTTTATAACATGCTTACAAATAGGGCATCTATCGAAAAATCCTTTAGGGAAGAATACTTTTACAATACATTAAATATAAAAGAAAAGGATATTTCTGCTTACCTGGAAGCTGCGCACCTCCCTGACTACACTTCAAAATACGCTTTTTCCAGTTATATGGGCAAATATATTAATACCAATATCATACATGCCTTAAAGGAAGTCAATAACAGCATATATCTCATCGGTGGAAATGGAAAAGAGAACATTCATACATCATTAGAAAATTATATGTACTATAACAGTGCAATTGAAGCTTCATACATTCCTTATACAAAGCATCTTCCCCACATGGAAGCGCCGGAGAAGACATATGGATATATTGATGTATTTCTGACTTCTTAATAAAATACCTCATTAACACAACTTTTATTCCTAATAAAAATCCAAATGAACCCTTTCACATTTAGAACATGGCTTCATTTGGATTTCTTTATATATTTGCTCTCATCCAATTCTCTACAATCAGTGCGTCACTTTCATCCATAAAAGGATGTTCACTATTTTCTGAGACAGTAATAACACTGTGAAACTTCGCTGTGAAATCTTCCATAACTTTCAAGCTTTGTAAACTATCCTTCAACCCATATAAGATATACGTAGGAACATTCCACTTTACAATAGGATTTTCTTTTACAAAAGTATAATAATCCCACGACAAAATGTCTATTGATGTCTCAATTTCTCTCTTCTCCTCCAGCATAGACTCGGAAACATCGAACCAAACGAACATCTGATGAATAAGATATTCCATATCCAAAATAGGTGACTGAAATAAACAATTTTCAAACTTTCTATCCTTATACGAATGCAGACTAAAAAAAGCTCCTAAACTGGATGCGAAAAGAGATATTCCTGCCCACTTTGAAAAAACATAATCACCCACTTCTTTCAAATCCTCTTTACCATTCCAAATATCACACTTCCGCTCCTCGCCCTGACGCTCACCGTGAGCAGGCAGATCAAAACTGATCGTCTGATAACCTTTTTCTTCAGCAATCTTTGCAAACAGTTCGGCACTTTCTTTGCAAGACATCTTTCCATGAACAAAAATATATATTTTATCCGACTTTTCACCCCATATAATAGCAGGTATTTTTCCTATATTAATCTTCAGCGTTTTCATAAATCTCCTTCACATATTATATTCAAACTATTTCCTGCTTTATAGGCTCCTTCACCGGAAGTCCCGCTTTTCTAGGAAACTTTGCCGGCGTATTTTTTACTTTCCTTATAATAAGAAGATTTCTGTTAATATCGGAATCAGGAAGTTTAAAACATATCTGATCCTCCACCTCTCCGCCAAACAAGGATACTGCCTTTCCAGCCTCCTTCAACTCATCCGTCATTTTTTCCGACTTATAGGAAATAAAAAAACCATCTTTTTTCACAAAAGGAAGACATAACTCTGAAAGAGTAGAAAGATTAGCCACTGCTCTGGATACACACAAATCATATTTCTCTCTAAGTGTTCCATATTCATTCAGCTTATCCGGCTTAGCATAATCCTCAGCACGGCCATGAAGAGTATCAATACCTGAAAGTCCTAACTTATCTATTACCTCATCCAAAAACTTAATCCTCTTCTGAAGAGAATCCAGTAGGGTAATCTTAATATCAGGAAAAACAATCTTTAAAGGAATACCCGGAAAGCCTGCGCCCGTTCCTATATCAATCATATTAAATCTCATATCGCTTAAAGAAAAATCCAATTTACCGACAAAATTCTCATTCATATAATTGAATGCCTTAACAATAGAAAGACTATCAATAAAATGTTTTTTCATAACCTCATCGAATTCAGTAATCGACGTCAGATTCATAAAAGAGTTCCATTCGATCAAAAGCTCATAATACTGCATGAACTGAGATTTCTGCACGTCGCTTAAATGAATTCCAAGATCCTTCAAATCGTTTTCAAACATGTTAATCCATTTCCTTCTTAAATTTGTTTTTTACTCTTATTAAACTGCTCCAAATAAATAAGAAGCACAGAAATATCCGCCGGAGAAACCCCGGAAATTCTGGAAGCCTGACCAACAGATACCGGCTTATAAGAAATCAATTTCTGACGCGCCTCCAAACGAAGACTTTTTATATCATTATAATCCAGATCGGAAGAAATCTTCTTCTTTTCCATCTTTTTAAACTGCTCCACTTGCCTCATCTGACGGGAGATATAACCCTCATATTTAATCTCTATCTCTACCTGCTCTATAACGTCTGAAGGTAAAGGTTGTCTGTTCATATCGATTTCAGATAATATCTCATAGGAGAGCTCCGGCCTGCACATTAATTCAGACATATTCGTTCCGGTTTTTAGAGTAGAGCTCCCTTTGGAAGATAAAAACTCCTGAATATTTTTCGATGCTCCGACAATCGTATTTTTAAGGCGATAGACCTCCTTATTTATCAGATTCCTCTTATCAACAACAGCTTTATATACTTCCTCTGAAATGAGCCCTGCATTATAACCTTTTTCCCTAAGGCGAAGGTCTGCATTATCCTGACGCAGGATTAACCTATACTCTGCCCTCGAGGTCATCATTCGGTAAGGTTCAAAGCTTTCCTTAGTCACCAAATCGTCAATCAAAACACCTATATATGCTTCCGAACGATCTATCACAAGCTGTCCTTTATTCTGAATGGAAAGAGCCGCGTTAATTCCGGCAATTAATCCCTGAGCTGCTGCTTCTTCATATCCACTGCTTCCATTAAATTGACCAGCGCTGAAAAGCCCTTTTACATTCTTAAATTCCAAAGTCGGAAATAACTGTCTCGGATTGATACAATCGTATTCTATTGCATAAGCATTTCTCACTATCTTACAATTTTCCATACCAGGCACCGTACGATACATAGCAAGCTGTACATCCTCTGGAAGAGAAGAAGACATTCCTCCTACATACATCTCATTAGTATGAAGCCCTTCCGGCTCAATAAATACCTGATGTCTTTCTTTATCCGCAAACTTTACTACCTTATCTTCAATAGAAGGACAATACCTGGGTCCCGTTCCCTCAATAATTCCCGCATAAATAGGAGAGCGGTCCAAATTCCCTCGTATAATTTCATGAGTATTTTGATTCGTATAAGTCAACCAGCAAGAAACCTGATCTATCTGCACATCCGCCGGATTAGTTAAAAAAGAAAAAGGGACCACTCTTTTATCTCCAAACTGCTCCTCCATCTTTGAAAAGTCCAAACTTCTCTTATCCATTCTGGCAGGAGTTCCCGTCTTAAATCTCCTTATCTCTATTCCAAGATTTTTCAAAGAATCCGTCAAATGATTAGCTGCCTGCAAGCCATTAGGCCCTGTATAAGTAATACTCTCTCCGCAAAGACATCTGGCCTTTAAATAAGTACCCGTACAAAGAATTACTGCCTTACATTCATAAACTGCGCCCGTAAAGGTTTTTATGCCCATAATCCGGTTATCCTCTGTAACCAGTTCACATACCTCCGCCTGCTTAATCGTAAGATTATCCTGATTCTCCAAAACCTTTCTCATAAGTCTGGAATATTCCGCCTTATCCGCCTGAGCTCTAAGAGAATGAACTGCCGGACCCTTAGATACGTTCAGCATTTTAGACTGAATGAAAGTCTTATCTATATTTTTCCCCATCTCTCCTCCAAGAGCATCTATTTCTCTTACCAAATGCCCCTTTGAAGAACCTCCTATATTTGGATTGCATGGCATAAGCGCAATACTATCTACACTAACAGTAAAAATAACGGTTTCCAGTCCAAGCCGCGCACAAGCCAAAGCAGCTTCACATCCGGCATGTCCGGCTCCCACTACACAAACATCCACTTTTTCTTTTATACTAGTTCCAAACATTTTATTTCCTTCTTTCGTTATTTTCCCATACAAAACTTTGAAAAAATTTCATTCACCAAGTCTTCCCCAATTTCTTCTCCTATTATAGTACCGAGAGAAGAATAAGCGCTCATCAGGTCTATGGAATAAAAATCTTCAGGCATATCATCCTCCAAACTTTTCCTTACCTGGAGCATACTTTCATAAGCACTCATAATTGCTTCCTTATGCCTCATATTCGTTATAAATACTTCATCGTTAAAGGTTATTTCTCCCTGAAAAAACATATCCTTAATAGACTGCTCCAATAAATCGATTCCTATATTTTCTTTTGTAGAAGTCTTTATAATCCGGGTATATGAAGCATCTACAGCTTTCATTTCAGCAAATAAAATACCTTCCGTAATCACCTCATCCAAATCTGTTTTATTCAAAAGAACTATTGATTTTTTACCGGCAATCATACGAATAATTTCGTAATCGCTCTCATCCAGAGGCAGAGAAGCATCCACTACAAAAATGATCAAATCTGCAGAAGAAGCATATTTTATTGCCCTCTCCACGCCAATTTTTTCCACCACATCCTCAGTATATCGAATGCCTGCAGTATCTATAATATTTAAACTAATTCCATGAAGTCTTATAGATTCTTCCAAAACATCTCTGGTAGTTCCCGCAATATCGGTAACAATTGCCTTTTCTTCTCCTACAAGAAGATTCAGAAGAGAAGACTTACCTGCATTAGGCTTACCTACAATTACAGTATTGATTCCTTCCTTAAGCATCATGCCGTTATCAGCAGAATCAAGCAGTTTTTTTAAACTCGAAATAATATCCTGCGTTTTTTCAAAAAGCCTTCCCACATAGCCCTCCAGGCTAATATGTTCCGGATCATCCAAAGCGGATTCTATAAAAGCAATTTCATAAATAAGCTCCTGACGAAGCCGCTTGACTATCTCCGACACCGAACCTTTTAACTGACTGATAGAACTTTTTAAAGCGAATTGATTCTTCGAATGAATAATGTCAATAACAGCTTCCGCTTTGGATAAATCTATCCTACCATTTAAAAAAGCCCTCTTTGTAAACTCACCCGGTTCTGCAATCCTCGCCCCATTCTTAATTACCAGCTCCAAAATACGATTCATCATGAGGACACCCCCATGACAATTAATCTCAACAGTATCCTCTGTCGTATAGCTGCCAGGCGATTTCATAACGCTGACCATGACCTCATCTACGATATTACTTTCTTTAAGACCACCTTCATCCACATCATTTTTCTCACCAGCAGAGTTATCCACAATATATCCATAATTTATAGTATGAGAAGTCACTTTACGAAGAATCCTTTTTCCCGATCTCGTTCGAAACATCCCATCTACAATTTCAATCGCGTCTTCACCACTAATTCTCACAATTCCAATTCCAGAATCTGCCATCGCAGTAGCAATAGCAGCTATAGTATCCGTCTTCATAATAAACCTCTTATATACTTTCCATAAAAACTTAATACTTCAAGATTACCCATTTTTATATTAATTCATTAAATGGCTTACCTTTCATATTAAAAACCCTTGAATCCATATAGATTCAAGGGTTTATTATATCATATATCTTTATTTTTTTAAAGTAACAACTACACGGCGGAAAGGCTCTTCCCCTTCACTATGGGTAGTCACATATTTGTCTCCCTGTAAAGCAGAATGAATAATTCTTCTTTCATAAGGATTCATAGGTTCGAGTGACAGCGAACGCTTCGTCCTTTTAACCTTATAAGCCATATTTTTTGCAAGATTTTCAAGAGTATCTTTTCTTCTCTGTCTATAATTCTCAGTATCTACTTTCACACGGATATAGTTTTCAGTATCTTTATTAACTACCAAGGACACAAGATATTGAAGAGAATCGAGGGTTTGTCCTCTCTTTCCAATGAGAACTCCCATTTCATCGCCGCTCAAGTCGATATCCAACGAATTGTCAGCTTCATCATACTTCGCTTTAACTACCACTGTGAGGTTCATCGCTTCGAAAACATCTGTAAGGAATATCTTCGCTTTATCATCGACAGAGGACTTTACTCTGGCCTTAATAACTGCAGGCTTCGAGCCAATTCCAAGAAATCCGGAGGAACCTTCTTCCACAACTTCATAATCCAATTTATCGCTCGTAACAGTAAGTTTTCTACAAGCTTCCGTAATCGCATCATTTACAGTTTTTGCTGAAATCTCAATAAATTCCATGACCATACCCTCCTACTTATTATTCTTTTCATTATATTGTTTTACCATGTTAGCCTTGGAAGCAATGCTGCCAGACTTTGCATTTTTGCTATAATACTCTGTAGATTTCTTTACTGCCTCATCCTTCTCCTGCTGCGTCATAGAGGAAGCTTCAGAAATATTCTGCTGCACCTGCTTAGCCGCCACATTTTTCGTATTCATGTTAGCATAATCGTTAATCGTCTTTAAATTAATGCCCTTTGATTTTTCCAGCTTCTTATTTCTCTTCTCTACGTTCTTTTTAATAAGTTCATCCAGATCCATCTTGTCAATATGCTTATTGATCACTATCTGCTGAACGCTTCGCACTACAGAACCGGCAATCCAGTACAGACCCATACCTGCAGGAAGAGTATAACAGAAAAATGCCGACATAATAGGCATCATCATATTCATCGTCTTCATAGAAGAAGCCATCGGATTATCTTTATTATTGCTGGTATCCGGCTGAGGCATCAGCTTCGTATTTATCCACTGGGTAACCGCTGACAGCACCGGAACTGCAAGAGCTGCAACTATCATCAGATAGGTGCCATTGGCAATTGCTTCCTTCATTACAAAAGAAGGAGAATTTCCTATATTCAATCCAAGAAAATTATTATATCTATCCAAAGTCTGAAGCGTATTCGTCACATCCGTAGATAAATTAGGAAACTTATCCGAAATAGAAAGCCATTCGGAGGTAGATGCCTTATTCAGTACATCGATAAAAGTATTCTGCACATAATCCGCAGTACCGTTAACAAAAGCATCCGATTCAAACTGCTTATTGTACATGCTTGCTTCTTTAAAAGACCTTATAAAATCTGTACTTCCCGGAGAAGAAATCAACTTGTCCACCAACGGGAAAAAAGCTTCCTTGATCTTACCTACATAAGCAGGCATAGAATAAATTACACGATAAAGTGCAAACAATATAGGCATTTGAATAATGAGCTGAAGACAGCTTCCTGTAGGAGAAACACCGTATTTCGCATACACGGCCTGCGTCTCTTCATTCATCTTCATGGCAGTCTCATTGTCTTTCTTGTTTTTGTACTTCGCTTGAATCTCTTGAAGTTCAGGATTCATTTTAGCGGAAAGTTTAGAGAATTTCTGCTGCTTAATAGTGAGGGGCATCATCATAAGATAAATAACGATAGTGAATAAAATAATAGCTAAACCAATATTTGGAATACCTATTTTGTCCAAACAGAAGAAAATTCCTTCCATTATATATCCGAGAAGCTTAGCAACCGGCCCTATAATAAAGGTTTGATTCTGGGTTAATATAATACCTGACAATTTTTCTCCTCCTTAATGAAGCATAACATAAATTTTAAATAGTAATTATTCTACGGAACCGGATCATAACCTCCCTTGGAAAAGGGATTACACCTTAAAATTCTCCATAACGACAAAAGCCCACCTTTCAAAGCGCCATATTTGCTGACCGCTTCCAGACCATACTCTGAACAAGTGGGAAAATAAGGGCATTTTGTTCTCTTCATAGGAGAAATATATTTTCTATAGAACTTAATCATGTAAATCAATAATTTTTTCATATTAATTATCAAATCAAACTTCTATACATACATTTAAAATATCGGAACAACTTTAAAATAAAAATAAATTATATAATGAAACGCTGACAATAAAGCACTATTAATTATTATAGAAATATATCTTTAATATATGATGAAGTTTTCCCAGATGTAATAATGCGCTTTCTATCTCGGCATAAGAAGCCGAAGCCGCATTGTTTCTTGCAACGACTACTATATCTAATCCATCATTAAATATATTTTCATGTAGTCTGTAACTTTCTCTCAACAATCTCGTAACTCTGTGGCGTACGACACTGTTTCCAACTTTTTTACTTACCGATATTCCGATTCTGTTCATATCTCTATTATTTTCCAACACATACATTACAAGATATTTATTAGCATAAGATCTACCACTTTTATAAACAGTTCTGAAATCGTTGTTTTTCTTCAATGATTCTGAAAATCTCATATTTTTCGCCACAAGAGAAAAAAGGCCACAAAACTGCGGCCTATGCTGACAATCTCTTTCTTCCTTTTGCTCTTCTGGCAGCTAATACTTTTCTTCCGCCCGGAGTACTCATTCTGGATCTAAAACCATGAACTTTATTTCTCTGTCTGTTTTTAGGCTGAAATGTCATTTTCATAATTGGTGCACCTCCTTTTTGAAAACCTTCTATAATAAGGTAAACGAATAGTTTTTTATTAATATCGTGTTGGAAAAATATCATTACGATTATATAAGATAAAAAAGTTTCCGTCAAGTAAATAACTATAAATTTAATAAATTAAAAATACCCAAAAAACCTTGAAAAAATCGTGATTTTAACTAAAACTACATATTGTTATTTCAAAGACAAGCTAACCACTAAATGTAGACAAGTAATAAAGTTATACACATGGAAGCAAATTAATTTTTAATTTACATAAATTTATCCACATATTGTGTATAAAATGTGGATAACACCTTTATTTTATGTGAAAACATAGTGAATTAACTGAACAAATCCTCTAATAATCGATATTTACTCATGTTAATAATTATTATTAGAGTTATACACACAACTTTGGAATGTAAAAAATTCTATGTTAACTCTTATTCCAAATTTATACTTTATTCTCTTTAATTATCCACAAGATGTGCATAAATCCGTTCATAAAATTAACCATTTGTAATTTTGTATTATTTATATTAAGATATAAATGAGGTATTATCGCTTAAAGAATACCAATACTACCAAGATAGTATTACTATCAAAATAGTATGCTTTATTTATAAACCGGAGGCATTTCATGGATTCTATTAAAGAAAACTGGGAATTAATTAAACAAACGATAAAAAAGGAATATGATTTATCTAATATTTCTTATAATACATGGGTAGCTAACCTCAATTTTTATAGTGTGGACAATGATGTGGTCACTATTTTAATTCCTTCTGATCAGGCTCATGCTCTCAGCTACATAACGAACAAATATAAAAGTTATTTTCAAGTAACCATCACGGAAATGATGGATCATGAATATGACATTTCTTTTATATTGGAAAAAGATGTGGATGAAAACGAAGATTCTATGGCTTTGAAACCTCAGTACAATATCAATTACGAGAAAGCCAACCTGAATCCGAAGTACAGATTTGACACCTTCGTGGTAGGAAGCAATAATAAATTTGCGCATTCCGCTTCCCTTGCGGTGGCCGAATCTCCCGGAGAAGCTTATAATCCTCTTTATTTATACGGAGGTGCCGGACTGGGTAAGACTCACCTCATGCACTCCATCGGACATTTCGTCCTTAATCAGAATCCTAATATGAAAGTACTTTACGTTACCTCGGAGCAATTTACCAACGAAGTAATCGAATCCATAAGGAGCGGTAACGCTGCGGCCATGACGAAGCTCAGGGAAAAATACAGGACTGTAGATGTGCTGCTTATTGATGATGTACAATTTATTATAGGAAAAGAAAGTACACAGGAAGAATTCTTCCATACTTTTAATGTGCTCCATGCTTCCGGAAAACAAATCATCCTCTCCTCGGATAAACCTCCTAAGGAAATGGAGACCTTGGAAGAAAGATTTCGTTCCAGATTTGAATGGGGACTTATTGCGGATATTCAGCCCCCTGATTATGAGACTAGAATGGCAATACTTAAGAAGAATGCGGAAAGCTACAGTAAAGAAGTGGACAATGAAATCTTCAAATATATAGCTACGAATATAAAGTCCAACATTAGAGAATTAGAAGGTGCTTTTAATAAGATTATAGCTTTTTCCAAATTAAATAATGTAGATATCACTCTTGATATCGCAGAGGAAGCTCTAAAGGATATTATATATCCCGATAAACCGAAAGAAATAAGTCCTTCCTTTATTATTAACGTAGTTTCGGAACAGTTTGGAGTAAATCCTGAAGATATAACCTCCAAAAAACGTAACTCTGAGTTTGTGGAACCGAGACAGGTCGTTATGTATCTTTGCCGCAGCATGACCGATACCTCTTATCAAAATATAGGTAAGATACTTGGTAAAAAAGATCATACAACTATTATCCACGGAGTAAATAAAATTACCGAGGAGCTTAAAACGAACGAAGAACTCAAAAATAAAATAGAAATCATCAGAAAAAAAATTAATCCTTCATAGATTTTATAATAACTTTCCACAATCTTATGTTTATTATTATGTGGTTACAATGTTGATATTTTATGAGTATTAGATTTCATTTTATGCTTCATAAATAGAGATGTGAATAATTCACATGTTATCCAAAAGTTATATTTAGTTTTTCACATATATTATGATTTCTTTTTTTACTGAAAAATAGTATAATAGATAAGGTTATACACATATCAACAACTATTATTATTTATATTATTAAATTCTTTATATATAAACCGGTTTTCGGCAAATCAAATTTTTCATCTTTTCAGGAAGGGAGTTATACACAAATGAAATTAGTTTGTTCAAAATCAAATCTGCTTAACGGAGTACAAATCGTATCAAAGGCTGTTCCAAATAAGACGACGATGTCTATTCTCGAATGTATTCTCATCGACGCAAGGGGAGGAAATATCAAACTGATCGCCAATGATATGGAACTCGGTATAGAGACCTTGATTGAAGGAAATATAGTGGAAAAAGGCTTGATAGCTCTGGATGCTAAGATTTTTTTAGAAATTGTAAGAAAGCTTCCGGATAACGATATAACTATTGTGACGGATTCTTCTTATAAGACTACCATTACTTGCGAAAAAGCTAAGTTTAATATTATTGGAAAGTCAGGAGATGATTTTTCCTACCTGCCTTCTATCGAAAAGATAGATTCTATCATTGTTTCCCAGTTCACCTTGAAGGAAGTGATCAGACAGACTATATTTTCTATTTCTGATAATGACAGCAATAAACTGATGACAGGTGAATTATTTGAAATTAACGAGGATATTTTGAAGGTAGTTTCTCTGGATGGTCACAGAATATCCATAAGAAAAATTGGGCTGAAGAATTTTTATATGCCTAAAAAAGTAGTAGTTCCCGGCAAGACGTTAAATGAGATAAGCAAGATACTGTCTGGTGGAATGGAGGAAGACGTACATATCTTCTTTACGGACAAACATATCGTATTTGAATTCGAAAGTACTACTGTGGTTTCCCGCCTGATTGAAGGAGAGTATTTCAAAATAGATCAAATGCTTTCCAGTGATTATGAGACGAAGGTAAGAATTAACAAGAAAGAATTTTTAAATTGTATCGACAGAGCTACTCTTCTCGTGAAAGAAGGAGATAAGAAACCTATTATTATAAATATAATCGATGGTATGATGGAGCTTAAGATCAATTCTACGGTAGGAAGCATGAACGAAGAAATAGACATCGATAAAAAGGGAAAAGATATTATGATTGGCTTTAACCCTAAATTTCTGATTGATGCTCTTCGTGTAATAGACGATGAAGAAATAGATATTTATCTTGTGAATCCTAAAGCTCCTTGTTTTATCAGGGATGTTGAGGAAAAGTATACTTATTTGATTCTTCCGGTAAATTTCACTACCGTAAATTAGTGTATTATTTAAAAGATTTCACAACATATAAACATATATTTGTAATTTAAGGAAAAATATGGAAATAATAAAATTAAGAGATGAGTATATTAAACTCGGCCAGGCGTTAAAAGCTGTGGGTCTTGTAGATTCCGGCGTAGAAGCGAAGGATGTTATTGTGAACGGAGAAGTGAAGGTAAATGGTGCGCCGGAATTTCAAAGGGGAAAGAAGCTTTATGAGAATGATATTGTGGAATTTGACGGGAAAAAGATTTTAATACAAAAATAATGATTATGTATATTTTTGTATTTGGAAAATAAGGTGTAAGAATGATTATTAAATCGTTGGAACTGATGAATTTCAGAAATTATGAATTTCTGGATTTAAAGTTCAGTGAAGGAACAAATATCCTGTACGGCGATAACGCACAAGGGAAAACTAACGTGTTGGAAGCCATTTATCTATCCGCAACCACAAAATCACATAAAGGAAGCAAAGACAGAGATATTGTTAAATTTGATTCAGAAGAAGCTCATATAAGAACTTATCTTGAAAAGCAGGAAATTGAATACAAGGTAGACGTACATCTTCGTAAAAATAAATCAAAGGGGATTGCGATTGACGGACAGAAGATAAAAAAAGCAGCAGACCTCTTAGGTTTATTGAACGTTGTCTTTTTTTCTCCCGAGGACTTAAGCATTATTAAAAACGGACCTGCAGAAAGAAGAAGATTCGTAGATATGGAACTTTGTCAATTGGACAATTTTTATATCTATAATCTAAATCATTACAATAAAATTGTGAATCAAAGAAATAAGCTTTTAAAGGATATGTACTTTAAACCTGAGTTGAAGGAAACCTTAAATATATGGGATTCTCAGCTTGTGTCTTTCGGAAGCAAGATCATTGAAAGACGCCGTATCTTTGTGGACCAGCTCAATGAGATTATTTATGACATACATAAGAAGTTGTCGGGTGATAAAGAGGAATTGTTTATAAAATATGAACCCGATGTGGAAATCGATGATTTTGCAAGGCTGATGAAAAGCAGTCAGGAAAAAGATATCAGATTAAAACAAACTTCGGTAGGACCTCATAGAGATGATTTCTGTTTTATGGTAGGGAATATCGATATCCGTAGATTCGGTTCACAGGGACAGCAGAGAACAGCGGCTCTTTCCCTTAAATTATCTGAGATAGAGCTGGTAAAGAAAATTGCCAAGGATACCCCTGTTTTACTTCTGGATGATGTGCTTTCGGAGTTAGACAGCAGCAGGCAGAATTATCTGCTTAGCAGTATAGGGGATGTACAGACTATAATCACTTGTACAGGCTTGGATGAATTCGTAAATAACAGATTCGAAATAGATAAGGTTTTTAAGATAGTGGAAGGAGTTGTCAATGAGTAATCAAAATGTATACGGAGCAGATCAAATTCAAATATTGGAAGGTCTTGAAGCGGTAAGGAAGAGGCCCGGTATGTATATAGGAACTACTTCCTCCAGAGGTCTTCACCATTTGGTGTATGAAATCGTGGATAATGCCGTAGATGAAGCGCTTGCAGGATATTGCGATAGAATTGAAGTTATTATCAATAAGGATAATTCCGTAACAGTTATCGATAACGGACGTGGTATCCCTGTGGGAATTAATCATAAAGCTGGTATTCCTGCTGTGGAAGTGGCTTTTACTATTCTTCATGCCGGCGGTAAATTCGGAGGAGGAGGATATAAGGTATCCGGTGGCCTTCACGGTGTAGGAGCCTCCGTTGTAAATGCTCTTTCCGATTGGCTGGAGGTTGAGATCTATCAGGATTCTAAGGTACACAAACAAAGATATGAGAGAGGACATGTGAGTTATCCATTGAAGGTGGCAGGTGAATGTCCACAGGATAAGACAGGAACGAAGGTTACCTTTAAACCTGATGCTACTATCTTTCAAGAAACCACAGTTTTTGAATTCGATATTTTAAAGCAACGGCTTAGGGAAATGGCTTTTCTTACGAAGAATCTTAAAATTATTCTTAAGGATATGAGGGTAGAAGAAGATAAAGAGCCCATTGTAAGGGAATTTCACTATGAAGGCGGAATCAAAGAATTCGTAACGTATCTGAATAAGAGTAAGACGGCGCTTTATGAGAACGTAATGTATTTTGAAGGTATGAAAAATAATGTTTATGTTGAGGTCGCTATGCAGCATAATGATTCTTATACGGAAAGTTCTTACAGCTTTGTTAATAATATAAATACTCCTGAGGGCGGAACTCACTTGATAGGCTTTAGAAATGCCATTACCAAGACCTTTAATGATTATGCAAGAAATAACAAGCTTTTGAAGGAAAGCGAAACTAATCTTATGGGTGAGGACATAAGAGAAGGATTGACGGCAATCGTCAGTGTTAAAATAGAGGATCCTCAATTCGAGGGACAAACCAAACAGAAGCTTGGAAATTCTGAAGCCAGAGGTGCTGTGGATAATATAGTCAGTGAACAGCTCACTTACTTTTTGGAACAGAATCCTTCCATAGCAAAAATAATATGTGAGAAATCCATTCTCGCCCAGCGCGCCAGGGATGCTGCAAGAAAAGCGAGGGATTTAACGAGAAGAAAGACAGCCTTAGAGGGAATGAGCCTCCCAGGAAAGCTTGCGGATTGTTCAGATAAAGATCCTTCCAACTGTGAAATTTATATTGTCGAGGGAGATTCTGCGGGAGGCAGTGCGAAGACAGCAAGAAGTCGTGCGACTCAGGCTATTCTTCCCCTTCGGGGAAAAATACTCAACGTAGAAAAAGCCAGACTCGATAAAATATACGCTAATGCGGAAATTAAAGCGATGATTACTGCTTTCGGTACAGGAATCCACGATGATTTTGATATCAGTAAGCTGCGTTATCACAAAATTATTATTATGACTGATGCCGATGTGGATGGAGCGCATATTTCTACCTTGCTGTTGACATTTCTTTATCGTTTTATGCCTAATCTTATCAAGGAAGGTTATGTATATCTGGCACAGCCTCCTCTTTATAAGCTTGAGAAAAATAAAAAGGTGTGGTATGCCTACAATGATGAAGAACTGGACAATATTATTCAAGAAGTAGGAAGAGACCAGAATAATAAGATTCAGCGCTATAAAGGACTTGGAGAGATGGATCCGGAACAGCTATGGGAGACTACCATGGATCCCGAAAGACGCATTCTTCTTCGTGTAACTATGGATGGAGAGGCGGAATCGGAAATTGACTTGACGTTTACTACACTTATGGGTGATAAAGTAGAACCGCGGCGGGAATTTATTGAGGAAAATGCGAAGTTTGTAAAGAATCTCGATATTTAATTAATGCTGCGATTACGAAATGGAGATAATGAAAAATGGAAGAAAATATTCAAGACACAGTCTTTGACAAAGTTCATGACGTGGATTTGAAGAAGACTATGGAAACTTCTTATATCGATTATGCTATGAGCGTTATAGCTTCCCGCGCATTGCCCGATGTAAGGGATGGTTTGAAACCGGTACAGCGAAGGGTGCTGTATTCCATGATAGAATTGAACAATGGTCCTGATAAACCGCATAGAAAAAGTGCGCGTATCGTCGGTGATACTATGGGTAAGTACCATCCTCACGGTGACAGCTCCATATATGGAGCATTGGTGAATATGGCACAGCCATGGTCTACCCGCTATCCTTTGGTGGATGGACACGGCAACTTCGGTTCTGTTGACGGAGATGGTGCGGCAGCTATGCGTTATACGGAAGCGAGACTTTCCAAGATTTCCATGGAGCTTCTTGCAGACATTAATAAGGATACGGTAGATTTCTTACCGAACTTCGATGAGACGGAAAGAGAACCTTCTGTACTTCCCAGCCGTTATCCCAATCTGTTGGTCAATGGTACCACAGGTATCGCAGTAGGTATGGCTACTAATATACCTCCTCATAACTTACGTGAAGTAATCAAGTCTGTAGTTAAAATTATTGATAATAGAATCGATGGAGACAGGGATACGGACATAGAAGAAATCCTCTCTATCATTAAGGCTCCCGATTTTCCCACCGGAGGAATTATCCTCGGAACGAGAGGAAGCGAAGAAGCTTACCGTACCGGCCGGGGTAAGGTCAGGGTACGTGCAGTTACCGATATAGAAACTCTTCCCAACGGTAAGAGCAGGATTATAGTAACTGAGCTTCCGTATATGGTAAATAAAGCCAACCTCATATTGAAAATAGCTGAGCTCGTGAAATTGAAGAGAATCGACGGAATTACCGATCTTCGCGATGAATCTGACAGAGAAGGTATGCGCGTCGTTATTGAACTTCGAAGGGATGCCAATGCCAATGTAATTATGAATCAGCTTTACAAGCATACCCAGATGCAGGATACCTTCGGTATCATCATGCTGGCACTTGTAAATAATGAACCAAAGGTTATGAATATTCTGGATATGCTTACAAATTATCTGGCACATCAGGAAGAGGTCGTAACCAGAAGAACGAAATATGATTTAAATAAAGCGGAAGAAAGAGACCATATTTTACAAGGTTTATTGATCGCTCTCGATAATATCGATGAAGTAATAAGCATTATAAGAAGCAGTGATAACGTTCAAATTGCAAAGCAAAGGTTAATGGACCGCTTCGGTCTCTCAGATCCTCAGTCTCAGGCTATCGTAGATATGAGGCTTCGTACTCTTACCGGTTTGGAAAGAGACAAGATAGAGAACGAGCATAAGGAACTGCTTGAAAAAATTGCCCAGTTACGAGCTATTCTTGCAGACAGAAAGCTGCTGCTCGGAGTAATCAAAGAAGAAATTTCTATTATTGCTGAGAAGTACGGAGATGAAAGAAGGAGCGTGATAGGTTTCGATGTTTATGACATTAATATGGAGGACCTCATCCCCAAGGATAATACGGTAATCGCAATGACCAGTCTTGGTTATATTAAGCGTATGACTATCGATAATTTTAAGAGTCAGAACCGCGGCGGCAAAGGTATCAAGGGAATGCAGACTATAGAAGAGGACTATATCGAAGATCTTCTTATGACTACAACCCATCATTATATTATGTTTTTTACTAATTTCGGCCGGGTATACAGGCTGAAAGCCTATGAGATACCTGAAGCAGGAAGAACAGCAAGAGGAACCGCTATCATCAATTTGCTTCAACTCAATCCGGGAGAAAAGATTTCCGCTATCATACCGGTAAAAGACTATGAAGATGATAAGAATCTTTTTATGGTTACAAAAAAGGGTATTGTTAAGAAAACTCATATTATGGAATACAGCAATGTGAGAAAGAACGGTCTGGCTGCTATCAATCTTAGAGAAGACGATGAGCTGATCGAGGTGAAGATAACAGATGTAAATACAGAAATATTCCTTGTTACTAAGCATGGCATGTGTATTAGGTTCAAAGAAACCGACGTAAGGGCTACGGGAAGAGCTTCTATGGGTGTGATCGGTATGAATCTGAGTGACAGAGATGAAATCGTGGGAATGCAGTTGGATCATCAAGGAGATTCTCTCCTCATTGTATCTGAGAACGGAATGGGCAAACGTACTTACCTCGAAGAATTCACTGTACAAAAAAGAGGCGGCAAAGGAGTAAAGTGCTATAAAGTCACAGAAAAGACAGGATATGTTGTAGGAGTAAAGGCAGTAAAAGATGACCATGAAATTATGATGATAACTACGCTGGGAATCATTATTCAGCTTCGTATGGAGGATATTTCCACTTTAGGAAGAATTACATCAGGTGTTAGGATGATTAACCTTGATGAAGGAGTGAAAGTAGCCAGAGTAGCTAAAGTAAGGGAAAGGGTCTCAAATGGTAATCAGGAATTCGAAAATATCGAAGATGCCCTTGAGGACATACCTGAGGATGAGAAACATCCTGTAATAATTGAAGAGGAAGAAGAAGTAACTCTTCCTACCGAAGAAACAGAAGAATAAACTAAAATTTAAAAAGGATAAATCCATTTCTAAATCATAAGAAATTGGATTTATCCTTTTTGTTGTCTGCCATTACACTAATTAGGGAATATGATCCACAAGCTCTTGTTGATAAGCGTTCCAGAGTTCAGTCGAAAAATCTATAGATAACTCACTGTCTTTCATCATTTCATTGTATAAAAGAGAGCTGATTTTATTTGTGTTAAAGAAATGAAGTGTCTCTCTTTCATAGGTATCACTTATCACATATACCAGACTAAATTCTTCAAAGCAGAATATAACCATATTTGATAAATCAATGTTAATAATTTTCAATTTGTTATAGCTGCCCGTATTCATGTAGGAATTAAATCTCTGTAAATATGGAATTCTCTTATTGGGCGGAAAATAAGAAGTACCAATAAAAGGAACGATCATCTTTCCCATGGATATAAATTTATCCATAGAAGTGTTAGTTACCAGGTAATTAGTATCCTTGTCCATAGCGTCGTCGAATAGCTTTTTAATATTCTTTCTAAGAGTCTTATTTCCATTTAACGAATCTAACTCTTCATTTGTTAACATATATCCGAAGGAAGTGAAGTTATAGACGCTTCCAGGCCCCTTCTCTTTTAATTTTTCAAAGAAATTAGGATTTTTCTCCAAGAATGTAATAATCTCTTCTTTTTCAAAACTAATTTTATTTGTATCTTTCTTCATAAGCATATTATAAAAAACTGCAAGATAACTTTTATGATAAACAGTAGTTAAAAGCGGAGTTCCATCAATTTGTGCATTGAAAAACATCAAGATATTGCTCTTTAAGAGCAAAAAAGGAGTAGTGTCCTGAGAGGTCTCCCATAGATTGACTTGAAAATACTTATGGAACTTGACGATCAGAGAGAGAATGCTGCTAAAGTTCATAACGCCCGGATTATTTTCTATGAGTTCGCTTAACAAATTCTTATTATAAAAGAAATTAAATGTGATATTTTTAAATACATCATTCCCTATCAGTACTATTTTGTGGAATATCTTCGTATAAGAAGAATCTAACAGAGGAATGGAAAAATAAATTTCTGATAGATTATCAAAATTACTAGTAACATAATCCGATAAAATAATGCAAAGAATACCGATCACCGGTCTCTTGCCAATATAATATTGTCCTCTCTCGGAATAATCCAGATTGATGTTAATTTCTTCCGTAAAAGCTCCATCCAGGGCATATTCGATAGCATAGGATAAGAAAGACTGTAAATCATCCTGAGATTCAAAATCATAGATTACAGGAAAGATATTTTCAAATTTCCAATAGCAGCCGGGAGAATAAATATTTTGCGCAAAATATTCGGCGGCCAGCCTAGTAAAAATTTTCCTGTCTCTAATAGTAGGAATTCCCTTTTCCGTAAGAATCTTACTAAGTCCGCTGGGAGTCATATTCATGTGAAGTGCAAAATCTGTCTTTTGCTTTTTGGCAATTGTAATGAGTTCTTTTAATAGAAAACTGATTTTCATACGTGATACCATACTTTCTTTTTATGTGTAAGAATTTTTTATACCCTGTATTTTTATTTCATTTTAACACAAAATCATATTAATTTACCATCGATTTTAAAAATATTTTGAATATTTTTCCGTTAGACGACATAATAAGACCTTTTTTTTGAATATTTTTCAAGTTTCTTTTTTGATAATTCTATATACTTTAGAAGAAAGAAAATGATAATAATTACTATCACTATAATTATTATTGTAAATAATTCTTTAACAGCATATGCACAGGGAGTATCTTCAAATTCCTCTGTGACTGGAGAAAGTCAGAATTCTTCCACTGAAAAAGATACCGAGAGTACTGCAGACGGAGTTACGGGCTCTGGCAGTGAAGGGGGAGAAACTGGTAGCAGTGAAAGCAGTAAAGAAACCAATATTTTAAATAGTAGTTTGGGAAATACCGAAAGTACGGATTTAAACGGAATTAATGGCAATGCAAATGAGCCGTCTGTAATGGAAGCAAATGATATCATTTTATTAGGTACATATGTAGGAATTGAAAAATCAAATCTTCTGAATAATTTTTTAGCTACTTTAAAACAAGGTACCGATATAATAGATGTAGCTGCAGGAGAAAAATTAGATCCTAAGAAGGATGTAGATGTGAATGTATCGTTCGATTTTCCCGTTATTGGTGATAACGGTATAGATAAGGATAATACATCAAAATATATAATAGGCGGAGATTATGCTATAATCGATTTTCCTGCTGATTTCAGTTTGGTTAATTTAGTAGCGGCTGAATTGGAATTTAATGGTATTCCAGTAGGTACTTTAACATTAGATGATGCTGATGATGGCAGTGGTGGTACCAAAAAAGTTGCAAAAGTACTTTTTTTGGATACTATAAATGATCCTACTATTAATACCGCAAGTGCAAATTTTAGTATGACATTGAAATACGATGGTGAAAATGATGGGGAAGAAGATTTAGAGAAAACAGTTTCCATATATGATAAAACTTTTGAAATAACAATACCTCCGAAATCAACTACTGTAACGACTGAAAAAACCGGTATTGCAGATGCGTCCAATAGAAAAATAACCTGGAAGGTAAAAGTAAGTGCAGATAAAGAAGGAGGGGCTGCAGAAGATGGAAATTTAAAGGGTTATACTTTTTCTGATGATTTGACAAATGTAGGAACCTATAATTCAAACAGTTTTAAAATCACTACGGATGCAGATGGTATTAATCCAATCGGAGGGGGAGCGGTTACTCCTGACTATATAAGTGATAAATTGACTTATACTTTCCCTGCCAGTGCTGATGTTATAGGAACGGTTTATATTTTCTTCGATACGGAGATACCTGACGATAAATATTATAGTAATGGCACAACTACAATTAATAATATGGCAGAGATATATAAGGATAGCGTAAGGGTTTCTCATGACGATGGTTCCGCTTCTTATACTATGGATTGGATTAAGAAAGGCGGAGAAGAAATAGGGGATGGAATGAGTGGCGGTACTTATGATCCTTCTAACAGAGAAATAAAATGGACCATATTTATCGATGGTGCAATGAGTAATGCTCAATTAGAAGATTTATTGCCTTTAGGCCTTTCTTATGTCAGTTCTACTGTAGATAAATATAATGATTTAACAAATGAATATGATTTGTCATTATCTATTCATCCGAGTAGTAGTGTTGAGGAAAGCAGAGAGAAGCTTACCTTTTCTATGAGCGACATTTCCGGTAAATATAAAGTTACAATAGTTACCAAGGTAACAGATACATCTATTAATGGGCAGAAACAGGTTACTTTTAATAACAACGCGACAATAAAAGGAACAGAAAAACCGGGAGGAATAACAAGCAATGATGCCAGTGTTACGATTGGTGTTCCAAGTATTACAAAGACAGCCGGTTCTTATGACAATCAAAATCATAAGATGAGTTGGAACATTAAAGTTGATACATTAAAGCAATCTTTAGGAGGAAATTTACGGGTACTCGACCTTCTGGTATACGGAGGGAGTATTAATATCAATGATATTGATGGTATAGATTCCGGAATAGGTGCTTCCGGAGATTTAAGATATGTGACGAAAGATGTCCTGAATGAGATTACTCCCCATTTTTATCAGATGATAGACCAGACGTCATTGCCTGCTGTTACAGGGCTTGGATTTACGGTGCATACTCTCACTATTGCTGGAGAAAAGGTTGCGGACTTATTAGTAGTGACTAAGGATGATTTTCAAGGGATAGATTATTTGAGTACTCATAATTTTTCTTTTAGCACTATTGTTACTAATCCAAATTATTATGCCTCAAATGGAAGCAATACGATTGATAATACAGCTTTTTTATTTGCCGGAGCTAATAAGTTAAATGATAGTACTAATCATAAAACTATCTCAAGCAATATGCTTAAGAAAAATACGTTATCGAGAAATGATGCAGATACGGTTATTGCAGGAAATGCAGGAGATAGTAGTGTGCTGGCTGCTGTTAACGGTAGTTCGGGCGGCAATAGGGGAAGCTATGATTATGTCGACAAATCCGTTATATATCGTATTTATGTCAATTCAAATAATATTGATATAACAAATGGAGTTACCACCGATATAGATGAAATGATAGGAGATTATAAAATAAAAGATACGCTCCCGGAAGGTTGGGAATTCAAAAAAATTAAGGATGATGATTACTTTTTGCTTTATGAGGGTACAGGAAACGGGACTAAGGTAAATGCAACAGGTTATATATCAGATTATTCATCTGTTATGCAAATAGCCGGACCGAATGCATCTGTCAATGCGGATGAAGGACAGGAAATGACTTTTAATTTTACTGGTCTTAATAAAGGTTACGTTATTTTATTGAAAGCAGGCCCAACAGAAGATACTGCTAAAGGTTATTTAAATGAAATAAAAGATTATACGGAAAGAAATAATGTAAATCTTATAGATAATACTAAGGTGACGGTGGGAGTTAATGCTAATACCGATGTTATAATTGAAAATTCTATAGTTACAAAAGATGTAGATAAAAGTTATGTTAATCAAGATTATTTGATATGGACGATAGATTACAGACCCTATGACATTAGTTATACCGATGCTTATATTAAGGATATTCTTAATCCGGGTATCGACCTAAGAATTGATAGTGAAGGTGAGTTGCTGATTAATGATGCTGCGACCGGAAAGAAGAATATACAAATATTTGAATTGAAGCTGAATAAAGATGGATCATATACGGAAGATACTGAGTTAACTCTTCCTGATAAGAATATATTAACGTATGATAATGAAATGCGGACTCTTAAGTTTTATCCTCCGGATTCAAGCCAGTCTTATCGATTGATTTATTATACCGATATAACTGGAGACGGAAAGGATATAAATAATACGGTACAATTTGTTAAATCCACAGGATCTCCTGTATCCAGACTCTCGGCATTCAGCCTCGCAAGCTTCGCATCCGGCGCGTTGTATCAAAGAAACGGCTGGTTTGAAATAACAAAAACAGATGGAGATACGAATCTTAGAATACCAGGTGTTAAATTTGTATTATATTCTTCCAATGGAGTAGTTATAAGAGAAGGAATTACTAATGCAAGCGGAGTTCTTTCTTTAAAAGCTCTGCCGGATGGTGATTACATCCTAAAAGAAACAGAAGTACCGACCGGATATACTCCTTCGGAAAAAGAATATATGGTTCATGTGGAAAAGAATGGATCGGGTATTCCTGTAACAAGCATAGACGGTACTGTCGAAAATAATATCGATATTAAGAATTATAAGGATGGCACGACAGGCAATCTTTTGATTTCGAAAGCGGTGGCTGGTTCAGGTGCCGACCTTTCAAAAAAATTTGAATTTACATTACTCTTGAATGATAAAAACGGCATATAACTTACATCGGCATATGCATATAATCTCTTTGATAAGGATAATAAAATTGTAAAGGGTGGAGTGGTTAAAAGCGGAGATACCTTTGAATTATCTAATTTGGAAAGCTTTAAAGTATTAGATTTACCTATGGAGAGTACCTATAAGGTAGAAGAAGAGGATTATTCTTCAGAAGGTTATGTCTCGATGGCATTAGGTGATGCGGAAGGGACTGTAGAAGTTGATAAAACAAAAACGGTATCATTTTCGAATATTAAAAATGTCGGAGGATTGGTCGTTCAAAAAATAGTTTCGGGCAGCGGAGCAGATTCTAATAAGGAATTTAATTTCAAAATAGAATTCAATGCTACCGGTTCCTATTCCTATACCGGTTTGGGCGGTGTACCTGACGGAACGATAACTAACGGTGGTACTATAAAGTTAAAACATGGCCAAAGTATATCTATAGATGGTCTGCCTGAAAATACGACTTATAAGATTACCGAAGACGACTATTCCGGTGAAGGATATATCACTACAAAAGCAGGAGATACGGGAATAATAGAAAATACGAAAACCAGTGCCGCTGTCTTTAGAAATGCGAGAAATATAGGTGAACTCGTTATTCAAAAAACTGTAGAAGGAAATGCCGGAGACAAAACTAAAAAGTTTGAATTTAATGTAAATTTTAAAGATGCGAACGGCTCTTATTCTTATTCAGTAAATGGAGTTCCAAACGGAACGATAGCGAGCGGTGGAAAGGTTGAGCTTTCTGATGGACAATCTATTACAATTCATGATCTTCCTGAAGGAGCAAAATATGCTGTAACTGAAAAGGACTATTCTGAAGAGGGCTATGTTACAACGAAAAATGCGGATACAGGATTGATAAAGGATGGAATAAGAAGTACTGCATCTTTCATTAATTCTAAAAATAACGGAGTTCTTTCTATTGCTAAGACGGTTGCAGGAAACAGAGGAAACAAAAGCAAGGAATTCGAATTTACCGTCACTTTCAATACGAGTAAGACTTATTCTTATACAGGTATAGGATTGGATAACGGAACGATAGCGAGTGGGGATAATCAGGCTCGCAGACGGACAGTCTATAGAGATTACCGGGATTTTGGAAGGTACGTCGTATACCGTAGAGGAAGCTGATTATTCTTCGGAAGGGTATGTGAAGAAATCTACCGGTGAAACCGGAATTATTTCGAAGGATACGGCCAGTGTGGCGCATTTTACAAATACATATAACATAGATGAGTCTAATGGCGGCAGTAAGGATCCTGAAGATCCGGATAATACTACTTCTTCCAAGTCTTCCGTAGTTCCTAAGTACAAGACAGGCGAGGTGCCTGATCCCAACGGAAAGGACGCCCCTGCCAAGACCGGGGATAGTATGCCTTTGATACCAATTATTGCTGTTACGCTGATTGCGGTTGTCGGAGCGATGGTGCTCTTTTTATACAAAAGAAAAATTTTTGGCTATTACTATGATTCATAAGTACAAAAGATTTGCGAAAAGTACAAAAGAAAAAACGAAAAGTACAAAAGAAAAAGCGATCGATCTATGTATAGGAATTCTTTGTACAATTGTCGTTGCAGGATGCTTGAGCGTTGGAATTTATTTCTACTCTCTCTCCCGCGACGCAAGAGAATTCTATAGTTTGATCGAAACAGCCGATGGCAGGAATACGGCTCTCATGGATTTATCCGGGGATGTTCCTCTTGCCGGGGCAAAAAGTAAAGGTTTTATTGATTTAACGGCGTTGCAGCAGGAAAATAGTGATATCGTAGGTTGGATTAAGATTCAGGATACGAGGATAGACTATCCGGTAATGTATACGCCAAAGGACGGAGAATATTATTTGCATAGGAATTTTGTGCGAAAGTATTCGTTGTCAGGGGTACCTTTTATAGATGCAGCCTGCTCCGTCACTCCACGCTCCGACAACGTAATTGTTTATGGCCACAATATGAAAAATGGTTCCATGTTTTCAGGCCTCTTATCCTATCAGGATAAAACGTATTGGAGAGCGTACGAAAAAATCCTCTTTTATACATCCGAAGAGGTACAGGAATATGAAATTCTGGCAGCCTTTCCCATAGACGCCGCTGATAATTCACAAGTAGAGAAGTATTTTATCGTGAATTTATCGGGGAAGAAGGAATTTGACAGCTATATCGAAGAAGTAAAGAAGAAATCTCTTTACCAAACCGGAGTAGATGTGCAGTACGGCGACAGATTTCTCACTCTCTCCACTTGCTCTTATCATACTAAAGACGGAAGGTTTCTTGTAATAGCCAAACAAAGCTAAAAAATTAAGTTAACGAATTAGATTTATGTAATTGAATTAAAAATAGCTGGTTTGAACTTTTTTATGAAGGATCAAATCAGCTATTTTTTTGCTGTACAATACACTGGTAGAAAAGATAAGATAGGAAAACTATAGATCATATGATAAAATAATCCTAAAATAAATCACACAAAAACCGATATAATTTCTAAATATAATCACATTGCCAAAGGAGATAAGGATGCCGGTTAGTATAACGAAAAATAAGGTAAGCGAACAGAGCATTGAGCAAATGATTTCCAAAGCTTTTCCGCAGGAAAAAGTGAGGAATATCGTTGAATTGACGGAAGGTTTTTTCAACGTCGCATTTAAGATTAGCTTGGAGAAGAGGGATGTGATATTGAAGATTGCGCCTCCTCCGGATGCGATTATAATGACTCATGAAAAAGATATTATGCTGAGTGAAGTGAATGCAATGAAAATGATGGAGGAGCAATCTATTGTTCCCGTTCCACGAGTATTATTTTATGATAACGGACGTGAAATATGTGAAAGCGGCTATTTTTTTATGGAGAAGCTGGAAGGCAGCAGTTTTTCAAGCATCGCCGACAAGATGGCACAAGAAGAAAAGGATAAGATTTTCTTTCAAATGGGAAAGTACACGAAAGCGATTAACAGTATTGAAAATGATGTCTTCGGTTATTATGGGCAGAAAGAGAAACAAGGAACTAATTGGTATGAGGTATTCTGTTCGATGGTGAAGGACACTTATTCCGATGCGAAACGTAAAAATATTTCCATACCGGTTTCAGAAGAAAAGATAATGTCTATGTTGAAGGTGGACAAGAAAATATTTGAAGATGTGAAAAAAGCGAAGTTCGTTCACTGGGATATATGGGCTGGAAACGTATTTGTTGAAAATAATACAGTAACCGGAATCATCGATTTTGAAAGGTGCCTGTGGGCCGATGAACTTATGGAGGTAGGATTCAGGACCTATGGGCTGGAAAAAGCCTTTTTTGAAGGTTATGGAATCGAAGGACTGAGCTGCGAACAGTTAAAAAGGGCAAAATGGTATGACATCTACTTATTTCTAATTGCCTGTCTGGAATGTGATTATAGGATGTACGACAATAAGGGCATGTATGAATGGGGCAGCGAAATGCTTAAGAAGAGTATTGATGAAAAAGCAACTTCCTAATAAAAACAATAATTGAGAGAAGCAGAGCAAGAATTATATAGTAAAGCTAAAATTGATAAATTATAATGATTTTATCATGATATTGGGTTGGAGGTAATTATGGGAAGTGTTCGTAATCCGTTATTGGGGGGATTTTATCCGGACCCGTCGATTTGCAGAGCCGGAAAGGACTATTATATTGTGAATTCAACGTTTTCTTATGCGCCGGGAGTCCCTGTTTTTCATAGCGGAGATCTGGTGCATTGGGAGCAGATCGGCCACGTGCTGGTACGTGAAGAACAACTTTCCTTGAAGGGTGCGGGAATGTCTCAGGGAATTTATGCTCCGTGTATCCGGTATCATGAGGGCACATTCTATATGATTACAACGAACGTGTCGGGAGGGGGAAATTTTTATGTGTCGGCTAAAAAACCGGAGGGACCCTGGTCGGATCCGGTTTATTTAAAGGATGCTCCGGGAATCGATCCAAGCTTGTATTTCGAGGGAGAGGATTGTTATTATATCGGACAGCGTGGCAAAAAGGATTCGAAATATTACGGTGATTGTGAAATATGGATACAGAAATTGGATCTGAGCAAAGGAGAATTGACGGGAGAAGTCCATGTAGTGTGGGATGGATCCATGAAAAATGCCATTTGGGCGGAGGGTCCCCATTTATATAAAAGGGGAGAATATTACTATGTGCTCATAGCGGAGGGCGGAACCAGTTATGAACATAGTATCTGCTTCGCAAGAAGTAAGGATATATTCGGTCCTTATGAGGCTTGCCCTTATAATCCGGTACTCACCCATAGACATCTTGGACATGATGCGAAAGTACAGAATGTGGGTCATGGGGATATCATCGAGACGCCGGAGGGCCTTTGGTATATCGTTATGCTCGGAACGAGGCCGGAGGAAGGGTATGCTCCCCTTGGCAGGGAGACCTTTTTTGCTGAACTCGTATGGGAGAACGACTGGCCGATCGTTAATCCGGGAGAAGGTAAGCTGACGGAGGTTCAAGAAGTTCCTTTTGCTTTAGAAAGGGAAGTAACTGCTCTTGGCAATAGAGGGAATATCGAATGGAAAGATTCCCTGGATTATAGATGCGTCTTTTTCCGTTTTCCGGAGAAGGACATGTATCGAATGGAAGAGGACGGAAGGCTTGCGCTTAAGGTCCTTCCTCAAAATATATTAGATGAGCTGTCTCCTGCTTACATTGGAGTGAGAGTTACTTCCAGGGATTTTTCCATGGAAACAACGATGGAATTTACTCCTTACGGCGGGCAAGAGGCGGGGTTAGTTTACTTATATAATGAAAAAAATTATGTTCGTTTTACCGTAACGGCTTCGGATGCCTCCGTTAATGGAAGTAAGCTGAGAATAATAAAGACGGAAAAAGAAAAAGAGACCGTCTTATTTGAAGAGGAGGCAGCAAGCTCCTATAGGCTGAAAATGCACGTAAAGGGGCTCTCGCTAGTTTGCATGACGGAGGGAAGGACACTGCATAGTACCGATATCCGCGGTCTTACCTCGGAGGCTGCCGGAGGTTTCGTTGGTTGTACCATGGGTATCTATGCGACGTCCAATCATGATGCTAATAACGGCAATTATGCCCGTTTTACAGAATTGATTCTTACCTAGGTATTTGATTTTATGAAATGGTATACATGCTCCGAAACTCCGTGGGCGTACAATTCTTAATGATCTTGAACATCCTGATAAAGGAAGAGAGGCTTGAGAATCCTGAATTCAAGGCAACGTCCGTTATTGTATACTGAGGATTCGCAAGAAGCTTTTCTGCCGTAGCAATCCTTTTTTGGTTTAAATATTTATAAAAGGACACGTTAGTGAACTGCTTAAATAGCCTTGTAAAGTGGAACTTAGAGAAACCCGCAAGGCTGGCTGCGTCATCCAGAGTCAGGTTTTCCGTGCAGTGAGCGCTTATGTAATCGCATATATACATAAATTTTTCGGTATATTCCTGCTGCTTATTATTCGTAACGTCAAATGTCTTTCTATTTTCCGTATAACTGCGTCCAATCAAAATGAGGATGGAAAGAAGTTTGCCGTAGATAGCTGCCTCCGAGAGAGGAGTGTTTTTCAGATATTCATCTTTGATTTCCAATAACAAAGCCTGAATCTGAGGATGGATCTGAGGATACTCCTCCGGAGTTATGACGATGACAGGAGATAATATGGAAAGTACAGTTTCCAATTCCCTGATCTCACGAAGGACAGATATGTCCGGCTGAAAAATAATTCTTCTGCCCTTCTGGGGTGCATATAAGGTATGCAGGCAGCAGGGACATATAAGAATAATATCGTTTTCCCGCAGCACAAAGGTATGCTCACAGCATATGACCTTATATGTGCTTTCAGTGGGCATTATAATCTCGAGAGGCGTGTGCCAGTGAGGCGGATAGTCTTCATATTTATTGTTATCATAAAGTCTTAAATTCGTGTTTTCTTTAAAATTTACAGTTTCAAAAATACCTTTTAAATTCTCAATCATATCGGTCACTTCCCCTGTTTATCGATCAAAAAGTAAATAATAGTATGTATGACAATTTTTATGAGTTAATTCTTGCCAAATTATAAATAAAAAACACCTAACAATTTAATAAAATAGTAGCAATACAAGACAAAAAAGTAAATATATTAAATTCATAATTAATTTTATTTGTTAAATGTGTTATAAAAATAAGTTAAATTATAGTATATTTTGACAATAATAATAATTTTAATATAACCAAAATAGCAATAATTAATAGTTATAAGGCAATTATTCGAAAGAAAGAGTAAAAGCAGTATGTTATTTTAAAGTTACAAAGTTATAAAGTTGCCAAAAAGTAAAAATAGGGAGGTAAAGTAAATGAAGAAAAAATTATTGTCATTGTTACTGTCGGTTGGAATGATTACAAGCCTTTTGTCGGGATGCGGCGTATCTACAGATACGGGAAGTACGGCGCAAACGGAAAGCAGCAGTACCGAGACTGTCGATGAGGCTGAGACGGAAACAAAAACTGAAACGGCTTCAACCGGAGAAGAAGTGGAAATCACATGGATGTTTTGGGATGACCTGGAGGCTACGGAAGATTTAATTACCAAAGGCTATAAAGAAGTTATCGACAGATTTAACAGTGATTATGCAGGAACCTATCATGTTAATGTTATAACTACGAATTTGGAAGAGTATGATACAAAACTGAATGCTCTCGTCGCGGCGAAGGACACACCGGATGTATTCATCTGTAATCCGGGACCTAATCTGACACAATACGTAGATGCGGGAGTTGCGGCGGATTTGACGGATATTCTTACAAACCAGGAGAAAGATTGGTATAACAGCTTCAGCGGAGGTATCTTCGAAAGAATTACATATGACGGAAAGATAATGGCTGTTCCTACAAATTTCGCAGCTTCTTGTGTATTCTACAACACGGAGATATTTGAAGCAGCGGGTGCGGAAGTTCCTTCCACCTATGAAGAATTGCTAACAGCGTGTCAGAAAATCAAAGACGCAGGATATACTCCTATTTCCTGCTCCGCAGGAACGGCATGGTGTTTGTCCATGGTAGCGGGTTACCTTTGTGATCGTGTCGGCGGTCCTGATAATCTTCAGAAAATTGCAGATCATCAGATGGAATGGACGGATCCTACTTTTATCGACGCAGGCAATAAGCTGAAAGAGTTATCCCAATACTTCCAGGCAACGGCTGCAGGCGATTCCAATGATCAGGCAACGGCCGCATTCTATAACGGCGAAGCGGCAATGCTTATCCAGGGCTCTTGGGCTATAGCTCAGGTTAACGGTAATAATCCTGATTTTGAGCCTAAATGCGGTGTGTTCCAATTTCCGGCGGTTACCGGAGGTGCTGACCCGAATCGTATGATCGTTAAGACAGATAACCTTGTTATGAGCTCTTCGACAGAACATCCGGATGCAGTAATTGCATTGATGAAGTATTTTACGGATGAAACAGCGCAGAAATATACGGCAGAGGTGGGTGGAAAGATTCCGGTTGTAACCAATGTGGAAATCGATTACACCAAGGCACCTGCACAGTTATCCTATGTTCAGGACATCCTTGCTAATATGACGGGTACTTTCGGTTTCTATAATGAATCCCTGGCGAGTGTGGAAGCAGGAGATGTTTTCGATAACGCTATGGTAGATATTTTCCTCGGAAATGCTACTTCGGAGGACGCGTTCCAGAAAGTACAGTCCTTCTATGAGAAAAATGTTTGGAATTAAAAAGTAACAAATATTAAGAAGATATACGGGGCTTGAAATTTAGTCCCGTATTCTTTTAAAAAGGCATCGGGAGGTGGGTTCCCTAATGGAAAAGATTTTAAAAGATAAAAAAGCGATTGTTATTTTTATTGCACCCGCATTTCTTTTATTTACACTTGTTTTATTTATTCCTATTATACAAGTATTTTATTATTCCTTGTGTGACTATAATGCGTTGACGGAACCGGAATTTGTCGGACTTAAGAATTATATCAATTTATTTACGGACGATGAAACGATGAGGACAGCTCTTAAAAATTCATTATTCTTCATGATATTTTCAGCTGTTTCACAGCAGGTTACCGGATTGCTGTTAGCGGTTTTTCTAACGAATATAAAGCATGGAAGGAACTTCTTTAAGAATGTTTATTACCTTCCTTGCGTTCTCTCTTCCGCAGCTTTAGGTTTGCTTTGGGCATTCATGTTTAATCCCAAGATGGGAATCAATCAGATGCTGGCCTACTTCGGCGTAGAAGGTCCGATGTGGCTTTCTTCTACAAAGGGATTTATCGTTCTGCCTATGTGGGTTATCGCCTGCATTGCACTCTGGCAGTATGTAGGAACGACAATGATGCTCTACATAGCACAAATCAGCGGAATATCAAAAGAATTATACGAAGCCTCGTATATTGACGGTGCGTCCAAGGGACAGACCTTCCGCTATTTGACGCTTCCGCTTGTAAAACCGATGGTGACCATATCCTTGTCGTTAAATTGCATCGGCTCCCTGAAATTTTTTGATTTAGTCTATAATATGACACAAGGCGGTCCTAATCATAGTACAGACGTGCTGGCAACGCATTTATACACGCAGGGCTTCCAATATTTCAAATACGGCTATGCAAGTTCCATATCCGTCATATTGCTGGTTCTCTGTTTAATAGTATCTTTTCTTATCAATAAATTAATTAAAGCAGAAACTTATGAAAGTTAGGGGGATGAAGGTATGATTAATAAAAATAAAAAACCGGTCAGCCCGATTTCAATCATCATATATGTAGTATTACTGTTGTTGGTTTTAGTATATTTGGTACCCCTTCTATGGATGGTAAACGTTTCTTTAAAAACAAACGCGGAAGTATTTGCTTCTCCCTTCGGAATGCCGGAAATATTACAGATTGGAAATTACATTTTTGCATGGACTAAGGGTTATCTGGGAAGGGCTATGCTCAATTCGCTGATGGTATGTGTAATTGCGCTGATTGTCAGCATGTTTTTCGGTTCTATGGCTTCTTTTGCCATCGCGAGGATGAAATGGAAGCTGTCCGGACTTACGATGACATATTTTATGATAGGAATGATGGTACCGGTACACTGTGTACTAATTCCTCTGTTTGTGCGGTTTTCCAATCTCGGATTGACCAACTCGCTGGCGGGTTTGATTCTTCCTTATATTACGTTTTCTCTTCCGATGACCATATTTTTACTGGTAGGATTTTTTAAAGGCATGCCTAGAGAAATGTTTGAAGCGGCATGTATCGACGGATGCAATATTTATCAATGTTATTTTCAAATAGCGATACCTCTCTCCAAGACAGGTATGAGCGTAGCGGCACTTATGACCTTCGTAGGAAACTGGAACGAGCTTTTACTGGCAATGGTATTTATATCCGATACGACCAAAAAAACTCTGCCGGTAACCTTGACTTATTTTGTAGGGCCATATTCGACGAATTATGTTCAGATGTTTGCAGCGGTCATTATCGCGATAGCGCCTACGATTCTCGTTTATTGCATGTTCAGCAACCAGATCGTAGACGGATTAACGGCAGGTGCGGTAAAGGGCTAAATTAAAAAAGACAAAAGCTTGGAAAGGTAAGGTAAACAATGACGAGGGAAGAAGCGAGGCAGAAGGCTACCAAGCTGGTTGCAGAAATGACGATAGAAGAGCGCGCCGGGCAGTTAAGATATAATGCACCAGCAATTCCGAGGTTAAATATACCTGCTTATAACTGGTGGGGGGAGGCGTTGCACGGGGTGGCACGCGCCGGTACGGCAACAGTTTTCCCACAGGCAATCGGTATGGCGGCAGCCTTTGACGAAGAGTTGATATATGAGATTGCTGATTGTACTGCAACAGAAGGCAGGGCAAAATATAATGAATATTCTGCTCATGGAGACAGGGATATTTATAAAGGACTTACCTTTTGGTCACCTAATGTAAATATTTTTCGAGATCCCAGATGGGGAAGAGGGCATGAGACTTACGGAGAAGATCCTTACTTGACTTCAAGGCTTGGAGTGGCCTTTGTCAAGGGCTTGCAGGGGGATGCAGAGGTAATGAAAGCGGCGGCTTGCGCGAAGCATTATGCAGTTCACTCCGGTCCCGAAGCGCTAAGGCATGAATTCAATGCTTTAGCTACGCCTAAGGATTTGGAAGAAACCTATCTTCCTGCCTTCGAAGCGCTTGTAAAGGAAGCGGAGGTAGAAGCGGTAATGGGAGCTTATAACCGGGTAAACGGAGAGCCTTGCTGCGCAAATAAGATGCTGATGCAGGATATTCTTCGCGGCAAGTGGGAATTCGAAGGACATTTTGTCTCAGATTGCTGGGCAATTAAAGATTTCCATGAACATCATATGGTTACATCATCGGCGAAGGAATCTGCGGCAATGGCATTAAACGCCGGCTGCGATCTTAATTGTGGAAATATATATCTTCATATATTAAAAGCTTTTCAGGATGGACTTGTAACAGAAGAGGCGATTACCAGGTCCGCTGTCCGGTTGTTTACTACCCGTTATCTTCTTGGGTTATTTGAAAAAACTGAGTACGATAAAATACCGTTTGAAAAAGTAGAATGCGAGGAACATCTGGCGCTTGCGGATAAAACGACAAAGGAAAGCATTGTTATGTTGAAAAATGACGGAATCTTGCCTTTGGATGTGGATAAGTTGGAAACTATCGGAGTAATAGGTCCCAATGCAAACAGCAGGAAAGCGTTGATCGGCAATTATCATGGAACCTCTTCGAGATATATTACCGTACTGGAGGGTATTCAGGATTATGCCAGGGATAAAATCCGCGTTTTATATTCAGAGGGATGTCAGCTATCGGAGGAAAGAACGGAAAAGCTGGCTTTTGCTAAGGATAGATTAGCTGAGGCGCTGACTGTGGCAGAGCATAGCGATATTGTTATTCTTTGTCTTGGCCTGGATGAAACGTTAGAGGGAGAAGAAGGAGACACCGGGAACAGCTACGCTTCTGGAGATAAAGAAGATTTAAGGCTTCCAAAGCCGCAAAGGGATTTAATGAAGGCGATAGAAAAAACAGGGAAACCGGTAGTGTTCTGTCTAATGTCAGGAAGCGATATCGATTTAAGTTTTCCTACCAGTCATTTTGGCGCAATACTGCAATTGTGGTATCCCGGTGCCCGCGGAGGGAAAAGTGCTGCCGATATTATATTTGGAGAGGTATCTCCTTCCGGTAAACTTCCTGTAACCTTCTATGAAAGCGTGGAGGAGCTTCCTGAATTTACGGATTATAGCATGAAGGGAAGAACATACCGCTATATGGAGAAAAAGGCACAATTTCCGTTTGGTTTTGGACTGACCTATGGAAAAACCCGGGTTATGGGGATTGAGGTAATGAAAACGGATAAAAACGGTATATATGTTGAGGTCATGGCAGAAAATCAAGGAATCGCAGATACTGACGATGTGATTCAGATTTATATAAAAAACGCAGATTCAAGATTTGCTGTCAGAAATCCGGCTTTGTGTGCTTTTAAAAGAGTACATATAAAAGCAGGAGAAACATTAAAGCAAAAGCTTACTATTGATAAAAAAAGCTTTACCGTTGTTAACGATGAAGGAGAACGTTTCTATGACGGCAGCAATTATATTTTGTATGCAGGCATGAGCCAGCCGGACGCAAGAAGTATGGAACTGACGGGAATAAAGCCGGTAGAATTGAAAATACACATTGAATTATAATTAAAAGATTAATTAGAAAAGCAGCTAACTCATTGAACTGCTCCCCGTCAAGTAGACAATTAAAAAAATAAAAACTTTTCTGCCAGTAGGTAATGCCTGCTGGCAGTTTTTTACGCCGCCTGTAAGTATATTTCGTATTTTTCCATAGGGGTTAAAACG
>JAEYJO010000011.1 GCA_023408815.1 Bacillota bacterium | reverse complement strand
ATGGTTTCTATGACTTAGCCACTGCATATCAGTCTGTGCACATCAACTACTGAAAGCGCCGTGTACCGAACGGTACGCACGGTGCTGTGAGAGGACGGCGGTTAATCACCGCCTCCTACTCGATTTTTTTTAATATAAAAGTAATTGACGAAGCATTCTATTCGTATGTTCTACTCTTGACAACATATACCCCCGTGGGTATAATATATACGGATACCCCTATGGGTATAATGACGTATAAGAGGAGGACGTATATGACGAAAAAGATAGAAGAATTGTTAGAATGGGGAGGAGTGAAAAAGGATATCGCATCGTTGATAATTTCCGCTCTTGCGCTATTGGCAAGTCTTTTGGATATCAACCTGTTTCCCTTCCCCATCGCCTGGATTGCCATTATTTTATGCGGCGTACCGATTATTTTAGAGGCGCTCATAGGACTGATAACGGCTTTTGACATAAAGGCAGACGTGCTTGTTTCCATAGCACTGATCGCATCTATCATTATCGGAGAGACCTTTGCGGCAGGAGAAGTCGCTTTTATTATGCAGCTCGGCGCGCTGCTGGAGGATCTGACCGTAGCGAAGGCGAGAGCGGGAATTGAGAAGCTGGTCCGTTTAACGCCCAGGACGGCAAGAAGAATAACAGATTGTAAGGAACAGACCGTTCCGGCAGAAATGGTACAGGTGGGCGACATTCTGCGGGTTCTTCCGGGAGAGACTATTCCGGTGGACGGACTCATCCGGTCAGGACAGACATCGATAAATCAGGCCGTCATGACAGGAGAGTCTCTTCCTGTGGATAAAGGAGCCGGGGACTTTGTATCCAGCGGTACGGTCAATCAGTTTGGTTCTTTTGATATGGAGGCTACAAAGGTGGGCGAAGACAGCTCCATTCAGCGAATGATACGCCTCGTACAGTCTGCCGACGCCGGAAAAGCGAAAATTGTAGGCGTTGCGGATCGGTGGGCAACGTGGATCGTTGTGATCGCGCTGACTGCGGCGGCTCTTACGTGGCTACTAAGCGGCGAGATTATACGTGCCGTAACGATACTGGTGGTTTTCTGTCCCTGCGCTCTTGTTCTTGCAACTCCCACGGCAATTATGGCGGCGATTGGGAATGCGACAAGGCATGGCTTTCTCGTCCGCGAAGGGGATGCTTTGGAGCGGCTGGCTGGTGTAGAGCGCATTACCTTTGATAAAACGGGCACTCTCACTTATGGACAGCCGCAGGTAGTGGCGGTTCACAGCTTTAAGGAAGACCTTTCCGAAGAGGAATTATATCTGTGTTCAGCCAGCGTCGAGCAGCGCTCCGAGCATCCCTTGGGCAAAGCGGTGGTACGCTCATATAAAAGCACATTTAAGGGGGAAATTTATGAGGCGCAGCGATTCCATATGCTTCCGGGCAGGGGTGTGCAGGCTGTGATAGAGGGAAGAGAGATCATTGCCGGTAATCCGAAGCTGCTTTCCGAAAAGCAAATCGGCATCGGAGATAATATGATAAAAGAAGCGGAAAAATATTTAAATGAAGGCTGTACGGTTATCTTTCTTGCCATACATAATGAAGCCGTCGGAGTCATCGCTCTGGCCGATACTCTGCGGCAAGATGCTGTCACGACGATGGCGGAAGTAAAGAAAACAGGCGTTATGCCGGTGCTCCTGACCGGAGACAATGAAAATGCGGCGGGCCATATCGCAAGGCAGCTTCATATCGATGAAGTACATTTTGGCTGCCTGCCGGAAGATAAACTGAAATGGATCGATAGCTATCAGAAAAACCAAAAGCAGGTTTGCATGATCGGAGACGGAATCAACGACGCTCCTGCCTTGAAGAGGGCCTATGTGGGGATTGCAATGGGTGGAAGCGGCAGCGATATTGCGGTGGAAGCGGCTGATATTGCTCTCATAAACGATGAAATCAAGGAGCTTCCTCATCTGCTCAGGCTGTCTAAGCGCATGATGCTTACGATAAAGTGCAATCTTACCTTTTCTATGGCCTTGAACTTTATTGCTGTCGTCCTCGCAATCGCCGGAATATTGAATCCGGTGGTGGGTGCGCTTGTTCATAATGCAGGCTCCGTTATCGTCATAGTTAACTCTGCATTTTTGTTAAAATGGAAGAAAAGAAACGAAATATTATTATGATACAGTTTTCCAATAAGTGTTCTTTTGTTCACTGGAGAGAGAAGCAGCAAAATCCTGCTTGATTTGCAGAAAATATTCGAAATCCTTTAAGAGCATATAGAGTACTGCTCTGGATTCGAATTCCTGCCGTGTAGAGGGCAAATCACTCGACTGAAATTTTTGAAATAACGTCTTGCATTCCAAAAGCAAAGCAGCAGCGTTATTGGTTTCTTCTAAACTTATTCCAATATGGTCAATAAAATCTGCAATGTCTTTTGCTTGCTCCGGTATATAATCCAGTGTCTTGATTTTCTGGTAAATATTCCGGAGTATTTGACATTGCTGCTTTCGCATCTGCATGTAATCAATGAAATACTTTGTATCCCCGGTAAGAGTATTATTCATATTATCATAGGCATCCTTCAGGCCTTTTTCAATATGAGATTCGAGAGCGTGGAAGCATTCGCCGGTATAATCTTCCTTTGATTCTTTTAAAAGGTTTTCAGACATTATGGATAATACCGTTCTTAAATCGGATTCCAATCCAGACTGTGTGTTTCTTATATGTTTTACCTTATCCGGCATAAAGAGATTAAGAAGTGTTCCAATACCTGCTCCGATGAATAATAAGAGAAATTCGTTACCGATAAGAGAAAGCGGCATATGGTAGGAAACTAAATAATGAGTAGCCAGAACTGCATTCATCGCAATAGCATCTTGCAATTGAAATGTATAACAAATCCATACAAATATAAGAAGAAAAAGACCAAAGGAAATTGCATGATACCCAATTAAGTTAAAAAGACCAAAGGAAAGTAAGGTTGCAATACAAAAAGCCACAACTCTTTTTAAAGAAATGTATATGGTCTCTTTGGTGGTATCCTGAATGGTAAGGAGTGTAATAATGCCTGCAGCAGTGCTGTATTCCAGTTTTAGCGAATTTGCTAATATAATTGCCAGTGCACCGCCAAATGCTATTTTTAATATTTTCATGCAGATCACTTCCTTTCTAAAATATAATTATTTTAGTAGATAAGATGCTATTTTGCAATATCTCCTGCGATTTTGAGAAAAATAGACGGGTTTAAAAAAATAGAAAGGAGTGGTAAAATGGATATGGCATAAATATATCAAGTCCGTTTTTGGTAAAATAAAGCGGGCGGAAAGGAAATGAAATGGATAAAGTATGTGTGTTTTTTGCGACGGGATTTGAGGAAATAGAAGCTCTGACCGCAGTGGACCTATTGCGGAGGGCGGGAATCGATACGGAGTTGGTTTCCATAACTGGAGAAATGGAAGTGATGGGTTCTCATGGAATCGCTGTAAAGATGGATAAATTATTTGAAGACGTAGATTTTAGCGAGGTTACGATGCTCATCCTTCCGGGAGGTGCCGGAACGAAGCATCTGGAGGCGCACACGGCATTGATGAATCAGGTAGATATATTTTATAAGGGAGGCAAGGATATTGCCGCAATCTGTGCGGCTCCCAGTATTTTAGGGCACAGAGGTATGCTGAAGGGAAAGAATGCTTGTTCCTTTCCTGACTATGAAAGCCACCTTGAGGGTGCTGACGTAACGAAAAATCCGGTTGAAATCGCAGATAATATCATAACCTCCAGAGGTATGGGCTGTTCCATAGACTTCGGACTTGCCATAGTGAAAAAGCTGCGGGGAGATGACACGGCAAAGGCGCTCGCGGATAAAATAGTTTACGGACATTATTAACAGATACGGCTTCTGGAGAAAAGTTTATGAATATATTATTTTTTTTGACACCCAAAAAAGAGGTCGCCTATATTTATGATGATGATACTCTCCGTCAGACATTAGAAAAGATGGAGCATCACAGATATACCGCGATACCGGTTATCGACCATACGAACGGGAAATACATAGGAACGATAACGGAGGGAGACTTGCTTTGGGATATGAAGGAGCGGTATGACCTGACGCTCAAAGAGGCAGAGGATGTCCCGATTCTCTCCATAAAAAGAAAGAGGGATAATGAGCCGGTGGAAGCGGATGCCGATATCGAAGATTTGATAAGCAAGGTCATGAACCAGAACTTCGTGCCGGTCATCGATGACAACCAGTGTTTCATCGGAATTATTACAAGAAAAGATGTAATACAATACTTGACAGAAAAGTGCGGATTAAATAAATAAGCATAGGAAGAAGGAAAAAAGGTAATGCTTCATTTTGACAGCGATTATATGGAAGGCGCGCACCCGGCGATCATGGAGAGGCTTGTGGATACCAATATGGAACAGACGTCTGGCTATGGAACGGATAAATATTGTGATAGTGCGAAGAAGAAGATAAAAAGAGCGTGTAATTCTCCGGAAGCGGAAGTTTTTTTCCTTATGGGAGGAACGCAGACCAACAGGGTGGCAATTGACGGGATATTGCGGGTTTACGAAGGCGTTCTGGCGGCCGAATGCGGACATATCAGTGTTCACGAATCCGGAGCGATAGAAGCGGGCGGCCATAAAGTGCTGACGCTGCCCCATGAGAAGGGTAAGCTTAAGGCGGAGACGGTGGAGGATTATCTGAAGCAGTTTTATCAGGATGCGAACTGGTCCCACATGGTGATACCGGGAATGCTATATGTGAGCCATCCTACAGAATACGGAGCTATTTATACGAAGGCGGAGCTTCATGCTCTGCATGAGGTCTGCCAGGAATATAATATCCCAATGTATATTGACGGCGCAAGGCTGGGCTACGGACTGGAGGCGGAGAATACGGATGTGACGCTCAGTGATATCGCAGAGTGCTGCGAGGCATTTTATATCGGAGGCACAAAGGTGGGAGCGCTCTTCGGAGAGGCTCTGGTATTCACCAAGCCGAAGCTGGCTTCCCATTTTTTTACCACCATTAAGCAGCATGGCGGGCTGCTGGCCAAGGGAAGACTTCTGGGGCTGCAGTTCGATACTCTTTTCACGGACGATTTGTATAAGAAGATTTCCCGCAATGCGATCGAAAAAGCTCTCGAATTGAAGGCGGGGCTTAAGGAAAAGGGCTATGAACTGTTCTTCGAGTCGCCTACCAACCAGCAGTTTCTAATTATGGAAAATAAAAAAATTGAAGAATTAAAGGAAAAAGTATCCTTCGGTTTCTGGGAAGTTTATGACGAAAAGCATACGGTAGTCCGCATCGCCACGAGTTGGGCGACAGAAAGTGCGGATATCAGGGCTTTGTTAAAATTACTTTAAATGATTGAATTATATTTCCAAAACTTACCTTCATAATTAATTCATCTTCGTAAATACTAACATCAAGATAAGTAATTAAGTTCGTGCTTGATTCAGATACGGAAACGCATTTGAGATAAGCAAAGAACAGAAATTGCTTGTCTCAAATATAGATAGCGGAAAGCTAGAAACAGTAAATTGGAGGTGAATCAAGATGGCAAGTAGCAAGTCTAATAGAGTAGAGGTTCCAGAAGCTAAGGCAGCTATGGATCGCTTTAAAACGGAAGTTGCTTCTGAATTAGGCGTTAACCTGAAAGAGGGTTACAATGGTGATTTGACGTCTAAGGATGCCGGTTCTATCGGCGGCGAGATGGTTAAAAGAATGATCAGAAAGCAAGAAGAGCAGATGAAATAACGTAAAGAAGCAAGAAGTGCCAATAAGAAATATCGATAAGAGGTAAAGATGACCCGCCTGAATTTCAGGCGGGTTGTTTTTACGAATAAATACTGGTATTTTTAGAATCGATGTGATATAATCGTAAAATGACTGTGATTGTGTATAAAGCACACTTTTGTTCCAAAAGTCAGTGGATTAATGGACATGACCATTTATATAATAAGTAGGAGGAAATCACTTAATGAGCTTACAAGTAGAAAAATTAGAAAAGAACATGGCAAAACTTACGATAGAAGTTTCTGCTGAAGAATTGGAAAAGGCGATAGAAGGCGCTTACAAAAAGAATAGGAACAGCATCAGCATTCCTGGCTTTAGAAAGGGCAAAGTACCTCGTCCAATGGTGGAGAAGATGTACGGTAAGGAGATTTTCTACGAAGATGCTGCTAATGCATTGATTCCGGAGGCATATGAGAAGGCATTCGACGAGTGTGAGGAAGAGATCGTATCCTCTCCTAAGATCGAGGTAGTACAGATCGAAGCTGGAAAGCCTTTTATCTTCACGGCTGAGGTCGCTTTGAAGCCGGAAATAAAGCTTGGCAAATACAAAGGCGTAAAGATAGATAAGGTGGATGCAGAGGTTACCGAGGAAGAAGTAACTGCGGAAATCGATAAAGAAAGAGAAAGAAACGCAAGAAATATCAACGTGACCGACAGAACGGTAAAAGACGGCGACATGACAGTTATCGATTTCGAAGGTTTTGTAGATGATGTGGCTTTCGAAGGAGGCAAGGGAGAGAACTATCCTCTGACCATCGGATCGGGTGCATTTATCCCCGGCTTCGAGGAGAAGCTTGTCGGAGCAGAAATCGGCAAAGAGTTGGAAGTAAACGTTACCTTCCCCGAGGATTATCAGGCGGAAGAGCTGAAAGGGAAAGCTGCCGTATTCAAATGCACGGTAAAAGAAATCAAAGAAAAAGAGCTGCCTGAATTAGACGATGAATTCGCAGGAGAAGTATCCGAATTCGAAACTTTGGCAGAGTACAAGGAAGATGTAAAGAAGAACCTTGCGGAGAAGAAGGAAAAGGACGCTAAGAATGCCAAAGAAGAAGCGGTAATCGATGCGATTATTAACGATTCCGATATGGAGATTCCCGAGGCTATGATCGTTACCCAGCAGAGACAGACAGTGGACGATTTCGCACAGAGAATCCAGACACAGGGTCTTTCCATGGAGCAGTACTTCCAGTTTACCGGCTCGAACTACGAAATGCTCTTGGAGCAGGTTAAGCCTCAGGCGGAGAAGAGAATCAAATCCAGACTGGTGCTTGAAGCCGTAGTGGAGAAGGAGAAGATTGAAGTTTCTGAGGAAGAATACGTCAAGGAGACGGAGAGAATGGCCGAGGTATATCAGATGGAAGCCGAAAAGGTAAGAGAGATGCTCGGTGAGAAAGAAAAAACTCAGGTCATGAAGGATCTCGCTATTCAGAAGGCAGTAGATTTCGTCGTAGAAAATGCGAAGGAAAAATAAAGGATAAAAACTTTATAAAACAATTAAAATTCTCTTAATTCAGTGCCTGTTTTATTGCAAAAACAAATCATGTGAATTATGATTAAAACATCTCTGACAGAGAAATAACGGATCAGGCTAGGAGGAATTAAAATGAGTTTAGTGCCTTATGTCATTGAACAAACGAGCAGGGGCGAAAGATCCTACGATATTTATTCAAGACTTTTAAAAGACAGAATTATTTTTTTGGGTGAGGAAGTGAATGATACTTCCGCCAGTATAGTCGTTGCGCAGTTGTTGTTTTTGGAATCTGAGGATCCTGAAAAAGACATACATTTGTATATTAACAGCCCGGGCGGCTCCATTACCGCAGGTATGGCGATTTACGATACGATGAATTATATTAAATGCGATGTATCTACCGTTTGTGTGGGTATGGCAGCCAGCATGGGAGCATTTCTCCTTGCAGGCGGAGCGAAAGGCAAGAGAATGGCTCTTCCCAACGCTGAGATTATGATTCATCAGCCGTTAGGCGGTGCGCAGGGTCAGGCGACGGAGATTGAGATCACCGCAAAGCATATCCTCGCAACGAAGGAGAAGATGGCAAAACTTTTGGCTCAGAACACAGGTCAGGATTTTGAGGTTGTTTTGGCGGATACTGAGAGAGATAACTGGAAAACGGCAGAGGAAGCCAAGGTATACGGCTTAATCGATAAGATTATCGAGAACCATGCCAGTTTAGAAAATAATTAATAAGCTATAAAAGCAGGGAGTTAACAATGGCAGGAAAGAATTCCGACGATATCAAATGTTCTTTCTGTAATAAGTCGCAGGATCAGGTTAAAAAGCTGATTGCAGGCCCCGCAGGCGTTTATATTTGCGACGAGTGCGTGGAGATCTGCGCGGATATTATTGAAGAAGAATATGAAGAAGAACCGGTAGACGAAGAAATGGATATCAATTTGCTGAAGCCGGTAGAAATCAAAGAGTTTCTGGACGATTACGTTATCGGACAGGAAGAAGCAAAGAAGGTTCTTGCCGTCTCCGTATATAATCATTATAAAAGAGTAACAGCTCCCAGAGATAATGATGATGTGGAGCTTCAGAAGAGCAATATTATCATGATAGGGCCTACCGGCTCAGGCAAGACTTTTCTGGCGCAGACTTTAGCTAAGATTATCAACGTACCGTTTGCAATTGCAGATGCGACCACGCTCACCGAGGCGGGCTATGTGGGTGAAGATGTTGAAAATATACTTTTGAAGTTAATACAAGCGGCTGACTATGATGTAGAACGCGCGCAGTATGGTATTGTTTATATTGATGAAATCGATAAGATTACGAAAAAAAGCGAGAACGTTTCTATTACGAGAGACGTATCCGGGGAGGGTGTGCAGCAGGCACTTCTTAAGATCGTGGAAGGTACCGTTGCCAGTGTGCCTCCTCAAGGAGGAAGAAAGCATCCTCATCAGGAGCTCATTCAAGTAGACACCACTAATATTCTGTTCATTTGCGGCGGAGCCTTTGACGGACTCGAGAAGATCGTGGAGTCCCGCCTGGATCGCAGTGCAATTGGCTTTAATGCGGAAATTACGGCTAAGAGCACAAAGGATATAGGAGCGCTGTTAAAGGAAGTGACTCCGCAGGATTTGGTGAAATTCGGACTGATCCCGGAATTCGTAGGGCGTGTTCCTATCAATGTATCCTTGCAGGGATTGGATAGAGAAGCTCTTGTTCGTATTTTAAAGGAGCCCAAGAGCGCTCTCATCAAGCAGTACCAAAAGCTGTTTGGTTTTGACAGCGTAAAACTCACCTTTGAACAGGATGCCATCGATGCAATTGCGGATAAGGCATTCGAGAGAAAGACCGGGGCGAGGGGCCTGCGTTCCATTATGGAAAATGTTATGATGGATGTTATGTACCGGATACCTTCCGATGATACGATTGTAGAATGTGTCGTAACAAAGGGTGCCGTGGATGGAACGAGCGAACCGCTAATTATTCACAGGGAAGCGATGCGTCCGGCTAAATAATATCTGATTATGTTATTTTAACGCCGCCTTGATAAGGCGGCGTTTTGTTTAAAATTTAAATAAACACCCAAATAAAAGACACGGGAATGATGAAAAGAATGGATAAAGAACAGATAATAAGAAATGTTTTGAATATAGAACAAAAACTGCCGTCGGTGGCGCTTCGGGGAATGACCATTCTGCCCGGAGCGATCATTCATTTCGACCTCAGCAGGAAGAAATCGATTCTGGCAGTGGAGGAAGCGATGACGGAGGACCAGAAGATATTCCTCGTCACGCAGAAGGACATGCAGGAGGAAGCCCCCGGCTTTGACCATGTATATCCGGTAGGAACGATAGCCCTCGTCAAGCAGATTATAAAAGTGCCTAATAATATCGTCAGAGTGATGGTGGAAGGTATATCCAGAGGAAGCCTTATATCCTTTTCGGACAGGGAAGATTATCTGGAGGGCGTAATAAAAGCGTTAGAAGAACCTGCAGAGCTTAGGGGAACGATACAGGAAGAGGCGATGATGCGCCAGATCAAGGATTTGTTCGAAGGATACGCTCTTTTTTATCCTAAGACGGGCGTATCTTTAGAGCGGCATATCAGTGATATTACCAATTTGGGGCAGCTTTTGGACCAGCTTACGATCAATATGCCGCTTAGCTTCGACAAAAAGCAGGCGGTGCTGTCGGCGGTGGATTTAGAAGAGCGCTTCGACACGCTCTCTTCCATACTGACCAACGAAACCGAGATCGCCAGGGTCCGGACGGAGCTGACGGAGCGGATAAAAGGACGGGTGGAAAAGAACCAGAAGGAATACCTGCTACGGGAACAAATGCAGTTTATTAAAGAAGAGCTTGGAGAGGGCAACTCTTTTTCCGATGCGAGTCAGTTCGAGGAGGAATTAGAAAAGCTGAAAGCTGATAAAGAAGTAAAGGATAAGATTCGAAAAGAAATATCGAGATTCAAAAGCCTTTCGCAGAACAGCTCGGAAAGCTCCGTTGAACGGGGATATATTGAAACGCTGCTGGACCTTCCATGGGAGAAGAAGTCCAAAGATAATACGGACTTAACAAAGGCTGAGGAGATACTGAAGAGAGATCATTACGGCCTTGAACAGGTAAAAGAAAGGATTCTGGAATCCCTTGCGGTGCGCTGCCTCACGAAGCAGGGACAGACTCCTATTATCTGTCTGGTAGGACCTCCGGGTACCGGTAAGACCTCCATCGCTAAAAGTGTAGCGGAGGCGATGAATAAAAAGTATGTACGCATTTCGCTTGGCGGTGTCAGAGACGAGGCGGAAATCAGAGGACACAGAAGAACCTATGTGGGAGCGATGCCGGGGCGCATCATCGCAGGGCTCCGGCAGGCCGGAGTGAAGAATCCTCTCATGCTTTTAGATGAGATCGATAAGGTGAGCAGCGATTATAAGGGAGATACGTCCTCGGCGCTGTTAGAGGTGCTGGATGCGGAGCAGAATAATAAGTTTCGCGATCATTATGTAGAGATTCCTGTGGATTTATCGGAGGTATTGTTCATTGCCACGGCTAATTCCATGGCTCAGATTCCCAGGCCTTTGTTGGACCGTATGGAAGTCATCGAGGTGACCAGCTATACTGCCAACGAGAAATTCCATATTGCCAAGGAGCATCTGACAGCAAAACAGCTTGAGAAGAACGGTCTGAAAAAGGATCAGCTAATGATAAGTGACAGTGCCTTAAAACGCATTATCGAAAGCTATACGAGAGAAGCAGGTGTCCGCGATCTGGAACGCAAGATAGGCAGTATATGCAGAAAAGCGGCCAGAGAGATTCTTCAGAAGAATAAGACCGGTATTAAGGTCACGGTGTCCAAGCTGGAGAAATACCTTGGGAAGGAAAAATATACTTCGGATAAAGCAAATGATAAGGATGAGATAGGAATTGTACGCGGTCTTGCATGGACTAGCGTAGGAGGGGAAACCTTGCAGATAGAAGTCAATATGATGCCGGGAAAGGGAGAGGTTGACTTAACTGGTCAGATGGGCGATGTAATGAAGGAATCGGCCATTACCGGTATGAGTTACGTACGTTCTATAAGCAAGGAATATAAGATACCGCAGGACGTATTTAAAAAGAACGATTTTCATATCCATATTCCCGAGGGAGCTGTTCCTAAGGACGGACCAAGTGCGGGTATCACGATGGCCACCGCGATTCTCTCGGCAATTACCAATGTACCGGTAAAGGCACAGGTGGCTATGACGGGTGAGATTACCTTAAGGGGGCGCGTACTTCCCATCGGAGGGCTTAAGGAGAAGATTCTGGCTGCGAAGACAGCAGGCATCAAGACGGTGCTTGTGCCGAAGAAGAACGAAAAGGATGTGGAAGAAATCGCAGCAGAAATCAAATCGGGGCTTTCCATACATTTTGTGGAGAATATGGGAGAGGTTCTCTCTTATGCTCTGGTAAATTTTGATAATAATACAGAGAAAGGAAAGAAGGAATGATAATAAAAAACGTCGGTTTGGAAACCGTCTGCGGCATTACCAGCAAACTGCCGGACAATCCTCACATGGAAGTGGCTTTTGCCGGTAAGAGCAACGTAGGGAAATCTTCATTGATCAACGGCCTTATGAACAGAAAGTCGTTAGCGAGAACGAGCGCGCAGCCGGGAAAAACTCAGACCATTAATTTTTATAACATTAATGATGAGTTATACTTCGTGGATTTACCCGGTTATGGCTATGCCAAAGCGAACGAAGAGGTAAAGGCGCAGTGGGGAAAGATGATAGAGAATTACCTGATAAAGAGCAGAATGCTGCGGGCAGTCTTTCTCTTAATCGATATTCGGCATGAACCGTCGCAGAACGACAGGGTTATGTATGACTGGATATTGAATCAGGGATATAAACCGATTATTATCGCAACAAAATTAGATAAAATAAATAGAAGTCAGATACAAAAACATGTTAAAATGATAAAGGAAGGGCTTCAGTCAGAAAAGGATACCATAGTCATACCTTATTCTGCGCTGACGAAGCAGGGAAGAGAAGAGATTTATGAATTGTTGGACGGCTTTCTGGATGCAGAGCATTCGGAATGAAGCGCAGCAAAAAGGCTATAGGTAAAAGCCCATCGGCAAGAGAGGTGTTTATATGAAACCGTCAACGAAGACATATTTAAAGGTACTTATGAATCTGGGGATAGCAGTGATAACTGCACTGTTACTCATAGTGCTGGTACCAAGAGTGCTCGTATTTTTCATGCCGTTTGTAATCGGCTGGATCATCGCCATGATTGCAAACCCAATCGTCCGCTTTTTCGAGGAAAAGCTTAAAATAAAGAGGAAGGCTGGAACGGCGTTCGTCATTATATCAGTTATAGCTCTTGTCATTTTGGCCGGTTATATTATAGGAGCCAAAATCACCGAGGAAACCGTCGGTCTGGTAAATGCGCTGCCAGATATTTGGGACGATATTGAGAACGACTTTAAAGCGAACAGCAAGAATCTGGATATTTTTTACAGCAGGCTTCCGGAGGAAATCCGTACTGCAATAGAAAACATCAGCGAGGAGATGGATGGTTATGTGGGTGATTTGGTGAGTAAGGCGGGAACGCCCACCATAGAAGCCCTCGGAAATTTTGCAAGGCATTTGCCTACGGCGATCATCGGTGTGATTATGTGCCTTTTGTCCGCGTACTTTTTCGTGGCGGAAAGAGAATTTCTTTCAGCACAAATGAGAAAGCATATGCCGGAGGCCGTGAGATACCGCTATTATATGATGTCACGCAGCTTCAAGCGTGCAGTGGGAGGATATTTCAAGGCGCAGTTCAAAATCGAGATATGGATGTACATGCTTTTAGTCATCGGACTGTGGATATTGAAGGTGGATTATGTGCTGCTGATTGCACTCGGTATTGCACTGATGGATTTTCTTCCGATTTTCGGAACGGGAACAGTGCTCATACCATGGGCTGTTATTAAGATGCTGGGTGCGGACTATAAAATGGCCGTAGGGCTTCTCATCATCTGGTGCGTCGGACAGCTTGCCAGACAGATTATACAGCCTAAGATTGTAGGAGATTCCATTGGAATCGCCCCCCTTCCCACTTTGTTTTTGCTATTCATAGGCTATAAGGTAGGCGGCGTGCTGGGTATGATCATTGCGGTGCCTGTAGGTATTATTTTAATTAATATGTATGAGGAGGGCGTGTTCGACACAACGCTTAACAGTCTGAAGATACTGATGGCGAGCATTAATAATTTCAGGAGGCTGGAAGATGGGGATATGTCCGCGGTAAAGAAGTATGAGGAAAGCCAGAGAGATAAGCTGAAGAAGCAGGAAGAAACAGGCGGAGGAGAAAGTGATAAAAAATGAATGTGACAGTGTATAATTGCAGGGAATTCGATGAGGAAGAGTTGTTCTTCCGGTACGCGAAGAAATTGGGAATTGGGCTTACCTTGTGTGCTGATGCGCCGGATATGGAGAATATTTCTCTGGCTAACGGAAGCGAATGCGTGAATATCATTACCTCCAAGATGACCGAGGAGCTTCTTGAAGGCTTGAAGGAAAACGGAGTCTCTTATCTGACTACGAGAACCATAGGCTATGATCATATCGATATGGAAGCAGCAAAGCGCCTTGGGATCAAAGTAGCCAACGCGCCCTATGGCCCTCATGGGGTGGCAGATTATACTGTTATGCTCATTCTTATGTCCATCCGCAAGATGAAACGTATCCTGCAAAGGGGCAGTATACAGGACTTTTCTCTGGAAGGGATACAGGGAAGGGAACTGAAAGATTTGACCGTAGGGATTATTGGAACGGGAAGAATCGGCACGACGGTCATTCGCAGTTTGTCCGGCTTCGGCTGCAAAATGCTGGCCTATGACTTATATGAAAATGCAGAAGTGAAAAAAGTTGTCGATTATGTATCTCTGGAAGAGTTATGGCAGCAGGCGGACATCATCACTCTGCACGCGCCGCTGACAGAGGAAAACTATCATATGATAGGAAAAAGTACCATTAAGAAGATGAAAGACGGCGTAGTAATCATAAATACAGCCAGAGGAGGACTCATTGATACGGAAGCTCTGATTTCCGGCATCGAGTCCGGCAAGATCAGTGCTGCCGGACTCGATGTTGTGGAGAACGAATTCGGCCTTTATTATTATGACAGAAAATCGGATGCCTTGGATAACAGGGAGCTTTCCGTGCTTCGGGGCTTTCCGAATGTTACGGTAACGCACCACATGGCTTTCTATACGGACGAATGCGTGGAAACGGTGGTCAGAGATTCCCTTATGGGCTGCAAGCTGTTCGTGGAAGGGAAAGAAAATCCATGGGAGGTCGCATAATTGCGTAATATAAAAGTAATACTTCAATATGAAGGAAAGAGATACCAAGGCTGGCAAAGGCAGGAGGGCGGCGGCAATACCGTTCAAGGCAGACTTGAAGTTCTGCTTACCAAGATGTGCGGCAGTCCGGTAGAGGTGGTTGGTTCTGGGAGGACCGACGCTGGAGTTCATGCACTGGGACAAACGGCCAATTTTCATATCGATACGGATATGACGTCGGAGGAAATTATGTGTTACATGAACGAGTATCTTCCTGAGGACATAGCGGTCATCCAGGTGCAGGAGGCTTCTGTGCGTTTTCACAGCAGGCTGAATGCTATAGGCAAGACCTATTGCTATCGGGTGTTAAACAGCAGTGTGCCGCATATATTCGACAGAAGATATGTATATGAGGTACCGGAGATCCTGGATATGGAGGCCATGTGTCTGGCTGCGGAGATTCTATGCGGAACACACGATTACAAAGCCTTTACATCAACGAAAAAGGGCAAGAAATCTACGGTACGTACGGTAGAAGCAATAACGATCACTAGAGTAGGTGAGGAAATCCGGTTTACCTTTAAAGGAAATGGTTTTTTGTATCATATGGTACGGATTATGATGGGAACTTTGCTTGAGGTAGGGATGCACAAAAGAGAAGCGGCACAGATCGAAAAGCTTTTTACGTCTGGAAGGCGGGAAGAAGCCGGTATGTTAGTGCCTGCCAAGGGACTTACACTGGTGGAGGTTCATTATTCGTGAGTAAATCCAAGGTTTGGAATCTCAGAAGCTGGGATGCCAAACATATTAAAATATTATTTTTTGTTTATATTGCAATTGTCATAAAGGTTATCATATTCAAATATCCGTGGGCAGATTTGATGTCGATTGCAGGAACATGGCGCAAGGGAATCGTTCTGGAAGGTTTGGACACTGCCAACTTTACCTTATTTAAAACCATAAGGATGTATATTGATTATTCATATATGCTCAATAGTTTTGAAAATCTGGTGGGAAATGTGGCTGTATTCATTCCCTTTGGATTTCTTCTTCCTTATGTAAAGGAAAGCTGCACACATTTCCTCACGCTTCTTTTAAATGCGTTCATCTTTGTGCTCGGAATCGAGGTTTTCCAATTGTTCAGCGCTTTCGGAGCCTTCGATGTGGACGATATTCTACTTAATTGCTTTGGGGCCGCGCTTGGCTGGATCGCTTTCGTAAAGTGGGAATCCATCCTGAGTAAATGGAAGAAAAGTGTGTGAACTTATAAAACTGCATATTGCTTCGATAGAAAAAAGTTGTGAAAATTTTGTGAATAATTAAAATTTTTGCAACTTTTTCTTATTGAGAAGCGTCTAATTTATTAGAGGTATTTATGATTTCGAGATCAAGTAAAAAATAAGAAAAAAATAATTTATTTTTTTGCAGTATTTTTGTTTTCTGTGGGATATTAATTATAGATGGGTAATAAAAAGAAATCAAGATAACTCTAAATAAAAAGAAAGTATAGATGAGAGACCGTACATATGGACAAGAAAAAAGGGGATAAATTGTCTGTTTCGAAGGTGGCTGACATGGAAGCGTTACAGTTGAAAATAAACTTATACAGCGACATGCTGTATAAGATAGCATTTTTACAGCTTAGGAACAATCAGGACGCGGAGGATGTCGTACAGGAGACATTTTATCAGTTTATTAAAACGAATAAAGTATTCGAGTCGACGGAGCATGAAAAGGCATGGCTGATCAAGGTGACGCTGAACGGCTGCCGGAAAGTATGGCGTTCCGCATGGTACCGTCATACGGATGTTATGCCGGAAAAGGAATGCGCATTAGATAATGAAGAGGTTTCGGAAAGCCTCATGGAAAGGGATGCGCTGCAAAGAGAGCAGAACCGGGAAATAATGGAAGCAGTAATAAAGCTTCCGAGAAAATACCGGGAAGTCATACATTTGTTTTATTTTCAGGAAATGAGTATAAAGGAAATATGCCTTGTTACGGAGAGGAAAGAATCTACCGTAACATCACAGCTCACAAGAGGCAGGGAACTGCTTAGAAAAAAACTCAGGGAGGAGTATCAGTATGGATGATTTTAAAAATGTTTACCAATCTGCCATGCAGGATATAAAAGAATTTCATATTGATGTTTCCAGCTGTATGGATGAGGGCAGACACAGGCGCCGCGTTGTGAAAAGGGCGCAAAAAGCTACTGCTACGGCATTTTCTGCTATGTGTGTGATCTTCGTCTGCGGATTCGGATCGGTTAAGGCTGCAGAATATTTCCAGAATGTCATACGGGTGAACGAATGGGGATTCGAATCCAGCGATGCTTTTACCATGTCCAAGGGAGAAGCCGCCCAGAACAGAGCCTATGTGGTGGAGGAAGCGGTGGAAAATAAGGAGGAAAGTCCCATGCTGATCTCGTCGTATGATGAAAGTGCGCCGACGGGAGAGATAGCCGGTGAAGACGCTTCCGCTAAAATGCAAATCACAGCGGATAAGGAGAATATCGAAATGGACAGCATATCGGGCAATTCTGTAACGGGTAATTCAGGCCCGGCAATAGGGAGTTCTGAAATAAGCAGCTCAGTAACGGGCAATTCCGTAAGCGGCGACAGCGGGATAAATGCTTCCCCGAAAGAAGCAAAGTCTGCGGCAGAAAACACGGCTTCCGAGAACGACGGTGTGAAGAATAAGTTTTGGGAAAATGGAGAAGTTCCTGTATATCATTATGCTACATGGGAAGAATTTATAAAAAATGAAGATATTATTTTCCCTCAGCCGTCTATAAGTATAGGAAAAAAAGCTGTTTCTACGGAGGTCACAGTCTGCGGGAGCTGGGCGATGGTCCGATACGAGGCAGATAATAAGGTGCTGTGGATGGAAAGAACTGATTATGCAGACACCAAAGGTCACGAATCTTCAAAGGTATTTCCGGGAGGAGTGACCAACGAGAGAGATTACACGACACCGGGAGCATACACCTATACGCTTGTGGATTCGGTAAAAGAAAATGACAGCGATAAATTGCAGATACATGCAGCGATTACCGTAGGAAGTTATGAGGTGTACATTGACTTTTTGGGCTTCGCAGAAAATGACGCAAAGAAGATAATGGACAATATAGACTTGGAACAGTATGAATAAGGGCCTTAAGAGAGGAGGAAACCAAATGAAAAATGTATTGATTTACAATCAGACGACGACAAACATGGAAGTTCTCAAGATTTTTCTGGCACAGGAGGGGTATCAGGTGATTGTGATGAACGCCCTGCAGGATGTAGTACAAAGACTGAAAAGCAGCGACATTCATCTGGTTATCATGGACATCGATTTTCCTAAAAATGATGGGATAGAGAGATTGAAAAGCGTTAGGAATGCGGAAAGAATGCCGATTATTGTATTATCGGCTAATGACACGGAGCAGATGAAGATTGCGGCACTCAACGCAGGTGCGGACGATTATGTCCTGAATCCGTATCATCCGTTAGAATTTATGGCAAGGATTAACTCTCAGTTCAGACGTTATACTCAACTTTCCAATATGTGCGACAATATCAACCGGATTTACAGGGTAGATGATCTTGTGATCGATGATGTCATAAGAAAAGTGACGGTTGCGGGCAGGGAAGTAAAGTTAACACCTATTGAATACAAAATCCTGCGCCTGCTCGTTCAGGATAGAGGAAGGGTATTTTCCATCGATCAGATATATGAATCCATCTGGAATATGCAGGCCATCGGTGCAGATAACACCATCGCCGTACATATCAGGCATATCAGGGAGAAGATTGAAAGCAATCCGAAGGAGCCGCATTACTTGAAAGTGGTGTGGGGAACGGGGTATAAGGTAGGTTAAAAATTGTTAAGGCAATCCGCTTGAATAAAGCATATGGGTTGCCTTTTGTGTTCATCTGCCATGGAAACAATTATCTTGTACAACCAATACAATCATGTTATAATCGCTATAGCAAGTTACCACTGGCTTAAGGATGGTTATCTCCATTTTTGATTATTTCCTAATTCATGACTTCAAGATACGCCGTGCAGATCATTTGCAAGGCGTTTTTCTTATTTTACCGGAATGGGAAAACTATTTTATGATATTTTGTTGTAGAAAAACAACCGTGGAAACAGGAGGATTACGCTTTGAATGTTACGAAACGCCGAATGGAAATTTTTAGTTTGCTGCAAAAAAAGGAAGTAGTGGAATTGACGGAACTGGCTCATCGCTTTAATGTTTCTACTATGACGGTACGGCGTGACCTGCAGATGTTTGAGCGGCAGGGGCTGCTGAGCATGGCATACGGCAGCGCTTATCTGAGAAAGGAAGCGATACATGAGCCCAGCTTTGCATCCAAATCCAACTATCTGATTGAGCAGAAACAGTATATTGGCTATGCTGCAGCTCAGTTTGTGCGGGATGATGAAACGATCATAGTGGATTGCGGCACCACGCCGTTACAACTGCTGAAATACATTTCCGGCAAACGTGTAACGGTAATTACCAATTCCTGGCCGGCGATCAGCTTTGTTAGCGGTAATCCTAAGATCAAACTTATTCTGGCTCCGGGGGAATACAATGAGATATCGGCCGGTGCATTCGGAAATCTGACTTCTGAATTTTTTGGATGTCTGCACGTGGATAAGGTATTCATGGGTGCTCACGGATTCAGTATAGAAAATGGGGCTACTGAGCCCGATATAGAGACCAATGCTAAAAAGTCTATTTTGAATGCGGGAAAAGAACGCTTCCTGCTGGCAGATGCCACAAAGTTTGATCGTACTTATCTGATGCAGTATGCACAGCTGAGCGACTTTCACCATGTGATTACAGATGACAGCATGAAGACGGATTGCCGCAGCAGGCTGGAAAGTGTATGTGAAAATGTCATTTATGCAGGAAGTAGTTTTAGAGGAGCAGCGGAGATATAATTCACACCATTTCACTTGACAACATGTTATTTTGGGAGTACACTACATTCGTAGAATTAAAACAGCTTTCAGCTGTTTTTTTATAAACAAAATGTAACATGATATAACATAATAAAATGTTAATTAATGAAAAACAAGGAGGATCAACAATGAACAAATTGCGTGTGGCTGTTGTAGGAGCAGGTATTTATGGAATCAATCATATCCGTGCATATAAATGGAATCCGGATGTAGAGCTGGTTGCTGTCTGCGATTTGAATGAAGAACTTCGAAATAAGATTTCTGATCAATTTGGCGTAAAAACATATGGACAGGTGGAAGAAATGTTAGATATGGAACAATTAGATGCTGTGTCTATTGCAACTCCTGACTGTTACCATGCCGAGCCGGCCCTCGCGGCTATAAAATACGGCAAACATGTTCTTATTGAAAAACCATTAGCTACAACATTGGATGATGCACGCGCAATTATAGCAGCGGCAAAGGAGAACGGGGTACGGGTGGCGGTGGATTACCATAAGAGATGGGATCCGGCGGCTATACAATTAAAAAACGAGATTGCGAAGCCTCAGTCGGGTAAGCCGATTCGTGGATATATGAATATGGATGATATCATCGACGTGCCTACCAAGTGGTTCAATTGGGCACACAATTCCTCGCCGGTTCATTTTCTCGGAACGCATTGTTATGATCAGATTCGCTGGTATATGGGATGTGAAGTGACAGAAGTGTATGCGGTAGGAACTAAAACGCTTTTGAAATCCATGGGCGTTGATACTTATGATACCATACAGGCTTTTCTGAAGCTGGAAAATGGATGCTACTGGACCGTGGAAAATTCATGGATTTATCCTAAGGGATTTGCGAAAAACAATGATGGGCGTACACAGATCTTGACAGAAAAAACTCTGCTGCGCGCTGATTCACAGAACCGCGGGGTCGAGATTTATAACGAAGAAAAGTGCAGCACTCCCAACTCATATTTTATGCAGGAGTTAAACGGAAGGCCTTTTGGATTTGGAATTGAACCGATCAACGATTTCGTCCGTTGCCTCATAAATGATCTGCCGTTCATAGCCGATGCAAGGGACGGACTTGAGGCGGAAAAGATCGCGGAAGCGGTACACAAGAGTGTGGAAACAGGCTGTAAGGTGATGATCGGGAAAGAAGAGGTCTCATAAAATGAATATGCTGCGATATGGAATTTTAAGTACAGCATCCATCGTTCCGCGATTTGTAAATGCACTGCGTGAAAGTAGAAGTGGTGAAGCTGTTGCCATTGCATCGCGAAGTGCAGATAAGGCAAAGGAAAAGGCCGAACAGTGGAATATAGAAAAATATTATGGAAGTTATGAAGAGCTTTTGCAAGATAAAGATATCGATGTTGTTTATGTGGCGATGATTAACAGTGAACATTACCGTTATTCGTTAAAGGCACTTGAGCAAGGCAAACATGTTATTTGTGAAAAGCCGTTTACTCTTAGAAAAGAAGAAGCGCAGCATCTGTTTCAGGTGGCCGGTGAAAAGAAGCTTTTCATCGCAGAGGCGCAAAAGGCAGTTTTTCTGCCAGTCATGCGGGAGATTAAGACGCTCATTGCCGATGGAAAGCTGGGTAAGGTACATTTCGCTGATTTTACCAGTTCCTGTTCTTCCGTATACAATGAATGGCTTCATTCATGGGAAGCCGGTGGCGGTGCGCTATATGGGAATGCCAGCTATTCCATTCATCTTGTCAAATATCTTTTTGACAGCGAGTGTGCTGACAGCTCCGGTATATGCACGAAAGGCGACTCTGTCGTAGATGAACAGTGTGTGGTAAATTTACGGCTGACTAATGATGTGATGGTGATCAGTAAAATATCAACTAACGTACTGGCGGTGAACAAAGCCTTCATTTACTGTGATCTTGGATATATTGAAATCGTTGATTACTGGAAAGCCAGAACTGCAACAGTGTATTATAATACCGGTGAGACTCAGGTGATTGAATATCCATGTCAGTATGAGCTCATTTACGAAGTTGAGCATTTTAATCGCTGCATAAGAGATGGTTTACTGCAAAGCCCAATAATGAATGAAATAATGACGGTGGGGACAATCGAACTCATGGAAAACCTCCAGAAAAGCTGGAAAGAATAATTATTAACTCAAGCTGTGAACTTGTAGTTTTCGTCCGCTGCACGATGTGATCTCACAGGCCGAAGAAGCTCCGGGATTGTAAAGACAAGAAATTTAGACTATAATTGCATTAATAAAAGTATTATCAGGGAGTGGAAAAGGAGAAAAGAACATGGCAATTTTTGAAATCAGCAACGGGAGGCTGACGGCCTCTGTGGATTCCCGCGGAGCAGAATTGAAATCATTGAGAAAATCGGAAAGCGGAAAGGAATATATGTGGTGCGCTGATGCCCGTTATTGGGGAAGGACTTCACCTACATTGTTTCCCCTTGTAGGAGGCTTGAAAAACGGTGAATATCGTTTTGACAATAAGGTATATAAGATGGAAAAACATGGATTTGTGAGGGATGTGGAGTTTAAGCTGGTGTCCCATGAAGCCACGGAAGTATGGTTTACATTCGAAGAAAATGAAGAGACTAAGAAGCAATTTCCTTTTTCCTTTCAACTGAAAATAGGCTACCGTCTGGAGAATATGACTCTGAAAGTGCTATGGAGAGTAGATAATCCTTCTGCCGAGTCACTTCATTTTTCTATAGGAGGGCATCCTGCCTTTAATTGTCCGGTAAACAAGGGCGAAAAGAGAGAAGATTATTTCTTGAAATTCGATAAGCAAGATGAGATAAGCTGTACTGTTATCGGAGAGGACGGTCTGGTAAGCAATGAGAAGAGAAGCTATAGGGTGCAGGACGGACTTTTACCGATTTCGGAGGAATTGTTCGAAAGGGATGCGATTATCATGGAGGACTATCAGATTCACAGTATAGCGCTCCTTACTCCTGACAAGAAGCCATATATTACTACGAGATTCGATTTGCCCGTCGTTGCAGTGTGGGCTCCGGCAGGTAAAAATGCACCTTTCGTTTGTATAGAGCCATGGAATGGAATCTGTGACCACACGGATTTTGCAGGAACCTTAGAGGAAAGAAAATGGGGAAACAAGGTGCAGCCGGGAAAGAGCTTTTCTTCGGGATATGATATTACGGTGGAAGAATAAGAATGAAAGAAATAAATAAAAAGTTATGGATATCAGCAGCTATCGCTGTCACAGCGATGCTGGTGCTGGCTGTATTCGTGGTTTCGCACACATTCTCGGAGGATAGGGGAACGGTTTCTTTTTATTCAGCCAGAGGCTTTTCCAACATGTGCGCTTACGAGGGAGTGGTGTACCGGGGCGTAAATGGAGTATACGGTGAGAACATTCCCCAGCAGAGCAGTATTTTTACGATTCAGGAGGATAAAATTTACTATGTGGAGAAGGTGCAGGAGGCTTATGAGAGCGTGACGGACGAGTTGCTTTCCATAAAGTGTTCCGACATGAACGGCAGCAATGTGGAAGTCCTGGCCGAGGATGTGTTTCTCGCGGGTATGGGGCACGAAAAGCTGATAGGGGATAAGCTGTTCTATGGCTATGAATACGATGACAGTTACCGGATGCGTTATGCCTATGTGGATTTGAACACGGGAGAGCGAAAGGAAATAAAAACGGATCGTATCGACAATATATTGGGCTATGACGGAAGATACGTGTATTATAATGGCTATGATGGGGCGGAGGAGAAGAATATACTGGGCCGCATCTATTTAAAAAGCGGCAAGGATGAGATATTGACATCTTATTCGCAGGTGGATGAGGAGGGATATATCGACAGCGTTTCTTTTTACGAGGGTAGGCTTTATTGCCTGACTCTTGTGACGAAACCGGAGGGCTATGATTACCGTACTTATGAATATCAGATACAGGTACGGAGTGGAGAAAGCGGTAAGGTGGAGAAAGAACTTCCGATAAGCTTTACGGGCTCCGCCAACTATTCTTTTCTCATTGAGAGGGGGAAGTTATATGCTTCCCTCGCCGGCAAGATTGTAATGCTCCCTGCTGACGGAAGCGGGGAGGTGGAGACGATCGCTGCTATGAAGGCGGATGAATACTGGGGAATCCTTCATTTCGTTCCGGGAGACGGATACCTTTATTATGAAGCGATCGCGCAGGTAAATGAGGAGACGCAAAATAACGATTATTTTTATCGCGTTCCTATAGATGGCGGAGAATCCGAGCTTTTGAATGAGTGGTTTATCATCTGAAAATACCATCGATTGACAAGGTCACACACGGTCGGATATGGGTAAAGATGGCAGTATCAGACTATTAACTTCAAAATATGACAATATATGCACTGACCTGATAAATTTGCGTATAATATAATTGAAGATAAAATAATGACGATACAATAAGGAGATAAAGCATGTCATTACCAAGGTTTCCAGAAATAAGTCCTCCAATTAGTAGAGAGGACGCCATCAACTTTATTTTGACCTCCATTGCTATGGAGGAGCTGGGATTAAGCCATATTATTAATGCTGAAGGTGAAAAAATTCAATATGCTTTGGGTACTTTGCCGGGTATAACGGGCCCAAATGCGAGTATCGATGAGATTTTAGAAGTAAATCAACATGTTCGAGAGGTATTAGATAGTACTTTTCAGAATCAGATAATTTTAAAGGCAAAAATGGAAAGAGCTCTTAATGCGTCTACTGGGGAAGGGCCGACCGGTCCTACCGGAGCAACCGGAGCAACCGGGGCGACAGGAGCAACCGGAGCGACAGGAGCGACAGGAGCGACCGGAGTAACGGGAGCAACAGGTCCTACCGGAGCGACAGGCCCTACGGGAGCAACAGGAGTGACGGGAGCAACGGGAGCAACAGGCCCTACGGGAGCTAGCGGAGTAACGGGAGCGACAGGCCCTACAGGAGCAAACGGAGTAACGGGAGCGACAGGTCCTACGGGAGCGACAGGAGCAGACGGGGCGGCCGGAGCAACGGGCCCTACGGGAGCAATGGGAGCAACAGGTCCTACGGGAGCGACAGGAGCAGACGGGGCAGCCGGAGCGACAGGTCCTACGGGAGCAACAGGAGCAACGGGAGCAACAGGTCCTACGGGAGCAACGGGAGCAACAGGTCCTACGGGAGCAACGGGAGCAACCGGAGCAGGAGCAATTATTCCATTTGCATCAGGTGGTCCAGTCACCTTAACTACTGTACTCGGAGGATTGCTTAATACTTCCAGTGCAATTGGTTTTGGCACTAACCTTCCTGGTATTACAACAGTCGGCGGAACAATCAGTCTTCTCGGGCTGACGAACCTTGCGTTCTCCGTGCCCAGAGATGGAGTTATTACTTCCTTGGCTGGTTATTTAAGCATTAGTGCCGCTGTTAGCTTAATTGGTTCTACTGTTACAGTAACTGCCCAGTTATTCCAATCCCCTACACCTGATGATACTTTCGTCGCAGTACCGGGTGCAGTAGTCACGCTGGCACCTCCTTTCACTGGATTAATATCTATCGGCGATATCAGCAGCGGCATTACTTCGGGACTAAATATTCCTGTTACCGCAGGAACCAGATTACTCTTAGTATTCTCTGCAGCGGTTACTGATGGACTTGATCTGGCTACTGTTATTGACGGTTATGCCAGCGCAGGTCTTGGAATTTCCTAAGAGAAATTCATAAAAAGACCTTTGCAGTTGTATAGTTCCGAAATGACAATACTGCTTTGAATGAATCATATCATAGAAACGGGGCGTCTGTTCACAGACGTCTCGTTTTCCATGTGTGGAAATGACGTCTGCAGCATCGGTTATGCAGTCGCAGGAATGGCTATCAAACAAAAAAATATTATCAAAAAAAGAAAGGTACTATCGATATTTTACTAAATATGATATGCTATCTTTTGTAATGAATGGATATAACAGGAAGCCGGCAGAACACGGTCAAGTTATATATCCTACAACCCAAAATAAAATAATGGAGGTATGCTGTGAAGAAATATTTTAACCAATCCGCCTCAGAGACCGCGGAAGACCTACAAGTCGATCTGTCCACCGGCCTTTCCGGTAAGGAAGCCACGGAGCGCAGTCAGAAGTATGGATCCAACCGCCTGGAAGGCGGCAAAGAAAAGTCCATTCTGGCAATGGCACTAGATCAGCTCAAAGATTTTTTAGTTCTGATTCTGATTGTTGCTGCAGTGATTTCAATTCTTCTTGGAGAAGATTTGGAAGGCATCGTTATTCTGGCAATTGTTGTACTCAACACTTTTCTTGGTGTATATCAGGAAAATAAAGCCAGCAACGCGCTAAAGGCACTCAAAGAAATGGCAAGCCCGCATGCAAAAGCGCTGCGTGACGGTCAAGTCGTTGAGATTGCCTCTCACGAAGTGGTTCCCGGAGATGTGGTTATTTTGGAGGCAGGCGACTATATACCGGCTGACCTGCGTCTGGTGGAATCCATCAATCTGAAAATCGATGAAGCTGCCCTGACCGGAGAATCGGTCCCGGTGGAAAAAGATGCAAAAGCAGTTCTGCCCGAGGATGCGAGCCTGGGGGATCGCATTAACAGCGCTTACATGGGCACCGTAATCACATATGGACGAGGAAAAGGTGTCATCACCGACACCGGAATGAAGACCCAGATGGGAAATATAGCAGGTATGCTCAACAGCAGCAGCGATGAAGCTACTCCGCTTCAGAAGAAGCTGGACAGCCTTGGCAAGCTGTTAGGTATTGTTTGCCTGTCGATCTGCGGAATCATTTTCGTGCTCGGCCTGCTTCGGGGAATGGAACTTTTTGATATATTCATGACATCCGTATCTTTGGCAGTTGCGGCTATTCCGGAAGGACTTACCGTAGTTGTTACCGTAGTTCTGGCTATGGGTATGCAGAGGATGGTAAAATGCAATGCGATAATAAAACGACTGAGCGCCGTTGAGACGTTAGGAAGCACAACGGTTATCTGTTCGGACAAGACGGGTACGCTGACCCAGAACAAGATGACGATCCAGAGGATTTACGACGGTAAAGAACTATATGATGTTAGCGGTACGGGTTATAGTCCTGCGGGAGATATTCTCGATGCATCTGGCAATAAGAGGGCTGATGCGGTACAGAAGATTCTGGAATGCGTTTTGTTATGTAACGATGCGATTTATGACCCCGAGAAAGAATCTATCGTAGGCGATCCTACGGAGGGTGCGATGGTAGTACTTTCGCACAAGGCAGGAATGGTAAAGGACCAGTGGGAGAAAAAATATCCCCGCCTTCAGGAGATTCCTTTCGACTCCGACAGAAAGCTTATGTCTACATTCCACAATATAGATGGAAAGACGGTAATGTATACCAAAGGTGCGCCCGATGAACTGCTTCGCCGCTGTATTGCCATCGATTTAAACGGAACGGTGGAAGAACTGTCGGAAGAAAAGCGTCAGGAAATCCTTGCAGCAAATCAGGGCTTTGCAGAAGACGCGCTTCGTGTTATCGGAGCAGCGTACAAGCAGGTAGAGCAAGTGGATGCTTCCTTCGAGGCGGAGAACGATTTGATCTTTGTAGGCCTTGTTGGAATGATCGACCCGCCCAGAGAAGAAGCAAAGGATGCGATCAATGTTTGTAAGAAAGCCGGCATTCAGGTGAAAATGATTACCGGAGACCATAAAATCACAGCTACCGCAATCGGCCGCCAGCTCGGCATCGTTGAAGAGGGCGCTGTTGCTGTGGAGGGACGTGAGATTTCCGAGATGGACGATGAACAGCTTAGAGAGAGTGTGAAGACCGTCAATGTATTCGCCCGCGTTTCTCCGGAACATAAGGTACGTTTAGTAGATGCTGTCAGAGCTAACGGCGATATCGCAGCCATGACAGGTGACGGTGTTAATGATGCTCCGTCTTTGAAGCATGCAGATATCGGTGTTGCCATGGGTATTACCGGTACCGATGTATCCAAGGAAGCTGCGGATATGATTCTGACGGACGATAACTTTGCAAGTATCGTAAGGGCGGTTGCCGAAGGACGTACAATATACAGCAACATCCGTAAGGTTGTAGGCTTTTTGCTCTCCTGTAACATCGGAGAGATTCTTGTTATTTTCATCGCCATGCTGGCAGGAATGCCCGTACCTCTCGTTGCGATACAGCTTCTTTCTATTAACTTGATTACGGATGCATTCCCGGCTTTTGCTCTTGGAATGGAAAAAGAAGAACCCGGCGTGATGGACCGTCACCCCAGAGACCCTTCCGAGCCTATCGTGGACAAGAAGATGGCGATTGCTGTCGGAATTCAGAGTATTGCGCTGGCCATAGGTACGCTGGGAGCATTTTCTTACGGATACTTTGCGCATCAGGATCTCGATGTGGCACGTACCGCTTGCTTCCTCACCTTAGTTTTAGGCGAGCTGCTTCGTGCTTATTCTTCTCGCTCCGAGAAGGTGTCTATCTTTAAGATGCGTATTTTCGAGAACAGCTATCTCAATAAATGTGTTATTGCCTCATTGGCATTTTTGCTGGCAAGTATTTATATACCGGTACTCAATCCGATCTTCGGAACTGTAATGCTTACATTTGACGAAATAATCGTTTCCTTAGTTCTGGCATTGGTTCCCATGCTCGGCGGCGAGTTAGCAAAGAAAATCATCAACAGATAAATTTTAAATTTAAAAAGGCGGTACAGCTTAAGCTGTCCGTCTTTTTTTAAAATCTATCCCTTTACAGTCAAATCACGGTTGCGTTTGAATTCGCCTCAAAACATTTTAAGGTTTATTTAAGGTTCCTTCGGTATAGTTTATAAAGGAAAAGAATTATATCGGATTTGAATTTCTAAACTGTTTGGGATATGATGAAAAAAATGATACGGAGGGAGAAATCGTATATGAGAATCTTGCTGGCTGAGGACGAAAAGGAGCTGTCGAATGCTCTTGTAGCAATTTTAAAGCATAACAACTATTCGGTAGACCCGGTATATAATGGAGCCGATGCGCTGGATTACGGATTGTCGGGGAATTACGATGTAATCGTGCTGGATATTATGATGCCCAAAATGGATGGCATTAAGGTGCTGGAGCAGTTAAGGCAGCAGGGAATACATACCCCTGTTCTCCTATTGACTGCCAGAACGGAAGTCGAGGACCGGATTTTGGGGCTGGATAAGGGAGCGGACGACTATTTAAGCAAGCCCTTCGCTATGGGAGAGCTGTTAGCCAGAATACGTGCCATGGGGAGGAGAAAGTCGGAATTTACTCCGAATCTGATAGAAGTTGGAAATATCAGCCTGAATAAAGAAAATTATGAGCTGTCCAACGGACAGTCCATGTTAAGGCTTGGAAATAAGGAGTTTCAAATGATGGAGATGCTGATGGTAAATCCTAAGCGCCTGATTTCTACGGAGCAGTTCATGGAACGCATATGGGGATATGACGCTGAAGCGGAAATCAATGTGGTATGGGTATACATTTCTTATCTGCGAAAAAAGCTTGCCTCTTTGGACGCCAATGTGAAAATCAAAGCGGTGAGAAGCGTAGGCTATACTCTGGAGGAAAGCGATGATTAAGAAATTACAGAGAAAATTCATTATGATTACCATGGGTTCGCTGCTTTTGGTCATGCTGCTTCTAATGGGTACCATTAACGGAATCAATCTGTACCAGATGCAACAGCGGCTGAACGGGGCCATAGACATTTTATCGCAGAATCAAGGGAAATTTCCGAAGTTCGAAAAAAAAGAGCCTCCAAAGGGGGGCTTCCGCTCCGATTTCGAAATGAATGAGGAGACTCAGTTCGCAACAAGGTATTTTGTGGTAAGAATAGGGGAAGCGGGGGATATTATGGAAATCGATACGAGTCATATCGCCATATCCTCCGAAGCGGCGATGGACTATGCCGCGCAGGTAGTTTCCTCAGGCAAAGAGAGCGGTTATCTGGATAATTACAAATATTCTCTCATTTGGAGTTCGGACGGATATATGCTGATTTTTGTATTTTGCAAGGAGCAGATTTCTACCGCGACGAAATTCTTGTTTAATTCCTGCGTGGTAGCAGTCATAACCTTTGTTCTCATGTTCCTCCTGGTATCCGTATTTTCCAGACGAGCCATTAAGCCTATTATCGAAAATGCGGAAAAGCAGAAACAATTCATTACGGATGCGGGACACGAGATAAAGACTCCCATAGCGATCATATCGGCAAATGCGGATGTGCTTGAACTGACAGGGGGAAGCAGCGAATGGATTACCAGCATCCGCAATCAGATATCCAGACTGGACAAGCTGGTCAAAAACCTGCTCATGCTCTCAAGAATGGAAGAGGACAATCTGAAGCTGGTGCTTACGGACATGAACTTAAGCAGGACGGTAGAAGAAATCGCAGGTTCTTTCCAGCCGATGGCAGAGATGCAGAACAAGACATTTCAACTGGATATCCAGCCCGGGCTTATGTTCCATGGTGATGAGAACAGTATTCAGCAGTTAGTCTCTACCCTGGTGGATAATGCTATGAAATATTCCAACGAGGAAGGCACCGTAGGGGTCACTCTGTCGGCAGCCAGGAAAGGCGTGAAGCTGGAGGTATACAATACTGTGTTTGAACTGGATACGAAGAACCTTGATAAGCTGTTCGACCGATTTTACCGGGCGGACGCTTCCCGTGCCAGAGAGACCGGCGGCTACGGCATCGGACTGTCCATCGCCAAGTCTATTGTGGAGGCCCATCATGGAAAGATTGGAGCCAAAAGTGATGACGGGCGCTCCATAATATTTACTGTAATTCTATAATTTTATCGATCCGGGCAAGCTCCTGCGTCGTAAAGGAAGTATTTGCCAAGGCCTTGATGTTATCGAGAATCTGTGACGGTTTGGATGCACCGATCAGCACGCTGGTTACCATGCCGTCGCGAAGGATCCAGCTTAACGCCATTTCTGCCAGGGTCTGTCCCCTGTCTTTTGCCAATTCGTTGAGCATTTGTATCTGTGTCAGCTTTTCCTTGGTCAAAGAGGAGCCCGTAAGGAAGCGTCCGTCTGTCATAATCCGGCTATCCTGTGGGATACCATTCAAATATCTGTCGGTGAGCATGCCTTGAGCTAAAGGGCTGAACGCGATAATTCCCTTTTTCAGCTTTACTGCTGTTTTCTTCAGACCGTTTTCCTCTATGGAACGGTCGAAGATAGAATACCGGTTTTGATTGATGATGAACGGGCAGTGCAGCTCGTCCAATATAGCGGAGGCCTTTTTCAAGGACTCTCCGTCGTAGTTGGAAAGTCCTACATACAGAGCTTTGCCGCTTGTTACGCACTGTGCCAGCGCACCCATGGTCTCTTCCAAAGGCGTGTCGGGGTCCATGCGGTGATGATAGAAGATATCTACATAATCCAGGCCCATGCGCTTTAGGCTTTGGTCCAGACTGGCGATGAGATATTTGCGGCTGCCCCAGTTGCCGTAAGGGCCTTCCCACATGTCATAACCGGCCTTCGTACTGATGATCAGCTCATCGCGGTATGCTTTGAAGTTTTCTTCCAGAATAAGTCCCAGATTTTTTTCGGCGCTGCCGGGAGCGGGCCCATAGTTGTTAGCCAGATCAAAATGGGTGATGCCGTTATCGAAAGCGGTAAAACATAGCTGCTTCATGTTTTCATAAGAAGCGGTATCTCCGAAGTTGTGCCAAAGTCCGAGAGAAATAGCCGGCAATTGCAGGCCGCTGCCGCCGCAATGATAGTAGGTCATAGATTGATAGCGTGAAGATGATGCCTCGTACATAATTTTTCTCCTTATATGATTATTGGTACTATTCATAGTATTGCCTTAAATATAAGGGAAGTCAAGACCTTTGAGCGAGGTTCTCAAAATCTGTTTTACGGCTCGCTGTGGTTGCTGCAGTCAATAAGGCAAAAGCGACAATAAGCGGAACGATGCACATCCAGATCCCTGTTATATCTAAGCTGACTACAGAAATAAATCCAATAACGACTCCCAAATGATAGAAAATAAGAGTAAACATAAAAAATTTAAATTTCTGCAGTTCCGCGGATTCCCTTGTACGGCAATATTCGGTGAAAGAATAAACGGTTTGTCTTAAATTGTTTGTAGAGAAAATGGTGGAACTGGCATATCCCTTTGCGCCGCTGAAGGTTCCCCATTGTAAGCCGGCCATCGCAAAGATCGGATAAAGAGCGACGATAGGATTCATTTCGGCAGGCAAAAAGCCTGCAAATAAAACGCCTATCATTTCCGCAATGATACAAAGGTACCGCATATCAGCCTTAACATATTTCGGCAGCAGGAAAGCGATGACTAACGTGATTATGTAGATGAGCAGCGAAAGTGTGTGAATCAATATTTCATTCACGCTTCCATGAAGCCAGCCGACCATCAGATATATCATATTCGAAGTTTGTGAGGAACCGAAATTCCCCCCTCTTTCCAGCAGGGCATAAACGCCTAAGAAACCGCCGACCATCGACATATTATAATGTAAAAGCAAATCTATCTCATTTTTGATCCATTTAACCATAATCATAACCATGCCTTTCCTATACTACGCACAATAGAATAGCACATTGACTTGATTATCTAAAATACATATAATATATTCAATATCATACTTGAAAGGTATCATAAATATGGAGTTAAGAACTTTACAATATTTTCTCACTGTGGCGCAGGAATTAAATATTACACACGCAGCCAGGAAACTGAATATTTCCCAGCCGCCTTTAAGCCGTCAGATGGCACAGCTGGAGGCGGAGCTTGGCGTTTCGCTGTTCATTCGCGGAAAGCGTAAGATTCAGCTGACCGAGGAAGGTAAATATTTGGCACAGCAGGCAGAATATATTTTAAATATGGCCAATCATACGACCCAGCAGCTAACGCAAATGAGAGAGCAAATCGTAAAAGGCTTTCTTTCCATCGACGTGACGGAGACCTGCAGCGCCAGTATTCTGCCCGATATTATCCCCGCTTTTCAGAAACAGTATCCTCTCATCAGCTATGACATATGGTGCGGCAACAGCAATGATATATGTCAGAGGCTGGAGCAGGGCATAGCCGAAATCGGTTTTATCCGCGAGCCCTTTAACTCATCGAATTTTGAAGCGGTTTCACTGAAAAAAGAAACTTGGATAGCGGTTGTAAGCAAGGATCACCCTTTGGCAGCGCAGACGAAGATTCAATTGGACGAGCTATGTGAGGAGCCTTTGTTTATTCCTTCAAGACAGCCTTTGCAAAGTGAAATTCACAATTGGTTTTTAGAAATTTCAAAACCCTGTCATGTACTCTGTCTATATAATCAGATCGCGAGTATTATACCTTTGATCATATCTGATATGGGAATCGCTATCAGTCCTATCTCGGTTAAAAGGTATACCGATAACAGTAAGTTAGCATACTTAAACATCATTTCCCCGGAACACATCTCCTATTTATCTATGATCCGTAAACGACATCATGTACTGCCTGCCAACGCGGAGGTATTTTGGAATTTTATACTCGAACAGAATTTATAATAAACTTTAAGTAAATTTAAAGTAAAGTTTAAGGTTCGTTTTAGGTACAGACGATACAATGAACTTATCAAAAAGCAGCACGCGGATGATAGGAGGAATTAGGATGAGTCAGTATCAGGGAACCTTTAAACGGTATGAAAAGAAGTATTTGCTCAGTGAGAAGACATATATATTGCTAAGAGGGCGGCTGGAGGATTATATGGTTATCGATCATTTCGGTAAGACTACCATATGTAATATCTACTTCGATACGCCAAATCATCAGTTGATTTGCAGCTCGTTAGAGAAGCCGGTCTATAAGGAAAAGCTAAGGCTTAGAAGTTATGGAACGCCTGCAGAGGGGACGCCGGTATTCGTGGAATTGAAGAAGAAGTACAAGGGAGTCGTATACAAGCGCAGAGAGAAAATGGAGCTTACGGAAAGCGAACATTACCTCTACGACAATCTCCCTGTTCCGAGGAAGAGCCAGATTGTCCGGGAAATTGACTGGTTTCTGAACTTTTACAAGAATTTACAGCCCGCCATGTATATCTCCTATAGCAGAATTGCCATGTATGGTATCGAAGACCCGGAATTGAGGATTACCTTCGACAGCGATATATTATGGAGAGAAGAGGCGTTGTATCTGGAAGCGGGAGTATGGGGCAGTCCTCTGCTGGAAAAAGGACAGAGGCTCATGGAAATCAAGATTGCAGGCTCCATGCCCTTATGGCTTTCCCGTATACTGGACGAACTGGACATTTATCCGGTGTCATTTTCAAAATACGGACGGGGCTATCAATATTCTGAGCAGAATAGGAAAAATAAGAATGAAATCACGATACGAAAAGGAGAAATAAAATATGCTTAATTCGATACTAACCGATACATTTTCCATACAGAGCTTTTTGATCTGTATCGCATGTTCCCTGCTTCTGGGTGCAGTCATTGCCTGGATACACAGCAGATACAACGACAGCAGCAAGGGCTTCATCATGACACTGGCGCTGTTGCCGGCCATGGTACAGATGGTGATCATGCTGGTAAATGGCAATCTTGGAACCGGAATAGCGGTAATGGGTGCCTTCAGTCTCGTACGTTTCCGCTCCATACCGGGAAGTGCCAAGGAAATCAGCAGCATTTTTCTTTCTATGGCTATAGGTCTTGCCACCGGTACCGGATATATTACGGCTGCTATAATTTTTGTAGTAATTGTAGGCGGCGTGAGCATTCTTTATAATATTACCGGTTTCGGTGAGCCGGGGCAGAAGGAAAAGGAGCTGAGGGTCACGATACCGGAGGGGCTTAACTATACAGGCATGTTCAACGATTTATTTGAGAAATATACGACCAAATCCCAGCTTATCAGGGTGAAGACTGCCAATATGGGCAGCCTCTACAAGCTGGAGTACCGGATTGCCCTGCGGGATACGCAGCAGGAAAAGGAATTTATCGATGATTTGCGATGCAGAAACGGGAATCTGGAAATAACCTGCGGAAGAATAAGCTCCGGAAGCGAAGAGCTATAATCTGCAAGCAGCAGAAAAAAGAAAGGTATGGTTAGTAATATGATAAATACAAAAAGAAGAAAGTGGAAAAGCATGGTGGCCGTTCTGGCAGCGGCAGCTCTCATATCGGGCTGCGGGAGCGCACAAGGGAACGATGCACAGGAAGTGGCAGAGGAGGTGGCTGCCGGCGCGCAGACGGCTTCGAACAGCGCATCCGGTGTACAGACGCAGGAATCTCTGTCCGTGGAATCGCAGGTAGAGATAGATAAGGAATTTACGGCGAGTGATTTAGATGTAGGCTATGAAGAAAGCACAGCAGTGAAGGTCACATTGAACGGAGACAGCGCCGAGATATCAGGAACCGGAGCGAAGGCAGAGGGAAATGTGGTAACGATCAGCGATGAAGGCACCTACGTGATATCGGGAGTTCTTACGGACGGACAGATCATTGTGGACGCGGAGGATGCCGATAAGATCCAGCTAGTATTGAACGGAGTTACTCTGTCCTCCTCAGACAGTGCCCCCATATATATTAAGAATGCGGATAAAGTATTCATTACCTTAGAGGAAGGCAGCGAGAATACGCTGACTGACGGGACAGAGTATGTTCAGACCGACGATAATGAAGTGGATGCGGTCATTTTCAGCAAGGCGGATTTGACGATTAACGGCAGCGGTGTCCTAAATATCACCGGAAACTATAAGCATGGAATCGCCTCCAAGGACGACCTCGTCATAACCGGAGGTACCTTTAACATTACAGCCGTAAAGGATGCCTTGAACGGAAAGGATTGCGTGAAGATTAAGGAAGGAATCTTCAACCTGACGGTAACGGACGGCAACGGGATACAGTCCAAGAACGGCGACGATGTCACCAAGGGCTATGTATACATTTGCGGTGGAGAGATTAATGTCTTGAACGGGCAGGAAGGAATTGAAGGAACGGCTCTCATCATTGATGGCGGCACGATAGATATTACAGTACAGGATGACGGACTGAATGCGGCCAGCGGCAGCAGCTCTGAGGAAACCGAAGAGACCGCCGGTTTTGGCGGAGGAGGCGGTGAAATGGCTAACGATACAAACTGCTATATCGCCATAAACGGAGGCACCCTCACGATAGATGCGGGCGGGGATGGAATTGACAGCAATGGCTCCATTTATGTAACGGGAGGAACCACTTATGTGAGCGGGCCTGCCGACAATGGAAATGCAGGTCTGGATTATAACGGCAGCGCACAGATTACCGGAGGAATCTTCGTGGTAACCGGAAGTTCCGGCATGGCGCAGGGATTTTCGGACAGCTCTACCCAATGTTCCTTATTATATAACCTCGCCTCTGCAGCGTCAGCAGGAACAGAGACGACGCTTACCGATGCGGACGGCAATGTGATAATATCTGTTACGCCTGAGAAGCAATATCAGTCGGTTCTGATAAGCACTCCTGAGCTTCAGAAGGATGCGACCTACACCTTGACTTCCGGTGAGCAGACGGCAGAGATTACGTTATCCGGCGTAGTTACGAGCAATGGACAGCAAAGCGGCTTCGGCGGAGGGCAGGGAATGATGAACCGGGATGGAGAGAGACCGGACGCAAGCCAGATGCCTCAGGGCGGAGAAGAACCGGATGGAACGCAGATGCCTGCGGACGGAGAAATGCCTGATATGCCTTCGGGCGCAGAGATGCCGGAGGATGGCAAGACGCCTCCGGACAGACAGACGCCGCCTGAGAACGGCGGGCCATCGCAGGATGGTGAGACTGAATCGCCAGAATAATAAATATTTACAGCTCTTAACTCAGCTTATAAAGTGCTATAACGCGGGCGGCTCTTGTCCGGTTTTGACAGAAGCTTGATATTCGGAAGGAGTCATGCCCGCGATATGTTTAAATTGTCTGGAAAAGTAATGGATGGAATTATACCCCAGCTTATCGGCAATCTGAGAGAAATTCATTTGCCGGCCGCATATGAGCTGCTTGGCGGCGTTTATCTTCATAATAGTGAAATAATCGATGATACCACAGCTCGTATGGTCTTTGAACATCTTCTGCAAAAGTGAACGCCCCACCAGATTATCCTTGCATATCTGTGGTATCGTCAGTTTGGCGTTGATGTTTTCCTCCATATAGGCGACGATTTTATAAAACAGCTCATCTTCTCCCCTTTGGCGGGAGGACTTGGGAATAGCACCGATGGAATTATTCACATTGCCGCTTCGTTTAAGCTGGATCAATAGCTGCAGCAGATAGAGCTGGATAAGCTGTTCGGAAGCGAAGGGAATGGAAGTTTCCTCTCTGCGTATGAGTTTCTGACAGTTGGGATCGTCCAGACGACCGGAATAGGCGAGATAGGCTTCGCGGATAATATTTCCCAGAAGCGTGCGCCCGGAAGGAGTAATCTCTAAAACTTTATGCTTGAAGAAGCCCATAGAAGGAGAGCTGCACTCGAAGCCGATGATAATCAGATGAGGGACGGCAGAGCCGTTGGATTGCACACTGTGAGGCTCACCTGGTTCAAGGAATATGATATCGTCCTTATGCAGAGTATGGGTCTTTTGATATACTGTTACGTTGACGGTACCCTTGTCTACGCAGATAAGCTCCCAGAACGGGTGAGTTTCTTCCTTTAGAACAAATGCGCTCATGTATTCGTAGTGGTGGATGGTAACGAGATTGTCTATGATAAAATCTTTTTTTAAAGTGATACTTTCGTAAGACATATTAGGCCTCCGCAAATAGAATAATTATGTTAAAATAATAATATTAGTGCATTTTTTACAAAAAAGATATACAATAGTATAAAGAATCGACAATATGAAAAACATAATCGAATTATAACATAAAGTATATCTTATGAAGGTAGGAAAATAAAGCCTATATTTTATAAAAGAAAAGCGATGAAAGAGGAGGAACTGAGATGAAAAAGCCCGTTCTGATAATAATGGCGGCAGGAATGGGGAGCCGTTACGGAGGACTGAAACAGATAGACCCCGTAGATGGAAACGGACATATCATTATGGATTTTTCCCTATATGATGCGGTAAAGGCAGGATTTGAAAAGGTGGTTTTCGTCATCAAAAGGGAAAATGAGAAGGACTTTAGGGAGGTCATCGGTAAACGCATTGAGCCCTTTATGGAGGTAACTTACGTATTTCAGGAGATAGAAAATATTCCGTCGCCCTTTACGGTGCCGGAGGGAAGACAGAAGCCGTGGGGAACCGGTCATGCGGTGCTTAGCTGTGCCGAAGCAGTAGATGGCCCTTTCGTTGTCATCAATGCGGACGATTATTACGGAAGAAGCGCATTTGCACAGATTTATGATTACCTGGCCACCCATGAGGACGGAGAGAAATACAAATATGCAATGGTTGGCTATGTTCTGGAAAATACGCTGACGGAGAACGGTCATGTGGCGAGAGGCGTATGCGAGACCGATGAAAACAGCCATTTAAAGGGTATTACGGAGAGAACGTATATTGAAAGAAGAGGAGAAGATACTGCGTATACGGAGGATGAGGGCGCGTCCTGGCACGTGATCCCCAAGGCCAGCACGGTATCCATGAATATGTGGGGTTTTACTGCAAGTTTCATGAAGGAGCTTGTTTCCGGCTTTCCGGTTTTTCTGGAAAAGGGCTTAAAAGGAAATCCACTGAAATGCGAATATTTTCTTCCCAGCGTGGTAAATGAGCTGCTGGAGAAGAAAAAGGCGGAGGTAACGGTACTGAAATCGTATGACCGCTGGTATGGCGTCACTTATAAAGAGGATAAACAGACTGTTGTGAATGCCATTCAGAGGATGAAGGATGAAGGAGACTATCCGAAGCTGTTGTGGGAAAAATAAAAAGTTGGTTATGAAATAAAAAAGACTGGTGTGTGCATTTAAAAAATTATTGCACATACCAGTTTTTTGTTCCCTGATACTTACGGATTGTACCATCGTTTGGCAAGGAACACCGCCCTGAAGTTACTGTTCACTCCTCACAGCAACTGGCCTACAAATGGACTTCTTTCAGATATCGAAAGCGATGGAATCCGAACCAAAAGACTCCCGCGCCGAATTCAAATATATAAGAAGTTCTAATTCTCTGAATCGTCAAGCCAAACATAACAGAAAACAAAAAACTCGCTGCGCTCAAACAGTTTTGTTTTCTGTTATGGCCTGACGATTCAAAGAAAGAACTTCTAAATATTTTCATAGGTACAGTCGTTCTTTTGATTCGGCTTCGATTGCCGTAAAAGTTTGTAAAAAGCCCTTAACCATGAAATCTTTAATTATAGGATAAATATATTGACATATAATTTAAGATTGATATAATGAACATATGAACAACTATTCATGTGATTGAATGTGCATATGATATATGAAATGAAAATATTGGAAGTTACTGTTCACACAGCGGCTTAACACTTGCTGTTAAGCTGTGTAAGAATATGATTCTGGAGATGATTTCCGCTTCGCGAAGCGAATTTAAATGCGGAAATCATGGGTTGCTGTGAGCGGAGTGAACAGTAACTATTGAGCTTTTATTTGAAATATAAAAACCGATGTAAAGATGTTTTAGGAAAAGGAGGAAGTGTACAATGAAGATGGAACAGGAGAGAGTGGAAGGCTGCGATTATATCCATGTTCACGAGGATATCATTCATAAGGTGAATGAGCAGATGCCGGAGGAAGATAAGTTGTATGATCTGGCAGATTTTTTTAAGGTGTTTGCGGATTCTACGAGAATTAAGATGTTATATGTGCTCATGTGCTCGGAGATGTGTGTGTGCGATTTGGCACAGATTCTAAATATGACTCAGTCAGCAATTTCCCACCAGCTTCGAACGTTGAAGCAGATGGATCTGGTAAAGAACCGAAGAGAGGGCAAAACTGTATTTTATTCTCTTTCGGATGGACATATCAAGACGATTTTAAGTCAGGGTCTGGACCATATCGAAGAGGATTAAAAATAAATAAAATAATGAAGAAGGATTAGGAGGAGAAGAAATGAGAAAGACTTACATTTTGGAGGATTTGGACTGCGCACACTGTGCAGGTGAGATCGAGGCGGCAGTAGGAAAGCTGGAGGGCGTTAAGAACAGCGCTGTGACTCTTTTGACACAGAAGCTGGTAATCGACGTGGAAGAAGCGAAGGCGGCCGGCATTACCAAAGAAATTAAGAAAATTGTGAAGAAATTTGAACCGGATGTGGAAGTAATAGAGAAATAGTATAAAATGACAGTATGTAAAGAAAACGAAGGGCTAAGAGATGAGTAAGAAGCTAAAAAGGTTGCTTAAAAGAATCGTTATAGGCGCTCTCATATATCTGGTTGCGATTTTGGTATCGCGCACTATACCGGACATAAATGGAAATATAGAGCTGGTGTTATTTTTAATCGCTTATTTTATAATAGGAGGCAGTATTGTAAAGGCGGCGGTGAAGAACATCGGTCATGGACAGATATTCGATGAAAATTTCCTGATGTCTATTGCCACCATAGGAGCCTTTCTCATAGGAGAGTACCCGGAAGCGGTCGCGGTTATGCTGTTTTACCAGGTGGGCGAGTGGTTTCAGTCCTATGCGGTAGGCAGGTCCAGAAAATCCATTGCGGAACTTATGGATATTCGTCCGGATTATGCCAATGTCTTAAGGGGCGGCGAGGCCCAAGAGGTGAGCCCTGAGGAGGTGGCGATTGGAGAGACGATATTGATTAAGCCCGGAGAGCGAATCCCTCTGGATGGTATGGTTACTAAGGGGGCATCCTCTTTGGATACGATGGCTCTTACCGGAGAAAGCGTTCCCAGAGATGTAGCTGAGGGCGAAGAGGTAATCAGCGGATGCGTAAACTTATCCGGTGTGCTGGAGGTTAAGGTAAATAAGATCTATGGAGAGTCTACGGTAGCTAAGATACTTGAGCTTGTTGAAAATGCAGGAAGCAAGAAGTCTGAGGCAGAGCATTTCATTACGAAATTTGCCAGATATTATACTCCTGTTATTGTAATCTGCGCGGTGCTTCTGGCATTTATTCCTCCGCTTTTTCTGGGCGGCGGCTTTACAACGTGGATATACAGAGCTCTTAGCTTTCTTGTTATCTCCTGCCCCTGTGCATTAGTCATCAGCATTCCTTTGAGCTTCTTCGGCGGCCTGGGAGGAGCCAGCAGAGCCGGTATTCTCGTCAAAGGCAGCAATTATCTGGAGGCTTTGTCGGATGCTGAAATCGTAGTGATGGATAAGACCGGAACTCTTACTAAGGGTACCTTTGCGGTGACGAAGCTGGTTCCCCAGATGGGTGTGGCGGAAGGTGCACTTTTGGAAACGGCAGCTTATGCGGAGAGCTATTCTAATCATCCGATTTCCAAATCGCTGTTAGCGGCATATCAAAAGGATGTGGATAAATCGCTCTTGAGCGATGTAGAAGAAATTGCGGGGCACGGAGTCAGTGCGGTATTAAACGGCGGCCGTGTTTATGCGGGAAATGCCAAATGGATGGAGAGACAGCAGATTCAAATCGAAGAGACGGAAGAGGCAGGAACTATCATCCATGTGGCGAGAGAGAAAGAATATCTGGGTTACATTGTGATAGCGGATGAAATCAAATCTGATGCGAAGCAGGCTATCGACGGCCTTAAGGCAGTAGGAATGAAGCATATCGTCATGCTTACCGGAGACCAGAAAAAGGCGGCAGACAGAGTGGCGGGAGAGCTGGGAATTGAAGAAGTGCATGCCGAGCTTTTGCCGAAGGATAAGGTGGATCAGGTAGAACGGCTGTTTGAGATCAAGTCGGAAAAGGGCAGATTGATTTTTGTAGGCGACGGCATGAACGATGCTCCCGTACTGGCGAGAGCGGATATCGGAATAGCCATGGGCGGTTTGGGCTCCGATGCGGCGATCGAAGCCGCAGACGTGGTAATCATGACAGACGAACCGTCGAAGATTGTGAAGGCGATACAGATATCGAAGAGAACCCTCGTTATCGTAAAACAAAATATAGTATTTGCAATTGGAGTGAAAGTTCTGATATTATTATTGGCAGCAGTAGGTTTCGCTACCATGTGGGCTGCGGTATTTGCCGACGTAGGAGTAGCAGTCATCGCAATACTGAATGCGATGCGTGCCATGCGGGTGAAGGCGTGAATAGGTAGAGCGTGCATAAAATAGTGAGGTATATCTATGGAGAGCGAGCTTAAGGAACACAGAGTGTTGTCAGTAGATTTATGCGAAAGCGATTTAAAGAATATGTGCGGTCGGTATCATTTTGATGATACCGGCCTTCCTCTGTTACGGAAAGTATACGAACGTTACTTCAGGAATGCTGCGGTATCCGCCTATTTTTCATGGAGCGGAGCCATAGGGGATAAGGCGGCGGTACTCATGACGCTGGGTGAGGATGTGGACCTTGTGCAAAGCAGGCTTATGGAGGAAGGAAGTCTATCCGAGGCATATATGGCAGAATGTATCGCTATGGAACTCCTTATGAAGGCTTACGGAAGGGGAGACGATTTTCTTAGAAGGCGAACCGGCTTGTGGTGCGGGCAGTATGAGTTTCCCGGAACCGGACGCCCTATGGAGGATGTGGCGGAAATCGTGGATTCCTTCGGACAGGAGGAAATAAGCTACAATGGTGCTTATATGCTGATACCGAAAAAGAGTGTGGCGTATATCGTACCGCTTCAGACGAAAGAACCAGAGGTAAAAAGAAAGCAGTCCCTATGTGCCGGATGCAATAGAACGGACTGTGAAAAAAGGGCCGGCAGTCGGAAAGAGTTAAATTATGGATACCGGCGCATTTTCAGCAAAGGAGGAGGAAAGGGATGCGGCAAGGATTGATTCATGTGTACTATGGAGATGGAAAGGGAAAGACCACGGCGGCGGCAGGGCTTGCTCTGCGGGCAGTGGGCTGCGGTGAACAGGTAATATTTGCTCAGTTCATGAAGGGGAATGAAAGCGGCGAACTGTCCGCCATGGAGCGGATAAAGGAAATTGAGCTTCTGAGAAACAGCAAAAATTATGGATTTTACAAGAATATGAACGATGAGGATAAACGTGAGATTACGTGGGAGCACAATGAAATATTGAAGGAAATCATGAGAAAAATAAAGGCTGGTGGATACGGCATGGTAATTTTGGATGAGATTACCTATCCATATAAGCTGAATCTCATCGAGAAGTATGAAGTAGAACGATTAATTAAGGAAAAGCCCTCGTCCCTCGAACTCGTCCTGACGGGAAGAGAACCCGATGAGCTTTTCCTCGAATATGCGGATTATATTACCCAGATGAAGTGTATCAGACACCCTTATGAAAAAGGAATTCCTGCCAGACGCGGCGTGGAATTTTAATTCATCAGCCGGCTTTGTCCTCCAGCATCCGGTAGCCTATGCCTATTTCTGTGAAGATATAATGAGGCTCAGCCGGATTTATTTCCAGCTTCCTCCTGATATTTGCCATGTTTACCCGAAGTATGCGGTTGTTGTCATCGGCGTATGGCCCCCACACATTGGAAATGATGGAGTCATAGGTCATAACCCGGCCGGAATTCTGTGCCAGAAGAGAAATGATCTTGAATTCCACCTGCGTCAGATGCACCTCGCTGCCGCTTAAGGTAATCAGATGTTTATCGAAGTCGATAATGAGTCCGTCCGCCTCATAAGGCCGGAGGGTCAGTCTGGAATCCGTATTCAGACGGTTGCTGTGTCTTAGAGCAGTGCGAATCCGGGCGAAAAGCTCGGAAGGGCCGAAGGGCTTGGTAATATAATCATCTGCTCCGGTGTCCAGCGCTAATACTTTTTCTTTCTCCTGCGTCCGCGCGGATATGACGATGATGGGAATGCTGGCCCATGCACGGATATCTTTGATGACGTCGATGCCGTCCATATCGGGAAGTCCCATATCCAGGAGGATGAGATCGGGGCAGCAAGAGGCAATGAGGGACAGGCCGGATTTCGCGGTGGCGGCGGTTATGATCTTATAGCCTTGAGCCGTAAGGGTGGTCGCCATAAAATTACATATGTTCTTTTCGTCTTCGATGATGATGATAGTTGATTTGGCACTCATTTCGTTGGGCTCCTTTATTGTACAACATATTTTTCGTTATGCCTTAGGCAGGACAAAATAAAACTCGGTTCCTACGTCGTGGGATTTTACTCTGATCTTGCCCTTGTGGGCGGTAATGATAGTCTTACAAATGGTAAGACCGATTCCCATGCCTCTGGAGCTGTCGGCGGAGGAGTTGCCGGTATAGGCGGTTCCGCTGAAAATGGTGGACAGCCGCTCAGGGGAGATTCCGATGCCGTAATCTCTAACATGGAAGGTGACGAAATCCGGGGTCTCGTCCACGTAGCATTCGATGGGCAAATTGCTCTTCGAATGGAGAGCAGCATTTTCCAGAAGATTGATGAGAACCTGCTCGATTAAAATGGCATCCATGGGGATCATGATGAGCTCGTCGGGAACGTGGACGGAAAGCTGTGTATCGGGCAGTCTTTTTTTCAGGCGGATAATAGCCTCTGAAAGCACTTCCTCCACAGATTCATAGGACTTGTTGACGTTGGCTACGCCGTCTTGAATACGGGTGACGGAGAGAAGATTCTCCACCATGTTGAGGAGCCAGTTGGAATCCTCATAAATATGGGAAACCAGCTCCTTTTTCTGCGCTTCGTTCAAAACCGCTTCGTTTGTAATATAAGAAGCGCTGGCACCGATGATGCTGGTGAGCGGAGTTCTAAGGTCGTGGGAAATCGCCCGCAGCAAATTAGCACGCATTTTCTCCTTCTCTGCTTCGATCAGCAGCTTTTCCCTATCGGCGAGCATCTGCATCTGATTTCTCATGTTGTTGGTAACGGCACTCGTTGTCAGGGCTACAGCAAGCATTCCAAGAAAGGTAACCGGATAGCCGGACAGCGTGAAATTCAGCGAATAATATGGATAGGTGAAGAGATAATTGATACAGATAACACCTACCAGTGAGGCGAAGATACCCCAGAAATAACCTTCCGTCTTCCTGGCAATCAGCACTAAGGCTATGACATATAGCAGTGCGATGTTGGCAGCGTTCTGTGATATCCTCCAATAGAAGAAAGAAAGGAGCGTTGCCAGAAACAGTAAGAAGATGGTAACGGAACCGTCGGTAAATTTCTCTTTATATATTTTATATAAGCGTGTTTCTTTGGAAAAGAATTTGTGATAAACTGTCATATATTAAATCCTCAAGGGCATTCACTATTGTGATATTTTCTTTTATTATACATCATTTACACGGGACAAAACAATGAAAGTATTAAAAATACTTAAAATACGTTACCAAAGGGGTTATTGTTCATACAGCAGCTTAACACTTGCTGTGAACGGAGTGAACAGTAACCCAAAGGAGAATAGCTATGGCTTATTCGGAGTTGTATCAAAAAATTTATGAGGTAGTGGCGAAGATACCGGAGGGACGTGTCGCCACCTACGGACAAATTGCCTGGCTTGTAGGGAAGCCCCGTGCACCGCGTGTCATCGGCTATGCCATGAACCGCGCTCCCGCAGAGCTCGACCTTCCTTGTCACAGGGTGGTTAACCGGTTAGGAGAAATGGCTCCCCTGCATGCCTTCGGAGGGCAGGACTTCCAGCGCTTTATGTTGGAGCAGGAGGGCGTTATTTTCTTGGAAAATGGTTGTATCGATTTAGAGAAAAGTCAGTGGATACCGGATCTGGAGAAAATTTCGCTAAATGAAGAGACATTACGTGATTTTGGGATATGATATGAAAAAGGATGTCCCTTTCTATGATGAAGCTCATAGTTTTGGAACACCCTTCTTGAAATACTAGTATTGCGGTACGCAGAGTTCACTTAATTCTTATCGTTCGCCCATCCGAATTTGTCGAAGATATAGAACAGAAGCGATAGGAGCATGCCGACGATGGCCGCCAGAACCATACCTGTAAGAGTAATGTTGAAGATGCTTAAGGCAACGCCGGAAAGTCCTACGACAAATACCACGGAGGTAAGTGTCAGGTTGCGGCTTCCGCTGTAATCCACACGTCCGTCAACTATGATACGGATACCGGAAGCTCCGATGGTACCGTATAAGAGGAAGGAGATGCCGCCGATCACAGGACCGGGAATGGTCTGAATCAATGCAGCAACGGGACCTACGAAGGAGGCGATAATAGAGAGAATAGCCGCCCCGGCGATTACCTGAATGGAATAAACCTTGGTCATTGCCATAACACCGATGTTCTCGCCGTAAGTCGTGGTAGGCACGGAGCCGACGAAGCCGGAAAGCATGGTAGAAATACCGTCCGCGAACAAAGAGCGGTGAAGCCCCGGATCCTTGAGGAGGTCACGTTCTACGATCTTACTCGTTACGATCTGGTGGCCGATGTGCTCGGAGGCGATAACCAGAATAACGGGAAGAATCATTACGATAGCTTCCGGATTAAAGCGGGGAGTCTGGAAATTCGGCATTACGAACAAGCTGGCATGAAGCGCTTCAGAAACCGTTCCGGGCGCAATGACCCCAGTGAACAGTGCGGTGACATAACCTGCGATGATCGCGATCAAAACGGGGATAACAGCGAAGAACTTTTTGAAGAGCACATTTCCGAATACGGCGAATGCCAGAGTAACAATGAATACCATTGCATTTTTGGGATCCACAGTACCGTCCGCGCCGGGAAGAATTCCGGCTGTAGAAGCAGCAGTTCCGGCCAGTTCCAAACCGATGAGAGCAACGACGGGGCCCATGGCTGCGGCCGGAAGTACGACGTCGATCCATTTGATGCCGAACTTATGGATAATAAAAGAAAGAATACACAGCGCAAGGCCTACTGCGATGAAGCCGCCCAGAGCGTCCTGATAACCCCATTTGGAGATGACCAGACCTGCCGGCGCAAGAAAAGCAAAGCTGGAACCGAGATATGCGGGTGCTTTGCCTTTGGTAATAAGGAAAAATAGTAACGTGCCGACACCGTTCATTAACAGTACGACGGATGGATTGATTTGGAAGATAATAGGTACTAATACGGATGCTCCGAACATGGCGAACATGTGCTGCAAGGACAGCGGAACAAGGAGACTGGCCGGTACCTTATCTTCGACCTGAATGATTTTTTTGCTTTCCAAGAAAAGACCTCCCTCTTTATTTTTCAAAAAAGTATAACACATGATTTGGCATATTTCTACAACAAATTTACAAAAGTGAGAAAAAGTTGAGAGGTTATGAGGGGAAAGGCGGAGATGGAAATGTTTTCGCGCTCTGATTATGCCGGACACTGCGGCGAGCCGGAGCAGAAAATACAGCCGCGCACGCAGTCCCAACGCCCAATCCACCGCCTCGAGTCTCTCAATTCCTACCAATTAACCACACAATAAAAAAATATATATAATTAATGAAAGGAGAAATTTTATGAGGAAAGAAATTTATTTGGCCGGAGGCTGCTTTTGGGGAACCGAGAAGTATTTGGAAGATGTCAAAGGGATTCTGGAGACGGAGGTCGGATATGCGAATGGGAATACGGAGAAGCCCAGCTATGAAGAGGTGTGCCACAAGAATACCGGACATGCGGAGACGGTCAGGGTGGTGTATGAAGATTCGGTGATTGGGCTTATGTTTTTGCTGGAGCTTTATTATGATGTGATCAATCCGGTGAGTGTGAATCGACAGGGGAATGATGTGGGATCGCAGTACAGGACCGGTATTTATTACACGGACGATGGGGATGAGAGCATTATTCGTGAATCTATTGACAGGCTTCAATTAAAATATGCAGAGAAGATTGCAATCGAGGTGAAGCGGCTGGATAACTATTATAGGGCGGAGGAATATCACCAGAAATATTTGGATAAGAATCCTCATGGGTATTGCCACATTGGGGCGGATAAGTTCGAGAAGGCGAAGACTGCGGTGGATGTAAGCCGGAGGTATGTAAAAAGGTCTGAGGAGGAGCTGAAGGAGAGCTTGACCGAACTTCAGTTCGAGGTGACACAGAATAGTGCCACAGAGCAGCCCTTTCATAATGAGTATTTTGATGAGTTCAGGGAAGGGATTTATGTAGATATTACTACCGGTGAACCTCTTTTTCTGTCGGATGATAAGTTTGAATCGGGATGCGGATGGCCTAGTTTTTCTAAGCCTATCGATGCAGCGCTGATCACGGATGCTGTCGATACGAGCTTTGGGAGAGTGAGAACCGAGGTGAGGAGCAGGACCGGGGATGCGCATCTCGGGCATGTATTTGAGGACGGACCTGCGGATAGGGGAGGACTTAGATATTGTATCAACAGTGCTTCACTTAAGTTTATTCCGAAGGAAAGTATGGAGCAGGAAGGATATGGAAAATATTTGAGACTCCTGAAAAAATAAGCAAACAATCGTTGACACAGGATAGGAATAGTGATACATTATTTATATAATTTAACCGTTTAAGCAAACTGTGATTCGGCAGTTTGCTTAAAAAATCCCATTTGATTAAACGGTTAAGCAAATAAAATAACTATAGTAAGGGTGGAGGAAAGGTTGAAAGAATTATATTCTTGCAACCGGAGATTTGTGCTTAAGGTGTGCATGCACACTTGCACAAATTCTCCAGACTTTGAAAGGAGCATGGTGCAAAAATGAAGAGAAGAAAAGAAACAGGAAAATTGTTCGCAGTTGGATTTATGACGGCAGGCTTTCTTTTGGCGGGCTGCGGAAACGCTCAGACGCAAGAGACGGGAAACGCAGCGGAGGAGGTGAAGACCGAAGCAGCAGAGGAATCCGCTGCGGCAGAGGAAACAACGTATAAGGTGACTTTTTATGATTCGGACGGTACTACTATTCTAAAAGAGGCGGAAGTGGCAGACGGAGCATTGGCGGAGGAATACACACCTGAAAAAGATGGATATGTTTTTGTGGATTGGTTTGCAACGCCGCAGATGAGCCATAAGTTCGATTTTGAGCAGCCGGTAACGGGAGATGTGTCCGCTTTTGCCGGATTTGTTTCCTATAAAGCAGACGAGAGAGAATTTGCCATTGTGGGAAGCGGAACAAGTTCTGCTTTGCTGGAATCCAATTGGGGAACGAGCATTACAGATACACATAAAATGACGAAGGAAGAGAACGATTCGGAAAACATTTATACGCTCACACTGGATTTGAATGAGGGAGATGAATTTCAGTTCGCAATAGATACGCAGTGGCATAATCAAAGGGGATATGGCTATCTGGATACCATTTCTTTGGATGGCAAAGATTACTTCTATAATTCCGGAGGTTTAGGGGAAGCCAGCACGAAGCGCTCCAATATTAAATGTGCGGTAACAGGTAATTATACCTTTACCCTGACCACTTATCCGGCAGAGGATACCTATGATACAAGCGCCTCTGACTATTCTGAAGAAAGTAAAGAAGGATTCAACGTTAATCCCTACGATAGGATCACATGGACCTATAATGGAGAGGGAACATCAAATGTTGAGGATATGCAGGTAAATTACTACATAAAAGGGGCAGTCGTAACGGGCTGGGAGGATGTCTACTCGGAGGAAACGGAGTTTACGCAGGACGGAGATATATATACGCTGAACATCGGCCTTACCAAAGGGGATGAGTTCATGTTCACATCGATGGTAACAGCAGGAGATGTTTCTACCGTAGGTACGGAATATATTCGTTTCACCAATATTGCTTCTGACGATGCGGATAGTCTTTCCTTCGTTTCAGAAGGCGGCGGCGCCAACCTGATTGCCGGACAGGACGGAACTTATACATTCACCTATGATGTTTCATCAAAAGTGCTTGCGGTGTCCTGTGAATAAAAAGTTTTTTTCTATATAAGGATATTATGCTGCTTAAGCGGGGTTCTTAAAAGTGCATATTCGACACAGGTAATGAGGGCCTCCGCTTTTTCGGCTGACATAGAGGGAGCGTAGTACAAGGAAGGATGATTTTCCAGCAGCTTTTGCAGCGTTTGGTCCATCACGAGGATATTTTCCCCGCCGGTATTGTTAAGCTCACGGAAGTCCTTCACATAGCGGACCTCGGGAAATGCATCCTCAAGATAATGCTGCTTCTGGATATTAGGGGTTTTCAGGGTATAAAGAATGTAAGGCTCTCCCCGGAAAAAAAGGGAAGCCTCCCCGGCAATCCTTTCATAGTCGGAATTTATTTGAAAAAATAAGGGGTCCTCAATGAAACAGTCCACGGCTAACAGGGGACTGAAGTTGGCATCGCCGATCCGGTGAAAATATTCGGCAGATATATCGTAGCCGATGATCGCATCCGCATTGTCGAATTGTTCCGTATAATTATCGCTCAGATATATGAGATCGTAGTTCTTTTCGTGAAGAAAGGACGACAGAAAATGAATAAAACACATTTGTTCCGCGTTGTTTAAGACAGAAGCATCGGGAGTAAGATAGAGGGCTATCATGCGGTTGCGGTTTGTTGCAAGCGCCTGAGCGGACTGGTTAGGTGTATAATCCAAAAGGTTGATGACCTGAAGTACCTTTTTTCTTGTCTGTTCGCTGATACGCATGTCCGTACGCTCATTTAATACGTAAGATACCGTTGCAATGGATACACCGGCCTCCCGTGCAACATCTCTGATTGTGATTTTATTTTTCACTTAAGTTCCCCCTTGTAAGATATTCCTTTTTCGTGTATGACCGGAATGGGTCTATTCAAAAGTTATATAGAATTTTTCGGTATTTGTCAATAAGCGCCGGTGAAAATTTAGAGAGGATAAAGTATATGAACGAATATGCAATGTTACATATTCCCGATTCCAGATATTGTTTTCCGATAGGAGAAAAAGAATTGGTAATAAGGCTTAGAACGGCAAAGGAGGATGATGAGACAGAAGTATTTCTGATACACGCATGCAAGTACGATTTTCAGGAAAAGCGGGAAAGTTCTGCGATGCATGTAGGGTATAGCGATAGGCTCTATAACTATTACGAAATCAGATTACAGCTTGAGGATGTGCGGCTGGCATACATTTTCAGAATTGAGAAGAACGGGAAGGTATATTACTTCAGCGAAGACGGGATTACCGAAATCTATAATTTTAAAGAAGGTTTTTATAATTTTTTTCAAATGCCGTATATTAATAAAAATGATCTGCTGCCTACGGTGGACTGGATGAAGGATGCGGTATTCTACCAGATATTCGTGGACCGGTTTTTTATGGGGGACATGAAAAAGGATCGTGCCTATATCAACATGAGGTGGAACGATAAACCTCTGGCAAAAAGCTTTGCAGGAGGCGACTTAAAGGGAATTATAGAGAAGCTTGATTATATAAAGGAACTTGGGATAACCGCTCTTTACTTAACACCGATTTTCTTATCTGTATCCAATCATAAATATGATATTATTAGTTACATGCAGATCGATCCTCAATTTGGTACAAAGGAGGATCTGGAGGAACTGGTCAGACTGGCTCACGGGAAAGGAATCCGGGTAGTGCTGGATGCGGTATTTAATCATTGCAGCATGGAGACAGAGCAGTTTCAGGATGTACTTGTTAAAGGAAAAGAATCGGAATACTATGATTGGTTTTTGATTGACGGGGATTATCCGGATACGGAGAAAATAAATTACGAATGCTTTGCTTCCTGCAACTATATGCCGAAACTGAATACGGCAAATGAACAAGTGCAGGAGTTCCTCATACAGATTGCGGTACATTGGGTAAAAGAATATGATATTGACGGATGGCGGCTGGATGTATCGGATGAGATCTCTCATGAATTCTGGAGGACTTTCCGCAAGGCGGTCAAGACGGCGAAGCCGGAGGCGGTCATCATCGGGGAGAACTGGCATGATGCGTATCCATACCTCATGGGGGACCAGTATGACAGCATTATGAACTATGCGTTTACCAAAGCATGTTTGGATTATTTTGCAAGAGGGGATTTTGATGCCCGGCAGATGGCCTGGAAGCTGAATTCCAATCTGATGAGGAATCTGGAGCAGGTGAACCGGATGATGTTGAATCTGCTGGACTCTCACGATACCCATCGCTTTTTTACGGAAGTGGGGAAAAACAAAGATAAGCTGCTGGCGGCACTTGCGCTTGAAATGATATTTATCGGAGCCCCATGTATCTATTATGGTACGGAAATCTGTCTGGAGGGCGGCTACGATCCTGATTCCCGCCGCTGCTTCAATTGGGAGGAGAGTTCATGGGATGCCGGGCTGATGGAAAAGGTGAAAGCTCTGACCGGCTTACGAAAGCGGCCTGAGATTGCAGACGGGGACATAAGGGTAGCAGATAGAGAGAAAATGCTTCTTGTAGAACGGAGCCTTCCCGGGAAAAAGTTAAGGCTGCTCATAAATATGACAGAGGAAACTCGGACGGAACATATGGAGGAAGGGAAGGATGTCCGGCTTCTTTGCGGTAATCGTGTAAGGTGTGAGACACCGGCCTCGGCCACGGTGGAACGATGGGGATTCGCAGTGATAGAGATAGAAGAATAGGTATGAAAAAGCATGGCTATTAAGACGCGTATAAAAAAGCTTTAGAAATGAGGAGGTAAGTATGAAGAAGAAAATAATACTATCGCTTATGTTAACCGCGGTGTTGGGACTTGTTTCAGGCTGCGGCAACGGAGAGACCGCAAATAACGAAACGGCAGAAACAGGCAGCCGGACAGAAGCTGGGGAGGTATCTGAAACAGCACAGGGCAGCTCGGTATTTACCGGAGAGCTGGAGCATAATGTAACAATCCGTGTGCTGGAAAACGATACGGCAATCGCAAGAGGATATGCGAAGGAGCTTCTGGAAGCGTTCAATGAGGCATATGCCGAATACGGAATTACAGCGGTGGATGCTAATATGGATCAGTATTTGGATCTGGCAAATGACGGACCTTATGGCTATGGGCCGGATGTGCTGTATCAGGCGAACGATATTATTATGCAATATGCACAGGGCAAGCATGTCTACCCTCTCCCGGTGCAGGATATGGAATGTTATGAGCAGGTGCCGGAGGCGGCATGGAATGCATACAAGACTGAGGTGGACGGAACTGTTTATTACTGCGGAGTACCGGTAAACGTTCAGGCTCCTATGCTCTATTACAGAAAGGATATGCTGCCTGCAAATTGGGAAAACGAATGGGATAAAGATGGAAACGGTATTTGTGACATCACGGAGAATTGGAGTGATTTGTATGCTTTTTCAATAGCCAGACATGAGGAAACCCCTCTTAACTATGGCTATATGAAGGCTCTTTATGATGTATATTTTTCAGGCGGTTTTCTTTTTTCCTATGGGGGCTACATATTCGGGGAAAATAACACGAACCCCGAAGACATTGGATTCTCAGCGGGAGAAGCGGAAAAAGGAGCATGGGTGCTGTCCCAGCTGGCGGGAGCCATGAATGAAGAATGCATTGACAATACGATCAATACTACCGCTTACGGAAAAATAGCGGATGGCACTTATTTTGCCACGCTGTCCACACCGGACGTTTATTCCACTTTTTTAGAAGAGCTGATTAAGAGCTATAAAAGTGAAGGAATGGATGAAGCAGAAGCAACTGAGCTTGCAAAAGAAAATATGGTGATGGCGACAGTGCCGAAGCTGCCTGAGAGCGGAGATTTAACCGAAGAAAATCCGGCGTGGGTGGATTCTAAGACGATGGGAGGCGTGAATGGGTATGCGGTCAGTGCTTATACGAAGGCGCCTAATGCCAGTCTTGCCTTTGTTGAATTCGCATCCGGCTATGAAATGATGAAGCTTCGAAATGAACTGCTCGGCGTAGCACCGGCAAGAAAGGACGCTGCGGAGGTATCAGGCGATGTATCCAGACAGATTTTTGAAAATCTGGAAAAAGGAAATATTATTCTGATGCCCTCCATAAGAGAAGTAGCTCAGATGTGGACGCCGGGAGAAACCTTTTTTACAGATATCGCAAAGGATGCGTTTAGAAAACCGAATGAGAAGAAATATCAGGATCTTCCTTCAATGAAGGAAGGACTGGAGCAGGTGGACTCACAGATCCATAATGCGATATTTACCTTAAAATAAGTAATAGTACCATCGGTTGACAAGGTCACACACGGCCGGATAAGGCCTTGTCAATTGACGGTAACATTGATAGAGGAAGGATATAGGAAGAAAATGAAAGGGAAAATGAAGCGGGCAGCGGACTTTTTGAGAGACAGCAGCCCGAATGTGAAGCTGTCCATCGTTTTAATGGGCGGAGGACAGTTCAAATATGGGGCCAGAGGAAAAGGCATATTATTTTTCCTGATCGAGCTAAGTGTCTTCTATTATTTCATTACCAGAGGCTTTGCAGATATTGCCGGTTTCTTCACGCTGGGAACGCGGAAGGGAGACGCCTGGCTTGGAGTTGCCGGAGATAATTCTGTGGTAATGCTTCTGATGGGAATTTTTGCATGGCTGGTGCTGGCGGCATTTGTATATCTCTATGACATGAATATCAGTGATGTGTATCGTATGCAGAAGATGCAGGAGCAGGGGAGAAGAATTCTCACCCTTAGAGAAGAGATTATGCAGCTTCAGGATAAAAAGTTCTATGTAGCGGTGCTGATACTGCCTGTGACGGGAGTGTTCGTATTCAACGTTCTTCCCATTATCTTTATGATTCTCATTGCATTTACCAATTACGGAGGGACAGTGGTACCTCCGGAACTGGTGGACTGGGTAGGCTTCAGCAATTTTGCAAAGCTCTTATCGCTGTCGCAGTTTGCGCCTACCTTTGTAAAAATCCTCGGTTGGAATCTGTTGTGGGCTGTCGCTGCTACCGCGCTTAATTATTTTGCCGGTCTTGGGCTGGCACTTTTGCTCGAGAAGGACTGTGTGAAGGGTAAAGCGCTCTGGCGTATGTTCCCGGTATTAGCCTATGCGATTCCCGGATTTATTACGCTTATAGCTTTCAAATTCATGTTTTCTTACGGCGGGCCGATTAATCAGCTTATTACTGCGGGGGGAGGAATTGCCATAGGGTTTCTCGATCTGGACGCAAAGTGGACGGCGAGACTGATAGGAATATTGGTAAACTGTTGGATCAGTACCCCTTCCATCATGCTGCTGGCTACCGGGATTCTTTCTAACCGCGATGTCTCGCTGTACGAAGCGGCGAGAATCGACGGAGCGGGGAAGTGGAAGCAATTTTTAAGGATCACCATGCCCTTTGTGTTGTTCTCCACATTGCCGGTACTTATCGGACAGTTTGTAGGAAACTTTAATAACTTCGGCATTTTCTATTTTCTGCGGGGAGGGTTGTATTTGGATGGATATTTCCTTGCCAGCGACACGGATCTGCTGATCAACTGGCTGTATAATCTTTCTATCAATAATAACTATTATTCTCTGGGAGCAGCTATCAGTCTGGTGATTTTTGTCATTACCTCGGTCATATCGTTAACGGTCTATATAAAATCGCCATCTTACAGGGAGGAGGATACATTCCGATGAGAACGAAGCAAAATAGAAGCAAGGTAGATATTCTTCATTCATTGGGCAGGATATTCGATACGGGAATTACCTACATCATTTTACTTGCGGTATCCTTTCTTTTTTTCTTTCCTTGCTTATGGCTGATTTTAGCCTCCTTTTCTGAGTCGGGAACGATTTATTCCTTTGATGGATTCTTCCCCAAGGTGTACAGTCTGGCAAGTTTTCAACGGTTATTTACGGATACTGCTATGTATAATTATCCGAGGTGGTTCACCAATACACTGTTTATAGCGGTGGGAAGCTGTATTCTAGGTACTTTTCTTGTCATACTGACGGCCTATACGATGTCCAGATTTGAATTCAAGGCGAGAAAGCCTATTATGAAAACGACGATGGTGCTTAGCATGTTTCCTTCTTTTATGGGAATGATAGTCGTATATTTATTGATGACCCAATTTAATTTAATCAATCATTTGTGGGGGCTGATACTCATTTACAGCGCAGGAGCGCCTATGGGGTATCTGACGCAGAAGGGATTTTTTGATACGATTCCGAGGGCTATCGATGAAGCGGCGAGAATTGACGGCGCTACTAATTTTCAAGTATTTACTAAGATTAATCTTCCTCTCTCCCGGCCGATCATCGTATATACCCTGCTTACCTCCTTCACCTGGCCATGGAGCGATTTCATTCTGCCTAAGCTCCTCCTTAAGGAAAAGGATCTTTATACGGTCGCGGTAGGTCTTATGAGCTTGGATGAAACGGAATTCGCAAGGTTTGCCGCCGGAAGCGTATTCATAGCGGTACCTATCGTGCTGCTTTACTTCTTTCTTGTGAAGAATATGGTGAAGGGAATGGCAGAAGGAGCAGTAAAAGGCTGATAAGGTAAAAACTGTTGACAAATAAATATCATTTTGTTATGATGTAAAAAATTAAATATGTATCTTCAGGGCGGGGTGAGATTCCCTACCGGTGGTATAGCCCACGAGCCGCAAGGCATGATTCGGTGTGATTCCGAAGCCGACAGTACAGTCTGGATGGAAGAAGATTATTTGATAGCACATTTGACGTGTTTTCTTTTGTATATCAGCTCTGGAATGATTTTCATTTCAGAGCTTTTTTATGTAATAGAAAAGTGCTTTTATCGCTGCCTTGAGATTTATATATTCAAGGCAGCTTTTTCGCTTATAGGATTAGGGTGTCAAAAGGTCCTTTTGCAAGCGTCTCAAGCCAATATGACCAAAATGTATTTGCAAAGGACCTCTTGACACCCTAATCCTTATAGGAAAGTACGTCTTATAAGATAAAAGCCCTTCGGATAGTATGCGCAGCTGCACATACAGAATAAAAACTATGCCGCCCGAGGAGATATGGAAAGGAGTGGGACTGGTAATATGACGGATGAAAAGTTTATGGAAATGGCGTTTGTACTTGCGAAAAAGGGAATGGGACGAGTGAATCCGAATCCTATGGTAGGAGCTGTTATTGTAAAGGAAGGGAAGCTTATCGGGCAGGGATTTCACGAAAAATACGGAGGGTCTCATGCGGAGAGAAATGCACTGAAAAGCTGCAAGGAGAATCCGGAGGGGGCGGCCTTGTATGTTACCCTGGAGCCTTGCTGTCATTACGGCAAGACGCCGCCGTGTACCGAGGCGATCATAAAAAGCGGAATTAGGAAAGTAGTTATCGCATGTCTGGACCCGAATCCGGAGGTGGCGGGTAAGGGCATTGAGGAGCTGCGGGCAGCAGGGATAGAAGTGGTGACCGGTATACTGGAGAAAGAGGGCGAGAGGCTGAACGAGGTATTTTTTCATTGCATACAAAGGAATACACCTTTCGTCGTTATGAAATACGCTATGACCATGGATGGAAAAATAGCTGCGGTATGCGGAGATTCCAAATGGATAACGGGAAAGGCGGCGAGGGAAAATGTTCATCTGGACAGAGGACGCTATTGTTCTATTATGGTCGGGGTGAAGACGGTAATTAAGGATGATCCTCTTCTCACCTGCCGGATGGGCGGAGGAAGAAATCCCATACGCATTGTATGTGATACCAATCTGAACACACCTCTCGAAGCGGCGGTTGTGGAGTTAGCGGGGAAGGCAGGGCAGGGGAAGACGATAATAGCCACCTCTTGTGTGGATGAAGAGAAACAAGAGAAATTTAAGCGGCGCGGCTGTGAAATCATAGTGCTTCCAAAGGAGAATGGGCATATTGATTTAAAGTTTCTGATGAAGGAACTGTGGGCGCGGGGAATTGACAGTGTTTTCTTAGAGGGAGGAGGAACTCTTAATTTTTCTGCTCTGCAAGAAGGAATTGTAAATAAGATACAAGCCTATATAGCGCCGAAGATATTAGGGGGAGAAAAAGCGAAAACTCCGGTCGAAGGCATGGGAGTCGATCGGATGGCCGACTGCATAAGGCTGAAAAATCAAAGGATTATGAGAGTTGGCGAGGATTTTCTGATAGAAAGCGAGGTGGATAATACATGTTTACCGGAATAATAGAAGAGACGGGGAAGGTTACGAGCATAAAAAAAGGAAACCGGTCGGCTTTTTTGATCATTGAGTGCAATGAGGTATCGGAGGATTTGAAAGTGGGCGATAGTGTAGCCGTAAACGGGGTCTGTCTGACCGCGGCATGGGTGGAAGCAGGCAGGTTCGGTGCGGACGTAATGAATGAAACCCTTTCCCGTTCTGTTTTAGGAAACTTGCGGGTAGGATATTTTGTAAATCTGGAACGGGCAATGGCGGCGGGAGGCAGACTCGGGGGTCATATAGTGACCGGGCATATCGATGGTGTGGGGAAAGTTGTCTCCGTGAAAAAGGACGGCATAGCCCTTTTATATGGAATCTCAGCGCCACCCAATATTATGCGCTATATCGTGGAGAAGGGTTCGATAGCCATAGATGGAGTGAGTTTGACGATAGCGGCGGTTTTCAGCAGCAGCTTTTGCGTATCGGTAATTCCCCATACGGCAAAGCAAACCGTACTTTTAGAAAAAAGTACAGGTTCTGCTGTAAATTTGGAAAACGACGTGATAGGAAAGTATGTCGAGAAATTTGTGCAGGGGGAAAATAAAATAACCGAGGAATTTTTAATTCAGAATGGATTTTAGGAGGAATAGGATATGTTTGAATTCAATACGATACCAGAGGCATTAGAGGCGCTGAAAAGGGGAGAGATTATTCTTGTCACAGATGATGAGAACCGGGAGAACGAAGGAGATTTTATCTGCGCCGCGCAGTTTGCCACTACGGAAAATATTAATTTTATGGCAGTTTACGGAAAAGGACTTATCTGCATGCCCATGAGTGCAGATATCTGTGAGAGGTTACAGCTTCCGCAGATGGTAAGCGACAATACGGATAACCATACGACGGCTTTTACCGTGTCTATCGACCATGTGGATACCGTTACGGGTATATCCGCAAAGGAAAGGAGTATTACCGCCCTTAAAGTCGTGGAAGAGGAAGCAAAACCGGAGGACTTTCGCCGTCCCGGTCATATGTTCCCCCTTCTGGCTAAAAAAAACGGCGTATTGGACCGGGGTGGGCATACCGAGGCAACGGTGGACTTGATGCGGCTTGCAGGCTTGAAGGAGTGCGGCCTGTGCTGTGAAATTATGGCAGAAGACGGGCATATGATGCGAACGCCGGAGCTTATAGCGCTCGCGCGCAGATGGAAGCTTAAGTTTATTACGATTAAAGCCTTGCAGGATTACCGCAAAAGGTTCGATCATTTGGTGGAATGTGTTGCAAGTCCATTTCTTCCGACTGCTTACGGGGATTTCAGGGCTTATGGATATAGAAATAAATTAAATGGAGAGCATCATATTGCCCTTGTAAAAGGAGAGCTGGGAGATGGAAAAGATGTGCTTTGCAGGGTGCATTCGGAATGCCTGACCGGAGATGCATTTCATTCACTGCGCTGCGACTGCGGTGAGCAGCTGATGCAGTCTATGAAGCTGATAGAAAAAGAAGGAAGAGGCATCCTTCTTTACATGCGTCAGGAGGGAAGAGGCATCGGACTTCTTAATAAGTTGCGGGCTTATGAGCTGCAAAGCGCGGGGATGGATACGGCAGAGGCTAATCTGGCGCTGGGCTTTGCGGAGGATATGCGGGAGTATTATATTGGGGCGCAGATACTTCGGGATTTGGGCGTGAGGACTTTAAGACTCTTGACAAATAATCCTGACAAGGTATATCAGCTTTCGGATTTCGGAATAGAAATCACGGAACGAGTGCCAATCGAGGCCGAGGCGAATGAGCATGATGCGGAATATTTGCGGACGAAGAGGGATAGGATGGGGCATTATTTGAATTTTAAATAGGGGGGGGGTGAGAAGGGGAGGTTGTGAGGGCCTTTCTTCGGCGGATTGGGGTTCTGTTCCGGCGCTCGCGGCTGAATTTTCTAAATGAAAACGTTGATGTATCGGTTGCGGATGGGCCGGCAGCGATGCACATCCATGTGCAGCGCTGCTTAAACGCCACATCCGTGCGGCGTTTTCCCTGGGGTGCGCCCGGCGGGCGCACGTTTCAACGGGTGAAAGTCCCGAGTCCGCCCGGTAGTGGGAAGGACATAGCCAATGGCAAGGGTGTCGTGGGTGACTGCGAATCTGAAGGAAGCCGGATGGCAAATCTCTGGTCTGACGCACAGAAATCATATCAGGCTACAATCGGGGGTAAGGCT
>JAEYJO010000004.1 GCA_023408815.1 Bacillota bacterium | reverse complement strand
GCCTTCTTCCTTCACGCGGCGTTGCTGGGTCAGGGTTTCCCCCATTGCCCAATATTCCCCACTGCTGCCTCCCGTAGGAGTCTGGGCCGTATCTCAGTCCCAATGTGGCCGTTCATCCTCTCAGACCGGCTACTGATCGTCGCCTTGGTGGGCCGTTACCCCACCAACTAGCTAATCAGACGCGAGGCCATCTTTCAGCAATAAATCTTTGGCAATCAAATCATGCGGTTCAATTGCTTCATGCGGTATTAGCAGTCGTTTCCAACTGTTGTCCCCCAGTACAAGGCAGGTTACCCACGCGTTACTCACCCGTCCGCCACTAAATTTACAATCGCTAGGCTTCATGTAAATTCCGTTCGACTTGCATGTGTTAGGCACGCCGCCAGCGTTCATCCTGAGCCAGGATCAAACTCTCATGTTCAAAAGTTCTCTCCGATCCAAGATTAACTTTGGCTAATCTTTTCCCGTAGTCATTCCGGGCGCCTTCCGCTCCTTAAGAGCTTCTTCTTCCCGTTACGACTTTTACTGTTTTTTAGGTTGCATCCTTTCGGATGCCGTTCTCTGAATTTTCATTCATGATGCTGCAGGTTCCCTTTCGGGCCATGCGCTCATTTAAGAATTTTCAGGGTTGCATTACTGTTTATTTGTCAAGGTTCTGCTCGTTCCCGTTCTGTTATTCTTCATCGGCAACGAAAATGAGTATATCATTCCTAAATACAAATGTCAATCATAAATCTAACAAATTTTACAAATTTTTTGAACATTATACAAAAAAGCCCATTTTATATGGATTTTACATAAAAAAAAGTGATAGCATCTCCAAAAACAATGACAGACCATCCTGTTCTATCAACAAAGTAGTCTGTCACTAATCATTGCAAAATAATTTTGCCGCTATATATACTTATTATATATATGATTCTTTTATTTTTCTGTTACTTAGTCCGCATTAGTTGCCGCTGAATCTATAGCGTTGGCCGAAACATCTGCAGATGCAGAACCGGCCGATGAACCATCTCCTAACGCCAAAGCGACAGACCATATGGAACTCGCTTCCTGCTCTGAGACTTCCCCTACCAAGACAAGATCCTTCGTATCTTCCACACCTATCGTTCCCATAAAAGTAGATAAGTCATTGGGAAGTATCGTAGTCAACGCATATTCCGGTTGTCCACCGTTAACAGATATTTTGAATTTGACCCCCGTAGAAGCCATGTTCACATCTACATCCTGTTGCGTTGTATTCTTCATTTCAAAATTGAGAACTAAAAGTTTATATCCGCTTTCCGCACTCATGGCATAAGACGCTTCTTCCATATTTCCATCCGGATAAACGTCCTTTAATTCATAACCAATATATTTTAATTCTACACCTTTTATTCCGTAAAAGCCCTGAACATTATTACTTGCATCAACGGCTGATGTATTTACCGTCTGAGTTTCTTTCTGAGATGCTTGAGGCTCTTGTTTTACCTCGTCGCTTTCTGTCTTCTCTTTTTCCGAAGCTTTTTCTTCCGCTTCCGGATCCTCTTCTACCAGCCTGTTCTCATAATTCTGATCATATTTCAACAATAATCCCGCCGCATATTCCACCACCTGCGCATTTTCTTCTTCCGTCATTTCGGGAACGGATTCTCCACAGGCCGTCAGCATCAAAGATATCGCAGCCACTAAAACAATTCCTATCTTTTTCCCTCTTCTCATGTTAACTCCCATCTGCTTATGTATATACAAGCTCACATATTGCTTCTATTATACATCACTTTACGGATTCTGAAAAGCCCTCTTGTTTATCTCGCTGCTAATTCGAACCAAAATTCTACGCCATTATCGTAATTCATAACACCGCATTCCTGATTCATGGATTCCATAATAGCCTTTACAATAGATAAGCCTACTCCGCTTCCTCCATACGCCCGCGTCCTCGCCTTATCCACCTTATAGAATTTTTCCCATAAATGTGAAAGGCTGTCCTGAGGAATCTGCTCTCCTGTATTAAAAACAGAAATTCGAACCTTGTCCTCCATTTTCTTCAGCTTTATATCGATAATCTTTTCACCCGCCACATGATTCATGGCATTGCTGAAATAATTTGCAAATACTTCCTCCGTCTTGAATTCATCCCCCCATACAAAAACGGCTTCCTGCTCATGGAAATATACTGATATTTCCTTTTGCTTGGTCAATATCTCCGCCGACTGGATATAGGTTCTTATTAACGCTGCTATATCAAACCGCTCCATTGATACTACGTCATTGCCGAATTCCAGCTGGTTCAGTGTAAGGAGCTTTTTAACCATTGTGTTCATCTTGGCGGACTCATCGATAATTACATCGCAGTAAAATTCCCGGCTTTCCGCATCGTCGTTTATTCCTTCCTTCAGTCCTTCCGCATAGCCTTGTATTAAAGCTATGGGGGTTTTCAGCTCATGGGAAACATTGGACAAAAATTCTTTGCGCATTTCATCTATTTCATTTTTCTTCTCTATATCCTTCTGTAATTCGTTATTAGCCGTCTTTAATTCTGAAATCGTGACTTCAAGAGTATTTGACAGCTCGTTAATATTATTTCCCAGCAAGGCAATTTCCGTCTTGCTCTTTCCATAGTATTTGGCATCGAAATCGAGATGTATCATCCGTTCCGAAATGTCCGCCAGCTCCAATATGGGCTCCGTTACCTTTCTGGATACCATTAAAATGACGATTCCGCTGACCACCGCCGCACCTATACCTACATAGGCAAGAAAGCGATTGGCAATGGATACGCTGTCCTGTATTCCCTCCAAGGCGCTGCGAAGAAGAAAGATATTACCGTTATCCAAAACGCCCCACATTTCTATATATTCTGTCATCGTTCTGGAGTCAGTCATCCTTTGCACCGAATAAAGGCTGTTCTCCTCCAATACAATGCTGTTGTTACTGCCTGCATTAAAAAAATTGTCCCATAAACGCCTGCTCATGGTCTCGGGATCACTGCTGAAGGTTATCCGCATCTGGGAATCCGCATCCAGTACGATCAGATTGATATTATATTTTTCGGCAATTCTCTGTATCTGTATTCCGAATTCATCAGTCAAAATATTCCCTGCACTGGCTGCCTTATTAATTACAGCATATGCATTTTTGAGAGCATTCATCTTATTGTTCAGATAATATTCTCCCAAAAATGTACTGTTAATAAACCAGCACAACAATATAGTAGCTGTCATCAATCCGATAAAAATTATTGCGAACTGTCTTTTAATAGAATATTTCATTTTTATCTTTCCGCCTTAACTGCTTTGTCACTCCGTTTCGAATTTATAACCCATTCCCCATATCGTTTTTATCAGATCGCCCTTCTCTCCCATCTTGCTTCTCAGCTTTTTCACATGGGTATCAATTGTCCGCGCATCGCCGAAATAATCGTAGTTCCAGACATTATTTAAAATCTTTTCTCTGGAAAGAGCTATTCCTCTGTTTTCCATAAAATAACCGAGCAGCTCAAATTCCTTATAGCTTAAATCTATCGCTTTATTATCGATCATTACGATGTGTGCGGCCTTGTTCATCTGAATACCGCCGGCCTCCATGACTTCATCCGGATTCGTCTGATTGGTCCGGCGTAAAATAGCTTCTACTCTCGCCACCAATATCTTAGGGCTGAAGGGCTTTGAAATATATTCGTCCACTCCCAGCTGGAAACCCTGTAATTCATCCCGTTCATCCGCTTTTGCCGTAAGCATAATGATAGGGACTTTAGAATATTCTCTCACTTCCCGGCACACTTCCCAGCCATCCATCTTGGGCATCATAACATCCAGAATGATGAGCGCAATATCCTTCTGTTCGAAAAAAATATCGAGAGCGTCACTTCCATCCTCCGCCTCTACCACATCATAATTATTTTTAACAAGAAAATCCTTGACTAACTTCCTCATTCTGCTTTCATCATCTACAACCAAAATTTTCAGTTTGTCCATAATATCGCCGTTCCTTTCTATTCATTATTTCTCAGTATAACCAATAAATATGTAAAAATTGTGAAACACTTTTTATATCATGTATTATTATAATATAACAAAGGGAAGCCTTCACCTCCCTTTGTTGTTAAAATATGTATATTTTATAGTTTGAATATCTCCATATGCTCTTCCAGTTTATCGGAAATCTCCTTCAGCCGTTCCGCATTGTCAGAAATATCACCAATTATAGCACTTACCTCAGTTACCGACGCAGAGGTTTCCTCTGTGCTGGCCGCATTTTCCTCCGCAATCGCCGTCAGGTTCTGTACAATATCCACAACGCTTACACGCGCTTCGTCCAATTGCTTTGTTCTGTCGGCGATAGCCGTCACTCCGACTGCCGAATTGCTTATACCTGTTTTGACCTGCTTGAAGACATCATTTGTCTTATTGACATTTTCGCTCTGCTGACCGATGATCTCTTTTACCGAATTCATCGTCTCTACCGCTTCCTGCGAATCACTGATCAGGGAACTTACAATCGTCTCTATCTGCCTTGCCGACTCATCCGACTGCTCCGCCAGCTTCTGTATCTGAGCCGCAACCACTGCAAAACCCCTGCCCTGTTCTCCCGCCCTTGCCGCTTCGATGGACGCATTTAAAGACAACAAGTTGGTTTCCTCCGCAATCGACGTAATAATAGCTGTCGCCTCACGTATTTTAACCGCTGATTCATTAGTGGTATTCGTCTGTTCATAAATTGTATCGATGGAATCTTGAGTTTTCTTATTAATTTCCTCCAAATGCCCTAAGATATTCACCGCTTCGTCGCTGGAGCTTCTCATCGAATCCGCGTTGTCCTTCAAACCTTCAACTTGCGTATTCGTTTCCTCTACCATACTGCCCATAAGGATAACGTTTTCCGTAGCCCTTTGCGTTTCCTGCGCATGGGAGGTAGCTCCCTGAGCAATTTCCGCAACGGTTTTTTCCACTTCCGTCATAGTCTCCGCCGTGTTCTTTGCTCCTGCGCTCAAGGTCTCCGCAGAATGAAAAATCTCTTCACTAAGCTGCTTTATCTCCGATACCATTTCCCTAAGCTGTTCCCTCAGGCTGGAAATCGCCCGGCTCATACTTCCGGTTTCATCCCTTCGTTTGTTTAACTTTATCTGGTAATCGTTCTCCGTAAAATCCATATCCGACAGTTTCGCGATAACGGAGGTAATTCGATTGATGGGCTTTACCGTAAAATCGGTTACAAAAAAGCCAAAAACCGAGATTACAATCAATATGGCAATTCCGGTATAAATGCATCTTTTTATAATGTCGTTAATCGGAGCAAAAATCTCGTCTTCATCCGTAGTAATAACCAGAATATATTTCGCATCCGTACCTATGTAATAGGCGGCATATTTCATAACTCCTTTGAATTCATAAGCTACCACATCCGGTTCAGGAACCTCTCCCTTTGCCAGTTGTGCGACCAGATTACTCACTACTTCATTTTCCACCGGCTGCCCAATCTTCTCCGCCGTAGGATGATAAAGCATAATTCCTTCCGCGTTCACGGCATATGCATAGCTCGAGCTTATATCGTTAATCGAAATATCACCTATGAGCTCCTTCATATTATCCGCATTTAAAATATCTTCCTCTCCTCCCATTGCCATATCCAGCATCTCCCCATAGGAGTTCACCACATCGTTCATGTAGTTACGGGTCACCGCCGAATAGTCGCTTTTTATCAGCGGAATAATTGTCCATAGATAGATACCAGCCGTCAGTATAATCGCACCTATCAGCAATAGTATTATCTTTGTCCGAATTGAACTGAGCACACTTACTCTTAGATTTCCGTTCCGCACAGCGGTACCTTCCTTTGTTTTTTGTGAATTCATAATAATTCACACCCCTTCCTTATACCTCATAAATACGAAGCATCTTACGTATCTTAAAAAATATTATTTGTTAATATTATACCATTTTAATGTATATAAAGATATATTTTTCTATTTTCTTCCTAAAAAAGAATATATTCCCAATTAACAATGTTATTTAATTTCAGCAGGATGATCCATCCAATCCATCGCGACGTTTAGTGCCGCCACTCTCATACCATCTTCGCCTTGCCGGACTTGTTCTCCATAATATTTTCCTTCTTACTATATAAAAAAAACTGCTTACCATGCGGTAACAGTTTTTTGATTTTACTTATTCTTTTATTACCTGATTACTATTTCCTAATAGAAAAACACGCAGCTGCCACATCTCACCAGGCTGTTTCACAGGCCACAATATCCTTTAACCGGTGATGCGGCAGCCAAAAGGTTCACTCCTGTCTACTCCACCTGAAACGTATAATCCGTATTATATGTTCTTACATACAAAACATTATCCTTTAAGATAAGATAATCTGCCATAGACTTTAAAGGAATTTCATCGATCACCTTCCCAGATGTCAAATCCAACTGATACAAATAATCCGGCTCCGATGTAAACCCATAGCCGCAAAGCAGCACATCCCCTGCAATCACAAAGTTATTTGCATTGCTCACAAGCGGTTCACTCTTCCACAAAAGCTTTTTCTCCGCCAAATCAACTGCTGCCACATAGGCATTATGAGGAGAAAAATCGGCATAGGTCAGATGTCCGATCGAAAAATATAAAACGCCATCCTCAGCCTTTGCATAACGTATGATCTGCTCCACAAAGGATTCATCATCTTCCGCAAAATCGTCGGCATACCTAAACCCTTCGAGATCAACCGTAAAGCTTTCGCCGCTTTCTCTGTCTGTCACCTGAATACTGCGCTCCTCACTGTCATAAGGAGAATAAATCTCACAAAAGTATCTCTCGTCGCCTTCGTCTGCAAGACTTAAATCGTTCCTGGCAAACCACTTTTCTGTATCTATAATCTCATTCGCCTCTTCCGTAAGCTGCACAATATTTAGCGGCGAAGCTACAGACACCGCTTCTCCTTCGATGTAATAATCCCATGAAGGATTTTCTATCTCGATTATTGTCGAAACCGTTTCCGGCTCCTCCGTTTCCTGACTCTCAGCCAGATCTTCCGTATCGTCTTCCGCCAAATTGGCCGCAACGCTTTCCTCCACCGTCGTTACAACCTCCTCGCCTGTTTCCTCCGTCTCCTTACCGCACCCTGCCAGCAAAATTCCCAAAGAAATCAATACAACGCTGCCTATTTTGCTTTTCATAACTCCTCTCCTTTTCAAACCCTTTCATTCATTCGTTTGTTTTTTATTTTCCCTTTATTCTTACCAGTGTTTGTTTACTTCATTTCCTAATTTGTAATATATCATACAGACATTCAAATCTCAATGTGTTTTAAAAAATATAGTATCAACTATTCCGTTTCACGCAGCCGTTCGACAACAGAGCGTCTGGCGACAGTACAGTACACAACCAACGGCGCTGCAATACCCAGTATCGTAAAAATTGGCGCAAGCAACAATATGGGTAAAACAGTAAACCGATAGGTGAAAAACCAAAATGTATTCTCCAATACTCTGGATAACAAGGGGCCCGCGGAGAGGCTGAGCACGAGCGATACGGCAACTGCACCTAAAGCATAATACAGCCCCTCCCAAATCAACATAGCTTTCAGTTGCCTGCCGGTCATGCCGATGGACTGAAGCATCGCAAGCTCCCTGCGTCGTGTGAGAATTCCGGTCAAAATTGCGTTGAGAAAATTAAGTACTCCTACAAGCCCGACAATAAAGCTCAGAATGCCTCCGAGCATCAGGAACATATTCCGAAAGGAATCGAACTCCGCAGCATATGTCGCCTTGCTCTCATAATCGAACTGTGGCATCCTATTATTTGTCAAATCGGATAAAAAAGCTTCCATGCCGTCAATGCTTTCATCCTTGACATCGCAGGCATAATACATCACATTGCTGGTATCGCTGTCTTGAATAAATGTCCGGTCATTCATAACAAACTCATCTGCGCCATAATAGCGGTAGCTGAGAGAGTGCGGCACAATGACCAGCGCCGCCACCTCATACTCAACGTCCTGATATACTTTTGCTCGGTAGTAAAAATTCTGGTCATCGGTAATATTTTCAAAATCAAGAATTTCACCCGTATCCGGATCGAAATATTCGTACTCTTCCACATAGCGCAGCGTTATCATATCGCCAAGCATTGCCCAATGAGAATCCATCAGAGGATTGCCGTAGTCATCCTCGAAATAGACTGCCGCGACATAACGTCCTCCGGGCTCATAGAGCTTGGACAAATCACCATCCAGCACTATCAGCTTATCGAGCGCATATTGCTCCATGCCGTAAAGCTGCACTCTGTCGGATAACAGTCCCGCATCATTTTTATCCGCAGCGGCAACTAAGTAGTCCAGCGTTTCCTGATCATTCCACACCCCGTACATGGTTCGATAATAATCCTCGGTGACAAATTCTTCTGCCGGCCCGGTCATGCCGTAGACCCGCCCTCCTGCTTCCATGCCCGGCTGGGTTTCCAGACCGGAGGTGACAACTTCGGGCAGTGCCCTGTCGGCACTCCAAAATGATCCTGTCTGAAAATAGCCCGCATCCGCCACGATAAAATCTGAAACCATATTGGACAGATATTTATCCATATCAAAACCATTCGTAAACGTGACCGTCATGTTGAGCAGCAAAACAGCCAGCGAAAGCGAAACAACGGTGACAGTTGTCTTTCCCCGGCTTCGTCCCAGATTTGCCCATGCCATTTTGAGCAGAGACGCACCTGACTGCGACTCGCGTATCGATTTTTTACTCGCCATCCCCTCGGTGTAGCGGACCGCCTCTATGGGCGATACTTTTGCCGCCATTCTCCCTGGTCTGCGGCAGGAAATCATCACTGTAGCCAACGCAAAAAGTGCTGAGCCAATAAAAATCAGAGGGTTTGCCGATACCGCATCCTGTACGACGCCGTTGAGCTGGGACAAAATCACAGGTGTCAGCCGAACTCCCACGCCATAGCCAATCAGCAATCCAAAGGGGATACCGAACAGAGACAGCAAAAGTGCCTGCAGCCTGATGATGCGCCTGATCTGCCGTCCGGTGGTGCCGATGGTTTTCAGCAGTCCATAGAAACGGATATCATTTGAGACTGAAATCTGAAATACGTTATAAATGATCAGATAACCCGTAAAGGTAATGATCAGCAGAAGCCCCACGATTGCAACAACGGTGATGGAATCCATATTATCAGCAAGCTGTGAGCCTGTGTAGCCCCAGTTTACGCCTATTGCAATATAGTTATCCCTATCCCCCGCTGAGCGGCTTTCTGTCTGATAACCGTGACCGGCAAGGATTTTGTTCATATCCTGTTCAATGTGCAGTGAACTGCCCAACATAACGTCCAGATTCCAGGAGCCTATCATGCCGTCATCGCCTATGCCGCTTCCTATTTCAATGTGATCATAGATAGCCTGTGCGCGGCTGTGGGGGATAAGAACATGGTTTGCGATAATCGCCTCGTCATATTCCCACCAGCCGCTCAGTACAAAGGTTTCCGTTACTTCAGTACCGTCCACATCAAAAGTCATGGTAAATTCGTTTCCCAATACCGGCTCGACACCAAGCAACTCCAGCACACGTGTATCGGTGGCGGCTTCATTGCTGTTCTCAGCAGGCAGCTGGCCTTCTGCCGGGTCGCAGTACATCCAGTGTGCCTGCTTTGCGTCGCTGTATCCAATTTCCACATGAGATTTAAGGAAAGGTTCGCTTTCCGCCATTCCTACAAAACGACGCAACCCGTACTCCTTAATGAGAGGATCGCTTTTTATCTCCTCGAACTGATCTCCGGTCATATACTTGAATGTCCCGTGGCTCCATCCACCGGCCTGACGGAAGTTCGCCTGCTGAAAGGAATGGTTAATTGACATGGCAATGGTAAAAAGCGAGGTGAATAATACTGTCGTCAGCACCATCGCCGCCACAGCAATCAAATTTCTCGTATAATTTGCTCTTAAGGTTTTTAAAGACAAACTGAAAATTGTTTTTTTATTCTTCACCTTCATCATCCCCGGTCACCGCCTATGATTTTTCCATCTTCAATTCGGATGATCCGGTCGCACATCTGTGCGATTTCTTCGTTATGGGTTATGATCACAATGGTCTGACTGAATTTTTGGCTGGTTACCTTTAATAAGCCCATTACATCCTGGCTGGTACGGCTGTCCAGATTGCCGGTGGGTTCGTCGGCCAGAATAATCGCAGGCTTTGCTGCCAACGCTCTAGCAATGGCAACACGCTGCTGCTGTCCTCCAGAAAGATTATTGGACAAGTTCTGAAGCTTGGAGCTAAGCCCCAGCGTATCGATAATATTGGTCACATAAGCCTGATCCGGCACATTACCATCCAGTTGAATAGGCAGGAGAATGTTCTCATAAACATTCAACACCGGCACAAGATTATAATTTTGAAACACAAACCCAATTTTTCGTCTCCTGAAGATCGTAAGTTCCTCATCTTTCAGCGTGAAAATATCCTTGCCGTCCACCATCACGCTGCCGGAGGTAGGTCTGTCCAGTCCTCCAAGCATGTGGAGCAGCGTAGATTTGCCGCTGCCGGAGGTCCCCACAACCGCTACGAATTCTCCTTTTTCAACACGGAAGTCTACGCCGTCCAGCGCATGTACCTCCATCTCTCCTCTGCCATAGATCTTTCTCAGGTTCCGCGTTTCTAATATTGTCATCCTTTCTATTTACTCCTTTCGCTATAGAACAAACTCCCTATTATAGAACAAAAGCTGCGTATCCATTTTTATGTAATAAAATCACTTTCCTATTACATAAAAAAGTCCGTATCTTATTTCTACAATACAGACTATACCACAACAATCTTTCCACAATCTTTCCGGCCGATATAAGAATCTAACAGTTTTGAAAGATTTTACTGTCCCATTGGTAAAAATACGGAAATAATACTTCCTTCTTCCAGCGAAGACTTTACTTTTAAATAACCTCCCTGTCCCGCAATAATCTGTCTTGCCAAATAAAGACCGATTCCCACTCCATCGGTATCATGGACTGCAGCAGAACGGTAAAAACGACCGAATATTAAGGGCTGCTCCTCTTCTGCAATGCCGATGCCGTCGTCGCTTACATCTATTCGAAAGAAAAGCTCATACTGTACCGCACTAAGCCGTATCCGGCCGCCTCCCGGCGTATACTTAATCGCATTATCCACAACATTATAAAGTGCTTCCGCCGTCCATTTCAAATCGAAACAGGCAGCGCCCTCCGTTTCTTCTGCCGTGAGCAGTACGCCCTTTTCCTTCGCCTGTGAAAAAGCCTGCGTCAGCACTTTCTTAAAAAGAGGCTCCACCTCCTGCATTATAGGACAAAGAACAAAGACTCCCGATTCCAAACGGGAAATTTTTATGAGAGAATCGATTAAAAAGGCTAATTTCTGTGCTTGTACACTCAGCGCCTCCACGCAGGACATGCTTTCATCCGGCAGTTCCTGCTCCTTCAAAAGCTGAGAATAAAGCAGAATATTAGAGACAGGCGTTTTTGTCTGGTGGGAAATATCCGCAATGAGGGCTTTGATCTTATCCCTTTCCTGCGCCAGATTCTTCGCAGATACCTCCGATGAAGATAAATAATTCGCCATTTTTTCCTCCACTGCTGAAAGAAGGCTTTCATCAAAAACAGATTCCGAAAAAGTTCCGTTTCCCGCCATATCCAGCATGGATTTTAACCGATTCATTATTTTCGTGTTTTTATGAGCCGTATAAACAGCCAATCCGAGGGAAAGCGCAAAAAATATGAGCGAAAGGGCTAACAAAAAAAGAGACCACTTATTCATCTTCCATTATCCTCCCAAATATACCCGATTCCATACACCGTTTTAATATATTGAGGTTTCGAGGAATCCTCCTCCAACTTATCCCTCAGACGCTTAACTGTGACGGAAAGGGCATTTTCATCCACGTATTCCGCTCCATCCGTCCATATGCGGTCTACCAGTTCGGACCGTGAAAGAATCTTACCGCGGTTTAGCACAAGGATGCGCAAAAGCTTCTGTTCCGTTTTGCTCAATTCAATAGACGTACTGCCCTTGTAATATTCCATTCTTTCGAAATCGAAGCGGAAGGAAGTCATAGTCACTACCTCTCCCATGCAATGTGACCTGTGCCTGAGCTGGCTATTTACCCGGGCACGCAGCACCGCCAGCGAAAATGGCTTCGTGATATAATCGTCCGCTCCCATTTCAAGTCCCAGAACGATATCGGTCTCCATATCGTTTGCTGTCAGCAAAATTACCTTCGTCTCATGCCTTTGTCTGAATTCCTTTAAGAAATCCAGTCCGCTGCCATCCGGCAGGTTAATATCTAAAATCAACAGCTCATAGTGCTCCTTTAAAAGCGCTTGCCTTGCAGAATTTAAGTCGAAGCTCTGTTCTATGTGATATTCCTCGCTTTTTAACGTCAACGAAATACCGTTGCTCAAGGTACGGTCGTCTTCAATAATCAGGATATTTTTCATACTCTTCCCTCTAACCTACATTTTCTTAAATAATAAAACCCTTTCTTTTCCGCTATTTCATGGGCATATCTTTCTAATACACAAACAGTATAACACATCGAAAAAAACTTTTATCGATATTTTTTATCGACACATTACTCTTGACTTATCCTGCCCCCAAGGCCATAGTTATGTCATAGGGAAAGCTTTTTCAGCCTACCCGGCTACCATTAACTCTGCAGTAAATAATAAGAAAGGAAGGATCTTATGAGTCTATTCGATTTAACTGGAAAAACCGCAGTAATTACGGGGGCCTCCTCCGGGCTGGGCGTACAGTTTGCCAAAGCCCTGGCAAGGCAGGGCGCCGATGTGGCGCTGATGGCAAGAAGAGCAGAAAAGCTTACGGATGTGCAGAAGGAAATCGAGCAGTTAGGCGTTCGCTGTCTCTCCGTTCCATGTGATGTCACAAAGATGGACGAGCTTAAAAGATCTGTCGCACAAATTGAAAATTTCTTCGGCAAGGTAGATATTCTTGTAAACAATGCCGGTACCGGAGGCTCTGTAGCCGCCGAAGAGCAGACGGACGACGAATGGAAACGGGTCATCGACCTGAATCTCAACAGCGTTTATTATGTGAGCAGGGAATTCGGAAAAGGGATGGTCGCGCGTAAATATGGTAAAATCATCAATCTCGGCTCTATCCACAGTACAGTAGCTATGCCGGGCCTTAAGATCAGTTCCTACTGCGCTTCCAAGGGCGCAGTAGCCATGCTTACAAAGGAATTGGCAAATGAATGGGCACCGTATAATATCACGGTCAACGCTATCGGGCCTGCCTATTTTCCTTCCGAGCTTACGGATAGCTTTGTAGAAAGCGAGGATTTCAAGCAGGTAATTGGGGCTTACTGCCCTATGGGAAGAGCCGGACGCGCCGGAGAACTGGACGGAGCTATCATTTATTTCGCTTCCGATGCCTCCAGCTATACGACAGGACAGCTTTTGACGATAGACGGCGGATGGACGTCCATATAGAATTGTTACTTATATACGGATATTATGGATAGGAAGCGGTGCTTCACGGCTGAATTCAGTTGTGGCGCGCCGTTTCTTCATTAAAATTGAAAAATCTGCATTGCATACTTTTTCTATTTTATAAATACAATTCAAATAGTAAATAATTAAAATTTCGCATTTTTTGTCAAAATATATTTATTTATTGACAAATTAAACTCATTTAGGTAATTTTATATTAACAGTAATGACTCTTAATATTAATAATAAGGAGGATACTTATGCATTGGTCTGGCATTATTATCGGCATTATAGCCTTTTTAATCATCGGCTTGTTTCACCCTATCGTTATTAAATGTGAATATTATTTCACATGGCGTATATGGCCCGTATTTCTCATTCTTGGGTTAATATGCTGCATATCCTCTTTATTCCTTTCGCAAATCATTTTATCCGGATCTCTTGCAGTATTGGGATGCGCCATGCTTTGGTCGGTAATCGAGCTTAAAGAGCAGGCCGAGAGAGTTCGCAAAGGATGGTTTCCTGCAAACCCTAAGCATATAAAAAAAGAACAAGATAAAAAGGAGTAGCTGCCCATGCGCATCCGTATCATTCTGTTGACTGCATTAGGTTTTCTTTTTCTGGCACTGGGGCTAATCGGAGTTTTTTTGCCGATTTTACCTACCACACCTTTTGTTCTGTTAGGAGCAGCCTGTTTAACCGGTACTCCGAAACTTAGGGAGAGGATTCTGCGGATTTCCTTTTTCCGGGAATATATCGAAAACTATCAAAAAGGGAACGGCCTGCCTCGCAGGACTGTGATCAAGAGTCTCGTTTTCCTCTGGGGAATGTTGCTCGTGTCCATGTTCCTCATCGGACGGCTTTGGCTCACCCTTCTTCTCATTGCCGTGGGAAGCTGTGTAACAATACACATTTTCTGGATTGCCAAGCCAAAAGGAGATAGAAAATAATGCAGATGAAAAAACGAGTGTTCGGCCGGATAGAGGCTGTCTTCGATATTTTTTATTTATTATCCGCTTTTATTATCGGTATTTACCTTCTGCGTACCGGCAATTCATCAGTCCGTATTCTTGCAGGAAGTATGGCTCTTGTGCTGGCAATCGGGGACAGTTTTCATCTTCTGCCCCGCATCGGTGCCATCCTTACCGGTAAAGAAGAGCTCCTTACAAAGGCTTTGGGAATCGGCAAACTCATCACTTCAATCACGATGACTGTATTTTATCTTTTTCTATGGCAAATCGGTCTCTTGCTGTTTTTGCCGGATGCGTCGTTTTTTCTGTCGCTTCCGGTTTACATACTCGCATGCCTTCGGATACTGCTTTGTCTGCTTCCGCAGAATCGCTGGACGGACCGCTACCCTCCGGTACGCTTTGGCATTTACCTGAATATTCCCTTTTTTCTTCTGGGTATAGCCGTCGCCATGCTCTTTGCTATTCACGTGGGCGTTGTTCCTGCGGCAAACAGTATGTGGATTGCTATTGTCTTAAGCTTCGGCTTCTATCTCCCTGTAGTGCTGTGGTCCAAGGAGAACCCGAAGCTCGGCATGCTGATGCTGCCAAAAACCTGCTGCTATCTATGGATGCTAATCATGTGCTTGAAGTTCTAAGCTACCTGCCTCCCCATGAAATCAAACGCATGACCCTATGCGGCTGATCATACAAAAATCAATATCGAAAGGAGCGAAACTATGGAACAGTATAAGAAATTAACAAACGAGGTCGGCGCACCGATTGCCGATAACGAAAACGCCATCACTGTCGGCCCTCGCGGTCCCGTGGTAATGCAGGATGTATGGTTATTGGAAAAAATGGCTCATTTTAACCGTGAGGTCATTCCCGAACGCCGCATGCACGCAAAGGGTTGGGGCGCCTACGGCGACTTTACGGTTACGGGCGACATCTCCGAATTTACCAAAGCCAAGGTACTGCAGCCCGGACATAAAACCGATGTTTTCGTCCGTTTCTCTACCGTTGCCGGAGAACGGGGCGCTGCCGACTGCGAGAGAGACATCAGAGGCTTTGCCTGCAAATTCTATACCGAAGAAGGAAATTGGGACTTGGTCGGAAATAATACTCCTACTTTCTTCATCCGCGATGTACATAACTTTTCCGATTTAAACCGCGCCGTGAAAAGAGATCCTCGTACCGGCAGACGCAGCGCGCAGAACAACTGGGATTTCTGGACGCTTCTTCCGGAAACCTTCCACCAGCGCACCATCGTCATGTCCGATCGCGGAATTCCTGCTTCGTTCCGCCATATGCACGTTTTCGGCGAGCATACCTTCAGCTTCTATAACGCAGAAAACAAAAGGGTATGGTGCAAATTCCATCTGCATACTAAACAGGGAGTCAAGTGTCTTACCAATGCGGAGGCCGAAAAAATCAACGGCATGGACCGGGAATACCATGGAAAGGACCTTTTCGAATCCATTGAAAAAGGCGATTATCCTCGCTGGACAATGTATGTACAGATCATGATGGAAGAACAGGCCAAAAATCACTATGAGAATCCTTTCGACATTACAAAAATTTGGCCGCATAAGGAATTTCCTTTGATTGAAGTCGGCATACTGGAGCTTAACAAAAATCCTGAAAACTATTTTGCGGAGGTGGAGCAGGCTGCATTTACCCCCGCCCATGTAGTGCCCGGTATCGGATTTTCTCCCGACCGCTTCCTGCAGGGACGTCTGTTCGCTTACGGCGATGCACAGCGTTACCGCCTTGGCGTGAACCACAACCATATTCCGGTTAACCGTGCCCGGGTCGAGGTCAACGAGTATCACCGGGACGGTGCGATGCGCACAGACGGTAATTATGGCGGTGCTCCCGCTTACTCTCCCAACAGCTACGGCTACTGGACGGCTCAGCCTGAAGTGTCGGAGCCGCCTTTGGATATCGAAGGAGCTATGTGGCGTTACGATCCCAAAGATGACCCTACAGACGATAACTTCCGTGCCGGAGGCAATCTATGGCGGATTCTTGCAGAAGATAAAAAGCAGCTTCTCATCGAAAATACTGCTGCCGACATCGCGCCCGTTACCAATAATATTAAATACCGCCATGCCGTACACTGCTATCTGGCGGATACTGAGTATGGCGAACGAATCACAGAAGCGATGGGACTCGACATCGAAAAAGTAAAGGAGCTGTCCAAACTGGACAACAACGGCCTAATCAATGCCACGCTCTCTCCCGAAATGTAAGCTTCTATAGTTAAAACAGGCTAAATAAAGCAGGAGGATGTCTCCAAAGTCATAAAATGACTTAAGGGGCATCCTCCTTTTTCCACACTTATGATTCAAACAAGTATCCCGTCATGGATAAGCTTCCCAAAACACAGGCCTTATTGAATACGGTTATCTCATCCTCTTCCTTTGCTGCTCCGAGCACATACAGAAGCGGTGCGAAGTGATCCAGCATAGGAAATGCCAACTGTGCGCTGCTTCCCGCCTTCTCATAAGCAAGCACAGCCTCGTCTCTTCGCGCCAGAATATTCTCCATAATATAATCGTCGAACTCTTCCGCCCACGAATAGCCGCCCTCCATCTCCCAATTGACTCTCGACAGATTATGGACTACGTTCCCGCTTCCGAATATCAATACGCCCTGCTCTCTGAGTCCGGACAGCTCCTGTCCGATCTTATAATGCTGCTCTACAGTCGCATTTCTATCTACGCTAAGCTGAAATACAGGGATATCCGCCTCCGGATACATTCTGTGAAGAACAGACCATGTTCCGTGGTCATAACCCCAGGAATTATCTTCTACAACATCCGCGCTGATCATGGATTTCGCCAATCGGGCGAAATGCGGAGCTCCCTTGGCATTGTAGACAATTTCATACAGTTCCTTCGGAAATCCGTACATATCGTAAATCGTCCTGGCCGTTTCTTCTGTCATAATCCGGGTATCCTTGGTATACCAATGTGCCGAAACCGCTAAGATTGCTTTCGGCTCAGGGATCCGGCTTCCAATATGCTTCCATTCCTCCACAAATTGATTCTCCTCAATCGCATTCATAGGAGAACCATGTCCTACAAACAATGCTGGCATTCGACTCATATCTGTCACCCCTTCTTTCTTTTCTTGCATTGAGTATAACATATCTATCGTATTATATCCAGAATCATCTTTCACTTTAAATAACGATAAAAAATTATCGCGTAAAAGCATTCGTTTATTTTCAATATGCATTATCTATAGTATAATAGGGCAAACAAAACACACTATATTAAAAGGAGAAAACATATGAAATGTAGGTTTACCGTATTATTAAGCTGTATCTTGTTTACTTTTTTCTTCACCGGCTGTCAAAACCAATCCGCGTCACAAACTGATAGTGTAACTGTGGAGGAAGCCTCCGCACTTCCAGCCACCGAAGAAGCTACTGCAGCCGAGCCGATCGACGAACCAATTGCTGAAAGTTCCACCGTCGAAGAGGTCAAACCTGAATTACCGCCGGTAAAACTTCCGGCAGCCGAGTATCGTTTAACCATTAAGTATTCTTCTGAGCTGCTTAAAAATGCAATTGACGGAAGCAATCCTGACAAAACACTGAACATATATCTTCCCGCCAGTTATTATGACAGCGAAAAGCGTTATCCCGTGGTTTACTTTTTTCACGGGTTCGGTGGCACTCCTCATACATTTTACAACGATTGGCAGGCTTAAGCTCAGTATATGCAAGCCGATCCTGACAAAGAATTCATTGTTGTGGAGGTGGACGGCCGGACAGTCAGAGACAATGGCTCCTTCTACGTGAACTCCGAGGTGACCGGCCCATGGGAAAATTACGTTACTGCAGAGATCGTTCCATTTGTGGACCAAAACTATCGTACCATTGCCGATGCTTCCTCCAGAGGAACTGCCGGATTTTCTATGGGAGGATTTGCCTCCATTAATTTAGCGTTCCGGCATCCCGATATTTTTTCCTCCGTCCAGGCTATCTGTCCAGGATTACTAAAAGATGAAGATTTATCTGTTGCCTTAGATTCATGGTCCAGCTCTCCTGCTTTCTTAAACTCTTACGGGCGGGCTTTTGCCCCCGATCCTGCATCGGAATCTTTGTGCAGTGTACCCGTTTTAGATGACTCTGCAGAGGATAATGCCTTGTGCGAAAAATGGCTGGACGGTTTTGGTCATCTGGACCAGAAAATGAGCGATTACTTGGCGTTAAATAAACCGCTTAATAAGGTACAGATTATATACGGTACCCAAGATCCGTATTCTTGGATACCGGAAGGAACTGAATATTTCTCCGGACTATTAGAACAAAACGGATTCGATGATGCAATGATAGAACTTCAGATGGGACATACTATTCCGGAGGACTACATCGAGACATACTTCGTTCCTTTCTTTTCCAGCTCTTTGAATTTTAACGAATAATAAAAACTGCTCCGGATAAAAGTATTTACTTTTTTCGGAGCAGTTTTTTTAATTGCTTCTTCACTTCCATTCAAGTGGCCCGCATCACAATTTATAATAATGGGGAACGATGTCCTGATAGATTCCGTCCTTCATAAGAAATCCCTCAGGAATCACGCCTAGCTTGACAAAACCCAGCCTTTCATACAAGTGAAGGGCACGGGTATTGGTAATGACCACAGCATTGAACTGCAATATCCGGAATCCGATTTCCCTCGCCTTCCCAATGCAGTGGGATACCAGTATCTCTCCGATTTTCTTCCCACGCTGGCCGCTTTTTACCGCGTAGCTGGCATTGGAAATGTGCCCGCACCTGCCGATATTGTTAGGATGCAAAATGTAAAGCCCCACCACGCTATCCGTCTCCTCCTCTACCGCTATTCCCGTAAAGGACTGCGCTTCAAAAAATTCCAGGCCTGTCCGCTCATCGAGAAGCTCCATCTGGGGGAAAGCCACTCCTTCCTCCACCACTTCGTTCCAGATTCCAAGCATAGCCGGAATATCCGCTTTCGTAAATTCTCTAACTGCAATGCCCATTCTTCTGTCTCCAATTCGATTTTCCCATATGTTATTTAGGAGCCTTCCGGCTCGTTGTAAGAATACCAATCCGATTCGGGCATTCCAAGCTGTCGTAATATACCGTTGAGATAACCGATATTATACATAATATGCCTTATTTGTCCGGTAATGACATCTGCATAAGTATATTGCGGATTTTCACCGTAAACCGGACAGCCTAATTTCTCATCGTCCAGACTGTCAAAAATACGCGATGTTTTCGCTTGGATCACTTCCAGATATTCCAGCATTTCTTCCCGAGAAATATACAGTCCTTCAAAGCTGCCCTCATATAGGTCCGTGGTATAGGCATCGTCGAAAATCTTCGTACGCCACTCACTTTCATCATATCGTTCCCTCATCCAAAAATCGACAAAGTAAATATAGTGAAAAACCTGCTGCCAAAAAGGTACTTCATGATAGGACGATGACCATATCTCATCAGGGCAAACTTTCATTAGTACGTTCGCCATATGAAGGGTGGAATCAAACTGATTCCTCATCGCTTCCGTAACCAATCTCTTCATTCAAAATCTCCTCCCTAATCATCGCCTTGATCATGGTCAATATTGCAGGCCATAGCCGACCGGAAAAAGGACCTCCTCAGTTCCGATCGCCCCTATTTCTGGATAGTATGGCATCGGCAAGGTTCCCTGAAAACTTTTCTTGCCGCTGAGAACATTCGCAATCCCGTCCCCTTCACTTCCCGGCAGGTAACATATAACTGCCGCATCCCAATGATCTAAATATTCCCCGATCATTACATTTCTTCCTGCAACAAGCAAGGTGATTGTCGGAAGGCCAAGACTGTCCGCAAGTTCGATCGCTTTCTTATTTCCCGCAAGCGCAAGTGTCCCTGTGATGCTGATATCCTCACTGTCGCCTTCCCATTCCGCATAGGGCTTTTCTCCCAGACATAAAAGTGTTACGTCTGCCTGCGATGCCTGACTTTCATCCGTTATCACGGTAAATTCATATTCCTCAGCAAGAGCTTTAAGTCCGTCTAAAATTGATTTTCCTTCCGGAATCCACTTCTTGTTTTTATCCGCGTCAGTTCCTCCCTGCCAGCTTATCGTCCAACCGCCGCACTGGACACCTATATCATCCGCTGCCGGGCCTGTAACAAAAATCCGTGTTCCCTTTTTTAAGGGCAGTAATTCCTCTTCATTTTTTAACAGAACAAGGCTTTCCTCTACCAACGTTCTGGCCAGTTCTCGATATTCCTCCGTACCCACTCGATCCTTACGGGTATTCTGATTCTCCATCATAGGATCATCAAAAATACCGAGTTCCATTTTCACGGATATAATTCTTCTTACCGCATCTTCAAATCTTTCCCTGGGGATATTTCCGCTCTCAACTCCCTCCACGATATATTTGCGGCATTCCTCATACGAGGTATCCTCCATCAACATGTCGATCCCGGCATTGATTGCAGCGATTGTCTGCTCTTTCAAAGTTCCCCCTGAAATATTATGTATAGAATTCCAATCGCTTACGATAAATCCGTCAAATCCCATTTCTTCCTTCAGCATCATGATATATTTCTCATTTTCATGCATTTTTACACCATTTAAGCTGCTGTGACTGATCATTATCGTCTTTACGCCACTATCGATCATGGCTTGATAGATATCCAGCTGTTCCTGTATCTCTGCCTCAGACAGCTGTGCATTTCCCCGGTCAATCAGGCGGTAAGTCCCATCCGAATTCTCACCGCTTCCATAAGTCGTATTACCGTCTCCCAGAAAATGTTTCGCGCAGGGAAGCGCACCTCCGTCAATCAAGCCCTTGGAAAAGGAACTTCCCATTTTTTTTACGAGCTCCGCCTCGGTAGAATAGCTTTCATAAGTTCTACCCCACCTTGGATCTTCAGCAGCCGCAACACAGGGAGAAAATGTCCAAAGTACTCCCGCAAGCCTTGTTTCGTCCGCTACCGCAAGCCCCATCTGATAAGTCAGCGCTTCATCGTTAGCGGCTCCTATACCGATATTATGAGGAAAGACAACCGTCCCTGCACAGGTATTTACTCCATGCACGGCATCATTGCCATAAATGTAAGGAATTCCTGCTTCCGATTCCAATGCGCTTTTCTGGAGGCCGAGAATAATCTCGCTCCATTCCTGTGCCTCCATCGATACGCCAAAGGTAGAAAGTACACTACCGTAATCGTATTTCCTCATATCCTCCTCTGTAATGCTATAAACAGCGCCCTGAACCATCTGTGCTGCTTTTTGCTCGGTGGTAAGCCGAATCATAATCTCGTCCAGCGACTCCTTAGAAATACCTGCGCTTTCTTCTTCCCCGGAAACAAGAGCGCTTTCATCGCCTTTTTGCACATTAGACGCCTCTTCTGTTTCTGTGCCGCATCCGGCTAAAGCAGCCAGAAGGGCACATAGTAATATTCCTTTTATTGCAGCTCTCTTTTGATTCATACAAAATTCCCCCTTTGTTTTCATCTATTTATTAAATTCTCTTATGACCATTTTACATAAATTATTCTATTACGGCAATCTTATAATTACCACTATTTTCAAAACCTTCTATAATCATGACCACCCGTCCAACGGGTGGTTTGCTCTGACCCTATAAGGGTCTGTTACCGGCCAGCGCCTAAAGACGCTGGCTTTCACTTTGTTCAAGCCCTATAGCCTTTGACTCGTTGCAACCCTT
>JAEYJO010000056.1 GCA_023408815.1 Bacillota bacterium | reverse complement strand
CGCCTTATTTTGCTACTTCCATTGTACCAAAAAAGAGCCCAAAAGTCTGCATGAACACTAAACTTTTGACTCTTTTTACAGAAAAATCCCACGCAAGTGCGTGGGACTTTGTCTACAGTCTGAGAAGGACGCCAAGCGTCCTCCTTTAAAATACTTAAATGTATAATTTATTTTTTTTCTTCGCTTTTTTTGCCAGTTCCGGCAGTGATCTTGGAAAGAAGCATGGCAATACCGATGATTAAAAGGGTCGCGATAAAGATACCGCCCATTCCTTTTCCCATAATCTCCAAAGCAATTATTACGTTGTCCATCATAATACGTTCCTCCTTACTTCAAGTAGTTGGTTACAAGGTTAATAACAAGTCCTCCGGCGATAACAGAAGCAATCTGTCCGGATACGTTAGCACCCGCAGCCTGCATGATAAGAACATTGCCCGGGTCCTCTTTCATAGCCATTTTCTGTACAACACGTGAAGACATGGGGAATGCGGAGATACCTGCCGCACCGACCATAGGGTTGATTTTGTTGTGAGGTATGAAGAGGTTGATAAATTTTGCAAAGAGCACGCCGCCCATGGTGTCGAGTACAAATGCGGCAAGACCGATCAGCATAACCAGTAAGGTATCGGTATTTACGAAATCTGCAGCCTTCATACTGAAGGAGATGGTGATACCGAGTAAAAGTGTAATCAGGTTAGCAAGAGCATTCTGTGCCGTATCGGACATCGTGCCGAGTACGCCGCATTCACGAAGCAGGTTACCGAACATAAGGAAACCAACGAGCGAAACGGAAGACGGAGCGATGAATCCAACGATAAAGGTAACGATGATAGGGAATGCGATACGCATGGATTTGGAAACCTGAGAGGGCTTGTAGTCCATACGGATACGGCGTTCCTTCTTTGTCGTAACGAGCTTGATAGCAAAAGGCTGAACGATCGGTACGAGGGCCATGTAAGAGTAAGCGGCCACGGCTATGGCACCGATATATTTGGAATGTAGTATCTGGGATACCAAAATTGATGTAGGGCCGTCGGCAGCACCGATGATACCGATAGAAGCAGCATCCTTCAAGTCGAATCCGAGAAGAGTCGCAAGGAGGATAGCGGCAAAAATACCGAACTGAGCGGCAGCGCCGAATAAGAACATGATAGGCTTGGAAAGCAGAGGACCGAAGTCGATCATAGCTCCGATACCGATAAAGAGCAGGATCGGCAATGCTTCGGAAGCTTCAATGCCGACTTCAAACAACCATTGGATAATACCGTGGGTTTCGCCTACACCTTCGAGCACCTGATTGATTACACCGGAAGAGGGAAGGTTGACGAGGATTGCACCAAAGCCCATCGGTAAAAGCAGGGACGGCTCGTATTCCTTCTTTATAGCGAGCCAGATCAGCAAAACGCCGACGAAGTACATAACAATTTGCTGCCATGTTACAGACATAATTCCTTCAATAATAAAATTCATGATTCGTTCTCCTTTTGTTTATTTATTATTTCTGCCGTAGCAGAAGTAATGACACGATCTTTTAACTCCGTGATGGAAAAGTTTGCTTCCGGCGTCTTAAGGGTAAGCGGAAGCTGGCCTTCCTCAGGGATATACCCTAGCTGCTCGATTAAATATCCGGACAGAGTATCGCAGTTGCTCGTGAGATGAAGGTGTAACTCCTCGTTCAAATCGTAGATGAGCATGCTGCCGGGAATGTGGTATGCGCCGGAAGAAAGCTCCACAATGCCCGTATCCGCTTCTTCATATTCTTCCCAAATATCTCCGACAATTTCTTCGATCAAGTCTTCTAGCGTAACGAGACCCGATACACCGCCGTATTCATCCACCAAAACGGCCATATGGATCTTGCTTTTCTGCATTTCCTGAAAAAGCTTGTCAATCTTTTGGTTCTCCGGAACGAAGTAAGGCTTCTGCAAAAGAGTCCTTATATCTACGTTGGTAAAGGATTGCTCCTTGGCCTTGATCATGAAGTCCTTTACGGAAAGAATTCCGATGATAGTGTCCATGTTCTTGTCGTAGACGGGAATACGGGAACGCCTGCTTTGCAATATAGTGTCCAGATATTCATCCCGGTACTTGGAAATATCTATAGCAATCATATCCTGCCTTGGGGTCATCACTTCTTTCGCCTTCTTATCATCGAAGGAAAAAATGGAAGTGATCATCTCCTTCTCGATATCATTGAAAACGCCCGTTTCCTGTCCCGTTTCCAAAAGGGACTTTATTTCCTCCTCGGATACCTCCTCCTCGAGAGAAGCGGACTTCATTCCGATGAGATGAAGGAATCCATTGGTGGATAAGGAAAGCAGCTTGATAAAAGGCGCCATGGCAATGGATACATAGTAAATAGGAGTTACGCAGAAGAGGCTGAATCCCTCCGCCTTCTGCAATGCCACTCTCTTCGGCACCAGTTCCCCGAAGACAAGTGTGAAGTAGGACAAAATCAATGTGACGATTACCACAGCCAGCGTTCCGCTATAAGGAATACTAAGCTCCTCCATTTTATCTGCGAGTATCTGAGAAATACCTGTCGCTGCGGATGCACTGGAGAAAAAGCCCGCGAACGTTATCGCTACCTGAATGGTGGATAGAAAACTAGTGGAATTCTCCGAAAGGCGAAGTATCAAAGCCGCCTTCTTGCTGCCTCCCGCGGCCAGCCGCTTGATTTTGTTCTTGTTGACGGAAACCACCGCCATTTCGGCTCCTGCGAAAAAAGCGTTCACCAGTGTTAAAAAGACTAGAAATAAAAGTTGTAAAGTAATCGTTCGGGCGACAGGGTCGCTGTCCATGAATAATACCTCCTTAAAAGTGTGTAATTTCTTAAATTACAATTGTTTTTAGTTGTTTTTAATAATTAGAGGAGAGGCATGATAAAAAAGACTTTTACTGTAACCTTATACGATACAATAAAAATCTTGCCATTTCAATTCTTAGCGTATGAAACATAATCGAGTTGGATATATCGCAAAGAATCCATATAAATGACGGTTGCTCCCTCTTTATTTAAGCCTTATCAATTTGCATCTATATTATATATGAAAAGTGTATATTTGTACACAAAAATTTTCCAAATATGAAAATTGGGAAATAGGATAGAAAAAAACCGAAATATACGGTAAATGGGAAATTTTTCTTTAATTTTCTTCTATATAGTGTTATATTATTTAGTGGGTGTATTATAGCATTAGTAATGGTGGAGGATAAGCAGATGACAAGAGAACAATACCTAAGAATTGATAAGAAAGTTTTTGTAATTATAGCATGTACGCTTATTTTCAGCGCGGTATCCATGCTAAATGATGTGAGAGGAGAGGGTGCACAGCTTCAGAATTACATAGGCTTGTTCACTCCTATCGTGCTGTTAATAGTCAGCATCGTCGGCTTCATGATTTGCAAAGGAAGAAGGATATGCGGCTCCGTGCTGACAGGGTCGGGAGCACTGACCTTTATCGTGCTCATGTCCGTGAGTACCTTTTCTTCGACTTATATCTATGCCTTTCCTATGATTATAGGGGCGATGATGTATCTGAATGTAAGGTTTGCTGTGGCAGGTACTATAGCCATAGTCATCGGTAATGCGATATGGACCATAGAGGATGCGGCGGCCGGAAGGCTGGTATGGGATGACACTGTTATCCGATGGGGAATATCACTTATCATATGTGCGACTGCCTATGTGTCTCTGAAGCTGATACAGCAGTTTAATGAAGAAAAGATGGACAGCATCAGCGCAGTGGCCGAAGAACAGGCGAAGGCAGCGGATAAAATGGTCCAGACTGCGGATAATATAGGCGTGGATTTCAAGCGCGCCAATGAATTGTTAAAGCAACTTCAGGAAAGCGTGAATTCCAACAGCTCCGCTATGCAGAACATCGCGGAAAGTACGGAGAGTACGGCACAGTCCATTCAGGAGCAGGCGGCGATGTGCTCCAATATTCAGGAGAGCGCTGATGTGGCCGGGAAGGAAACCTCCAAGATAGCAGAGGTATCCCTTACTACCTCCGAGAACGTAGCGGAGGGTGTAGGTCTTGTCAACAGCCTGAAGGAACAGGCTAAGGGCGTGGAGGAAGCAAGCCGTCAGACGGTAAGCGCCACAGCCAGACTGACAGCCAGCGTGGATGAAGTGAAGCATATCGTTGGGGATATTATGAATATTTCCTCCCAGACCAATCTGCTTGCTTTAAACGCTTCCATCGAAGCTGCGAGAGCGGGAGAAGCGGGTAAGGGCTTCGCGGTAGTGGCGGATGAAATCAGACAGCTTTCGGATCAGACGAAGGGCGCGACGGAGAGGATTACGGGTATTATTTCCGAGTTGATAGAGGATGCCAAGAGTGCATCGAAGAGCTTGGATCACTCCGTAGGTTTCATTAACGAGCAAACGAAGATGATAGAGGTCACGAAGGAGAAATTTGAGACAATTAACGATGAAGTAATAGAGCTTGCAGGCAGCATCAATAACCTGGAGCAGACTATGGAAGACATTATGCAGGCTACCGGAGTAATTTCCGACAATATCTCCCAGCTTTCGGCGACAGGAGAAGAAGTGGCGGCGTCTTCGCAGGAGGGCGTGAAGTCCGCTGAGGAGTCTGTGGGCCAGATGGTAGAGTGCAGGCGTATGCTGGAATCGATACATGAGCTGGCGCAGGAGCTTAGAACCTACGCAAAATAAAGAATTGACCTAAGGAGAGCAGCATGTCGACGGTAGTAGATAATTTTTTAAAATATGTACGATTAGATACCCAGTCCGAAGACGGGAGTGCATCTACTCCCTCTACGGCAAAGCAGTTCGATTTGGCGAAGCTGCTTGTAGAGCAGCTCCAGGAAATGGGTGCAGAGGAAATAACGCTGGATAAAGAATATTGTTATGTATATGCGACCATTCCAGCATCGAAGGGGTTGGAGAGTGCCCCGGTTCTAGGGTTTATCGCCCATATGGATACTTCTCCGGCAGTGACGGGGACGGGAGTAAAGCCCCGTATCGTGGAGGCTTATGATGGAGGCGACATTGTACTGAATGGAGAGAAGAACGTAGTGATGCGGACGAAGGATTTCCCCGAGCTTTCCTATTACATTGGAAAAAGCCTGATCGTGACGGACGGAACTACGCTGCTGGGAGCCGATGATAAAGCAGGAATCGCGGAAATCATGGCTATGGCGCGATACCTTCTTATGCATCCGGAAATTGCTCATGGAAAACTGAGAATCGGTTTTACTCCGGATGAAGAAGTAGGAGCGGGAGCCGATTATTTCGATGTGGACTTATTCGGAGCTGATTATGCCTATACGGTGGACGGCGGCAGGCTGGGGGAGCTGGAATACGAGAACTTCAATGCGGCAGGGGCAAAAGTAACCGCATATGGTCGGAGCGTACATCCCGGCGACGCCAAGAATAAGATGATAAATGCTTTGCTTATTCTTCAAGAATTTCAAGCTATGCTTCCCGTATTTCAGAATCCTATGTATACGGAGAAGTACGAGGGTTTTTATCATTTGGATTCGTTAAAAGGAAATGTGGAGGAAGCGGTTTCCGAATATATCATCCGTGATCATGACAAAGAGAAATTTGAACAGAAAAAGGAAAATTTTCTTAGGATAGGGCGTTTTCTGAACGAGAAATACGGGGAAGGCACTGTAGTCATTGATTTAAAGGATTCTTATTACAATATGAAAGAAATCATAGAGAAGAATATGCACTTGGTAAATAATGCCAAAGCAGCTATGGAGGAAATCGGCGTGGCACCTATAGTCATCCCGATTCGGGGTGGCACTGACGGTGCGAGACTTTCCTTCATGGGACTTCCTTGCCCCAATATCTGCACGGGTGGGCATAATTTCCATGGAAAGTACGAATATATTTGTGTGGAATCTATGGAGAAGATTGTGGAGCTGCTGATACGTATTTCTCAGAAATACGGCCTGGCACGAGAAGACTGCTAAGACTTTAACGCATATATGCAAGATGAAACGATTATTTGCAGGTATTGAAAGGCCATGCTGGCACAGGTGAACCAAAGCCTCCAGGATGTACTTAACTTAATAAACGGATAGGAAACATATGACAGACGATACCCGGCATATACTGTAAAAGTTATGCCGGGTATTTTTGCGTAAACAGTAATGAACTGCAGCAACAAAATAGAAAAGTGTCGGGATATGTTGACAAGGCAATTTTTTTGTGACTTAATTATAATTAAGACATAGGTAAGTACGTACCTTATAGTTATTTTGTACAAGTATAAACAAAGGAAATTTGTTTTAATGCAGAGAGGAGAAAGGATGAGTCGATTAAGAATTAGCACTCCCAATCAGGCCCAGCTTACAGTGGAGCGGCTGTACAAGGATCTGGAAAGACATATCGTCGCCAGTCCTCCGGGGTTATGTCCGGTGGATTTACAGCTATCTTTTTTGAGAGTATGCCATGCCCAGACTTGCGGCAAATGTGTTCCCTGCCGCGTAGGGCTGTTGCAGCTTTCGAAGATGTTAGAAGATGTGCTGGAAAATCGCGCCACATTAGCCACATTGGATTTAATGCAGAGGACGGCGAGCAGTATTGCCGATTCTGCCGATTGTGCCATAGGCTATGAGGCGGCAGACATGGTATTAGCAGGTTTAAAAGGTTTCCGTGAGGATTACGTCTATCACATTGAGCATGGAAAATGTTCCTACGGCATTACACAGCCCGTACCATGTGTGGCTTTGTGTCCGGCTGGCGTGGATATCCCCGGATATATCGCGCTGGTAGGAGAAAAGCGGTATGCGGATGCGGTAACGCTGATTCGTAAGGACAATCCTTTCCCTACCGCCTGTGCATTGATTTGCGAACATCCTTGTGAAGCTCGCTGCCGTCGTAACATGATCGACAGTTCCGTGAATATCCGTGGCATGAAGCGCATGGCGGTTGACAACGCCCGTGCCAACACCGTACCCGTTCCTGAGAAAGCACCTTCCACAGGTAGAAAAGTAGCTATCATAGGAGGAGGACCAGGCGGATTATCGGCGGCCTATTATCTGGAGCTCATGGGCCATCATGCCGTGGTGTATGAAGAAAAGGAAAAGCTGGGCGGCATGCTGAGGTACGGCATTCCGAATTATAGATTCCCAAGAGTACGTCTTGACGAAGATATTGAAGCGATTCTTTCTACGGGTGTAGAAGTCCATACGGGGAAAAAGGTTGGAAAAAAAGAGGACGACATCTCATTAGATAAACTGCGCAAGCAATACGATGCCGTATATATCGCTATCGGCGCACATATCGATAAGAAAATGGGCATTGAAGGAGAAGATTCGGAGGGCGTCATTTCTGCCGTAGAAATGCTTAGAAGTATCGGAGAAAACAATCCTCCCGATTTTACCGGAAAACGGGTCATTATCGTGGGCGGCGGCAATGTCGCCATGGATTGTACTCGTTCGGCTATCCGTCTTGGTGCTGCGCAGGTAGGGATTGCCTATCGCAGAAGACAGGAGGATATGACAGCTCTTCCCGAAGAGGTCGAGGGAGCCATAGCTGAAGGCGCTGAGCTTTATCCTCTCAATGCGCCGATCAAAATTGAAGCGGATGCAGAAGGTGAAGTTACTGCTGTCTGGATCGAACCCCAGATCATCGGTCCTATCGATGCATGGGGACGCGCCCGTCCGGTACGTGCCGATAGAGAAATGGAAAGGATACCTTGTGATATTGTTGTGGTTGCCGTAGGTCAGGGAATCGAGTCGCACCATTTTCAGGAATCAGGAGTTCCGGTAAAAAGAGGGGTCATCGACGCCCTGAGCGAAAGCGGATTCCGTGAGATTCCCGGTGTTTTTGCCGGCGGTGACTGTGTGACAGGCCCGGCTACCGTTATACGGGCCATTGCTGCGGGTAAGGTTGCCGCGGCCAACATTGACGAGTATCTGGACTATCATCACATCATTAGCTGTGATGTAGAAATCCCTCAGGTGAATTACGAGGATAAGCAGCCCTGCGGCAGAATCAATCTGAGGGAGCGTGAAGCGGGCAAACGAAAGAATGACTTCGATGAAATAGAATGTACCATGACTGAGCAGGAAGCAGAACAAGAAGCGGGAAGATGTCTGCGCTGTGATCACTATGGTTATGGAAATCTGAAAGGAGGCCGGGCTGCGATATGGTAAATTTAAAAATTGATAATCGGAGTATTTGCGTGGAAGAAGGAACCACTATCATGAAGGCAGCGGCCCATGCAGGAATTATGATTCCGCACCTGTGTTATCTGGAGGGAATCAATGAAATCAGCGCTTGTAAAGTCTGCGTGGTAGAAATGCAGGGGAAGGGGAAGCTCGTCACAGCCTGTAATAATGCTGTAGAAAAGGGAATGGTAATCTATACCAACTCACCCAAGGTGCGTGCAGTCAGAAGCATCAATGTAGAACTGGTTCTTTCCCAGCACGATTGCCATTGTGCGACCTGCGTCAGAAGCGGCAACTGTAACCTTCAAAAGATGGCCAATGACTTGGGGCTTACTGAAATCTCCTATCCGAAAGTAGTAGAGGATGCGCCTTGGAATCAGGATTATCCTCTGATCAGAGATTTTAAGAAGTGCATCAAATGTATGCGCTGCGTACAGGTTTGTGATAAGGTTCAGGACTTACATATCTGGGACGTGCAAAATACCGGTTCCCGTACTACGGTTGATGTATCCGGTCATCGCAATATCGAGGATACCGACTGCAGCATGTGCGGTCAATGCATCTCACATTGTCCTACCGGCGCACTTAGAGAGCGCAATGACATTCCAAAGGTGTTCGATATCCTGGCCGACCCGGAGAAAGTTACTGTAGTTCAGATTGCCCCCGCAGTGCGCACCGCATGGGGCGAGTCGCTGGGACTGCGGGAGGACGTGGCGACTGAGAAGAGAATGGCGGCGGCCTTGAAGCAGGTGGGCTTCGACTATGTATTCGATACCAACTTTGCTGCCGATCTGACCATTATGGAAGAAGCCAATGAGCTGTTGAAGAGACTGCCGGAAATCAAGGGAAGCGGGCTGCCTATGTTCACCTCCTGCTGTCCGGCGTGGGTACGTTTTATGAAAAGCCAATATCCTCAAGCGGCGGGCAGACTTTCCACTGCAAAATCTCCCCAGCAGATGTTCGGCGCGGTGGCGAAGACATATTTTGCACAGAAGCTAAATGTTTCACCGGATAAAATATGCTGTATCTCCGTCATGCCATGTGTAGCCAAAAAAGGAGAGGCAGCGATACCGGCAATGGATGTGACCGGGACCGGTCCGGATGTGGATATCGTGCTGACGACCAGAGAGCTGGCGCGGCTGATTACGGCGGAGCATATTAAACCGGAACTGTTAGAGGAAGTAGAATTCGATTCCCCGCTTTCAGAGAATACGGGAGCCGGCGTTCTCTTCGGAACTACCGGAGGTGTAATGGAAGCGGCGCTTCGGACTGCGGTATTTGCCTTGACAGGAAATAATCCTGACCCTAAGGGCTTTGGTGAAGTACGAGGCGGAGAGGGACGGAAAGAAGCGGTCTATTTCGTGGATGGAACTATGGTTCGGACCTGTACGGTAAGCGGACTTAAGAATGCCAGACTTCTAATGGATGATATTCTGGAAAAAAGGAAGGGTTATGATTTTGTAGAGGTCATGGCTTGTCCCGGTGGCTGCGTAGGCGGCGGAGGACAGCCTATTTGGGAAGACATAAAGATGGCGCCGCAGCGTTCCGCCAAGCTGTATGAGTTGGATGAGGAAAGGAGTCTTAGATATTCCCACGAGAATCCTACCATACAGCGGTTGTATGAGGAATTTTTAGGAGAACCGCTATCGGAGAAGTCTCATCATTTGCTGCATACTAATTAGTATACTCGTACTTAGAAAGAACATATGACAACCTATGCCCGGCATATACTGTAACAACAGTTATGCCGGGTGTTTGTGCGTATGAAGCGATATATTGAACGGATCAAAAAGAAAATATGGGAGATACTTCCGAAACGAGAAGAGGGACAATCGGAAGAAGCGTATAGAAATATGCTGATTGTAAAAGGGGTGGAGGCGGCGGTTTTTGTGCTGGCGACATTGGCTATCATAAAAGGAGCGGCAGCAGTTCTGCCGGGCTCCGTTACTGTCAGCAGCAGTGTGAATGGAAGAGAGCTTCCTATTTACTGTGTAGAAACGCAGAAGAAGCAGCTCGCACTTTCTTTTGATGCGGCATGGGGAAACGAAGACACGGAGAAAATATTGAAGATTTTAGAAAAGCATGGTATTTATGCCACTTTTTTTATGACAGGAGGCTGGGTAGATACTTATCCTGATGATGTGAAAGCAATTCTTGCGGCAGGGCATGACTTGGGAAATCATAGCGAAAGCCATAAAAATATGTCTCAGCTATCCGAGACCCAGTGCGAGGAGGAAATCATGGAAGCTCACAGGAGAGTTCAGGAGCTTACCGGCTATGAAATGAATCTGTTCCGCCCGCCCTACGGAGACTATAATAATAAGGTCATAAGCAGTGCGGCGAAGTGCGGTTACTATTCCATTCAATGGGATGTGGATAGCCTTGACTGGAAGGATTACGGTACGGACGCAATCATTAAGGAGGTTACACAGAACAAGCACTTGGGAAACGGCAGCATTATCTTGTGCCATAACGGAGCGAAGTATACCGCGGAAGCTTTGGATAAATTAATAACGGAGCTGAAGAACCAAGGCTACGAATTCGTACCGGTTTCCCAGCTCATATACAAGGACCATTATCATATGGATATAGAAGGCAGACAAATTAAAAATTGATGGAAGGCCATACAAGCGACAGCGTCCTCCTGCTCTTTGAACGGAGCGCCCGACGAAACCGATTCCTGCGAGAACTCTCAAATAACGTTCGTGGAATGGGTGACGGTATGGCGCTTTTGTCCATATTTTCCATATAGGAGATACCTCTTCATTTTTTCCGGCCGGCCTCAGTGAATAGCATATATGCAAGCGATATCCCCTTTTTGTATTCTTGTATGGCGGGATAATGTATGGTAATATGGTAAATATTGCAGCTGAATTATAGAAGAAAAAACCGGCGCCGTGCGGAGGAAACACTACATATGAAAAAGTTTGTGAAGATTTGGAAGAGATTGTTTATAGGCATATTCCTTTGCAGCGTTTTGGTCGGTATCTTACTGTTTTATGTGAATATACTGGAAAAAGAACTGAACGATGAAATCATAGGAGTTTTGAAAGAAACATCCGAGCAGAGTGTGGTCATACTAAATAAGGAAGTAGAGGGAGAATTCATTCTGCTGGAAGAGGTGTCTGACAGGCTCTCCGTAAGGAACGGCTTTAATCCGGAAGAAGCGGTTGCAGAGCTTGAGAAGGTGGCTAAGCGCTATTCCGTAAAACGAATGGGAATCGTTATGCCCGATGGACAAGCTTATACTACGGATAAAAAGAATCTGAATCTGGGCGACAGAGAATTTTTTAAGGATAGTATGCAGGGAAAAAGGGGGATATCGGGACGGCTTCAGGATAAGGACAACGGAGAGGACATCGTCGTATTCAGTATGCCGATTTATGAGGACGGAAGTGTATGCGCGGTAGTTTTCACTACGCATAGAATTGCCGAGATACAGAATCTGTTCTCTGTTTCTATTTTCGATGGAGAAGGATATTCCTATATCATAGAAACTAATGGCGATATTGTAATGAACACCACCAATTCTACCGGATTTAAGGAATATGATAATATATATGAGGCATTAAGAGCAACCTCCGGTTCCAATGCGGAAGCGGTGGATGAGATGCACGCGGATCTGGAAAACCAGGAACGCGGATATATCCGGTTTCATAATAAAATAGATAAGTATATGTATTATTCGCCGCTTCAGATTAAGAACTGGTATGTTCTGAACGTGGTTCCCGCCGGTGTGATGGACTCCACCAGAGATTTCATTATGCTTCTTACTTATGCCCTTTGCGGGGTGTTGGGTGCTATCTTTGCCTCCTTCATATTCTATATCATAAAGACGGAGCAGAAGAAGAAAAAGGAGCTGTCCAATATTCTGTATGTGGACAATGTGACCGGGGGATATTCCTTTGCGCGCTTTAGTGCGGAAGCCAAGAAACGATTGAAGGAGGCGGACACCAATACGGCGTATATCGTAATGGACGTGGATCAGTTCAAGATAATCAACGAGCTGTTCGGCTATGAGGAAGGGAATGATACCTTACGCTATATATGGCAGATGTGTAAAAGGTACAGCAAGGAAAATGAAATTTATGCGAGGCGTATAGCTGACAAGTTCGTGGCACTTTGGTACTTCGACAGCAGAGAAGAACTGGACGGGCGCATTAAGGGATTTTTAGATGCTCTGCAGAAAAACTATCCCGATACGATAAACGATTATATACTGAAGGTTTCCTTCGGCATTTATATCGTGAAAGACAAGACCGAGGATATTCAGCACATGATGAACTATGCGACCATGGCTCATTCCTCTATAAAAGGGCAGGACGATGTGCAGTATGCTTTTTATGACGATGATTTCAGGCAAAGGATGCTTCAGGAGAAGCTGTTGGAGGACCAAATGAAGTTTGCTCTGCAGCATGAGGAATTCATTGTCTATTATCAGCCTAAGTACAGTGTGACGACGAAAAAACTCGTAGGAGCCGAGGCCCTGGTGCGGTGGCGGAAGGCGGACGGTTCTACCGTTATGCCGGGCAAATTCATACCCCTGGCGGAAAAGAAAGGCTTCATCAGCTATCTGGACAAATATATATTCGCGGAGGTATGTAAAAAGCAGAAGGAATGGCTGGAGGCAGGCAAAGAGGTGGTTCCTGTTTCCGTGAACCTTTCCAGAAGGCATCTGTACAACGACAGCTTTATCGAGGAATACGTGCAGATGGTGGAGGAGGCAAAGGTGCCTGCGAAGTATATGCAGCTTGAGCTGACGGAAAGCGCTATCTTTGAAAATCAGGAAGCGTTATGCCAGATCATTGACAGACTGCATGCGATGGGGTTTCGCATACTCATGGACGATTTCGGTACGGGTTACTCCTCTCTTATGATGCTAAAATCCATTTCTATCGATGTCTTAAAGCTGGATAAAAGCTTTGTGGATGATTTCGATGATCCTAAGGGGCAGAAAATCATTACCAGCGTTATCGAGCTGGCACAGGCTCTTCATATGGAAGTAACGGCGGAGGGGGTAGAAACTGAGGAACAGTATGAATTCCTTAGGAAACTGGGCTGCAACACCATTCAGGGCTTTTATTTCGCTAAGCCGATGCCGGAAGAGGAGTTTGAGAGGCTGTTAAATTAGCAACCTGTTTTCTTGGCTGTAAGCGATTGTTTTTCGAAGAAATAATGTTGTGGCCAATCTATAAAATCGGGGGAAGAGGGATGGAGAAAAAGTATTTCGGGTTTATTATCGGAGACGGAATCAGCTTTAAGACGCTTTTTCTCGATCCCTTTCTGACCGGACATCAGTTCGGTTATAATTTTCCGGCATGGTTCGTCCCTGCGCTGTTTCTTGTGGAGGTCATCAATGTCTGCATGCGCAGAGTTCTTACCGCTTTACGGCTTAACAGGGAATATTTGATTATGGCCGCGGTTCTTCTGACAGGAATCCTGACGGTATGGTTTGCCATCGGGGGGCATGTCTGGGGATATTATAAATTTCCGGGAAGAATCCTTTTCATGCTCATGCTTCCGGCCTTTGAACTGGGGCAGTTGTATAAGAAAAAGCTGGAACGGAAGGATACGCTGCCAAGTGGCATTTACTTTTCTGTTTTATTCATTGTACAGCTTGTTGTGGTGTTCTCCTGCGCGGGATTAGCCTATAGCACGGTATGGTGCGCGAGCTTCGCCAACGGACCGGTCGTTCCTTTTGTGACGATGGTCACAGGTATTGCGTTCTGGCTGCGGGTATCAAAGATTCTGTCGTCCCTGCTACCGGAACTTAGGGGGATCCGGCAAATCGGAGAAAATACCTATGGGATTATGATGCACCACATTTTGGCATTCTTTCTGGTAAAAGAGGCGTTCTTTGCGCTGTCCTTGTTCACGCCGTGGTGTGTGGATTTCGATAAGGCGGCATTTTTAACGGACGTTAATTATATTTACCTATTGGATGGTATAGATGTGAGCAAATGGATTTATATGGCGGCGGGAATTGTGATACCGTTATTGATTGGCAAGGTATCTCAAAAGGGATACCATCGATTGACAAGGTAAAATATTTATTTATGTTTTAGTAGACGGTGGACTGCATACTGTGTTATATTTGTTCTATAACTATGTGCGGGACAAATTATAAACATTGTGAACCTATCTATTGGGAAATCGACTCCTGTAGATAGGTTTTTTGCGCCTGTAATTATAGAAATAAGCCGATGCGGCTCAGGAGGAAATGAATACTATGAAAAGATATATAAGATTAAGATTCATAAAGTTAGGAATCAATACATGCTTTTTTGCAGCAGTGTTGCTATGCGCTTTACCGGTTCAGGTAAGAGCGGAGGAGAAGGAAAGGGTTACAAAGGAAATCCATCATATACACACAGGAGATGCTAAGGAGGGAACCGGTTGTTACAGGGAGGCAGTAAGCCATGTGCATGCGGGAAGTGCCGCAGCAGAAGGGGGGTGTTATACTGTTCCCGTCTTTCATGTACATACGGGGGGCATCACGGCGGAAGGAGGCTGTTACAAGGAAGCAGTTTTTCACATTCACAGCGGCAGCCCTCAGACCGGAGGGGCGTGCTATACTACGCCGGTAAAGCATGTACATAGCGGAACGGCTGCTTCAGGAGGAGGCTGCTATAGCATTCCCGCCTACCACATACATTCCGGCAATGAAGGAAACGGCGGAGCATGTTATGGACCGGTATATCATCAGCATACCGGTACATGCTATGCTACGGAGGAATGTACGATGACCTTTGTGGGAAATCAGCAAGTTCTTCGGACACAGAACGACTACTGCAGCCATCACGGAAATACGCAGTTTGCGGAAATAAGCGGAAATTACAGACATTCCTCATGCGGAGAGGGAATCACCAGCACAACCCATTACATGTGCTGGACCTGCCAGCACTTCAATAAGTCCCATAGTTATCAGAGAGTGTTGTGCAGCAAAAACGAGAGTACAATAGAGGGTTACCGGTTGGCCTGCAACAAGACGGCGCAGACGGTAGACTCGTGGACTTTAGGATGCAGCAAAACGGAATCGACGGTGGAAAGCTATCAGAACAGCTGTGGAAAGACGGGAAAAAGTATAGACTCCTATAAAAAAAGCTGTGGAAAGGATGAGAAGAGCATAGATTCCTATGCCCTTGGCTGTAAAAAGACAGAGGATACCATAGAGCATTATGTAAAGAACTGCGGTATGGAGGAAGAAACTGCCTATGCGTTTCTATCCATTATAAACAGCAGAAGCGGCTGGACCACAGAACCGAAGAAATTGGAAGCATCCTGCATGGAGCTGGGAGAAGAAGGCTTTCTTCAGTGGAAGGAACCTCGGTTCTTATGGGAAAAGAACGGAGTGAAGCTGGACGAAGGCATTTCCATAGCAGTAAGAGAAAATGGTGACTATACGGTCAGGCTGCAGGCACGCAATGAGGACATCGATCCTTCGGAGCTTAGCTTGTCCATACATATAGAAAGAATAGATATTACGGCTCCCATCATAGAAAGTGCCTGTTATGACAGCGAAACTAATGTAGTAAGAATAAGCGCGAAGGATTTACAGCCGGACGGAAGCGAAGGGAGCGGCCTGGCAGATGAGGCGTATTCTTATGACGGCGGGAAAACGTGGAGTGCTGCGTATGAGAATGAGATAAGCGGAGAGGATAAGAAAGAGAATGGCGAAGAAAGGAGCCTTACAGCAGCAGTTCGGGATGCCTGCGGGAATATTTCGAAAAAAGTGCTTATAATCGAAAAGAACAAATCGGAGGACCCTTTGCCGGAGGAGCCGAAAGAGGAAACGGAACAAGGCAATGAGGGAGAAAATAGTGAAAACAATCACGGCGGTGACAGTAATAATGATGCAAACGGTGCAGATAGTAAAGAAAAGGTAGAGCCTCATACGGAAATAAGACTTGCTGAAATCCCCGGGCAGAAAACATCCAAGTCCTCTAACACAGCAATAAAAAAGAAAGAGCCTCCTAAAGAGGAAAAGCATACAAAGTCTTTAACGAAGGAACTTCCAAAGATCCAAAAAAGGGCAGAAATTATAAAACAGGAATCTCTTGCCGCTGCGCCCGAAGAGGAGGAAAAAGAAATTCAGACAATAAAGGATAAAAATACCGGCGTGCCAGTTATAAAAGCGGCAGCATTCACTTTGGGAAGTGTGGCGGGCACTGCAGGAATCCTATGGCTGATGTACCTTCTTATGGGAACAGTCAGGATATATCACAGCGATGGAGAGGGAAAAATGCGCTATGCAGGAAGCTGCCTCGTGAAAAAGAAAGAAGAGGGCTTTGAAGTAACCATTCCCCTCATGATTTTGGAGCAATCCAATACCGGACAGTACAGCCTCAGACCGGGACAGCTGTTTACCAAAAGGAATAAAGGCAAGGAACTGCTCGTTACAGCAGGAGGGAAGCGGATTTCTGTCTGGATTGATGAGGAAATACCTCTCAGGCTGCCAACCTATGTATAAAGATGCAAAAAAATCAAAAAATACGCATATTAATTATTGATTTTAAAGAGTGAACATGCTATGCTGACGTATAGTTAAAGTGAAATTGTAGCCGCAGTGAGGAGTCTGCGTGCTACGGGAAAGGTGAGGTTATATTATGAAAAAATGGTTAGCAGCAATGATGGCAGCAGTACTTAGTATGTCCCTTTTGACCGCATGCGGAAGTACGGCGCAGGAAGCGGCTCCGGAAGAAACGGCACAGACCGAGCAGGCAGCAGAAACAGCACAGGAGGAAACTCCCGCAGAGGAAACAGCGCAGGAGGAGACTTCCGCAGAGGAAACAGCAGCAGTGTCCGAAGCTCTAGCGGACGGAGTGCTAAATGTAGGTACGAATGCAGAGTTCCCGCCCTTCGAGTATGTGAATGATGCCGGAGAACCGGATGGTTTCGATATTGCGTTGATTAAGGCAATCGGTGAGAAGCTGGGCGTTACGGTTCAGGTTGACAATATGGAATTCGCTTCCCTTGTTTCTTCCATCGGAAGCAAGATAGATGTATCTATCGCAGGCATGACGGTAACAGAAGAGAGAAAAGCCAGTGTGGATTTTTCCAATCCTTATTATACTGCCGTTCAGTATGTGATTTTGCCGGAAGGCTCAGCAATCGCAACTGCGGATGATTTAAAGGGTAAGGCGATTGGCGTACAGCTTGGAACTACCGGCGATTTCATTGCAGAGGAAATTGAGGATGCTACGGTTTCCCAATATAACAAGGCAGTGGACGCTGTCAATGATTTGATTAACGGAAGACTTGACTGCGTTATCATCGATAAGAATCCCGCCATGGTATTTGAATCCAAATTCGAAGGTCAGGTAACGGCAGTGGACGGGGTGCAGTTCGGCTTTGAAGCAGAGGATTATGCGATTGCGATGCCGAAGGGAGATACCGTTTTAGTAGAGCAGATCAATAATGCATTGCAGGAATTGATTGACGACGGCACCTTCGATTCCTTAGTAAGCCAGTACATAGAAGAGAACTAATGTACCGGATAGGATGGCAGATGTTGTATGATTTGGAGGATAGCGGAATACCCGCTATCCTCATTAAAATATAGAGTAGGTTAAGGGGTACTGGGAAAATATCCGATAGGAAAGGATAAAGAGAAGATATGCAGGCATGGTTCGAGAAGGCTTCCGCAATGTTTGAGGCCGCATTTATCACCGGAGACCGGTGGAAATTATATTTGAACGGATTGGGAGTTACGTTGGAAATCGCCTTTTTTGCGGCGATATTAGGTATGGTTATCGGTACGCTTTTAGCTTTTATGAAGCTGTCGGTCAGAAGAAATGGAAAGAAATCGATATTGGCGGTGATTGCCAATGTTTATATAGATATCATCAGGGGAACGCCCTCCGTGCTCCAGCTGATGATCATGTGGTTCCTCATAATGGCGAATAGTAAGAATGGCATAATTGTTGCGATTTTGTCTTTCGGCATTAACAGCGGCGCTTATGTGGCGGAAATCGTGCGCGCAGGAATCCTTGCCGTGGATAACGGGCAGATGGAAGCCGGCCGTTCACTCGGCTTATCAAAAGCGCGGACGATGATATACATCATCATTCCGCAGGCGGTAAAGAATGTGCTTCCGCCAATCGGAAACGAATTTATCGTATTATTAAAGGAGACGGCAATCGTCGGCTATGTGAGCCTGACCGATTTGACGAGGGCAGCCAATCAGATCGCTTCCAGAACATACGAAGCGTTCATGCCTCTTATAGGTGCAGCGGTGATTTATTTCATCGTAATCAAGATATTGACAATTCTGCTCGCCAAATTTGAGAGGAGGCTGCGCAAAAGTGATAATCGTTAAGGACCTGCATAAGAAATTTGAAAGTAATCACGTGTTAAGAGGAGTAAATTATCACGTGCACCAAGGAGAAAAGGTTGTGGTTATCGGGCCGTCCGGCTCCGGGAAAAGTACCTTCCTGCGTTGTATGAATCTGCTGGAGATTCCTACCAGCGGAGAAATATGGGTGGACGGAGTTAATATTACCGACCCGAAGACCGATATAGATAAAGTCAGGCAACACCTGGGGATGGTATTCCAGAATTTTAATCTGTTCAATAACCTGACGATTATGAATAACGTTACTCTTGCTCCTGTTAAACTGGGGATGATGGGTAAGGAGGAAGCCTCGGAGAATGCGCTGAAGCTCTTGGAGAGAGTCGGATTAACGGAAAAGGCGGATGCCTATCCCAGTCAACTTTCGGGCGGACAGAAGCAGAGAGTGGCAATCGTGCGTTCTCTCGCAATGAACCCGAGAGTGATGCTTTTCGATGAGCCTACCTCCGCACTGGACCCTGAGATGGTCGGCGAGGTTTTAGATGTTATGAAGGGGCTGGCAGACAGCGGGATGACGATGGTGGTCGTGACCCATGAGATGGGCTTTGCCAGAGAAGTAGGTACGAAGGTACTTTTCATGGATGAAGGAGTTATAATGGAAGAAAACACACCTCAGGAATTTTTCAATCATCCGAAGAGTCCGAGACTGCAGGAATTTCTGTCAAAGGTGCTATAATGAGTAAGGCACACTCATAATGAGCAGGGAACACCTGTAACATATAAGCAATGGGTTTACGTCTGGAAAAGTCAATGCGTGAAGATTGGGCAGAGAATGCTCACAGGTGGTTCATGCGTTTTTTTCGGGCGTAAATTATATTACGGGGAAAAGGAGGAGAAACTGATGATAACGATAAGCCTTTGTATAATAGTAAAAAACGAAGAGAAGATTTTGGACAGGTGTTTGTCATGCGTTGCTGACTTAATGGATGAAATCATTATAGTTGATACCGGTTCCGGTGATAGGACGAAGGAAATCGCGGCCAGATATACGGATAAGATATATGATTTTACGTGGATTCATGATTTTTCTGCCGCCAGGAATTATGCATTTTCCAAGGCTTCGAAGGAATATATATATTCTGCGGATGCGGACGAGCTGTTAGACGAGACCAATAGGGAAAGGTTCCGTATTTTGAAACAGGAGCTGCTGCCGGAAATTGAAATCGTTCAGATGTATTACACCAACCAGCTTAAGCACGGATCGGTTTATAACTACGATAAGGAATATAGACCTAAACTGTTTAAAAGAGTGAGGAGCTTCACATGGATCGACCCGATCCATGAGACTGTGCGAACGGAGCCGTTGGTTTTCGACAGTGAGATAGAGATTATTCACGAGCAGGAGGAAAGCCATGCCGCGAGAGATCTGGAGGCTTTTCGCAGAGTGTGCAAAGAAGGGCCTTTGTCTCCTCGTCTCCATAATCTTTACGCAAGGGAACTTTTTATTGCGGGCAGCGAAGAGGATGTAATTCTGGCAGGGCCTTTCTTTGAAGCCTCCTGTGAGGATACGGGGCGGTCTGCGGAGGAATTAAAGGAGGCAGCCTGCGTGGCGGCAAGAGCGGCACGGCTTAAAGGCGATAGGCTGAAGTTCCATAAATATGCGATGAAGGCGGTAGCCAGCGACGGGTGTGCAGAAATCTGTCTGGAGCTTGGATATTTCTATATGGCGGAGGAAGATTACCATGAGGCGGTGATATGGTTCTATAATGCCGCTTTTGAATCGGAAAGTCTGTTGGACATCCGATGCAGAGGAGACAAGCCTCTAAGCGGAATGGCGGAATGCTATAAGCAAATAGGAATGGAGGAGCAGGCTGCAGAGTATGCCCGCATGGCGGAGGAATGGCCGGCCGGCTCTTGCGAATAACTGTTTGAGAGCATATAATGATTAAGGGGTCAAAAGGTATTTTGCCCCCTGATACTTACGGATTGTTACGCACTTTGTGCTTCCACAATCCTAAAAACATTCGAAATCATCCTTGTAGGGCTGTTTTCTCATGTTTTGCGGGCCCCGAAGTCATGTTTTTTCATGCAAGCATGAAACACATGACTTTTTGACCCTGGTATCATATAATAGAAAAATAAAAACGAGGTTGACAGAATATGAAATGGGAAGAGAATGTTAGAAGGGTGGAGCCCTACGTACCGGGAGAACAGCCCAAACAGGCGAATATCATTAAATTAAATACTAATGAGTGTCCGTATCCTCCGGCCCCTGGTGTTCGGGAAAAACTGCAGCAGATTGACACCGACAGCTTCCGCTTGTATCCTGATACTTCGATAGGAGAGCTTGCAAAAGAGCTGTGTGCTTATTACGGCGTCTTGCCGGAACAGCTTTATATTGGCGTGGGAAGTGATGATGTACTCGCCATGGCGTTTCTGACCTTTTTTCATTCAGATAAACCGATTTTATTCCCCGATATTACTTATTCCTTCTACGATGTATGGGCGGAGCTATACCGTATACCTTATGAGCTCCGGCCTTTAGATGATAAGTTTTTTATCCGGAAGGAGGACTATTTTAAGCCAAACGGGGGAATCATTATTCCGAACCCCAATGCTCCTACCGGTGTTTTTGAAGAAGTGAGCATAATGGAGGAAATCATTGAGGCTAACAGGGACAGTGTAGTCATCATCGATGAAGCGTATATAGATTTCGGCGGGGAAAGCTGCCTTAAGCTGATCGATAAATATGATAATCTTTTGGTCGTGCAGACTTTCTCGAAGTCTCGGGCGATGGCGGGAATGCGCATCGGTTTTGCCATGGGTAATCCGAAGCTCATCAGCTATCTTCAGAATGCAAAATTTTCCTTCAATTCCTATACGATGAATACGCCCGCTATTCTGCTCGGCGCGGAAGCAGTGAAGGATAAGGCATATTTTAAAGAAACTACGGAAAAGATTATAAATACACGAGAGAGTGTAAAGCTGAGGTTGAAGGAGCTGGGCTTTTCCTTCCCCGATTCCAGGGCTAATTTCATTTTTGCGTCACATGAGAGAATACCGGCGAAAGAGATTTTCAACGCTCTTAAAGAAAAGGATATTTTTGTCCGTTACTGGGACAAGCCGCGAATTGGTAATTATCTGCGTATCACCATAGGTACGCCTGAGGAAATGGATATTTTGATGGAGAATCTGAAAGGCATGGTTGAGCATGGAGACATATACTGATTTTGCCAGCGTATACGATACTTTTATGGACGATACTCCTTACGAGGAATGGGCGGCATATCTTTTGGAGCTGCTTGGAGAGTACGGAGTTGCTGTTCCGAAGATGACGGATGCAGCGGAGCGCAGCATCGTGGTGGATCTGGGCTGTGGAACGGGTACGCTGACGCAGCTTCTTGCGGAGGCGGGATACGACATGATAGGAATCGATAATTCGCGGGAAATGCTGAATATCGCCCTCACGAAAAGGGAAAAATCAGAGAAGGATATCTTGTATCTTCATCAGGATATGCGGGAGTTCGAATTGTATGGGACCGCGGGAGCAATTATATGCGTGTGCGATTCCATGAACTATCTGCTGGAGGAGGATGAAATAGAACAAACTCTTCGTCTGGTGAACAATTACCTTTATCCGGGCGGTGTATTTATTTTCGATTTCAATACGATATATAAGTACGAGACAGTTATCGGCGATGCGACGATTGCTGAAAATAGAGAGGATTGCAGTTTTATTTGGGAAAACTATTTCGATTGCAACAGCGGAATCAACGAATATGACCTCACGGTTTTTGTGAGGGCAGCAGAGCGCGGTGTCGCGGAGGAGGATGGCGAGAACTTTCGCCGTTTTACGGAGACTCATTATCAAAGGGGTTATACTTTAGATATGATGCGCGCTTTGGTAGAAAAGGCGGGAATGGAGTTCGTGACTGCCATCGATGCCGATACACACGGCGATGTATGGGAAGAGAGCGAACGCATTTACGTGATAGCCAGAGAATGCGGAAAGGAAGATGTCAATGAGTGACTATATGGTAAGAGCGACGGCGGCAGATGCGCAGATACGTGCATTCGCGGCAACTACGAGAGAGCTCGTGGAGGAAATGAGACAAATACATAACACGAGTCCGGTGGTGACAGCAGCTCTGGGACGGCTTCTAACGGGAAGCGTGATGATGGGAAGCATGTTAAAGAACGAAGATGATCTGCTGACGATTCAGGTAAAAGGAGACGGTCCTCTGCAGGGGATGACGGTGACGGCCGACGGGGAGGGAAACGTGAAGGGCTATGCCAATGAACCGCAGGTCATCCTGCCTGCCAATGCAGTGGGAAAGCTGGATGTAGGCGGCGCGGTAGGAAAGGGATATCTGAGCGTGATCAAGGATATGGGCCTGAAAGAGCCTTATATCGGTCAGACGGCGCTGCAAACGGGCGAAATTGCGGACGATTTGACCTATTACTTCGTTACTTCCGAACAGGTGCCCTCTTCCGTAGGACTCGGAGTCTTGATGGAAAAGGACAATACGGTAAAGCAGGCGGGAGGTTTTATCTTGCAGCTGATGCCCTTCGCTTCCGAGGAAGTGATCCGTACGCTGGAGGATAATCTATCGAAATTCAGCTCGGTTACCGCAGCCCTGGATGACGGTAATACGCCGGAGCAGATGCTCCAAATGCTGTTAGCCGACTTGGATGTTCAGGTGACGGATACTATGGAGGTCAGATATTCGTGTGATTGCTCCAAGGAAAGAGTGCATCGCGCGATTGTGAGTATTGGAAGAGAAGACATTCAGGAAATGATTGAAGAGGGAAAAGAAGTAGAAGTGAATTGCCATTTCTGCAATAAGACATATTCGTTCTCGGTGGACGAGCTGAAGAAGATGCTCGACTAATATTTCATCGGACTGAGGTGCAAAGAAAAGAGAGGTGCGCTATGAAGCACGGTTTTATTAAGGCGGCGGCAGCTACGCCGCAGATTAAAGTGGCCGATCCCGCATACAATGCTAAGCAGATTTGTGTGATGATGGACGAAGCGGCAAAAAACGGAGCGAAAATCATTGTGTTCCCGGAGCTTTGTATTACGGGTTATACGTGCGGAGACTTATTTTTGCAGGAACTTTTGCTACAGGAAGCGAAGGTGCAGCTTTTGACTCTTGCGGCCCATACAGCGGATAAGGATGCCCTTGTTTTTGTGGGGCTGCCTTTAGTGAGAGACAATAAGCTGTATAATGTGGCGGCAGCGTTGCACCGGGGGAATGTAATAGGATTGATTCCTAAGGCGAATATTCCTACTTATGCGGAATATTACGAGGGAAGGCATTTTGCGCCCGGAAATGAAGCCGCGGTTCCCTACATTCTGCAAAGTGAAAAAGGAGAAAAAACGGTTCCCTTCGGCACGGATATCTTATTCGATGGGGGCGTTGTCGAGGGGCTTTTGATCGGCTGTGAAATCTGTGAGGATCTGTGGGTCCCGGGAGCTCCGGCAGCTGAACATGTTATGGCAGGGGCAACTGTTATCGTGAATCTGTCCGCATCCAATGAGACGGTAGGCAAAGGGGAATACCGGACGATGCTGGTAAAGTCTGCCAGTGCGAGAATGATTTCGGGTTATGTCTATGCCAGCGCAGGTGAAGGGGAATCCACGCAGGATGTAGTATTCGGCGGACATAATCTGATTGCGGAGAATGGGACTCTTCTGGCGGAGTCGAAACGTTTTAAGAACGGAATTATTTACGCCGATATCGATATACACAGAATCGTCAACGAGAGGAGAAGGATGAGTACCTATACTCCGGAGAGCAGCAGAAAACATACGATAATTCCGGCGAAGTTTGAGAAGGTGGAGACTTCCCTGACGCGTTCCTTTGACAGCGCGCCTTTCGTTCCGGGCGATAAGGCACAGAGGGACACAAGATGTGAGGAAATTCTATCCATTCAGTCTTACGGACTAAAAAAACGTTATGAGCATACGGGCTGCCAGAAAGCGGTAGTGGGAGTCTCCGGCGGATTAGATTCCACTCTTGCACTTCTGGTCACGGTGCGCACCTTCGATATGCTGTCGTTTGACAGAAAGAATATTCTGGCAGTAACGATGCCTTGCTTCGGAACCACGGACAGAACCTATGACAATGCGTGCGAGCTGGCAAAGGCTCTTGGAGCTGTTTTGGAAGAGGTAAATATAAGGGAGGCTGTGACCCTGCATTTCAGGGATATCGGGCAGGATATGAATAATCATGATGTGACCTACGAGAATGGTCAGGCCAGGGAGCGTACGCAGGTACTTATGGATATCGCCAACAGAGAGAATGCTCTTGTCATCGGTACCGGAGATATGTCGGAGCTGGCGCTTGGATGGGCCACATATAATGGAGATCACATGTCCATGTACGGAGTGAACTCCGGAGTACCTAAGACTCTTGTCAGACATCTGGTGCAATATTATGCAGACACGTGCGGCGACGAAGGTTTGATGAGAATATTACTGGATGTCCTCGACACTCCGGTCAGCCCGGAGCTGCTGCCGCCGGTGGACGGAATTATTTCCCAGAAGACGGAGGATTTGGTCGGACCTTATGAGCTTCACGATTTCTTCCTATATTATATGCTGCGATGCGGCTTTGAGCCGGAGAAGATATATAGAATCGCGAAGGAGTCCTTTGCAGGACAGTATGATAAAGGGACAATCCTAAAATGGTTAAAGGTTTTCTACAGGCGGTTCTTCGCGCAGCAATTCAAACGTTCCTGCCTGCCGGACGGGCCGAAGGTAGGAAGCGTTGCCGTGTCGCCGAGGGGAGATCTGCGCATGCCATCTGACGCAAGTGCAAAGTTGTGGCTCGAGCGATTGGAAAAAATGGATTAATAATGAGTGAAGAACACTCATAGGAAGAAATCCGTTTCAGCGGATTCCTTCCCTGATTTTTATTGCTCCCCCAAAGCATTAGCTGCGGCAGCCGATTCGGCCTTTTGCAGAGAAGCTTTAATGGCATCCAACAGTACCATGGAGGTATATTTGTTATCGTCGGAATATGTAATGCCATCCAAAGACTGATTTTTGCATATCTGAGTTACGAGGTCTTCGAATGCCGGCTCGATAAGAGGGTACATGGTAGCAACCGCTTCGTCCAGATTGACAATGCGGATACTGTTGATATTGGTTTCGTCTACGGTAACCTCAATATCGACTATGTTATCGTTGAGCACGAGAGAAGTCGTATAAACGCCGGGCATATAAGAGTTCGCCGGCTTTATGATATTGGAGTCGTTATCCTTGTTCTTGGGGAGGAACATGATGATCAGAAGCACGATAAAGAGAATCCCCAGAACGGCAAAGATGCCGGTGTATATTAGTTCTTTCAAATGGAGCACAACTATTTTTGTTTTGGAACTCATAACAATATCCCCGTTAAAATTCTTTTTACTATCTTATTATTATGTGGTATATTTTATGCCACTTGTATAATAGAAAATTCCTAAGGAATTCCCCGTTATAAGAAAACTCTGCGGGAAATGGTGTGCAGTTTGTAATAGTTCAGCTGTCGACACCGTGCATGGATGTATTTGGGTATTGACAAAGGCGAGAAGCAGTTGTTATTATTAAACGGAACAAGGGCGTTCTTTTAGCAAAGGATTGCCTTTTTTTGTATTCAGACAATAGTAAAGGAAGGGAAGAAAGCATGATGAAAAATTACACGAAGGAAGATATTATAAAATTGGTAGAAGATGAAGATGTGGAATTCATCCGTCTGCAATTCACCGATATGTTTGGCAATATGAAGAATGTGGCAATTACAGCGAGCCAGTTGGAAAAAGCGTTGGATAATAAATGTATGTTTGACGGTTCCTCCATTGAGGGCTTTGTACGTATTGAGGAATCGGATATGTATTTGTATCCTGATTACAATACTTTTCAGATATTTCCATGGAGACCCCAGCAAGGAAAGGTTGCAAGACTTATCTGCGATGTATACCGTCCGAATGGAGAGCCTTTTGAAGGCGATCCTCGTTATATATTGAAGCGCGCGGTAAAAGAAGCTGAGAAGCTGGGCTATCGTTTTGAAGTAGGACCGGAGTGCGAATTCTTCCTTTTCCATACGGATGAAAATGGGCTTCCCACTACGCTTACTCACGAGCAGGCAGGCTATTTCGATTTGGGGCCGGTGGATTTCGGCGAAAATGCCAGAAGAGATATGGTCCTTACTTTAGAGGAGATGGATTTTGTCATCGAAGCCTCTCATCACGAGGTGGCTCCGGCACAGCATGAAATTGATTTTAAATATGACGAAGCTTTAAAAACGGCGGATAATATCGTGACCTTCAAGCTGGCGGTAAAGACGATTGCAAAACGCCATGGTCTTCATGCAACGTTCATGCCAAAACCCAAGCAAGGAATAAATGGCTCCGGCATGCACATTAACATGTCCTTGTCCAAAGACGGTAAAAATATTTTTTCGGATGCCTCGGATGATTTCGGTCTGAGTAAAGAAGCCTATTATTTTATCGGTGGAATTATGAAGCACATGAAAGGGATGGCGGCGATTACCAATCCCCTCATAAATTCATATAAGAGACTTGTTCCCGGTTATGAAGCACCGGTATATATCGCGTGGAGCGCTACGAACAGGAGCCCCCTTATCCGTATTCCGGCATCTAGAGGGGAAGGCACGCGGGTAGAGCTTCGGTGTCCGGACCCTTCGGCAAATCCTTATCTGGCGCTGGCAGTATGCCTGCGCGCAGGGCTTGATGGCATTCAGAACAAGATAATGCCGCCTGAGAGCGTAAGCCGCAATATCTTCGCCATGTCTGAGGAGGAGAGAGAAATGGAAAAAATCGAAGCGATTCCGGGAACTTTGATCGAGGCGGTACATGAGCTGGAAAAGGATGAGTTCATCCAGGAGGTTCTGGGTGAGCATATCTGTGAAAAGTATATCAAGGCGAAGAAAACAGAGTGGGCGGAATACAGTTCGCAGGTTACCGGTTGGGAAGTAGAAGCTTATCTGAATAAATATTAAAATATTTCCGGAGGAAAGAATGTAATTGGACCGATGGAAATATAATAAGAAACAGCATAAGGAGGAGGTGAGTATATGACAAGCATTATCGTTGCGTTTCCTAAGCTGGAAGATGCGAAGAACATGAAGAATCTTCTGGTAAGAAACGGATTCTCCGTTGCGGCGGTCTGTACCACCGGTTCGCAGGCGATCGGTCAGGCAGACCATCTGAATAGCGGTATTGTTATATGCAGCTACAAGCTGTCGGACATGATTTACTCACAGCTGCACGAATATCTTCCTCCCGGATTTGAAATGCTTCTGATGGCTTCTCCCCATATACTCGCTGGCTGTCGCAACAATGATATTGTTTGTCTGGAGATGCCGCTTAAGATTTATGATATGGTAAATACGGTAGATATGATGATACAAGCGTCGGAGAGACGCCGCAAGCATCAGAAATCCAAGCCGAAGGAGCGGGATGAAAAAGAGGAAGCCCTGATTGGGGAAGCGAAACAGGTTCTCATGCACCGTAATAATATGACGGAGGAAGAGGCTCACAGGTATATACAGAAGTGCAGCATGGACAGCAGTACAAATATGACGGAAACGGCACAGATGATTTTATTCATGAATGAGTAACCGGCGCTGATGAGTGAAGGTTACCAATGAGTAAAAACATTCATATAAAACATAAAAAAGCGGGTTCGGATTTATGCCGGACCCGCTTTTAATGTAATAGGGAAGTGCCCTATTACATTTGATCCGGAGCGCTTCGGTGGACATGAGAGCATTTTTTGCATAATTTTAGGCAATGATTACAATATATATGGTAAAATACATGTGTTATACTAATAAAAACTCTTGAGGTTTGTATGATAAGTTTCTATGATGGGATGAAAGATAGAAAGCGGTGGGTCTGCCTGCCGGAAGGGAGCGCAAGCATGGAATTTACGAAGATGCACGGATGTGGCAACGATTACATTTATGTGAATGGTTTTACGGAGGAAGTGCCGGCAAGGAAAAAGCCTGAGCTGGTGAGAAGACTGAGCGACAGACACTTTGGAATAGGCGGGGACGGAGTTATTTTTATTAACCGTTCGTCGCAGGCGGATTTCGAAATGGAAATGTACAATGCGGATGGCTCCAGAGCGGAGATGTGCGGAAATGGCATTCGCTGTGTGGCGAAATATGTTTATGATAAAAGCTTGACCGATAAGAAATCCGTCAGTGTTGTCAGTTCTGGGAAGATAAAATATTTGGATTTGCTCATAAAGAACGGGGTAGTGGATGCGGTGAAGGTCAATATGGGAAGCCCTATACTCAAAGCGACTGACATACCTGTCATTTCGGAAAATGAGGAAGTAATTTCCGAAACGATAGAGGTAGAAGGCAATGTTTACGAAATGACATGTGTGTCGATGGGAAATCCCCATGCGGTCGTCTTTATGGAAGATGTGGAGAATCTGGATATAGAGAAAATCGGGCCTTATTTTGAAAATCATGTTCGTTTCCCCAAAAGAGTCAATACAGAATTCGTAAAGGTAATGGACAGGAGCACGGTTCAAATGCGGGTATGGGAGCGCGGGACAGGGGAAACGCTGGCCTGCGGTACAGGAGCCTGCGCCACGGTAGTGGCATGTATATTAAATGGTTTGACGGAGGAGAAAGTTACTGTTAAACTATTAGGTGGCGAACTGCATATACGATGGGACAGAGCAGAAAATCTCGTATATATGACAGGGCCCGCCGAAACTGTTTTCGAAGGTGAAATCAAGATATAAAAAAATAAGAAATACGAAATGCGTGAGAGGAGAAACAGAATGTTTAAAATCAATGACAATTATTTAAAGTTGCCGGGAAGCTATCTTTTTTCCACAATAGGTAAGAAGGTAAATGCTTATTCACAGGCGAATCCGGATAAAAAAATCATACGTCTCGGCATCGGCGATGTGACCCAGCCTTTGGCGCCGGCCATCATCGAGGCGCTGCACGGGGCAGTGGAAGAGATGGGAAATGCAGATACCTTTAAAGGCTATGCGCCGGATTTGGGATATGAATTCTTACGAAGCGCGATCGCAGATAACGATTATAATGCGCGAGGCTGTGATATAACGGCAGATGAAATTTTCATTTCGGACGGAGCGAAATGCGACTCAGGAAATATTCAGGAAATTTTTAGCTTGGACAATAAAATCGCGGTATGCGACCCGGTATATCCGGTTTACGTGGATACTAACGTAATGGCTGGAAGAACAGGCATTTACGATGAGAAAAAGGAGACGTGGAGCGATGTGATTTATATGCCATGTCTTGCGGAGAATAATTTTGCTCCTGAGATTCCAAAAGAGACACCGGACCTTATTTATCTCTGTTTCCCGAACAACCCTACCGGTTCTACCATCACAAAAGCGCAGCTTCAGGAGTGGGTGGACTATGCGAATAGAGTAGGAGCGGTCATTATTTATGATGCGGCGTATGAAGCCTATATTTCGGAAGCGGATGTGCCCCATACCATCTATGAATGCGAGGGTGCAAGGACTTGTGCCATCGAGCTTCGTTCCTTCTCCAAGAATGCCGGATTCACGGGCGTACGTCTTGGATGTACAGTGATTCCTAAGGATCTGAAGTGCGGTGATGTGATGCTTCATTCTCTCTGGGCGAGACGTCACGGTACCAAATATAACGGAGCACCCTACATCGTACAGCGCGCCGGAGAGGCCGTTTACTCCAAGGAAGGCAAGGAGCAGCTTAAAAAGCAGGTTGATTATTACATGAACAATGCGAAATACATTATGAACGGGTTAAAAGACGCAGGCTATACGGTATCCGGTGGTGTAAATGCTCCTTATATCTGGCTCAAGGCGCCTAAGGGAATGACCAGCTGGGAATTTTTTGATTATCTTTTGGAAAATGCTAACGTGGTGGGAACGCCCGGTTCAGGCTTCGGACCTAGCGGGGAGACGTATTTCAGACTGACTGCTTTCGGCAGCTATGAGAATACGGTTGCGGCGGTAGACCGGATCAAAGCGCTGTAGAAAAGCGCGGGAATTGGAAAGGGCATGGATATGGTTATGAAGATTTATGATATTTCTCAGGAACTGTTCACAAGCCATGTGTTTCCGGGAGATCCTGTACCCTCCTATGAGAGGCGTTTACAGATTAAGAACGGCGACATCTGCAATTTGACCGAGATTTCCATGTGCGCACATAACGGTACCCATTTGGATGCTCCGTATCATTTTTATGATGATGGAAAGAGAGTGGATGAACTGGACTTAAGCCGTTGCGTAGGAGAAGTCACTGTGGCTGATATGGAAGGGAACATAACCGCCGGACAGATACGCGAGGTAATGGAAGGCGCTAAAAGCCATAAGCGCTTGCTCATAAAGGGGAAAGCAACTGTAACTTTAGAAGCGGCGGAGGAAATGAACCGTCAGGGAATTCTCCTCGTGGGAGTGGAATCCCAGACTGTGGGTCCGGAGGATGGACCTGCCAAGGTGCATTATGAACTGCTAAAAAAAGAAGTGGTTCTGTTGGAAGGCCTGGTGTTAAAGGATGTGCCTGAGGGCAATTACTTATTGAGCGCAGCTCCAATCAATCTGGGCGGTGCGGATGGAGCTCCCTGCCGTGCAATACTTATTAAGAGTGAATAGAACAAAAGTGTGCTTCGCACATTCACGCGGCTTAATACTTCGGCACCACAGCTTTTGTTCCGCGCATATTGTCCAGAGCTGTTCGTAAAAAGGACCTTTTGGCACCCTGATCTTATAAGAGAGCAATAAAAAGCAGTACATTCATCGGCGAACGACCGATTATGTACTGCTTTTTTGAACAGCGAACAATTCGAAGAGCCTGCTGTCCGCTGTTTGCATTCAACTAGTTATTATTGTTCGGTCCCACATACTGAGCCTTGCCGAAGCCAAGGATCAATACAAAAATGGTATTTAGGAACAATAAGCCGAAGCCGAAGGCAACACCCTGCCCAAAGGCCTTTGCCAGCTTGAAGTACATCATGATACCTACTACGATGTTTACAATCGGAATAAGCATAAGTAAGAACAACCAGCCGTTGCCGAAAGAAATGTCGAATAAGCAGTAAATGTTGTAAATCGGAACGATTGCAGCCCAACCCGGCTTACCTGCTTTTGCGAACATTTTCCACATTCCTACGAGCGTTATAACTGCGATTACCAGGATAACTACAAGGTACGCTGAAATAAAAGCCATGGCTGCTGCGTAGGACGCTTGATCATAATACAATTCATTATTCATCTTTATATCTCCCTCTCATAAGTATTCCTTATTATATTAATTGAGCAACGCTATAAAGTCAACCTAATTTATGGTAAAGTTTTAAAAATAGTTACGATAAATGCTGTATTCAGTTCACAAAAACGTTTTTGCGATACATTTTATTAATTAAACTGTTATAAATAGTACGATGAACGTTATTATATAAAAAAATATTTGCTAAATTTGCCGAAAGGATTATAATGAGAAAGCAGCCCTAACAGGGCGGATTTCGAATGTATTTAGGATTGTGGGAGCACAAAGTGCGTAACAATCCATAAGTATCAGGGGGCAAAATACCTTTTGACCCCGACATCATTATATAAGCTTAAAACAAGATTACCATTGTTTGACAGGGTCTTACACGCCCTTGTCAAACGATGGTATAAAAACCTAAGCTAGGACAGGAGTGCTGATGATGAATGAAAATATGGTGATTAGGGCGGCGGAGGCAGAGGATGCAGCACAGTTGCTGGATATTTATGCACCTTATGTGGAGAATACAGCGATAACCTTTGAATATGAAGTGCCTGCCGTGGAAGAATTCAGGAATAGAATGGCTCATACTATGGAAAAATATCCTTATCTTTTGCTGCAAAGGGGAGAGGAAATTCTGGGTTATGCCTATGCATCCGCATTTAAAGGGCGTTCTGCTTACGACTGGTCCGTGGAGACTTCCATTTATGTAAAAGAAGGAGCACATGGGAACGGCATTGGCAAGAAGTTGTATGCGGCGCTGGAGGAAATTCTTGCGGCTCAGCACATCATAAATGTCAATGCATGCATTGCTTATCCCAATCCTGAAAGCATTGCTTTTCACGAGAAATACGGATATAAAACGGTAGCTCATTTTACGAAGTGCGGTTATAAATTGGGTAAGTGGTATGATATGATCTGGATGGAGAAGATGTTGGGCCCGCACCCGGAGAAGCCCCAGGCTGTTTTAACGGCATCGGAGGTCGAACTGTACCACAATAATAAAAAAATTTGATAAAAAGTATTGCAATTGAAAAAAAGTTGTGATAGTATGTGGCTATTAAAAAATTTATTGAAATGCGTTGAAAGAGACTCTTGCTATGAAAAACGACAGGAATACGGCGTCACCGACTGAGAGCGCTGTTTGTGGGAAGTAACAAAGGGAACACTCTGGAGCAGATTTTCCGAACTGTCGATGAAGACACTAGGAAGATACGTTAACACGCGTTAAGTGTAAGAGTGGGCAAGGCGGTTCACACATCTTGATAGAGATGTCGGTTTGTCAATGCGGGTGGTACCGCGGATTATTATAAATTTAATTATCCGTCCCGGAATGCAGGAGACTGTGTTCCGGGACTTCTTTGCGCGCATAAGCAGAGTAAGGTTGCCGGAGAACCGCTGAACTGCTTGCAGCTCAGCGGTTCTCCGACAATCTTACGAGCAACGCGAACTTTAAATTTCTCGGCAGAGAAATTTAAAGTCTGCTTATGACACAGCCAATGAGATTGGCTTATGACACAGCCAATCTCATCGGCCAATCCCCGAATGTGTAAAGAAATCCCGGAACGTAAAAAAAGAAAAATGAGTAAAGAACACTCATAAGGAGAGAGTATTATGATGACTAAAAACATTTACAGAGACATCACAGTAAAAGAAATCGACGAATCCTACATCGGAAAAACAGTAAAAGCGGCGGGATGGGTAGAAAATATCCGGGATCACGGAGGAGTATCCTTCATCGATCTGAGAGATATGTATGGAGTATTGCAAGTAGTGATCCGTACCCCCGAGCTTATGAAAGAGATTACGAAGGAAGCTTCCATATCGGTGGAGGGGCTCATAGAAAAAAGAGATGAAGAAACATATAATCCCAAGATACCTACCGGAACCATAGAACTGGATGCCAGGACCATTGTCGTTCTGGGCAAGGTATACAAACAGCTTCCCTTTGAGATAATGACTTCTAAGGAGACAAGAGAAGATGTCCGTCTGAAGTATCGTTATTTGGATCTTAGAAACGCGAAGGTAAAAGAAAACATTATTTTCCGCTCCCAAGTCATCTCGTTTCTGCGGGAGAAAATGACGGAAATGGAATTTCTGGAGATACAGACCCCGATTTTATGCGCTTCCTCGCCGGAAGGAGCAAGGGACTATATCGTTCCCTCCAGAAAATATAAAGGAAAGTTTTACGCGCTTCCTCAGGCGCCTCAGCAGTATAAGCAGCTTTTGATGGTGTCGGGATTCGATAAATATTTTCAGATAGCGCCATGCTTTCGCGACGAGGATGCCAGAGCAGACCGTTCGCCCGGCGAATTTTATCAGTTGGATTTCGAAATGAGCTTTGCCGAGCAAGAAGATGTTTTTCGTGTAGGAGAAGAAATTCTGAGCGCTACTTTTGAAAAATTTGCTCCCGAAGGTTTTGAGATAACAAAGGCTCCCTATCCCGTTATCAGTTATAAGCAGGCGATGCTTGAGTTCGGTACGGATAAACCGGATTTGCGCAATCCACTCAGAATCATGGATGTGACAAAGTTCTTCCAGGAATGCACGTTTAAACCATTTATCGGAAAAACAGTGCGGGCTATTAAGGTACACGGGGAGATGACGAAGGGCTTCCACGAAAAGCTGCTTAGCTTTGCAGTTTCTCTCGGTATGGGCGGACTGGGATATCTGGAGGTGGAGGAAGGCTTGACCTATAAGGGGCCTATCGACAAATTTATTCCGGAGAATAAGAAGATGGAACTGCTGGAAAAAGCCGGTCTTGCCGTGGGAGATACTATTTTTTTCATTGCGGACAAAGAGGAGAGAGCTAATTATTATGCCGGACAAATTAGAAGCGAACTGGGCAGTAAACTTAATTTGTGCGAGAAGAATGCGTATCGCTTCTGTTATGTGAATGATTTTCCGATGTTCGAGCGGGATCCCGAGACGAAACGGATTGGATTTACACACAATCCCTTTTCCATGCCGCAGGGCGGCTTGAAGGCGCTTGAGGAAGAGAATCCTCTGGATATATTGGCATATCAATATGATATCGTATGTAATGGCATCGAACTATCCTCGGGTGCGGTGAGAAACCACGATATGCAGATAATGGTAAAAGCTTTCGAAATTGCAGGATATGATGAAGAAACCTTGAAAAATAAATTTGGAGCGCTCTATCAGGCATTTCAGTTCGGTGCGCCTCCCCATGCAGGAATGGCACCGGGAATCGATCGTATGCTTATGCTGCTTCGAGGCGAGGAGAATATCAGAGAGGTAATTGCTTTTCCGATGAGCGGCTCCGCGCAGGATTTAATGTGCGGTGCACCTAATGATGTGACGGAAAAACAGCTTCGGGAAGTGCATATTAAAGTCAGAGACTAAATGATTAGAGACTTAGGATTTGAAAGGAGCAAGTTCAAAATGACAAATATAATAAATGATGAAACAATTGAATATGTAGGCATTCTCGCCAAGCTTGAGCTTTCCGAAGAGGAGAAGGAGCAGGCCAAAAGGGATATGGGAAGAATGCTCGATTATATCGACAAGCTGGGAGAACTTGATACTTCCGGGGTGGAGCCGATGTCGCATGTCTTTTCCGTTCAAAATGTTTTTAGAGAGGATGTAGTGACGAACGGCGATATGAGGGAGGAAATCCTGAAAAACGCACCGGGGGAAAAGGACGGCATGTTCATGGTTCCCCCGACATTCGATTAGGAGGCGCCGCTATGGATATTTTACAATGGACAGCCGTGGAGCTGTCGGCTGCAATAAAGAAAAAAGATGTGACGGTAATGGAGGCGGCAGCTGCGGTGATAGACAGTATCGAAAGCCGCGAAGGGCGATATAACTGCTACATTACGGTGGACAGAGAAGGAGCATTAAAAAAAGCCGGAGATATTCAAAGAAGAATTGAAAACGGAGAACTGACCGGACCGCTGGCGGGAGTACCGATGGCAATTAAAGACAATATGTGCACAGAGGGAATCTTAACCACCTGCGCATCGAAGATTCTTGGCAATTTTGTTCCTGTTTTTTCCTCGGAGGCGGTTTTAAATCTGGAAAAGGCCGGTGCACTTATGATAGGCAAGACGAATATGGATGAATTCGCCATGGGCTCTACCACAGAGACCTCCGCTTATGGGGAGACGAAGAATCCTTGGGATGAAAGCAGGGTGCCCGGAGGTTCCTCCGGGGGCTCAGCCGCGGCAGTGGCGGCACAGGAATGCTTTTTTGCATTAGGCTCGGATACCGGTGGCTCCATTCGTCAGCCCTCGTCCTACTGTGGCGTGGTGGGAATGAAGCCCACCTATGGAACCGTATCCCGCTATGGTCTGATCGCTTACGGCTCTTCTTTGGATCAAATCGGGCCTATCAGCAAGGACGTAACGGATTGTGCGGCAATTCTCGAGGCAATCGCTTCCCATGATGAGAAGGATTCGACTTCTGTGTCCAGGGATGCCGATTTCACCAGTGCCCTGATAGAAGACGTGAAAGGCATGCGAATCGGTGTGCCCAAGGATTATCTTGGAGAAGGACTGGATAGCGAAGTGAAGGAAGCTGTTTTAAAAGCGGCGCAGTTACTGAGAGAAAAAGGTGCTGTAGTGGAAGAGTTCGATTTGAGTCTGGCAGAATATGCTATTCCCGCCTATTATACCATTGCAGCGGCGGAAGCCAGTTCTAACCTGGAACGTTTCGACGGCATCAAATACGGACACCGGGCTCAGGAATACGAAGGGCTGCACAGCATGTATAAGAAATCCCGTTCCGAGGGCTTTGGGGCAGAGGTGAAGCGGAGGATTATGTTAGGCTCCTTCGTGCTGAGCTCAGGCTATTATGATGCGTATTATCTGAAAGCGTTGAAGGTGAAGGCTCTTATTAAAAAGGCTTTTGACGAAGCCTTTTCCAAATATGATCTGATTCTCGGTCCTGTTGCACCCACCACGGCGCCACGGCTGGGAGAGAGCCTGGCAGATCCTATCAAGATGTATCTGGGAGATATTTATACGATTTCGGTAAACCTTGCAGGACTTCCTGCCATCAGCGTTCCCTGCGGGATGGATTCGAGAGGGCTTCCGATAGGGTTGCAGCTTATCGGAGATTGCTTTCAGGAGAAGAAAATCATTCAGGCGGCTTACACCTATGAAAAGGCCAGAGGTGTCTTTGGCGCTCCCACTATAAAAAACGAAGAAAAATAAGGAAAGGTGGTCTAGGATATGGCTAAGCAATATGAAACGGTCATTGGTCTGGAGGTTCACGTTGAGCTTTCTACCAAAACAAAGATTTTCTGCGGCTGCTCCACCGCCTTCGGCGGCGCGCCGAATACACATACTTGTCCGGTCTGCACCGGTATGCCGGGATCTCTTCCGGTGCTGAACAAGCAGGTATTAGAATATGCCATAGCGGTAGGGCTGGCTACCGAATGCGCGATTACACAATATTGTAAATTTGACAGAAAGAATTATTTTTATCCCGACAATCCACAGAATTATCAAATATCCCAGCTCTATCTTCCTATTTGCAGAAACGGCAAGGTGGAAATCGAAACAGAAGGCGGAAGTAAAACGGTAGGAATCCATGAAATCCATATGGAGGAAGATGCGGGTAAGCTGATTCACGATGAATGGGAGGAATGCTCCCTCGTGGACTATAACCGTTCCGGTGTTCCTCTTATAGAGATCGTATCCGAACCGGATATGAGAAGCGCAGAGGAGGTAATAGCCTATCTGGAAAAACTCCGCCTGACGCTTCAGTATCTTGGCGTTTCCGACTGCAAGCTTCAGGAGGGTTCCATGAGGGCTGACGTGAACCTGTCCGTTAGGGAAGTTGGTGCGAAAGAATTCGGAACGAGAACAGAAATGAAAAACATGAATTCCTTCCGTGCAATAAAACGTGCCGTGGAGGGCGAAAGGGAAAGACAGACAGACCTTCTGGAGGCAGGAGCTGAAGTGATTCAGGAGACGAGAAGGTGGGATGATAATAAGGGAGAATCCTATGCGATGAGAAGCAAGGAAGACGCCCAGGATTACCGGTATTTTCCTGATCCTGACCTTGTCCCTATCAGGGTCAGCGATGAATGGATAGCCCGGATTAAAGAAACACAACCGGAAATGCGGGCGGAGAAGATAACACGTTATAAAAAGGAGTACGATATTCCTGATTATGATATAGAGATTATTACCGGATCCAAACACATGGCGGATATTTTCGAGAGGACCGCAGCTCTTTGCGGGCAGCCGAAAAAAGCGGCGAACTGGCTTATGGTAGAAACCCTTCGTTTGATGAAGGAGAATGGTATGGAGCCGGAGGATATCCGCTTTTCCCCGGAGAATCTGGCAAAGCTTATCGGGCTCACAGAAGAAAAGGTGATCAACAGCTCCGTAGCGAAAGAAGTATTTGAGATAATGTTCAATACCGATATTGACCCGCAGTTATATATAGAAGAAAAGGGCCTGAAGACGGTAAACGACGAAGGCGCACTGCGCAGGACGATAGAAGAGGTAATAGACGCCAATCCTCAATCTGTCGAGGATTATCGAAACGGCAAAGAAAAGGCGATTGGATTCCTGGTGGGACAAACGATGAAAGCGATGCAGGGCAAAGCGGAACCGGGTATGGTGAATAAACTTTTGAAAGAACTTTTGTAGGATGAAATAATAAAAAAGCGGCCGATCGGTTAAAAAACTAATCGGCCGTTTTTTTATTATAACGGCATAGAACTTATAGCTATCGTGTTGATAGTGCCTTATATACATGCTAGAATATTGTATATATATATTTACCATTTACCACATCAAAAAGGAGCAGGAGAAAGCATGGACTTAAAGCGTGAGCTCGTACTACCCAACGATGACCTCCCATTTAAAATGTTCATATTTGAGGGAAGAAACGGCAATTATCGCGTGACGAAGCACTGGCACGACAGCATAGAGATATTCCTCGTTTTTGAAGGAGAAATTGATTTTTATATCAATACCTCTTATTACGGGCTGTCCAGGGGAAAATTCATCATCGTCAATTCCAACGAGGTGCACTCTATCGACGTATCGAAGGAGAATTTTACGATCGTATTGCAGATTCCTCCGGAGGAATTCCACAAATATAAGGAAGAAGAATATCTTCTCTTCCGTCATACCTCCGAGGGCTACAAGGAGGAGGACGCACAGTTCGTGCGGCTGATCCGCCGGATGTACACAGCATATGCGGAAAAAAGGTATGGCTATAAGCTGGAGGTGCTGAGCGATTACTACAAAATGATGCATTTCCTCCTGACACGTTATCGGGAGACAAATGTGGACAAGGAGAGGGTGAAGCAGAGCAGACAGATGGAAAAACTGTTCAAGATCACTTCTTATATACAGGATCACTTCAGGGAAGATATAACACTCGAACAAGTGGCGGAAATTTTCGGGTTTTCCTCTACCTACCTGTCCCGAATCTTTAAAAAATATGCGAATGTGAACTATAAGACGTATGTTTTAAATGTGCGGGTGGAGTATGCTTTTAAGGAGCTTTTGAACACGGACAAATCGGTAAATAAGATCGCGGAGAACAACGGATTCCCCGATGCGAGAAGCTTTGCGAAGGCTTTTTCATCCCGTTTTGGAATATCTCCGGACAAATATAGAAGAGAAATGAGAAAAAGGCAAGAAAGTGCTATGAAATAGACAAGTTATTGGTAGAAAAGAGCAAAAAAAAGTCCTATAATAAAAACTATAATAAACATCTTTATAGAAGAATAGGAGGAGTGATACAAGGTGAAGATTCAATCGATTATGGATGAGGCATATAAAGCCTACGGACGGGTTTTCGATGGATTTGACGTCGCACGGCTGATAAGCGCCATGAAAGAGACAGAGGCGCCGGCAGATGCGGTCGTATACTATCCGTCAATTGCGGAGCTCGAGAAACTGCCTATAGCTGACGACATCAAGAACAGTCTCTTCGGAGGGCTGGAGATACAGCTTGGATATTGCAACGGCACGAACAACAAGCTGAACGCGATGGAGTATCATCGCAATTCTGAATTCGGAGTTGCGGCATCTGACCTTATTTTATTGCTTGGAAAACAGCAGGATATAGAAGAAGACTTTTCCTATGATTCCGCAAAAGTGGAAGCCTTTTTCGTTCCCGAAGGCACGGTATATGAAATGTATGCGACAACGCTGCATTATGCACCGTGCAGCGTCGACGGAAAGCCCTTTCGCAATGTGGTGATTCTTCCTGCGGGCACCAATACGGAATTGGAAGTTTCCGACCGTGCATATCCGGAGGACAAATTGCTCACGGCAAAGAATAAATGGCTGATTGCTCATGCCGAGGCTGCTATCGAAGGAGCGGTAAATGGTATCCGGGGCGAAAATATTGCGCTGTAAATGCAGCAGAAAGAATGGAGGATAAGAATAATGTTTGATAATTTACCCAAAGTGAAAATCGGTATCGTTGCGGTAAGCCGCGACTGTTTTCCGGAAAGCCTCTCTGTGGAGAGAAGGAAAGCACTCATTAAGGCTTATGAAGACAAATATGGAAAGAATGATATTTATGAATGTCCCATCTGTATCGTAGAAAGCGAGATTCATATGGTACAGGCGCTGGAAGATGTTAAGAAAGCGGGCTGTAACGCTCTCGTCGTATACCTTGGCAACTTCGGACCGGAAATTTCCGAGACCTTGCTTGCAAAGCATTTCGACGGACCGGCAATGTTCGTAGCGGCTGCGGAAGAAAGCGGAGATAATCTGATCGGCGGAAGAGGCGACGCTTACTGCGGTATGCTGAACGCAAGCTACAATTTGAAACTTCGCAATATCAATGCTTACATTCCGGAGTATCCTGTCGGAACGGCGCAGGGATGTGCGGATATGATCCGTGAATTCGTTCCGATCGCACGCGGCATCATCGGCTTGTCCGACCTTAAGATCATCAGCTTCGGTCCCAGACCGTTGAATTTCCTCGCATGCAATGCGCCCATTAAGCAGCTTTATAATCTCGGCGTAGAAATCGAAGAAAACTCTGAGCTGGACTTATTCGAAGCTTTCCATAAGCATGACAATGACCCTCGCATTCCCGATGTAGTAAAGGACATGGAGGCAGAATTGGGTGCAGGCAACCAGAAGCCGGAGGTTCTTCCGAAATTAGCTCAGTACGAGCTGACCCTGCTCGATTGGGTTGCAGAGCACAAGGGCTATAGAAAATATGTTGCTATTGCAGGAAAATGCTGGCCCGCATTCCAGACTCAGTTCGGATTTGTTCCTTGTTATGTAAACAGCCGTCTGACGGGAATGGGCATTCCGGTATCTTGCGAAGTGGATATTTACGGAGCGCTCAGCGAATTCATCGGTACATGTGTGAGCGAAGATACAGTTACGCTTCTCGACATCAATAATACCGTGCCTGCGGATATGTACGAAGAAAGCATCAAGGGTAAATTCGCCTATACACATAACGATACGTTCATGGGCTTCCACTGCGGAAACACGAACTCTAAGAAGCTGTCATCCTGTGCTATGAAATATCAGATGATTATGGCCAGAAACCTTCCCGAAGAAGTAACGCAGGGAACTTTGGAGGGAGATATTTTACCCGGTGAAATCACGTTCTACCGTCTGCAGAGTACGGCAGATTCCAAGCTGCGTGCTTATATTGCGCAGGGAGAAGTGCTTCCGGTAGCTACAAAATCCTTCGGCGGCATCGGTATCTTTGCGATTCCTGAAATGGGACGCTTCTACCGCCATGTGTTGATCGAGGGCAATTATCCTCATCACGGCGCTGTTGCATTCGGACATTTCGGAAAGTCACTGTATGAAGTTTTTAAATATATCGGCGTACCGGTAGAAGAAATCGGCTACAATCAGCCAAAGGGAGTAAGATATCCTACGGAGAATCCTTTTGCATAATATTTAAATATTGCTTGGGAAGCTTAAAATCGGGCTTTCCAAGCAATAATTGATGCTTTGGCATCGTATTTAGATCGTATAGGAGGAAATAAAAAACATGTTTTATATAGGGATAGATTTGGGAACCTCCGCCGTTAAGCTTCTGCTTATGGCAGCGGATGGAAAAATAGAAAACATCGTATCCAAAGAATACCCCCTTTTCTTCCCGCATCCCGGCTGGTCTGAGCAGAATCCAGAGGATTGGTGGACCGCGGTTGTGGAAGGATTGAAAGAGCTGACTGTCTCTTGCGACAAGTCGCAGGTGGCGGGAATCAGCTTCGGCGGACAGATGCACGGGCTCGTTATTTTAGATGAGAAGGATGAGGTCATCCGCCCTGCGATTCTTTGGAATGACGGAAGAACGACGAAGGAGACGGATTATCTGAATCAGGTAATCGGCAAGGATAAGCTTTCTAAGTATACGGCGAATATCGCGTTTACCGGCTTTACGGCACCGAAGGTTCTCTGGGTCAAGGAAAACGAACCGGAGAATTTTGCCAGGATAAAGAAAATTATGCTGCCGAAAGACTACATCGCATATAAGCTTTCCGGCACATTCTGCACGGACGTATCCGACGCATCCGGCATGCTGCTCTTCGATGTGGAACATAAATGCTGGTCTGAGGAAATGATGGAAATCTGCGGAGTGACGAGCGAGCAGTTAGCGGGTATTTATGAAAGTGCGGATGTAGTAGGCACATTAAAGGCCGATGTGGCGAAGGAGCTGGCTCTTCCCGAGACGGTAAGGGTCATAGCGGGTGCCGGAGACAATGCGGCTGCTGCGGTAGGTACGGGTACGGTAGGAGACGGAATGTGCAACATTTCTCTCGGAACGTCAGGTACGATATTCATCTCCAGCAATCAGTTCGGCGTAGATAAGAACAATGCGCTGCATGCTTTTGCTCATGCGGACGGCTATTATCACCTGATGGGATGTATGCTCAGCGCAGCTTCCTGTAACAAGTGGTGGATGGATGATATCGTGGGAGAACACGATTATGCGAAGGAGCAGTCGGCGATTACGAAGCTGGGAGAGAACAACGTGTATTTCCTGCCGTACTTAATGGGCGAGCGTTCTCCGCTCAACGACCCTTATGCACGAGGTACTTTCATCGGTCTTACCATGGACACGACCCGGGCGGATATGACACAGGCAGTACTTGAAGGTGTTGCTTTTGCCATTCGCGATTCTTTCGAGGTGGCACGTTCTCTCGGAATCAACATCGAGCGCTCCAAAATCTGCGGAGGCGGTGCGAAAAGCCCTCTTTGGCGTAAAATTATCGCTAATGTACTGAATATTAAGATCGACAGGATAGAAAGCGAGGAAGGACCGGGCTACGGCGGAGCTATGCTGGCGGCGGTAGGCTGCGGAGAATACGCGACAGTGGAGGAAGCGGCGGCGAAGCTTGTGAAGATCGTGGATACGATAGAGCCGGAACCGGAGATCGCAGCGAAGTACGAGGAGAAATACAGCAAATTTGCAAAAATATATCCGACGGTAAAAGAATTGTTCCGTCAGATATAAGCGTATAGTGTAAAAAATAATGAGCAGTGCGCCTGGCGGATTGCTCCCATATTCAATAAATAGTATTCCGGGAATTAGAACACTTTCGTTTCTAGTCCCCGGAGTTTTTGTTTAAGAATTTTATTTGGAACAAAAGTGTGCTTCACACACTTTCCTATTACTTAAAAAAGCGGATTACGTCTTCCATTTGCGATGTCATACTGGAAAAAAGCATATCTGTGACGGTCAGTGCTGCCATGGATTCAACAACAACTACAGCTCTCGGAACAATCACTGGATCATGGCGTCCCTTTATGTTTATGGAAATGTTTTCTTTGTTTTTATTCACGGTCTGCTGGGTGGCGGCAATGGAGGGAGTAGGTTTTACTGCTGCCCGGAAAATAATATCGCAGCCGTCGCTCATTCCTCCCGTGATACCTCCGGCATGATTGGTAGTTTTCCTAATGTCTCCTTGTTCATCCGCCTGATAGCTGTCATTATTTGATAAGCCGGTGGCGGTGGAAACTAAAAAGCCGTCGCCGATTTCAAAGCCTTTTACGGCACCGATAGAAAGAATGGCTTTTCCCAGATTGGCGTTCAGCTTTTCGAATACCGGATCGCCTATGCCCGCCGGCATGCCGTGGATAACACATTCAATAATACCGCCGGAAGAATTCTTCTCCTCCATACATTTCTCCAGATACCTGGCAGCCTTTTCGGCGGCATCCATATCAGGCATGTAAAGAGGATTGCGCATGATGGCATCTTTATCAAAATTGTTTTTGTCGATGGAGATGGGGCCGATAGACAATGTGTAGGAGGACAGGGTAATGCCCAGCTGCTCTAAAATCTTACAGGCAATGGCTCCGGCTGCCACACGTCCGACCGTTTCGCGTCCCGAAGAACGGCCTCCGCCCCGGTAGTCCCGAAAGCCGTATTTGGTATCGTAATTAAGATCCGCATGCCCCGGGCGGTAATACCCGGCAATCTCATTGTAATCGGCAGTATGGTGAT
>JAEYJO010000028.1 GCA_023408815.1 Bacillota bacterium | reverse complement strand
AGCTAAAATAATTGACTTTCTGAGAATAGCGAAGGCTTCTTTCTATTTTTGAAGAAAGAAATCATAGTCAAAGAGCCGACACACATCGTGTGACGGCTCTTGAAAACCCTTAACTTAATGCCATTGGAGCAGTTACGCCCCGGGCTTTGTCTTACTCTCCTCTATTAACTATTCTGCCCAATCTAGGTTTGTTATCAAACGCTTCAAAAATTCATAACCCGATCACTTAGGGATAAAAATATATTACATGGTAGATTTTTTATTGGGAGATTTTTTTACCTTCAGCAGCAAAACAATTTCATTATACAAATTATCGTCTTCCACATCAAACATTAGCCATTTCCCATCAGGGTATACCTCTGTTCTATCATATATTTCCTGCAATTCATGAGAAAACTGATTCTTCATCTCTTCAAATCTGCTTCTTTCTTCCTTGCCAAGTATGATCCAGATACCTAATTGTTTCTGACGGAAATATAAGGTACAAAGCGTTTTTCCGCTGCGGCTGTAGCGAAGGCAGATATCTCCATACTTTCCACCTTTACTCCACATCTGATTAACATTATAATTATCCATAATAAATTTATTTACCCGCTCATACATCTTGTAACAATCTGCTCCTAATAATTCCGGAAAAAAATCTGCTGTGTTTACATTATTCTTACTTTCTAATAATTTATCTATATCATTCATACATCTTCATCCTTTCGGTTTTAATCGGATTTTACTTCTTTATTTCTTCATTATTAAACAGCCGATAAAACTATGTGTTTAACGAATAGCCGTCCAGTTGATCCGAACTATATTATCGAGTATATTAGCTATGATCATTGTTATATAAAAGCTAAAGAGCGTAAGGAAACTATAGCGGATGAATCCCTTGGAAGATATCTCCGTCTTTAATTTTCTATAAAAGCATGCTATGCACATAACAGAAACCAGTATAGATATGAGAGCCGGAAGATATATCAGAAACGAATAGCCTGTTGCCTCCGCCAGGGCAAGTCCTGTTCCATACTCATCCTCATCATGTACTCTGCCCGTCAGCAACGGAACCATGACCACAAACAGACATGGTATTAACCGCATGACGCTATTTGTAGCAGCAAATCCCAATGCAATTGTTTTTCCCATTTTCCCTTTTGGTAAGCAAAAAAAGAGCGTTCCTATAACAGCCAGCATAAGGGTTGCCGGTACGCCAAAATCTAATAAGCTATCCGATACCGCACTATAATCTGCCCGAAAATCCACATCCCTGGGATACTTGTATATGTCGCCCACACGATTAAAGCCCGTACTGCACTCAATACCCCGCAGGGAGTTCGCAAACCCATGCCCGCATTCATGAATAAAAATCGAAATCAAGAATATAATCACGCACAAAACACACCAAGATAATATACCTTTTGATTTATTGATATATGACTCTATATGATTTACCCTTACGCTGTTACTCATTTTTTCACTCTCCCTAAACAAACCTTGCTTTTTTCTGTTTTACTCTATTTTGCCAACAAATTGTAATCTTACCATTCATTCAAAAATATCAGGGTATCCTCCAAAGACTTCCTATTGCTTTCCATACATTCTTCTGGATATCTTCGTTCTACAGCGAACATCTTCACCGATTTCAGCTTATACGGAATCAGAAAATGGCTCGCATATTCGTAATTATAATGCTTATGTTGATAGGGAAATTGTTTCCTATTCAAGCGCTCCATCATCCATTCGGATGCTTCTTTTGCCGGCCACATATCATCATCATTTGCCGACAGGAAAAGAATGGGGCCGTTGATGTTCTCAATTTGTATATATGCATTTTCTGGAGCCGAGACGATTGCATTATTATAACAAGAGCGCTTACAAATACTTCTTCGTTTCAGCATATCCTTTATAATCTGTCGTTTGTTATATTGAAGATTTGCATATGGGATTTCCTTCCCCCGAAAACTCCATGCAGAACAATCCAATAATCTTATTGATTTACCCTTCCGTATACCCTGCCCGCAAATATTAATCGGACACACTGCTACCACACACGAAATTAAATTCTGCAGTATGCTTCCTGAAATCAAAGCATACTCTGAACCTTTTGAAATCCCCCACATCCCAATTTTTATATAATTATGATTCTTGAGCCATAGTGCTGCTCTTTCTACATATTCCACCGGTATTTTTTCAAAGGCATCCGGAAGACCGGGCTGATTCCAGTATGCAAGTGCCAGAACAGTAAGACCGCGTTTTACAAACTGTTCTGCAATCAGGCAAGTTAATGAGAAATAACCGTCACTGCCACCAGACATGATCAACACCTTACCTTCAAAGGAATTATCCTGAGGTTTGTACAGACTGCCGATAAATCCATCATTTTGTATGTTAAACTTTTGAGCCGGTTTTATTGTTAAGAACTGTTCCGCCGGTTCTTTTCTTTTACTCATCCTCATTCCCTCCATAAATATTTGGCGGCGCAAAGTACATGATGTTTCCACCATATTTTTGAATGCTTTTCTGGTCTGTCACCTCCTGCATAAAGAATATTACAGTTTTACTATTCATGCAATGAGACCGTTTTAAGAATTTTGATTTACCGTTATAATTATATCACTCCTTCCTATCGCCTGCCATCATATTTTAAAGGGCATGGCCGCAGCCATGCCCTTCTGTTACTGTTCACTCCGTTCACAGTAACGCCCTTCTTCTTTATTGTTCAAATACTTTTCTTTTACAGATTTCATTAATACTTTAATTACTGATTCTATCGATTTCCAATATTGTGTTCAGCAGTACATTTGCACCCTTTAGGCAATTCTCAAGGGGAGTATATTCCAGTTCACAGTGGCTATGTCCTTTATCGCTAGGTACAAATATCATTGCTGTAGGAACAAGCTCACATATATATTGAGAATCGTGACCGGCTCCACTATACATTCTTTTTGACGAATAGCCTAATTTATCCGCACTTTTTTCTACATAGCTTACAAGCCTTTTATCAAAGTCCACCGTTTTCCTGTCCCATTCTCTGACTGCCTCTACTGTACAGCCCGCCAGTTTCTCAGGAACATTTTCAATTACCGAAATAACCTGCTTTAATACTTCCGGACTTCTATGTCTGGAATCTATTGTCATTTTCACTTCTTCCGGAATAATCGTATGGATATTAGGATATGCAGCTATCTTCCCGATTGTATATACAAGCTCTTCATCGAGCTTTCCCAGCTTTGTATATATATACTCCAATGCCTGAACCGCGGCATACAATGCATCCTTCCGATACATCATTGGCGTAGTACCTGCATGGTCCGCCTGCCCTTTCACCCTGAACTCATAATTCACCATGCCCACAACCCCCGCTACTATACCTATATCCTTGTTCTCTTCATATAAAACAGGGCCTTGCTCCGCATGCAGCTCGATATTGGCGATATATTTTTCCGGCGACATTCTATTGCCGATATCGCCCATAAAACCGCTCTCCAATAAGGCGTCTTTAAAGGTATAACCCGGAATATCTTTTGCTTCCGAACGAAGCATTGTATCTTTGTCAAACTTGCCGCATATTACGCCCGAAGACATCATTGCCGGTTCAAATCTCGCTCCCTCTTCATTTGTCCATACAACTACAGTAATAGGATGCCTGTGAGGAATATGATCTCTGACAATCGTCTCGGCAGCTTCCATTGCGGCCAGAACTCCCAATACTCCGTCATAATTGCCGCCCTTTACAACCGAATCGAGATGTGAACCGCTCATAATTGCCGGGAGGTCCTCATCTCCTTGAATTGTCGCATACATATTTGCCAAGTCATCTGTTACGACTACCGCACCTAATGCTTCCATTCTTTTTTTAAACTCCGTTCTCGCCGCAATCGCCTCTTTGGATAGGGACAGTCTGGTTATTCCACCATTTCCCGTATCGCCGAATAAACAAAAGGTATTTATCTTATCTTTCATTCTTTCCGAACAACAAAATTTCATCTTTATACCCATGCTCCTTTCAAAGTCTGATCACTTACGTAACAATCCAGAATCTATAGCTTAAATTTTGTTCTCACATAGTGCTCAACCAAATCCACACATTCATTTCTGCCTATCCGGTCACTGTTCAAAGTCATGTCATAATTGACAGGGTTCGTCCAGTAGTTGCCTCCCGTATAATATTTATAATAATCCGCTCTGTACTTGTCCGTTTTACTGATCAGCTTATGAGCCTGCGCTTCGGATACTCCCATCTTATTCATAATGGACTTCACACAGGCACTTCTGGGCGCCTCCACATAGAAGCTCACCACATTATCACAATCCTTAAGAACATGGTCCGCACACTTTCCCAGTACAATAAATGAAGTGGTTGCCGCAAGTTTTCTAATAATTTCTGCCTGTATATTAAAAAGATTTATATCCGATTCAAACCGCTTATCCTGCGGAGATACCACAGACGTAAACGGTATCTTCTGCAGCATTTTGGACAGATGACTGCCTGAAAGCTTTTCGTCTACTCTGCCGAACAGAGCTTCATTTAATCCGCTTTCTTCCGAAGCGAGCTTTAATATCTGGTGTTCATAGCATGGAATTCCCAGCCTTTGTGCCAGTTTTGTTCCTATCTCTTTTCCTCCGCTGCCAAATCCTCTCGCTATAGTAATCGTATAATTTCCCATATACTTCCTCCCTGACCCTGTACTTACACACTTAAGTATTTTTTGCTTATATCATCGGTAAGCTCATCTATGCTTCCTTTATTCACAACGGTCCCTTTTTGGATAATAAGAAATTTGTTGCCTATTTTTCTGGCAAATTTCAGATTCTGTTCCACGATGACAAGAGGAACCTTCTTCTCTTTATGATATCTGTCCAGCGTATTTGCGATTTCCGATACGGTATTGGGCTGAATGCCTTCCGTAGGTTCGTCGAGAATAAGTATTTTGGGATCTGCCATCAAGGCTCTGGCTATAGCAAGCTGTTGCTGCTGTCCACCGGAGAGAACTCCTCCTTTTCTCTTTAAATGCTGTGACAGTATCGGAAAATATTCAAATATCTCCTCTACTTTTTTATGATATTGGACAGCATGTGCCATAGCGCCCAGTTCCAGATTCTCCTGAACGGTAAGCTGGGGAATGATCTCCCTTCCTTGGGGTACATAGGCAATACCGCTTTGCGACCTTTCAAATGTCTTTATTCTGCTTATATCTTTACCCTCCAGCGTTAAGCTTCCTTCTTTTAGGTTCAGAAGGCCAATAATACTCTTTAGCAAAGTCGTCTTGCCTACTCCATTGCGTCCGAGAATTACCAGACTGTCTTCTTTTTTCACATGAAAGGATACCTCGCTTACAACTCTGCTTTTGCCGTAATTAACCGATACGTTTTCTACCTTAAGCATAATCTATTCCTCCTCGTCGGTCTTTAAATATACTTTTATTACCTCCGGATTGGCCGTAATCTCTTCATAGCTTCCTTCTGCCAGTACTTCTCCCTGACTGAGAACCGTCACCGTCTGAGCAATCTGTTTCACAAAGTCTATATCGTGTTCGATAACAATCAACGTTTTGCCTTTCATAATCGTCTTTATCATCTCACCCGTTTTATATGTCTCATCGGCGGACATACCGGCCGTAGGCTCATCCAAAGTAATAACTTCAGGCTTTTGTGCAAGTATCATACCCATTTCCAGCCATTGACGCTGGCCGTGCGACAGGAAAGACGGAAGGACATTTCTTTCATCATACAGGTTGATCTTTTTTAAAATATCTTCAATTTCATTTTTAACCGCCTGGGTCTTTCGAAAGGTCAATGTTTTTATCAGGCTGTTATATCCCGAAAGAGCTACTTCTATGTTCTCATATACCGTCATATAATCGAATACATTCGGGCCCTGAAATTTTCTGCCGACCTTATATTTATTGGATATTTTATAAGGGTCTTTTCCTCCGATGCTCTCTCCGTTAAGAAGCACACTTCCATAGGTAGGCTTTGTTTTTCCGGTAATCATATCGATAATCGTTGTTTTTCCGGCACCGTTAGGTCCGATGATGACCCGCAGTTCTCCCTTTTCGACAGACAAATTAACTTCATTTACGGCTCGAAAGCCATTGAATTCAACTGTGAGGTTTTTCAATTCCAAATATGCCATATTAATAATCACCTTACCTATCCTTTTTTTGCAGTTCTTTTACAATCCTGCTGTTATACTGCATATCGATGATCGTACCTATTATTCCCTTTGGAAGTATGAGGACAATCGCTATAAGTAAAAGGCCTAAAACAATCTGCCAAAAGTCTCCCAATACGCCGGACAGCTTACTTTGCAGCAGACTGACCGTCAACGTTCCGAATATAGCTCCCGACAGACTGCCCCTGCCCCCTACTGCCAGCCAGATAAGCAAAATAGTAGAAAAAGTAATTCCTGCATTCTCTATAGAAATAAAAGAAGTAATGGGCACATATAAAGCTCCGCCAAAACCGGCTATGGCACCGGCTATGGCAAAAAGGGCCATTTTAAACACTGCCGGATTATATCCCAAAAACTGTAGTCTTGCTTCATTATCTCTAACCGATTTGACTACTTTTCCGAATCTGCTTTCCGTCAGCCACAGGCAAAAGAAATATATAATCACCAATGAAACAAATGCTATGTAATACCAGCCCCTGATGTCAATTGTATTTCCAAATAAAGCGATATCTTTCAATCCTTTTGCAACACCATTCACTCCGCTGGAGCCGCCGGTATATACCTGATTTGTCTTGATAAATAATTCGAACAAGGCCGCAAATGCCAACGTGATCAAGTTAAAAAATACTCCCTTTATCTTACTTGTAAATATAAAATATCCTAAGAATAGAGCCAACAGGGCCGGAAGGAGAACAGACAGCACGATTGCCGCCTGCATATTCTCCAATGGCCTGTAAAACCAAGGCAACTCTTCAAGTCCCCCTGCTTTCATAAATGCGGGAAGACCATTCCTGCAGGCCAGCGCTATGCCGGTAATATATCCTCCCAATCCAAAAAATACCGCAAAACCAAGATTCATTAATCCGCCATACCCCCACAAGATGTCAAGAGCTAGTGCCAGTATGATAAATGTGATAATTTTCCCCATAAGCTGTGTTGTATATAAGGATGAAAACACCGGTAAAATTGCTAATACAAGAAACAAGCCTGCAACAATATATTTATCCGCCGTTATACTTTTTATTGTTTCTTTCATATTCTGCCTCCATTAGCTGTTTTTTATCTTTTATCCTTTGAGGAAAATAAACCCTGCGGTCTGAATCTTATTAAAATAATTATTACAATGAATATCAAAAGCTTTGCTGTTACAAGGCTCATATACCCTGCCATGACAGATATCGATTCTTCTATTACACCTGCTCCCCAGAAAGAACCGATCACCGAATTCAAGCCGCCAAGTATAACTACCAGAAAACTGTCCACCACATATTCGGTACCCATACCCGGCGTGACACTGGAGATAGGTGCCAGCAGTGCTCCGGCCAGTCCCGCCAGTCCGCAGCCATAGGCAAAGGTCATTCTGTCCACTTTATCGGAATTGATCCCCAGACATTGCGACATTTTTCTGTTCTGTGTAATCGCTCTAAGCTGCATCCCGAATTTGGTTTTATAAAACAAGAATATGGTTCCGGCCAGGATAACTCCCGCCATTATTATAATGAAAATATTATAATAAGGAACGGTTATTTTACCTGCGCTAATGCTTCCTTTTATAGGATTTTCGATATTCTGGTTTTCAGGTCCGAACAATATCCTGACAATTTGGGGGATGATATAAGTCAGAGCAAACGTAACAAGTAATGTTTCCGCCACCTTACCATATAACTTCCTGATAAATAACTGTTCAAGTATCATGCCTAAAATCGCTGTAAATATAAAGCTGACAGGTATGGATAAGAAAAATGGTACTCCCAACTGATTGACACATACACATGAGCAATAAGCTCCTAACATAACGAACTCACCATGCGCCATATTTACAACATCCAGCATACCGAAAATAATGACCAAACCAATTGCAACGATAAACAGTTCAGCCGATCCGCTTATGCCGTTAATTATCTGTGACAAAAGCAATTCCATAGCTTCACCACTCCTTTTTCCTACATTTTCAAATTAATCTACCACAGGTGCTACCAGACCATCAGAGGATGAAATGATATCAAAAGTTAAATTTTCATTGACCTTACCAATATAAACATTCAGCCATGCATGATGATTTTCCTTATCCATTTTTATTACTCCTGACGGCGCTTCCACTTCAATGTCCGCAGCAGCGTTTACAATGTCCGCAGTCTCTGTAGAACCGGCTTTTTCTATTGCTTTTGCCAGCATATAAACTCCATGGTATGTGGCTTCGGCTCCATTATTTACTGTAGTTTCAGTTCCGAACAAGCTTTCATATTTTTCAACAAATGCCTTATTTGTCTCCGTATCCAGCGTATTGAAGTAGGAAAAGCATGAATAGGAACCAATTGCCGCTTCCCCGATTCCTTTCACGGTACCTTCATGGCAGGCAACCGAACAAATTGGTGTTGTCTCCATGTCCAGTCCATACTGAGCGCAGTCTGTATAAAAATAAACGGAATCATTTCCCGCGACTGCCGAAAAAATCACATCCGGCTCCGCCTCTTTGATCTTATTTACTATGGATGAGAAATCATCGGTTCCCGTCGGTGCATATTCTTCTCCGGCGATTTCACCTCCTGAAGCCTCCACCAGCTCCTTCGCATAAGAAATCGTATTTCTGGGAAATTCATAGTCGGATCCTACGAAATATACCTTTTTGCCTAAGTTCTCTAAAATATACGGTATAAATCCGTCTACCTGCTGACTGGGTACGGTATTGGTATATAAGACATTATCCGACGGTGTCTCTCCTTCATAAAAAGTATTATATACAAGCAGAGAATCATACTGTTCAATGGTAGGGATAACCGCTAATCTTGTGGACGATGAATTAGTCCCGACTATCGCAGCAACTTCGTCTTTTAATATCAGCTCCTGAGCTTTCTCCGCCGCCATGGCCGGATCGGAACCATAGTCAGTATATATGGGTTCAATAGGCGCCCCGTTTATTCCTCCCGCCTCATTAATCTCATCGATTGCCATCTGCGCCGCATTTTTCATGGGTGTTTCCGAAATGGAGAAATTGCCTGTTGTGCTCAAAAGAACACCTATTTTTATTGCCTCTGTATCACTTTCCGTATTGCTTACCTCTTCGGTACTTTCCGTATCCTCAGCAGCTTGCTCGCTGCTTCCCGCACTTACTTCCGTTTCTGCCGGTTCCGATGAACCGCATGCTGTCAATGAAAAAACCATAACTGCCGCCATTAACACCGATAAAATTTTCTTTTTCATATTTTCTCCTCCTTGTGTTATGTGAGTGGTAATTAGTATATATAAACAAAGGAACTCACGGCTATCATAACCGGAGCTCCTTCGCTTAAGTCAATATTTTAATCCCATAATTTCTTATAGATTTGAATCAGATCGTCCTTCTTTACTTCCTTTATCGTATTAGAAGGACTTCCGCTTGCCATGGCATCCTCAGCCATCTTGTCTATCCTTTTCTCAAAGTCTTCTTTGTCTATGCCATATTCCCTCAATGTAGGAATCTCAACAGTAATACACAGTTCTTCCAAGACCTTAAGGAATGCGTTCGCAGCCGTTTCCTCTGCCTCCTCATAGGCAGCGGCACCGATCGTCCTTGCTATATCCGCAAACCTGTCATAGCATCCATCCAAAGCGAAAGCCAACCCTTCCTTGATTATCATGGCATTAGATACACCGTGAGGAACATGGAACAAGGCTCCTATCGGTCTGCTCATCCCATGAATCAATGTAACAGACGCATTGTTAATGCAAATGCCCGCTTCGTATGCCGCTATTGCCAGTTCTTCTCTCGCCTTCTTCTCTTCGCCATTTGAATATGCTATGGGCAGATAGGTGAAGATTCTCTTTATAGCTGATAATGCAAAGATATCCGTTATCGGATTTCCTTTTCTCGATGTATAGGATTCCACCGCATGGGTAAGCGCATCCATTCCTGTCGCTGATGTAACGCTCTTTGGAGCGGACATCGAAAGTGACGGATCGATCACTGCTAATCTGGGCAATAACGCATCTCCCTTTAACAGCATTTTTACATCTCTTTTGGAATCAGTGATGATCGTGAATTTTGTTGCCTCCGAACCGGTACCCGCCGTAGTGGGTATTAACACCATGGCTGGAAAGTCACCCTCTATTTCTTTCCCTAAATAGTCGGAAATCTCACCTTCCAGCACAGACATCGCCCCTATCGCCTTTGCACTATCCAAAGGGCTGCCGCCTCCGATACCGATGATAAAATCACATTCCTTGTCCTTATAGACCATAACGCCCTGCTCTATCATATAGTCCGTAGGCTCGCTTGTTATTTCATTAAATGTCTCATATGATATGCCTTCCTGCTCCAGAAGGTCTGTCAGAACATTTACTATTCCTGCTTTCGTTACCACCTTTCCCGTAACGATCAGCGCTTTCTTTCCTATCGCTTTTATTGCCGGCAACGATTGCTTTAATGAATCCTCACCAATAATAGTACGATCCGGCACTATGAATTGATATGCCATCCTGCCTCCCTTCCATGCTTATATTACAAGCACTGCTCTCTGTTTCCTAATTATATAAAATCTCTGTCAACGATGTCCAGTACCTCATCCAGCTTTTCCAATTCTTCTATGAGCTGACTCTCCGTAATAATCAGCGGCGGACAGACTAAAATCATATTTTCATGTGAATAGGTCATAAATTTACGCTCTTTTAACATTCCTACTATTCTTCCCATGATTCCCTGAGGATCATTTCCGTAAGGAACGATCGCTTCCTTTGTCTCTTTGCTCTTTACCAGCTCTACCGCTGAGAATAAGCCGATATACCTCACATCCCCAACGCACGGATGTGCCCGTTTCATCTCTTCCAAATGCTCACCCAGAACTTTGCCTACCGCATTCACATTATCTAAAATATTCTCTTCTTCATAATAATCAATACAAGCCACTCCTGCCGCACATGCCAAAGGATGTCCACTGTAGGTCAGTCCGCAGGACAGAAGGTGCTCATCGAAATATTCTGCAATTTCAGCAGATACCGCTACTCCTCCGAGAGGAACATAACCGCAGGTAACCCCCTTCGCAAAGGTTATGATATCCGGTTTGATTTCGAAATGTTCAAAAGCGAACATTTTGCCCGTTCTGCACCAGCCAGTCATCACTTCATCGCAAATCATCAGAATACCATATTTGTCGCAAAGAGCCCTGACTCCGGGCATGTATCCTTCGGGCGGTATAATGACACCGTTTGAGCCTGTGATCGTTTCCATTACAATTGCGGCTATTTGATTTGCACCTTCGTATTGAATCTGTTCTTCTAACTTAGTCAGATAGTATTTGCTCGCCTCTTCTTCCGAGGCAAATGCAATCGCTTCCCTATAAATATATGGATCAAAAAATTTAATAAATCCGGGAATTCCGGGCTCCAACGTATATCTTCTGGGCTCTCCCGTTAAATTGCCTGCACCGAAGGAGGAACCATGATAACTTCTATATCGGCTGAGTATCTTATTCTTCCCGGTAAACATCCTTGCTATCTTCACTGCGTTCTCATTGGCATCCGCACCCGCATTAGTAAAAAATATCTTTCCGAAATTGTCCGGCAATAAATTCACAATTTTTTCAGCCAGACGTGCTCTTGATTCAGCTCCATAGGAAGGACCTACAAAACAATATTGATCCACTTGTTCTTTAATAGCATCTCCTATTTTTTTATTGCCGAATCCTACATTCATATTCACTAACTGAGAAGACATATCGGTGTATCTGTTCCCTTCATAATCCCAAAAGTAAATACCATCTGCTTTTTCTACAGAAATAGGGGTGATTCCCCCCTGCTTGCTCCAAGACTGCAAATTATACTTTTTCTGCTTGTTTCTGATGTCAAAACCGTTCATAATAGCATCCTCCTAAAAACAAAGACCCGGACATATTCATATGACCAAGCCTCTCTGCTTTTCTTTATTATGTACACATTATAATACGGCATTTTTATTATTACAACATATAATTGCATAGTATTTGTTGTGCTAATGCACATTTTTGGTCACTGTTCACTTCGTTCACAGTAACACTTTTTTTCTAATCATTATAAAACATCCTTTATCATAAGTCCAATGGAACATATAACCTTCGCTTCCAGATTAAGTAGATTATACCCTGTAATCCTTTCAATTTTCTTAATCATATTGTTTACCGTATTCCTATGTATGTACTGCTTTTCAGAGACCAGCTGAGGACTTCCGTTACAGCTGATATATATTTTGAGAAATTCCAGTAACTCAGTACCGTTCTCCTTATCATACTGTTCTATTTTTCCGATAATCGTATAATAGTAATCATATAATAAATTTTTATCCTTCACATCCATGAATATCTTTGTCAGACCGAGCCTATCGTATCTTACTATCGGTGTATTATTTCTTACCGCTATTTTATTGGTATTAATTGCATTCTCAAAGTTATTCCTCTGATCCGATATCCCTGAAATAATAGAGCTGACACCAATATAAATATCTGCCATTACATTAGCGTTTTTGATATTATATATAAAATCATCCAGAAAATGATTCACTTCCTCTTCCGAATATTCCACTAAGACAAGGATCAGCGTTTCCTTATAGACAAAATGAATAAACAAATCTCTTATAGACCTTCCTGCCTTTTCCGCATATCTTGAAAGTCTCTTATATTTTTCTGAAAGGACTGAATTATTGTCCTCCTTTGCGGAAATACATAGAAAGCAAAAGGCGTTATCCCTCATAAATCCGTAGCGCTCCATTTGAAGAATCTGAGTCTCTTTATCACCTATTTCGAATAATATATTCTTTATTGCAGAAGCCAGGCTATTTTCTATATTGTCACTATGTATGATTTTTTCACAAAAATTCCTTGTTACATCCACCAATCTGATTTCCCACGGAATGGTAAAGAGAGGCATGTTTACCTCATTGCAGAAATCGATCACTTCCTGAGGCACTTCTTCTATATGAGGTCCCAGGTTTATGACAAATGCACTTGTGCTTACACTGTTTAATCGCTTTGCAAAGTCGAGCAGCCAGTTTTTATCTTTATTTCTTATTCCTGCCGTAAAAACCAGCTCCTGTCCATGCAAAAAGCTGCTGGCTTCTTCGTCTTCAATCGTATGAACCCATTGGACGAGATTATCCAGCCCGTCTTTTCCGGCAATCAATCTCATTTTATACAAAGACATCCCTTCGTTATATAACTTTCTGATCTGCAGTGCCATAAAGTATCTCCTCCCGAATTACCGAATAATCTAAGCATAAAAGTCTTTCATATATTTTGAAAAATGAAATTATCTTTATAACATTTATCCGCCAGTTTCCGGTTCATTTGCTCCAGCTCATTCTTATGGGCAAAATATTCCTCGTTGCGCTCCTCCCTCTCATAAGTACGTTTATACCACATCTGCTCCCAGAATTCCATATAATCCGTACTATCACTCATAATATTTGCTTTTCTATTTTTCTTTGCTGAAGAACTGGAGGAATCTTCTGAATAATCCCACTCATTATATCCCTCTCCCCGGCATTCTTCTTTTGTCGCACCTATATATTCATAATCTGTGCCGGAAATATATTCCTTCTTATTCGTCATCATTGACATATTTACTGAGCGATTCTCTCTAATATAACCAAGTACCCACTTTTCATACTCTGTATCATCCTTCATCGCTTGATAGCCTTCTTCCGAGATTACAAGTGTCTCCGTAATTTTTTTGTGCGAAGGATGATATGGTATTTTATCGATTTCCCGGCGAATCCTGCATTTGTATTCCTCTAAAGTTTCCACATCATTTTCTACGGTGTCTGAAATATTCTTACTACTGTATGCATAGACTCTGCCTTCTCCCCAATTACTTTCTAATAATACTGACATTTTTGCCCCTCCTCATTTTTTATTGTATTCCTTTTATCGATTACTTAATAGCTCCTATTCTTTAATCTGATTTAGGCTTTAAAAAAATGACACTAAAGTTCTTCTGTTTCAAGAATTTTAATGTCATCCGTGACTAACTTTTCTATACTCTCTATATCGGCATTTCTTCCAATTTTTTTACCTTTCATTTGTTTGTTCCATTAAAAAACCGCAATCCCTCATAAATGAAAGATTGCGGCATTTATTTTAATCTATTATGATGCTAAATCAAGATTACTCCATAATTGTAGCAACACGGCCTGAACCAACGGTACGTCCGCCTTCACGAATAGCGAAGGTAAGACCCTGCTCCATAGCGATGGGATGAATCAATTCAATCGTCATCTCTACGTTGTCACCAGGCATGCACATTTCTGTTCCTGCCGGAAGATCGCATACGCCAGTTACGTCAGTTGTTCTGAAGTAGAACTGAGGTCTGTAGTTGTTGAAGAAAGGAGTATGACGTCCACCTTCATCTTTTGTCAAAACGTAAACCTGAGCTGTAAATTTCTTGTGACATTTTACAGAACCGGGTTTGGAAAGAACCTGACCTCTTTCGATGTCTGTTCTTTGGATACCACGAAGCAATGCACCGATGTTATCACCAGCCTGAGCTTCGTCAAGCATCTTACGGAACATTTCGATACCGGTAACAACGGTCTTTCTGGACTCTTCTTTGATACCAACAACTTCAACTTCCTCATTGAGGTGAAGTGTACCACGCTCAACACGTCCTGTAGCAACAGTACCACGACCAGTAATCGTGAATACGTCTTCGACAGGCATAAGGAAAGGCTTATCTGTATCGCGAACCGGGTCCGGAACATAGCTGTCAACAGCGTTCATAAGCTCAAGAATCTTGTCGCCCCACTCGCCGTTCGGATCTTCGAGAGCCTTTAAAGCGGATCCCTGAACAACCGGTGTGTCATCGCCCGGGAATTCATACTCGGACAATAAATCTCTAACTTCCATCTCAACTAACTCGAGCAATTCAGCATCGTCAACCATATCACATTTGTTCATGAATACTACGATATAAGGAACACCTACCTGACGGGAAAGTAAGATGTGCTCTTTCGTCTGAGCCATAACACCGTCAGTTGCAGCAACAACGAGGATAGCACCATCCATCTGAGCAGCACCGGTGATCATGTTCTTTACATAGTCGGCATGTCCGGGGCAGTCAACGTGTGCATAGTGTCTCTTCTCTGTCTCATACTCAACGTGAGAAGTAGAAATCGTGATACCACGTTCTCTTTCTTCCGGAGCCTTATCGATCATATCGAATGCAACAGCCTGGCCTGTACCCAGTCTTACATTCAACGTCTTTGTGATTGCTGCTGTTAAAGTCGTTTTACCATGATCAACATGACCAATGGTTCCAATATTACAATGGGGTTTGTTTCTTTCAAATTTAGCTTTAGCCATTTCTAAAGTCCTCCTTTAATTTGTTTAACAATATAATTCTATTTTTTTTCGATTAACTCGGCTATCTTTGATTATATTAAATAATACCAAGTTTTTCAAGCACTATTTATGTCCTGCAGTTTGATTATTTTGACTTAGCTGCCAGAACCTTTTCTGCAAGATAAGGTTTCGTCACTTTTACTTCGATTTAGCTGCCAGAACCTTTTCTTGTACGCTCTTCGGTACCTGCTCGTATTTCTCAAAAAACATGGAATAGTTACCGCGTCCCTGTGTCTTGGAACGTAAGTCGGTAGCATAGCCGAACATCTCAGCAAGCGGAACATAACCTCTTACCATCTTACCGCCTCCGATGTCCTCCATACCTTCGATACGTCCGCGTCGGGAGTTGATATCACCGATAACATCACCCATATAGTCTTCGGGCATCGTAACTTCTACCTTCATGATAGGCTCCAAAAGTACCGGATTCGCTTTCTTCATAGCTTCCTTGAATGCCATGGAACCTGCAATGTGGAATGCCATTTCAGAGGAGTCGACTTCGTGGTAGGAACCGTCATAAACATTAGCGTGTACACCGAGTACGGGGAATCCGCCAAGGACACCTGACTTGGAAGCCTCTTCGATACCTTCGCCTACAGCCGGGATGTATTCCTTCGGAATAGCACCGCCCACAACTGTGGATTCGAATTTGAAGATTTCCTCGCCGTTAGGATCCATAGGCTCGAATTTAACCTTACAATGTCCGTACTGTCCACGACCACCGGACTGTTTTGCATACTTGTAATCCTGATCCACAGGTTTTGTAAACGTTTCTTTGTAAGAAACCTGAGGAGCACCTACGTTAGCTTCTACCTTGAATTCGCGAAGAAGTCGGTCTACGATGATTTCGAGATGGAGCTCGCCCATACCTGCAATAATCGTTTGTCCGGTCTCCGGATTTGTGTGAGCACGGAATGTAGGATCTTCTTCCGCAAGTTTCGCTAAAGCTTCACCCATTTTACCCTGTCCTGCTTTCGTCTTAGGCTCGATTGCCAACTCGATAACCGGTTCAGGGAATTCCATGGATTCGAGAATTACCGGATGCTGCTCATCACAGATAGTATCGCCAGTTGTTGTAACTTTAAATCCTACCGCTGCAGCGATGTCGCCGGAGTAAACCTTATCCAACTCCGCCCTCTTATTCGCGTGCATCTGAAGAATACGTCCAACACGTTCTTTTTTATCCTTTGTCGCATTCAGTACGTAAGAACCTGAGTTCACCGTACCGGAATAAACTCTGAAGAATGCCAGTTTACCTACAAACGGATCCGCCATAATCTTGAATGCCAAAGCGGAGAAAGGCTCTTCATCGGAAGAGTGTCTTTCCACTTCATTGCCGTCCAAATCGACACCCTTAATAGCCGGGATATCTGTGGGAGCGGGCATGAACTCCAAGACCGCGTTTAAAAGCTTCTGAACGCCTTTGTTTCTATAAGCGGTACCGCAGCATACAGGTATTGCAGTACACTCGCAGGTTCCTTTTCTCAAAGCTGCTTTCAACTGTTCATTGGTCGGCTCTTCGCCTTCCAAATACATCATCATCAAGTCGTCATCCAACTCGCTGATCTTTTCTACTAATTCCGCGCGATAGAGCTCAGCATCGTCTTTCATATCGTCCGGAATATCTACGATAGAAATGTCCTCGCCCTTTTCGTCGTTATAAATATATGCTTTCATTTCAAACAAATCAATGATTCCTTTGAAACTGTCTTCTTTACCTATCGGTAACTGGATACAGATAGCATTCTTACCAAGTCTTGTCTTGATCTGATCTACTGCTCCATAGAAGTTCGCACCTAAAATGTCCATCTTATTGATGAATGCCATTCTCGGTACATTATAGGTGTCAGCCTGACGCCATACGTTTTCAGATTGAGGCTCTACACCACCCTTTGCACAAAATACGCCTACTGCGCCATCGAGTACACGGAGTGAGCGCTCAACCTCTACCGTAAAGTCAACGTGTCCTGGCGTATCGATAATATTGATACGGTGTTCCAATGCTCCGGGCTTCGCTTGCGTGCCTTCCTGCATTGTCCAATGACAAGTTGTTGCGGCTGATGTTATTGTAATACCTCTTTCCTGTTCCTGCTCCATCCAGTCCATGGTAGCAGTACCTTCGTGAGTATCACCAATCTTATAATTAACACCGGTATAAAATAAGATACGTTCCGTAAGAGTTGTCTTACCCGCATCAATATGAGCCATAATACCGATGTTTCTGGTTCTCTCTAATGGATATTCTCTTCCAGCCAAGGGTTATTCCTCCTTTAGAATCTATAATGCGCAAACGCCTTATTAGCTTCTGCCATTTTGTGCATATCTTCTTTTTTCTTAACGGATGCTCCCGTGTTGTTCGAAGCATCAAGAATTTCATTTGCCAATCTTTCCTGCATCGTCTTCTCGCCTCTTTTACGAGAATAGGATGTCAGCCAACGAAGTGCCAAAGCCTGACGTCTGTCTGTTCTTACCTCGATCGGAACCTGATAAGTAGCACCACCGATACGTCTAGCTTTTACTTCCAGAACAGGCATAATGTTATTCATAGCTTCTTCGAAAACCTCGAGAGCCGGCTTGCCTGCCTTTTCTTCTACTGTCGCAAATGCTCCATATACGATTTTCTGAGCAACACCCTTCTTACCGTCTAACATGATGTTATTGATAAGCTTGGTTACTACCTTATTTTCGTATAAAGGATCTGCTAATACATCTCTTTTTTGAATATGTCCTTTACGTGGCACGATTCTTCCCTCCTTATTAGTCTCCATTTATTAATATATCAATAAATGGATTGATAATTCAACGGTACTCACTTGCTAATGTGTTCGTGCTGTCATTATGCTTATATTGATATATCAATAACAGAATTCCAACACAAATTAGTTATGCTGTAGTACTAGGTCCTAATTATTTACCAGCCTTAGGTCTCTTTGCTCCATATTTGGAACGAGCCTGTCTTCTATTAGCGACTCCCGCAGTATCGAGCGTACCTCTGATTACGTGGTATCTTGTACCCGGTAAGTCCTTTACTCTACCACCTCTGATAAGAACAACACTGTGCTCCTGCAGATTGTGGCCTTCTCCCGGAATGTAGCTCGTTACTTCGATTCCGTTAGAAAGACGAACTCTGGCGATTTTTCTAAGGGCTGAGTTAGGCTTCTTAGGAGTTGCTGTCTTAACAGCTGTACAAACACCCCTTTTCTGAGGAGAAGAAGTTTCGATTGCTTTCTTGTGAAGAGAGTTATAACCCTTCTGGAGAGCAGGTGCTGTTGACTTCTTTTCTGATGTTTGACGTCCTTTTCTTACTAACTGGTTAAATGTTGGCATTCTGTTTCACCTCCTATGGTATAAACTTAAAAGTTTCTTGTGCCGCATTCGATCCGTTTCACTATTTATTAAAACGCGCAAAAAAAGAAAACGCATCTGCATGCACACTTTGTTAGTATAAGTGGTTGCAGATGCGTTGTCAATATTTTTTTTATTTTTTAAAATGTTTTCCTCTAAACTTAGACTTCTGTTTCTTCGAAGTTCTCTTCTTCAGTATATAAATCGCCAAAAGTCATCTCTTCATCGAAGAGGCCGTCCTCATCAAAGGAAATCGTACCCATCAGATTGTTGTCCGTATCCAGCGAGGTGCTGCGGTATCTCTTCATACCCGTTCCCGCAGGAATCAGCTTACCGATGATAACATTTTCCTTAAGACCGATCAGCGGATCTACTTTTCCTTTAATTGCCGCTTCGGTAAGAACCTTCGTGGTCTCCTGGAAGGAAGCTGCGGAAAGGAAGGAATTGGTAGCCAAAGACGCCTTGGTAATACCGAGCATTACCTGCTTGCCCTCCGCCGGTTCTTTACCCTCTTCTATCAACTTATCGTTCATATCTTCGAAGTCCAGGATATCCACCAGAGTTCCCGGCAGGTATTCCGCATCGCCATTATTCTCGATACGTATCTTCTTGAGCATCTGACGCACGATGACCTCGATATGCTTATCGCTGATATCAACACCCTGAAGACGGTATACGCGCTGTACCTCGCGAAGCATATAATCCTGAACCGGGCGTACTCCCTTGATCTTCAACAAATCATGAGGATTCACGCTTCCTTCTGTCAGCTCGTCGCCGGCCTCAAGCACCGTTCCGTCCAGAATCTTTATTCTGGATCCATAAGGAATGAGGTAAGTCTTAGTCTCGCCCGTTTCCTCGTTGGTGATGATAATTTCACGTTTCTTCTTCGTATCCTTAATGGTCGCTATGCCGCCAAATTCTGCGATGATCGCAAGTCCCTTGGGCTTTCTCGCTTCGAAAAGCTCCTCGACACGGGGAAGACCCTGTGTGATATCGTCGCCCGCAACGCCACCTGTATGGAAGGTACGCATGGTAAGCTGTGTACCGGGTTCACCGATCGACTGTGCCGCGATGATTCCGACAGCTTCGCCTACCTGTACCGCCTCGCCCGTTGCCATGTTGGCACCATAGCACTTCGCACATATTCCATTGTGCGAACGGCAGGTAAGAATCGTACGGATTTTGACCGCTTCCAAAGGTTCGCCCTTTTCATTTACGCCAACGCTCATGATCTTAGCTGCGCGGCTGGGAGTTATCATATGATTTTTCTTTACGATCAGGTTGCCTTCTCTATCTTTTACATCCTCACAGGCATATCTGCCATTGATTCTGTCCTTCAAGCCTTCGATTGTTTCTTTTCCATCCATGAAAGCCTTTACGACCATTCCCGGAACCTCTTCTCTGCCTTCACAGCAGTCCACTTCGCGGATGATGAGTTCCTGAGAAACGTCGACCATACGCCTTGTCAGGTATCCTGAGTCAGCGGTACGAAGTGCTGTATCCGACAGACCCTTGCGGGCACCATGCGCGGACATGAAGTACTCCAAAACGTCCAGACCTTCACGGAAGTTGGACTTAATAGGTAGCTCGATGGTTCTACCGGTAGTATCCGCCATAAGTCCACGCATACCTGCCAGCTGCTTAATCTGCTGATTGGAACCACGGGCTCCGGAGTCAGCCATCATGAAGATGTTGTTGTACTTATCCAGTCCTGACAAAAGAACATCTGTCAGCTCCTTATCCGTCTCGTTCCATGTTTCCACAACGGCACGGTATCTTTCTTCCTCCGTAATAAGACCTCTTCTGTAGTTCTGGGAAATCTTATCTACCGTTAACTGAGCTTCATTCAGCATTGCCTGCTTCTGCTCCGGCACTGTCATATCGGAAATAGAAACCGTCATCGCCGCCTTGGTAGAATATTTATATCCGGTGGATTTGATTAAGTCCAATACCTCTGCTGTCTTGGAAGCACCGTGTGTATTAATAACTTTTTCAAGAATCTGTTTTAACTGCTTTTTGCCTACATGGAAATCTACTTCCAGTTTCAGAAGGTTCTCAGGGTCGGTTCTGTCCACGAAGCCCAAATCCTGAGGAAGGATTTCATTGAACAAGAAGCGTCCCAGCGTAGATTCCACATTTTCGCTCACTTCTTTGCCGTTTTCCATCTTCCTCGTCACCTTTACCTTGATTCTGGAATGCAAGGTGCAGAAGCCATTTTCATAAGCGAGGATAGCTTCGTTTACGTTCTTATAGAACTTGCCTTCTCCTACCGCGCCCGGTCTTTCCTGGGTGAGATAGTAGATGCCGAGGACCATATCCTGTGAAGGAACGGCTACCGGCCCGCCGTCGGACGGCTTAAGCAGGTTGTTGGGCGAAAGCAGAAGAAAACGGCACTCCGCCTGCGCTTCTACGGAAAGCGGAAGGTGTACGGCCATCTGGTCGCCGTCGAAATCGGCATTAAACGCAGTACATACGAGGGGATGAAGCTTGATTGCCTTACCCTCTACGAGAATGGGCTCAAATGCCTGAATTCCCAGTCTGTGCAGCGTAGGAGCACGGTTAAGCATAACCGGATGCTCTTTGATTACTTCCTCCAAGACATCCCATACCTGCGAATCCAGTCTCTCTACCAGCTTCTTTGCATTTTTAATATTCTGCGAGATCCCTCTCCCAACCAGCTCTTTCATAACAAAAGGTTTGAAAAGCTCAATCGCCATCTCCTTCGGAAGACCGCACTGATAAATCTTAAGCTCCGGCCCTACGACGATAACGGAACGTCCCGAATAATCGACACGTTTTCCAAGCAGGTTCTGACGGAAACGTCCGGACTTACCCTTTAACATATCGGAAAGAGACTTGAGGGCTCTGTTGCCCGGCCCCGTTACCGGCCGGCCGCGGCGGCCGTTATCGATAAGCGCGTCTACAGCCTCCTGAAGCATTCTCTTCTCGTTCCGCACGATGATGTCAGGAGCGCCAAGCTCAAGGAGTCTCTTCAGACGGTTATTTCTATTAATGATTCTTCTATATAAGTCATTTAAGTCAGAGGTCGCAAAACGTCCGCCATCCAGCTGTACCATAGGACGTAAATCCGGAGGAATTACCGGGACCGCATCCATAATCATCCACTCCGGTCGATTTCCGGATTCCCTGAAGGCCTCTACTACCTCAAGCCGTTTAATGATTCTGGCTCTCTTCTGTCCTGTGGATTCTTTTAAGCCGGTTTTCAATTCTACCGATTCCGTTTCGAGTTCGATTGCCTGAAGCAGCTCTTTGATTGCCTCTGCGCCCATACCTACGCGAAATTTATTTCCCCATGTCTCTCTCGAATCCTGATATTCTCTTTCGGACAACACCTGTTTGTATTCCAGGTCGGTTTCACCCGCATCCAGTACAATATAAGAAGCGAAATATAATACTTTTTCAAGCACTCTCGGGGATAGGTCGAGAATCAAACCCATACGGCTGGGGATTCCCTTAAAATACCAAATGTGAGATACCGGGGCTGCCAGCTCGATATGGCCCATACGTTCCCTGCGCACGCTGGCCTTCGTCACCTCTACGCCGCAGCGGTCGCAGACTACACCCTTATATCTGATTTTCTTATATTTACCGCAGTGACATTCCCAGTCTTTGCTGGGTCCAAAAATCTTCTCACAGAACAAACCTTCTTTTTCCGGCTTCAATGTTCTGTAATTGATGGTCTCCGGTTTTAACACTTCTCCTCTGGACCATTCTCTGATTTTCTCGGGCGATGCTAAACCGATCTTAATCGCATCAAACGTCATCGGCTGATACATTTCCTGTTTTGTTTCTGACATTTTGGGTACTCCTTCCAGATATTATGTTACTACTGAGCCCGCAGCTTCATAGTAACAATTGATGCCATTCGGCAATAATCTTACTCACCAAAAGACTCTACAAATTCAGCTTCTTCCTCTAACTCCAAATCCATATCATCCTCCAGATCTTCTTCGTCATCGGAGCTTACCAGCTCGCCGCTGTCCTCATCGAATTCCTGCTTCTGATATCCCATAGAGCCCAATGACTCTTTCTCATAATCATAGCCCTTGGAATCTCCTTCGATTTCGTAGCGGTAATCTGTCTCGCCGTAATCGATGCTCTCCATGATCTCAACCTCACTTTGATCCTCTCGGAGTACGCGAACATCGAGTCCGAGAGACTGCAATTCTTTCAAGAGTACCTTGAAGGATTCAGGAATACCGGGCTCAGGTATATTATCGCCTTTAATGATGGCTTCGTAGGTCTTTACGCGTCCTACGACATCATCGGATTTTACGGTAAGAATCTCCTGAAGTGTATAGGATGCACCATATGCTTCCAAAGCCCAAACTTCCATTTCACCGAATCTCTGTCCGCCGAACTGAGCTTTACCTCCGAGAGGCTGCTGGGTTACCAAAGAGTAAGGTCCCGTAGAACGGGCATGGATCTTGTCATCTACCAAGTGGTGGAGCTTCAGGTAGTGCATGTGGCCGATGGTTACCGAACTGTCGAAATATTCGCCGGTCCTTCCGTCACGCAGTCTTACTTTACCGTCTCTGGAAATCGGGACTCCCTTCCAAAGCGCTCTATGGTCTCTGTTCTCGGATAAATATTCCATTACCTCAGGAAGCAGCTCGTTTTTATATTTTTTCTCAAAATCTTCCCATGTCGTATTCACATAATCGTTGGCAAGATCAAGCGTATCCATAATATCGTTCTCGTTGGCGCCGTCGAATACCGGAGTCGCAACGTTGAAGCCCAGTGCCTTCGCTGCAAGCGAAAGATGGATTTCAAGTACCTGTCCAATGTTCATACGGGAAGGCACACCCAAAGGATTGAGCACGATGTCGAGAGGGCGTCCGTTAGGCAGATAAGGCATATCCTCTGCCGGGAGCACACGGGAAACAACACCCTTATTACCGTGACGTCCTGCCATTTTATCTCCTACGGAAATCTTTCTCTTCTGAGCGATATAAATGCGCACCGCCTGATTCACACCGGGAGACAACTCATCACCGTTCTCTCTCGTGAACACCTTGGCATCTACGACAATACCATATTCACCGTGAGGCACCTTAAGGGAGGTATCCCTTACTTCTCTCGCCTTTTCGCCGAATATTGCACGAAGCAATCTTTCTTCTGCCGTAAGCTCCGTCTCTCCCTTAGGAGTAACCTTGCCTACCAGAATATCTCCGGCACGAACCTCCGCACCGATTCTGATAATTCCTCTGTCATCCAAATCCTTCAGCGCATCATCGCCCACGCCCGGTACGTCTCTCGTAATTTCTTCCGGTCCCAGTTTGGTATCGCGGGCTTCTGCCTCGTATTCCTCGATATGAACAGAGGTATAAACGTCCTCCTGTACAAGCCTCTCGCTCAGAAGAACAGCATCTTCATAATTATAACCTTCCCAGGTCATAAAACCGATCAAGGGATTCTTTCCAAGTGCTAACTCGCCGTCCGCAGTGGAAGGACCGTCTGCAATCACCTGACCTTTTTCCACATGGTTGCCCTTAAATACGATAGGCTTCTGGTTGTAGCAGTTGGACTGGTTACTTCTGGAGAACTTCGTAAGACGGTATTCATCTCTCTCTCCATCATCGTAAGTCATCTTAATAAGCCTTGAGGATACGTAATCCACTGTACCCGTTTTCCTCGCAACGATACAAACGCCGGAGTCAACCGCCGCCTTCGGTTCCATACCTGTTCCTACAGCCGGAGCCTCGGTAGTCAAAAGGGGCACGGCCTGACGCTGCATGTTGGACCCCATCAGCGCACGGTTTGCATCATCATTCTCCAGGAAGGGAATGAGAGCCGTCGCAACTGAAAATACCATCTTAGGCGATACATCCATATACTCATACATAGCCTTGGGATATTCGGACGTCTCGTCTTTATAACGGCCGGAGACAGTATTTCTTATGAAATATCCTTTCTCGTCCAAAGCTTCGTTAGCCTGCGCTACATGATAATTATCTTCTTCATCCGCCGTCATGTAAACGACATCATCCGTTACACGCGGATTCGCTGCGTCGGACCTGTCGATAATACGATAAGGAGCCTCCACAAAACCATATTCGTTAATTCTCGCATAAGTAGCGAGGGAGTTGATCAAACCGATGTTAGGACCTTCCGGCGTCTCGATGGGGCACATTCTTCCATAATGAGAATAATGAACGTCGCGGACCTCGAATCCGGCACGGTCTCTGGACAAACCACCGGGGCCCAACGCAGAAAGACGTCTCTTATGCGTAAGCTCGCCTAAGGGGTTGTTCTGATCCATGAACTGGGACAACTGGGAGGAACCGAAGAATTCCTTCACCGCAGCCTGCACCGGCTTAATATTAATGAGCACCTGCGGAGAAACTTCTTCCGCATCGTGAGTCGTCATTCTCTCACGAACAACTCTTTCCAGTCTGGACAGACCGATCCTGTATTGGTTCTGGAGCAGTTCTCCTACCGCTCTGATACGTCTGTTGCCTAAATGGTCGATATCGTCGTCATTACCAATACCATATTCCAAATGGATATTGTAATTAATGGAAGTAAGAATATCTTCCTTCGTAATATGCTTCGGTACAAGTTCATGTACATTCTTCTTGATCGCATCCGCAAGAGCTTCCGGATCGTCACCGTATTCTTCGAGAATCTGCTGCAAAACGGGATAATATACCAGCTCTGAAATACCGAGCTCCCTTGGATTGCAGTCCACAAAATTCGTAATATCCACCATCATATTGGAAAGAACCTTAACGTTCTTCTCCTCCGTCTGGATATATACATAAGGAACTGCTGCATTCTGAATAGCGTCGGCAAGCTTCGCCGTCGCTTTCGTACCGGCAGCCGCCAAAACCTCGCCGGTGGTCACATCCACTACATCCTCTGCGAGGATGTGATGTCTGATTCTATTCTTCAATGCTAATTTTTTGTTAAATTTATATCTTCCAACTTTCGCCAGATCATATCTTCTAGGATCAAAAAACATTGCGGTAATCAAGCTCTCCGCACTTTCTACGCTTAAAGGTTCTCCCGGACGTATCTTTTTATATAACTCTAACAGACCCTCCTGATAATTCTCAGCAGTGTCCTTTCCGAAGCTTGCCTCAATCTTGGGCTCGTCACCGAAAAGCTCCCTTATTTCATCGTTGGTACCGACTCCTAACGCTCTGATCAATACAGTAATCGGCACTTTTCTCGTTCTATCTACACGTACATAAAAAACATCATTGGAATCAGTCTCGTATTCCAGCCATGCACCACGGTTAGGAATAACGGTGGAAGAAAACAGACGCTTACCGATCTTATCGTGTCCTATGGCATAATAAATGCCAGGAGAACGTACCAACTGGCTAACGATAACACGCTCCGCCCCATTGATAACGAAAGTCCCCGTCTCGGTCATTAACGGAAGATCTCCCATGAAAATTTCATGCTCGCTGATTTCTTCCTTCTCCTTATTATAAAGGCGAACCTTAACTTTTAACGGTGCCGCATAAGTCGCATCTCTTTCTTTGCACTTTTCAATAGAATATTTAACATCATCTTCACACAATTCGAAGCTGACGAATTCCAGACTTAAGTGTCCGCTATAATCCGCAATTGGAGATATATCGTCAAAGACTTCTTTTAAGCCTTCTGAGAGAAACCATTTATAGGAGTCCTTCTGAACTTCTATGAGATTGGGCATCTCCAAAACCTCTTTTTGCCGTGAATAACTCATACGTATGTTCTTGCCTGAGGCAATAGGACGTATTCTGTTCTTTTCCATTGACATTTCACCCCGTTCTTTATGATTTACTAAAAGTATCCACACCTTAACACAATAGTGCATCATCCATTCTACTACAAGAATTTTGTATAGTCAAGAAATTTTTGAAAAAATTAAGACAAATGGACTTTTGCGAACAAAAGTGTCCACCTCTTGCACAATTGATGTTTGGCATCACAGCTTTTATTCCTCTCACAAAGCTGTGGTTCCTGCGAAGTACTTTTTATATAATAGGAAGTCCAAAGGATTTCCTATTATATAAAAAGGGCGGTATCCGACTTTCGGATACCGCTGTATATCTTCTGGTAAAATACAATTATTTGATTGTAACTTTAGCGCCTTCTGCTTCCAGTTTCGCTTTGATATCTTCAGCATCCTGCTTGGAAGTAGCTTCTTTTACCATCTTAGGAGCAGTGTCAACTAAGTCTTTAGCTTCTTTCAAGCCAAGGCCTGTAGCTTCACGTACAACCTTGATAACCTTAACCTTGTTAGGGCCAACTTCTGTAAGCTCAACGTCGAATTCTGTCTTCTCTTCTTCTGCTGCTGCGCCGTCGCCTGCACCTGCTGCTGCAACTACAACACCTGCTGCTGCGGATACGCCGAATTCTTCTTCGCAAGCTTTTACCAAATCATTTAATTCTAATACTGTTAACTCTTTAATAGCATCAATAAGTTCCTGAGCTGTTAATTTTGCCATTTTCATTTACCTCCATTATAATTTTGTAAGTTTCATTTAATTTTAATTTTCTGATCTTATTTCTTATTCAGCAGGAGCTTCTTCAACCGGTGCTGCTGCTTCTTCAACAGGCGCTGTTTCTTCTGCTGCGGGTGCTGCTTCCTCTGTTGCTTCTACTGCCGGAGCCGCTTCTTCTGCTGCCGGTGTATCGCATGCGGATGCGCCGCCTTTTTCTGCCAGCTGGTTCATGACACGAGCAAAGTTCGTAATCGGAGACTGGATACTTCCAAGTAACTTGGAGAGCAGTTCTTCTCTTGAAGGAACTTTAGCGATTTCGGCAATGCCGTTCGCATCGTATGCAGAACCTTCAACTACGCCACCTTTGATTTCGAGCTTAGTTGCTTCCTTCGCAAATTTGCACAATACTCTAGCCGGTGCCGTAGCATCGCTTGTAGAGATCGCGATTGCGCTGGGGCCCTCCAGATACGGAGCAAGCGCTTCGAAGTCAGTTCCTTTAAACGCGAAATTCATCATCGTGTTCTTGTAAACCTTGTAAGTAATTCCCTCTTCGCGAAGCTGCTTGCGAAGTCTTGTATCCTGCTCTACCGTAAGTCCGCGGTAATCTACGAGCACTACTGACTGCGCATCTTTAATGTTTGCGGAAATTTCTTCTACGACGGGTTGTTTCAATTCAACTTTTGCCACTTCTTCTACCTCCTTATAGATTTGTAAGGGCTTGTGCCCTCTTCTTGCCGATAGGAGTTTTATACATATAAAAAACCTCTCTGAAGACAGAAAGGTTTAAAGTCACAATACATCATCAACTCTTCTCCTCGGTAGGCGATACACTTACGCCGCAGGAACAGATGACTGTTCACATTCGGCACCTACTGTCTTCGGCACGGTCAAAACGACCTCTATTAATATAATATATTTCTCCGCATTTTGTCAAGCATTTTATAACAACACTTTTTTATGAGTTTCCATTTAATTTATGAATCCTTCTTCATCGATGTTCACTCCGGGAGAGATGGATCGCATATAGGCAAGTACTCTTTCCTTTTCCTCCCCCTCCAGCAAAGAGGTCCGGCAGTCCTTTTGCAGGGCCGGAATGAACTTAAGGCTTTTTAATCCATTCCCATCGATGGCAGCTTTTACCAGGCAGGTATCCACCTGCTTGGAGTTGAACCAGAAATTGCCGAGGCTGTATACCACCGGAACTCCATCCACATATTGAATGGGCTGAAGACAGTGGGGATGATCGCCGATAATCAAATCTGCTCCCGCGTCTACTATTTTCGGGGCCTGATCCAGCTGGGCCCAATCTAACTGCTCCGTATTCTCTGTTCCCCAATGAATATATACCACCACAAAATCGCTGTTTTCCTTCGCCGCCTTTACCGCTTCCAAAAGGCCCTCAGGATTCCAGCACCGGAATACTCCCGCAGAGTCATCCGTCGCGCCCTTGGTATCGGGATTGTCCAGACGCTCAATTTGAGTAGCGGACAGATAGGCTATTTTTATATCGTTGATAATGAAGTAGACAGGCTTTGCTGCTTCCTCCAGATTACGGCCCGCCCCTACATAAGGCATCCCCGCCTCTTTTAAGACATCCAGGGAATCCAGCAGCGCTGTCTCTCCGTAATCGTACGCATGATTGTTGGCAAGCGATACGATATCCACCCCCATATCATCCAAAAGACTTACAGATTCAGGCTTTGCCCGGAAGGTGAACTGTTTCTCCGGCGTCGGCGTTCCTCTGTCGGAATAAGGGAATTCATTGTTCAGCATTAAAATATCCGCGCTCTTCATTTCGTCCAGCAATTCCGCAGATATGCTGTCATAGATGCCGTTTGTCCTCTGCAGCAGTTTTACCATAACGCTGTAACTCGGGTCGAACAGTATATCCCCGCCAAAGGACAGCGTTACCTCTTCAGCCGAAGCTGCCTCCTTCGCGTAAATATTGTTCTCGGCCATATACTCTTCATCCGCCAGAATCTCTCCATATCGTCCGCTTGGAGCAAGCGCCTCTTCCCCCGCCTTCGCCTCCGGTATTTTCTCCGAAAACATATGTGAAACGACCTCCGACAAACCGGAGGGTGAAAGTGCCACCGCATCTGCTTTCCCCACAATGGTATTATATATCAATATTCCTGCAACTCCTATAATCACCACTCCGGCAAAAGTTATCCAGAAGGTTAGTAAGATATTCAGGAAGTGTGTTTTTCTTCTCCGGGTTCTCTTCATTTATTATGAGCTCCTGCTGATTTTTATAGCAACACTGTAATTATAACACAATTCATTCACACGTCAAAGTAACAAGGGCTTTCCTATGATATAAAAGGGCTGTCACACTAATCTCTTAGTGCGGCAGCCCTTGCAAACTCTACAAGCAACGCATATTAGAACTTCGCTACGCTAACCTTTACGCCCGGTCCCATAGTGGAAGAAAGCGTAATGCTTCTTAAATACTGTCCCTTCAATGCTGACGGTTTTGCTTTTACAATCGCTTCCATCAACGCGCCGAAGTTCTGTGACAGCTGCTCCTCCGTAAAGGAAGCCTTGCCAACAGGTACGTGTACGATGTTGGATTTGTCTAATCTGTACTCGATCTTACCAGCCTTGATATCATTAACTGCCTTGGTTACATCCATCGTTACCGTTCCAGCCTTCGGGTTAGGCATCAAACCTTTCGGTCCGAGAACCTTACCGAGACGTCCTACAACACCCATCATATCAGGGGTAGCAACAACAACGTCGAAATCTAACCAGCCTTCGTTCTGGATTCTGGGAATAAGCTCATCGCCGCCTACGAAATCAGCTCCTGCTGCTTCTGCTTCGGAAGCCTTGTCTCCTTTTGCGAATACCAATACTTTTACTTCTTTACCTGTACCGTTAGGTAATACAACGGCACCACGAATCTGCTGTTCTGCATGACGTCCGTCACAGCCTGTTCTGATATGAACTTCAATCGTCTCATCGAATTTTGCGGTAGCAGTCTTTCTTACGAGAGCGATCGCATCTGCTGCTTCATACTGAACGGAACGGTCTACCTGCTTTGCAGCTTCATTATATTTTTTTCCATGTTTCATTGTCAATTCCTCCTATGGTTCAACCGGCAATCATCATTGCCTCCCACTTTTACTTGTTATTAATCTTCTACTGTAATGCCCATACTTCTTGCTGTACCTGCGATCATGCTCATAGCCGCTTCGATGGAAGCCGCATTCAAATCAGGCAATTTCAGCTCAGCGATTTCTTTCACTTTGTCTTTGGAAATCGTTGCTACCTTCGTCTTGTTAGGCACTGCCGAACCGGACTTAAGGTTGCATGCTTTCTTAAGAAGTACTGCTGCAGGCGGAGTCTTTGTAACAAAACTGAAGCTTCTATCTGCATATACCGTAATAACAACGGGGATGATCGTATCTCCCTTATCCGCTGTTCTGGCGTTGAACTGTTTCGTAAATTCAACGATGTTAACACCATGCTGTCCAAGTGCTGGACCAACCGGTGGAGCCGGTGTTGCTTTTCCGGCAGGAATCTGTAACTTAATATATCCTTCTACTTTTTTTGCCATTTTGGCACCTCCTAAAATATTGTGGTCTGGCGCTTCATCCTCCATACGGTAAAAGCCGATGGGATGATGCTCCCACTGCCCTGAAAAAATCCCCAGGGCTATTCCTGTTACTGATTTATATTTCAATCGGAAAAAGAATTCCGACAAAATATCGCTTACATCCTTCTTACTTCTGCAAAACCAATCTCGACCGGCGTCTCTCTGCCGAAAAGCTCTACATTAATCGTAGCCGTCTGTTTGCCGTAATCGATTCTCTGTACGACACCCACCGTGTCCTTCCAAACTCCGGCAACGACCGCAATCGTATCTCCCTCTGCAAAATCCACGGAAATATTTTCCATTCGAATGCCAAGAGGCTTCATTTCTGCTTCCGTAAGCGGTACCGGCTTGCTTCCCGGACCCACAAAGCCCGTAACACCTCTCGTATTCCTGACAACATACCAAGTGTCGTCGTTCATTACCATATTAATAAGAACATAACCCGGGAACATCTTTTTCTGAACATTCTTCTTAGCGCCGTTCTTCATCTCCACGACGTCCTGCATAGGTACACGGACCTCCAGAATCTCTTCCTCCAGATGTCTGTTCTCGATTGTCTTCTCAATATTGGCTTTGACTTTATTCTCATACCCGGAATAGGTATGCACTACATACCAATTTGCTTCTGACATTTATCCACCCTCACTCTATAACGTCGTCATGAAATCTACACCATACTGAATAATAAAATCGAGTACGGCAATGATTACTCCTACTACAACCGAGGCGCAGACAACTGCTGTAGACTGTTTGAGAAGTGCATCCTTATCCGGCCATGTAATTTTCTTAAATTCAGTTTTTACACCTTTGAAAAAATCCGTCTTCGGTGCTTTATCTGTATTTGCGGAATCTCCCATATTGTACTCCTTTCAAAAATTACGGGCCAATTATTTAGTTTCTTTGTGCATAGTATGAGTCTTGCAGAATCTACAATATTTTTTTGTCTCCATTCTATCCGGATGTGCTTTCTTATCTTTTGTTGTATTGTAGTTACGCTGCTTGCATTCCGTACATGCCAATGTAATTCTCGTACGCATATATTTTTCCTCCAATTTTTGAGCATAAAAAAAAGACCTAAAACTAATCTCGTTTGATAACTATAACACAAGAAATCCGCATCGTCAACTGGTTAGAGCGGTTTTTGTCCTGAATTTTTTAATTTATTTTTACATAAATCTATTCTTAATTTACTTTTCCCATCCGATATATATTATAGTCCGGATATGGTTCTGTTCACACCGTAGCTTAACACTTTCTGTTAAGCTGCGTAAGAATGTGATGCAAGCGATGATTTCTGCTTCGCGGAGCGAATTTAAATGCAGAAATCATACATTACTGAGAACGGAGCGAACAGTAATGTTATATTTGTATATTATGTATATTGCCATATTTCAGGCTTTCATAATATAATAGGAAGAGTTATTTCATCAAGAGAAAGGAGGGGAACATTATGGCCTATAACGGCGCTGTTTTAAGCAATATTCATAATAATTATCTGACTTCTTATGCACCTAACAGGAATTCGCGTTTTGATACACACAAGAAAAGCGAACTTCGCAGCATATACAACTCCATTATCAAGTTGAATAAGGATGCCCCTCTGTACAAACTCGATACCAGCAAAGAAGCCAAAACCTTCGCGGTGGGAATCAAGGAGGATGCCAGAGCACTTCGAAGCGCTATCGCTTCCTTAGGCGGCTTGGATGAGGAGAAGATCTTGAATAAAAAGGCCGCTTATTCCAGCAACGAGGATATGGTCTCCGTCTCCTTCATCGGAGAGCAAATCGATGCATCCGGGAATCAGGAAGTTCCTTCCTATAATATTGAAGTCAATTCTTTGGCCTCCGGTCAGTTTAATATCGGAGTATTCCTTCCGGACACGAAGACAAAGCTTTCTCCGGATACCTATTCTTTCGATATCAGTATAAACGATTTGAACTACGAGTTCCAGTATAATATAAAAGAAAATGAAACTAACCGAGAGGTTCAGAGACGCCTTTCAAGGCTGATAACCAATGCGGATATCGGATTGAGGGCAGATGTCATCGACGATGGCAAGGGCAACAGCTCGCTTCGCTTAAGCTCAATTTCAGAGGGATTGAAGGACGGCGGTTCTTCCATCTTCACTGTTTCGGACGACCATACGAGCAAGAGTTCCGGTTCCGTTTCTTATTTCGGTCTGGATTATCTCGCACGTCCGGCTTCCAATGCTGGGTTTTTATTGAACGGAATGCCCCGTACTTCGACATCCAATACCTTTACTGTCGATGGACTTTATGAAGTTACCTTAAGAGGCGTCAGCAGTATGGCAGGGCAGGCAGCTACCATCGGTTTAAAGACGGACGTAGAATCCCTGACAGAAAATATCAACGCACTCTTAAAGAGTTATAATTCTTTTATAGAGGATATGGCCGGCTATACCGACAATTTTTCCGGCAGCCGCCGTTTGTTAAGCGAGATGAAGGGAATTACCGACCGTTACCAGAGCAGCTTCGACGTTATCGGTCTTAAGATTCAGGACAACGGAACGATCAATATCGATAAGGATGAATTGGCTTCGGCAGTTTTATCCAGCTACGCCAAAGAGGATTTTTCCTCCATTAAGAACTTCGCCAATTCCTTAATCCGCAAGACCGACCAGATATCGCTCAATCCCATGAATTATGCAAATAAGACTATCGTTGCATATAAGAGTCCGGGGAAGAATTATCCTACTCCTTATATTACGAGCGCTTATACCGGAATGTTGTTTAATTATTTTTGCTGATCATATAAGTGAATTTATTAATAGGTATTTCCTATTAGAACAAAAGTGTGCTTCGCACACTTACGCGGCCCAATACTTCAGCAGCACAGCTTTTGTTCCGCGCGCGAAGCTGTGCATCCTGCGCGGAGTGCTTTTATTTCATAGGAGACCGAAACTTTACTACTGCAACGTAACAAGGTCCTTCCTATGAAATAAAATAGAGGATGCGGTAAGGAATCCGAATTTCGAATTCCTTACCGCATCTTTTCTGTGACTTCAACATTCTATGTTTTCCGGCAATTTACAGAGGTATATTCCCATGCTTTTTGTAGGGGCTTTCCACAGATTTGCTTTTCAGCGCCTTTAATGCCTTTAATATTTTCTCTCTCGTTTCCTCCGGCTTAATCACTTCGTTCACATAGCCCCTCGCCGCCGCCACATAAGGATTTAAGAATCGATCCTCATATTCCTGCTTGCATTGTTCGCGCATTGCCTGCGGATCCTGCGCTTCTTTGATTTTACGTTTGAACGCAATATTTACAGCTCCGTCTCCACCCATGACCGCGATTTCCGCAATGGGCCATGCGAATACCATGTCCGCTCCCATTTCCTTGGAGTTCATAGCTATATATGCCCCTCCGTAGGCCTTGCGCATGATGAGGGAGATCTTCGGAACTGTGGCCTCCGCATAAGCGTACAGCACCTTCGCTCCGTGCCTTATGATTCCGTTGTGCTCCTGCTCCGTCCCCGGCAGGAACGCCGGAACGTCAACCAAGGTTACTAAAGGAATATTGAAGCAGTCGCAGAAGCGAATAAAACGGGCAATCTTATCGGAGGCATGATAGTCCAGGGAACCGCCCATCGCATTGGGCTGATTTGCCACAAAGCCTACGACCTCCCCGTCCATTCGCGCCCATCCGACCACAGCATTGGCAGCGAATTCCTTTTGTACCTCAAAGAAGCTTCCTTCATCCACGATGCATTCCAGCACTTCCTTCACATCATAAGCGCGTCTGGAATTATCCGGCACGATCTCCCTGATACGGTTCACTTTGTCTTTTTCCCCCTGCGATAACGTCTTTCCAAGACTTCCGAACTTCTCGATCACCTTATTCACGCTGAACAGAACCGAGGGACGCTCCTTTATATTTTTCACGACGGGAGCCGTTTCCTTGTTGTTTGACGGCAGATAAAAGAGAAGCTTTCTCACTCCCATAAGGCAGTCGCCCTCGGATTGATAAACAAAATGTGCGACACCGCTCTTTTTGGCGTGTACCTGCGCCCCGCCCAGCTCATCTACGGATACCTCCTCGTTGATAACCGTCTTTACCACATTAGGTCCGGTAATGAACATCTTGGAGATATCACTTACCATAAAAATAAAATCGCAGATTGCCGGCGCATAGCATGCACCGCCGGAGCAGGGACCAAGAATGACAGAAATCTGAGGAATCACTCCGGAAGCCTTCGTATGGCGCAAAAATATGCCGCTGTATCCGCTGAGTGATGAAATTCCCTCCTCGATTCTCGCTCCGCCGCTGTCATTGATACAGATAATAGGGGCCTTCATCTGCATTGCCATATCCTGTATGTGACAGATCTTATAGGAATGGTACTCTCCTAATGTTCCTCCGATTACCGTGAAGTCTTCGCTCGCCACAAATACCAGCCGCCCGCCGATTTCTCCATAGCCCGTCACTACACCATCCCCCGGTACCCGCCGCTTATCCAGATCGAAATCGTCGATTCTGGATTCTACAAAGCCATCCACTTCCACAAAGGTGCCTTTATCCAAAAGTATTTCTATTCTTTCTCTCGCCGTGAGCTTTCCGCTTTGGTGCTGTTTTTCGATTTTTGCAGTACCGCCGCCCAGCGCAGCCTTCTCGCGGCGTACCTCCAAATCCTTTATCGCTTCGTCCCAACTTCTGTTGCCCATCGTATGATACTCCTTTTTCATCGAATTTCATTGAATCATTTTTAATTTGAATTTATAATATTTTGATATTCAAAGTATTTAGGAATATTATAGCACCATTTTTCATTTTTTCAAGAACTTTTTAAATTAATATAATACCGGGGCAAAATACCTTCTGCCCCGACAACGGACCATATAGAAAAGAACACCGTCAGGATAATCCCCAATGGCATTAAGTTAAGAAAAGACTCGCATCACAAAATACGTGGTGTGGGTCTTTTTTTGCTATTTTTGCTTGACAAGATAATAAAAATGTGTGGCCGCTTTCGCGACTGATATTTATAGCGGT
>JAEYJO010000073.1 GCA_023408815.1 Bacillota bacterium | reverse complement strand
ACCGCTATAAATATCAGTCGCGAAAGCGGCCACACATTTTTATTATCTTGTCAAGCAAAAATAGCAAAAAAAGACCCACACCACGTATTTTGTGATGCGAGTCTTTTCTTAACTTAATGCCATTGGGAGAAATCCGGAGGGCTTTTTTATAATATCAGGAACCAAAAAGAGTAATAAAGATTCCTGCTATCAATGCGGAACCAATCGTGCTCGATACGATAGGGCCCATTGCATGCATTAAAAGATGATTATGGGGATTATATTCCTGCCCCAGTTTTTGAGAAACGCGGGCAGCCATCGGCATAGCGGATACACCTGAATTTCCAATTAAAGGATTTACCTTTCCTCCGGTTATTTTACACAGGATCTTTGCTATAGTAATACCGCCAATCGTTCCAAAGGCGAAAGCGAACAGCCCCAAACAGATAATCATGATAGTTTGAGGGTTCAGAATCCGTTCTGCGGTAGCAGTTGCACCGACAGAAAGGCCGATCAGCAATGTTAATATATTTAACAGATCGTTTTGTAAGGAGCGGATATATCGTTCGGTTACGCCGCTTTCTTTGATCAGATTTCCCAGCATGAGCATGGCAATTAATGAACCTGCTGCAGGAACCAAAAACAATGTAACAAGAGTTATGCCAATAGAAAAAAGAATTTTTTGCCTGCGGGTTACTTTTTTTGATTCCGGCATAACAATAACCCGTTCCTCCGGTGTGGTAAGCGCCCGCATAATCGGAGGTTGTATAATGGGAATCAATGCCATGTATGAATAGGCAGCAATCGTAATTACGGGTAATAGATCAGGCGCAAGACGATCTGCGGTGTAAATAGAAGTTGGGCCGTCTGAACTGCCGATAATACCAATAGCAGCGGCCTCGCCCAGAGTAAATGGTTCCAATCCGGGGATAATGTAGGCGAGGCCCTGCCCTATTAATAAGGCGCTTCCCATGGCGGCAAAAATACCAAGCTGACCGCCCAATCCGATAAGCGCGTTGCGGGGAGAAGCGATCAACGGACCAAAGTCGGTCATAGCTCCGATACACAAAAAAATCATCGGCGGATAAATACCTAAATCAATCCCCCGATACAAGTAATAAAGTAAGCCACCCTCATCATATGCGGAAAGACCCGCCAACGGAATATTGGCGATCATCATGCCAAAAGCCAGAGGAAGAAGCAATAGCGGTTCATATTTTCTAACGATGGCGAGATATGTTAAAAAGAAAGCGAGCAATATCATTACAACCTGCGGTAAGGTCACTTGCGTAAGCCCAAAGTTAGAAAAAAGATTATCCCAGAATGTCATGTACAAATCCTCCTTGATATATAAATCCTATATTTTGGGACATCCCTCGCTGGTACTATCGATTGACGAAGGCTCCCAATTTTACTTTTTGTATTGTAATTGAACTTTATTAAAGAGAGATTAAAGCTGCTGTTTTTAAACTGAAACATTTTCCGTACAGGGATATCATCATCAATAACTGTATCAAGGTGACGGAAATGAAGAACATGGTATAATGATATTGTTATTGTATAAGGTGAATCATCCATGGCTCCCGGTATGGGCGCCGGCTGTGAATTTAATCTTTCTTTAATGAGGATTGTCTAAAATAAATAGTAAATTTCTATGGAGGTGACATATGCGCATTCTGGTAGTTGAAGATGAACCTGATTTGAATGACGTTATAGTGAAGAAACTGGAATCGGAACATTATGCCGTAGATTGGTGCATGAATGGCGACGAGGCTCTTGATTACATCAATTGTGCGGAATACGATGCTGTTATTCTTGATATCATGCTGCCGGGTATTAATGGTCTTGAGGTATTAAGAAGGATCCGCTCTCAAAGCAATAAAACACCGGTTCTGTTATTGACGGCGCGCGACAGTATAGAAGATCGTGTTGCAGGCCTGGATAAAGGGGCGGATGATTATCTTGTAAAACCATTTGCTTTTGATGAGTTACTGGCGAGGATTCGCGCCATGATCCGGCGTTCCTCCGGTCATGTCAGTAACGTGCTGTCTGTTGCAGACCTGGTTATGGATTGTGATTTCAGGGAAGTGACCCGAGGCGGTACTTCGATATTGCTGTCCAGCAAGGAATTCGCAATACTGGAATTTATGATGCATAATAAAGGCATTGTGCTGACGAGGGAAAAGATTTCACAGCATATCTGGAATTACGACTATGAAGGCGGCTCCAATGTAATCGATGTGTACATCCGCTATCTGAGAAAAAAAATCGATGAGGATTTTTCCAGGAAACTCATCCACACAATCAGGGGAACAGGTTATGTTCTGAGGGAGGATGAATGAATAGGATTTCGATTAAAACAAAGGTGACTCTCTGGTATACCACGCTGATGGTCGTTCTGGTCTCTCTGATGATGATGTTTATATTTTTCATTAGCAAAGGCCTTGAAGAGACTTCGACAAAAAACGTTCTTGTAGGGGTGGTTGAGGATAGACTTAATAAAATTGACTATGAGGATGGAGAATTGAAGATCGACAATGATTTTGATTCCTTCTATTTTCAGGTCTATTTATCCGTATACAGCAAGGACATGCAAAAAGTATACGGAGAATTACCGGAAAACATTAAAAGTCCTCAGGGCTTTACAAATAATACGGTACGGACGGTAAATAACGGCAGCTCGAAATGGTATGTGTACGACAGCCGCGTTTCTTTTGCGGAGTATGGTGATGTATGGATACGAGGCATTACGGCTATCTCCGATTCTGAAAGCGCGCTGATCACTATGCTTTCCATTGCCGGAGTTACATTGCCTTTTCTGGTCGTCGTTGTCGCGTTAGGAGGATACTTCATCACGGGCCAGGCGTTTAAGCCCGTAAGGCAGATCAACGAGGCGGCGGAGCGCATCGGGGGAGGCCGTGATCTCTCACAGAGAATCCAAATCGGCGAGGGCAAGGATGAAATATATACCGTGGCAAAAACCTTTAACGATATGATTGGACGCTTGGAACAATCGTTTGAAAGTGAAAAGCAATTTACCCTGGATGTTTCCCACGAGCTGAGGACACCCGTCTCGGCGATCGTGTCGCAGAGCGAATATGCCTTGGAAAATGCAAAGACGATAGATGAGGCGAAAGATGCGCTTTCAGTTGTACTGGCACAAGCCCGCAAAATATCAGGATTGATTTCCCACCTCCTGATGCTTTCCAGGATTGATATGGGACATAAGATGCTGACTTTGGAGCTGCTTAATCTGAGTGAGCTGACCGAGATGGTTGCGGAGGAACAGTACGAAGCGGCAAATGAAAAAGATATAGAAATACAAACCGATATTACATCCGGCTTACATGTGCAGGCGGATGAAACGATGATGCTGCGCATGCTCATAAACCTTGTATCAAATGCCGTTAAATATAGTAAACCCGGAGGACATATCGTAATCGGACTTGTGAAAGACGGAAACAACATTATCGGTTCTGTTGCCGATGACGGAATCGGGATAGCCGAGGAGCATCTTCCGCGGATATGGGAACGTTTTTATCAAGTCAACCCGTCGAGAACGTCGACTAGGGCAGGCGGTGTGGGATTGGGGCTTTCAATGGTCAAATGGATCGTGGAGGCCCACAACGGGAGTATTTCAGTTAGCAGCAAGCTGGGAAAAGGAAGCGTATTCACTTTTGTACTTCCGATTGCCGATTAATCAATCGGCGGTATTTTTGTTTTTACCGTATCAATAAAATCTTTCAAGTTTTCTGAAATCCATTTATTCTTATGATATATCAGTTGTGAAGCGAGTTTATAGTTTGTCGTATAATTAAGCTTCACTAATTCATGGTTATCTAATTCTTTTTGCACAGATAATTGAGGAAGAACACATATGCCGAGCCCGCTAAGTACAGTCTGCTTAATTACTTGCAGACTGCTTGTTTCGAGAACAATTTTAGGTATTATTGAAGCATCCAGCAAATCCTTTTCAAACATTTTTCGATAACAGCAGTCCCGTCCTGTCAAGATGAAAGGAACATTAAAAAAATCTTCAATGGATACCGCCGGTTTTTGTGCAAGTGGATTTTCAGGGATAGAAAAAGCACAAATAGTTTCATCAATTCGCAATGCGGTATTTATTGATGGATTATTTATGGACACATCAAGAGTAAATGCAATATCAATTGTATTATTAGTAAGTAAAGGGATAAAGTCAGCTGTGTCCAAAACGTTTAAATATAATTCCGTATTGGGATGTTCTGCCTGATAAGCCTTTATAATTTCAGGAAGCCTGTAAATACATATGGATTCCGATGCCCCAATAGTAATACGGCCATAATCATTTTTATTGGCAAATTTATATTTTAGATCATCTGACAAATGAAGCATTTGTCTGGCGTACACAGTTAACTCTTCTCCTTCCGGAGTAAGGGTAATATTTTTACCCATACGCTCAAAAAGCCTTACACCGAGCTCTTTTTCCAGTTGTTGTATTTGAGTGGTAACATTTGATTGAGCATAATGAAGATATTCAGCAGTTTTTGTAAAGTTTTTAATTTCACTTAATGTTAGAAAAGTGTGCAAACGTTTTAACTCCATAGTAGGCAAGCCTCCCGAATGATAGCATAACTATCTGGAATAAAGATTGATTAAATCAAAATAATCAATTTCACAGATTGATATTTTTAATGATATCATATAAAGGCAAGCAAATCAAAAAAAATATGGAGGTGCAGCATATGGAAGTAGTAAATCTGTTAAAAGAAGTGGATAAAATTGTTGAATTATACACTTATAAAAAAGTGGGGGTTTTAAACGAAAATATTTTGAGTATAGTTCGGGTCGAGAGCCGCACATTGGATTTTCACGTTCATGAGAATTCCGACGAATTGTTCTATGTTATTGAGGGTAGTTTTTATTTAGAAACGGAAGATGAAAAAACAAAAGTGAATACAGGAGAACTTATTATTGTTCCCAAAGGGATAAAACACCGACCGGTAGTAAATGAATTGACGAAGTTTTTAATGATTGAGTTATCAGGGACATTAAATAAAGAAAATAGCGGAAATCAATATGAGGAATAATTATATTTCCCGCTTTATTTCTATCATGCTATCAAATCACGAAGCCGCCGCTTTCCTCTGTACAATCTCACCTCCTGTTATTTGAGCATTAAAGAGAAGTGAGAGCATTTTATGATTTGCCAGGCCCTCTATAACGGAAATATTCCTGGGGATCGGTAAAAATCTCATTTACTAATACGGAGGCGGTGGGACAAAAGTTATAGCAGCGCATACATGCTGTGCATTTGGGAGAGAATGTAAATCGTTCATTTGTAAATGAAATGCTGTTGGCAGGACATCTTTGCACACATAGCATGCACTTGGTACAGGTACCCATCTGCACACTTAACGCCTGATAATGGTTCTTTACACTTTGATTGGATATTTTACGTATTATTATTCCGGGCAGCAGATAGAACCCGATGCCCTTGCTATGTTTTCTGGAAGACAAGATATCTTGGATAAGTTTACGCAGCTCAGCTATGGCACGTTGTTTTCTGATGCTTAATTTTTCATCTGTTATCGGTGCTGTTTTGTGCGAATGCGTGGAGACATTATTGCAAAGCTTGATATTGCTATAGGCTTTGATATTAAAGCATTCCTTTCCCAATAACTTCCGCGCCGCAAACGGGCCGAAAGCGTTGACGTATCCAAAGGTGTTAATTATGTATAAAGGCTTTGCGGGTATTTTTTCTATCCAGACGATTTCCACCAGCAAGGATATAAATTCTTTCATAATGGGGGGTACATTAGCGCCATATATTGGGTGTGCAAGGCCGATATACGTCGATTTCTTTATAATATCGGTTATTTCTTCTTTTGATATCCGATTAAAATTATCGATAGCGTAGGATGCGGTTTGATGAGAAGTCTCATTCAAAATACGGTTAAACTGTTCGACAACCCATTTTGTGTTCCCCGTTCCGCTAAAATAAAAGGTCGTGAATATCATTTGAATACCCCCTCATAAAAAACTAATACTTGTAGGATTTGTTTTATGAATAGCCCATACCATCGTTTGACAAGGTCAAACACGGTCGGATAAGACCTTGTCAAACGATGGTATCAATTCATAATTATTATACAGCATTTTTCCCGGCTTCACAATTCGAACTTACTTCGGGCCAAGTTGGCCGGAACTGTGCTATGCGAAGCAGAAATCATCTCTTGAATCACGTTCTTACGCAGCTGGAAACAACTCTATTGGATAAAAAAATAAAATTTATCTTGACAAATAAAAAAAGATATTGTTAAAATTGGTATAGAACCTACGTAGTAATCCTACCTAATATTGAGGATACAGTGATGATTAAAAGTGAAGAAAGAGTATTTGGTTCCTGTTTCGGAAGTATCTCCCATGTTCTCTATTACATGAGCGACCAGAGATTGAAGCAGCTGGGAATTACTCACCAGCAGGGGAGGCTTTTAGGTCTTATTTATGACAATATAAAAGCGCATCATGTCATAAGCAGGCATTATCTGGAGGAGCGCATGGATTTGCGCGGGCCTACGGTTACCAGTCTTCTGAATTGCCTGGAAGAAAAGGGTTATGTTATCAGAACTGTCAGTAAAGAAGACCGGCGTGCCATGGAGCTGATAATCACCGCCAGGGGAGAGCAGCTGGTATCTGATATCCGGGAAGTTTTTAACAGCATGGAAGAAAAGCTTTTACAAGGCATGACAAAGGAAGAAATTCACACTTTAAGAACACTGTTATTTAAAGTTTATGATAATCTTTTAAAATCATAAACTTCAGGAAACATGTTTTTTGCGGAAAATTCAGCAGGCGAAGAGCCTGCTTTCCAATAAAATAATAGATAGAAACTCTACCTATTATTTTGTTGAGGTATTGGTTACAGCAGTGCGCGTTATGTATAAATGAAAGAAAGGATGAGTTTATGAGATGGTACGAAAAGAATAAAAATGAGGTGTTAGAACAATTAGAAGGCAACATGGCAATGGGGCTTTCGTCAGAACAGATAAAAGAAAAGCAGATACAATATGGTAAAAATGAATTCTCAAAAGGTAAAAAGCCAAGTCTTATCAGGACGATCCTTCATCATCTAAAAGATGTCTCAACGATAGTTCTTATCATAGCAGCGCTCCTTTCCTTTTTGCTGGCACTAAAGCATGGGGAAGGCTTTATAGAACCGCTGGTAATATCCGTAATTATTGTTATGAATTTAATTTTAGCCATTACCCAGGAAGGAAAGGCCGAGAAGGCATTGGAATCTCTGGCTGATCTTAACAGTCCATCTTGCCTTGTAATGAGAGACGGGATGAGGCAGGAGATTAATACGGCAGAGCTTGTACCGGGCGATACAATTCTGGTAGAAGCAGGCTCTTTGATTCCGGCAGATGCAAGAATTCTGGAAAGCAACAACCTTATGGTCGATGAATCTTCTCTGACAGGGGAAAGCGAACCGTTGGAGAAGAATGCTTCGGTATTAGCTCCCAAGAAGATTCCCATAGCGGAACAGAGCAATATGATATTTTCCGGCTGCCTTGTTACAGCGGGAAATGCAGTTGCTGTTGTTACAGAAACCGGGATGAATACCGAGATGGGAAAAATCGCCGGATTTTTGGAGAGCACGATAAAAGGGAAAACTTCATTGCAGCAAAGGTTAGACCGGGTCGGAAAGAACATCAGCACGGTTGCTGTCATATCTGCCGCCATCCTATTCCTTATCGGGATGAGGCAGGGATCGGATTTCTGGAGCATGATCATGCTGGCGGTGACCTTGGCAGTGGCGGCAGTTCCCGAGACCTTATCCTTGATTGTGACATTAAGCCTGTCTCATGGCGTTAAAAATATGGTAGGCAAAAATGCACTGATCAGGAAGCTTCCCGCGGTGGAGACACTGGGCAATACATCTGTAATCTGTTCGGATAAAACAGGAACGCTTACGCAGAATCGGATGTCTATCAAGCGGCTGTGCCTGAGCGGAGGAAAACCGGCAAAAGATACCGACGAGTTTACGGAGGATCAGACAGAATTTCTGAAGATGCTCGCCTGTGCCAGCAATGCGGTGATTCAAGAGGATAAAGAGGGAAATATCCAGTATATGGGGAATGCAACGGAAGCGGCCATCATACGTCTTTTTAGTGAAAAAGGCCTGGATAAGGATGTGATGGAAAGAGAATATCCAAGGGTTGCTGAGATCCCTTTTTCCTCCGAAAGAAAAATGATGACCGTTATAATCAGAGATCCGAAGGGCGGATTTATTGTCCTTACCAAAGGCGCCATAGACAGAATCCCTTTTGACCGGGAGAATGAAGAAGAAATAGAGAACATCCACAAATTACACGATGCGTTTGCGGAAGATGCCCTAAGAGTCATTGCACTGGGAATAAAGCATATTGACATGCTGCCCGGTGAAGAAGAGTTGGAATCGGTGGAAAGAGAGCTTACCTTCATCGGAATTGTGGGACTTATCGACCCGCCCAGACCAGAGGCTGCGGTAGCAATACAAAGAGCTAAAAAAGCGGGTATCCGTACTATAATGATAACCGGCGATCACGCCGCTACAGCCGGAGCCATTGCGAAAGAGCTGGACATTTTGTCTGACGGTCAAAAGGTTATTACCGGGGTAGAGTTGGAGGAATTGACGGATGAAGAGCTGTTAGCTTCGATTGAAGATTACTCTGTATATGCAAGGGTGTCCCCTTCTGACAAAATACGTATTGTGGAAGCATGGCAGAAAAAGGGGGAAGTGGTTGCGATGACTGGTGACGGGGTCAACGATGCTCCGGCCCTGAAAGCAGCCGATGTTGGTGTTGCCATGGGCCAAGCGGGAACGGAAGTGGCTAAGAGCGCTTCTGATATGATATTGACCGATGACAATTTTGCAACCATTGTGGAAGCCGTACATGAAGGCCGGAAAGTTTATTCCAATGTAAAAAAAATTATTTATTTTCTGCTGGTCTGCAACCTTTCTGAGATTGTTGTCATGCTGTTTGCGCAAATTGTAGGATGGGGAGTTTTGGTTACTCCTGTAATGCTTCTGCTGATCAATGTTCTAGGAGACGGCATTCCCGGCCTGCAGCTGGCGAAAGAAGATTCGGCAGCAAGAATTATGGAAAGCAGACCGGTTAAACGTTCGGAGAGTTTGTTTGGCGGTGGATTGCTCAATGTTATTATACAGCAGACAATCGTCTGTTCACTGGTTGTACTGGCCGCCTTCTATATAGGAGCATATGTTCCTGTCGGTATGGGAAATCCGTCTGCAGAGATGGGGCAGACACTGGCATTTTTAGTTCTGGGATGGACCTCGATCCTTCATATATTCACCGTGCGAAGCAGGGAATCTATGTTCAAACGATCTTTGTTTGATAATCCGCTGCTGGTGGTCAGTGCGGTAAGTATGCTTCTGGTGCTGACCGTCCTATGTACCGTTCCAGCTATTGGAATACACTTAGGGCTGACGGTAATTGAGCCTTCTCACTGGTTTGCGGCAGTTGGCCTTAGCTTGATGCCTACCATAGCTGCGGAAATAAGAAAGCTTTATGACAACCGTATGGATTATAAGGAATATACGGAGGTTGAGTTTTCTGCCAGATAAACCGGCCTTATAATGAATAAAAGTCTTATTCGGTCAGCCGGAATAACGGTTGCGGACAATCTGAAAAAATGATGGCCCTTTGAAGAAATTCAGAGGGCTTTTTTATGTAATAGGATTAGGGTGTCAAAAGGTCCTTTTTGCGAACGTCTCTGGACAATATGTCCAAAACAAAAAGACTCCTGCGCCGGATTCCAATATATAAGAAGTTCTAATTCTCAGTCCATCCCCGCCAAACATACCAGAAAACAAATGTCCAGAGAAAGAACTTCTAAATATTTTCATAGGCGCATTCGTTCTTTTTGTTTTGGGCATATTGACCCGATTTTTTTAAAGAGGACCTTTTGACACCCTAATCGTAATAGGAAATTACTTTTATTCTTTCATAAAAAGTTCCAAATCATTCTTGACAAGTATAGAATAATACAATATATTTAATGTGACCATTATTTAAAAAATGGTCGCTTTTTTGAAACGTGTTTAGAGATAGGAGAATAGAGGATGTCACCTAAGATATTTGACTTGCAGGAACGTGAGGAAATCAGGGTCAGAATATTGGATGCAGGTTTTACGCTCATCAAGGAACAGGGAATGACTCACGCTTCGGTAGAAAAGATTATGAAGGCGGTGGGGTTGGGGAAAAGTACTTTTTATAATTTTTTCCCGTCCAAGGAAGTGTTTGTGTATGAGATTATTAAGTACCAAAGAGATAGAGCGAAACAGTTTTTTATGGATACATTAGGTGACCGGGAAAAAATGACCATACCGGAAGCCAAGATGTTCCTAAAGAAAATCATATTCAGCGAGGACAGTATTTACAAGTATCTTACCGCGGAAGATGAGGCAAGGCTGAAAGCGGTATTACCTCCGGAGTATGGGTTAGACCCGGACGCAGATTCGCATGTAATGAGCAGTCTTTTTGCCCATATGGAAGGGATGCGCCGGGATATAGACTTCAAAATGGTCGCTAACCTTATTAAAATCATGGCACTGGCGCTATTTCATCAGGATGATTTGTATGAAGATGCGCTTGACAGAACTTTTCATCAGATTTATGAGCTTTTATTTTCTTGTATTTTTGAAAAAGAAGCGTAGGAGCGCTGAACAAAAGCTATGCTGCTGAGATATGTGGTTGCGAGAGTGTGCGAAGCACACTTTTGTTTTGGACCAAGGTTAGTGAATACTAACTGAAATAATATTTGAAAGGAGTTACACATGAACAAGAAAAATAAAATGCCCAAGGAAAAGACTGGTATTTCCCGCCTGATGGAAATTGCAGGATCCAAAAAGAGAAAGCTGATTGCAGCCTGCCTTTTGTCCGTCTTTTCCTCAGGCGCACGGCTGGTCCCTTTTTTTACGATTTACGGAGTCATTAAGGAGCTGTTGCCGCATTACGCCGATCCGGCGTCGATTGATATTCATAAAGTCTACACGCTGATCGGCTTCACATTTGCCGCCGCGATTGTGTACGGTGTCTGTGCGTTCAGCTCTTCCGCTTTGGCACATGGCGCTGCCTACGACATTATCTATGAGCTGCGCCTAAAGCTCATGGAGAAACTGGCCCGTATTCCTTCCGGCTATTTTACCGGTACTACGCAGGGCGCTCTTAAGAAAGTGATATCGGATGATGTAGAACAGATCGAGGTCTTTATTGCACATCATATTGCCGATATTGCGGCAGCAGTGGCAACTCCTGTATTCACTCTCATCTATCTGTTTGCCATGGACTGGCGGCTGGCCCTGGTGACACTGGTTCCCATTTTTATTTCCATACTGCTGCTTTCCGGCGGGCTGAAAAACCCTAAAGGTGCACAGACACAGGTGGATATGCACAATGCCAAGGAAAAAATGGAAGGAACGATCGTAGAGTACATACATGGCATGCCCGTAATAAAAATATTCAACCGGACACTCGGAGCCTTTCAGCGCTATGGAAATGATGTTTCCTCCTATGTGGTTACAGTGGAAAAGACCGCACATCACTTTGCGGGAAGCATGGGAGCGTATTATGCCTTTTTCGGAGCGCAAATGCTGTTTCTTTTGCCTGCCATACTGCTTATCATTCCTTTTTCGTCCGGTTATATGGATTTTCTGCCGGTGATACTTTTATTTTTCCTTGTGGGAGGAGGGCTGAAGGAACCGTTGGAAAATATGATGCAGATGGTGGTACACAGCGGGCGCATTACGGAAGGGGTAGCCCGTATCGACAGGATAATAAAACAGCCCGAGATCGACGAATCAGGAAATGAAAGTCCGAAATCCTATGATATTGTCTTTGATGATGTATCTTTTTCTTACGGGGAAGATAATATTCAGGCGGTAAAAAACCTTTCCTTTCATCTGCCGCAGGGAACCGTTACCGGTATTGTCGGTCCTTCCGGGGGAGGGAAATCCACGCTGGCACAGCTTTTGCTGAGGTTTTATGAGCCGCAGAAGGGAGAGATCCAAATAGGAGGCGTGGATATCCGCCGGATTCCGATGCAAAAACTAATGGGTTTGGTATCTTACGTGTTTCAAGATTCTTTCCTGTTCCATGATACCGTGGAAAACAACATTCGTATGGGAAACCGCGAAGCCTCTGCAGAAGAAGTGGAACAGGCCGCAAAAAATGCAGGAATTCATGAGGTCATTATGGCACTTCCGAATGGTTATGCAACTATAATCGGTGAAGAAGACTCCTATCTCTCGGGAGGAGAAAAGCAGAGACTTGCCATTGCAAGGGTGTTTCTCAAAGATACTCCCATTGTCATCCTGGATGAGGCAACTGCTTATGCCGATGCGGAAAATGAAGTGAAAATCCAGCAGGCTTTCGCCCGTCTCGCACAAAATAAAACAGTGCTGATCATTGCGCACAGGCTGAGAACTGTAGAAAATGCAGGCCGTATTCTTGTTCTGGAAAAAGGAGAACTATTGGGGGCGGATACACACTTAGGACTGTTGCAGGATTGTCCTCAATACAGAGATATGATCGCGGCAAATGAGCGGCGTGACCGCTGGACAATACGGAAAGGAGCGTCACAGGCATGAATAAATTCAAAACGTGGTTTCAAACAATTACTTTCGGTGAAACAAAGAAGTATATTCGTCTTACTCTTTGGAATTTTCTTGAAAGCTTTGTAGTGACAATCCCCTATGCGGTAATGGTCATCGCTATTTATCTGCTGCTGATACCCCTGTCACAGCCGGACTCGCCTCTGCCGTTAAACCGGATATGGATACTCTGCGGCATTCTGCTGGCACAGCTCGTGGTCTATTTCTTCATTCGCCGTAAAACCTATATTGACATTTGTGTCGGATTCGCAGGAACGACGAAAAATGCCCGGATTTCCATGGGTGAACATTTGAGGCGGCTATCTATGGGCTTCTTCGGACGGCGGGACGCAGGCGATCTCTCGACAGTTCTGCTGCGAGACTATACGGAGGTGGAGAATCTGGCATCCGGTCTGATTCCGCAAATTTCCGTCATTCTCATACGGTTGACCTTGTCAGTCATCATCTTGTCTGCATTTGACTGGCGAATGATGCTGGCTGTGATCCTGGTAATTCCGCTTTCACTTCCTTTTGCATTTATCAGCTACCGGAAGATGGGGCAGATCAGCAGTTCTCTGCTAGAGGCACAACAGTCCGCGGCATCGGGAATCCTGGAATACGTGGGAGGAATCCAGACGCTGAAAGCCTATAACATGGCGGGGGAACAGTTTGAAACATTAAAAAGCTCTTTCACAAGACAGCACAGGCATTCAGTAGGTATGGAACTGGCAGCTGCTCCTGTCGGCATGATAGGGCGCTTTGTACTCAACTGCGGCATCGGTGTGATAATGCTGGCAGGTGTGCTGCTTTTGACGAGAGGAGAACTGCCGCCGTTTTATTTCATTGTGTTTCTTCTGCTGTCCTTGAACATATATGAGCCGGTCATGATTTTATTTGGATTTATTGCAGATTTTGCGCGCACCAACCGCTCTGCCGGACGCATCAATGAACTGAAAAATGAACAGCCTTTGCAGGAGCCCTTAAAGAGTGTTGCTGTGCAGGGAATGGAACTTGCATTTAATAATGTATCCTTCTCCTATGGTGATAAGTGTGTATTGCATAATATTTCCCTGTGTTTTCCGGAAAAGAGTATAACGGCACTGGTAGGACCTTCCGGCTCCGGGAAATCCACAATTACCAGACTGGCGGCACGCTTCTGGGATGCGCAAAGCGGCGAGATTACGCTGGGAGGGATTCCGCTGAAACAGATAAACTCTGACGAACTACTTTCACATATCAGTATGGTATTTCAGGATGTTTATCTGTTCCATGATACGATTGAAGCCAATATTCGTATGGGTAAGCAGGATGCAACGACGGAGGAAATAGTGGAAGCGGCTAAAACAGCTGCCTGCCATGAATTTATCACCAATCTGCCGGACGGATATGCCACTATTGTGGGAGAGGGCGGGTCCACTCTTTCCGGAGGAGAGAAACAGCGTATATCCATAGCGCGGGCGCTGCTGAAAAACGCGCCCATCGTCCTGCTGGACGAGGCCACCGCTTCCCTCGACCCGGAGAACGAAGTGCTGATTCAGCAAGCCATCAGCGCATTAGTCGCAGAGAAAACGGTCATCGTTATCGCGCATAGACTGCAGTCCGTCTGCAATGCGGATCAGATCATTGTTCTGGAAGAAGGTACAGTCAAAGAGGTGGGAAATCATCAGCAATTGGTGGAACGTAACGGCCTGTATGCCCGTCTTTGGAAGGAACAGAATCAGGCAGGAAACTGGAAAATCAGTGTTGAGGCATAAAACAAATGCCATAATGTTTCGGATATTAAATTACAAGATTTAATCTTTTACTCCCTTTAAAGCAGCCTTGCTGTGCAGAAAAATGAACCACACGGCGATGGCAAGTAAAGTAGACAGGACCATGATAATCCCCAGACCATGAATCATGTTGCTCCAGGATAAAGAGCCTAATGCCATACCGGCACTGCCTAAAATTGTGTGAACAGCATTAATTAGTGAAGACGCGGAGCCGATATCTTCGCTTTGCTGATCTAATAAAATATTGGTACTGAAAGGACGGATGGCACTCTCCACCAAAGTGAAAGGGAGATAAGCAAAGAGAAATAGAAACGGAGAAAGATTCCCGAGGAATAATACGCCCATTCCGCTTAAAAATGCCACACCAAAGCAACACCACGTAAAAGTTTGTGCAGATAATTTCCCAATTGTACGAATATAAATAACCGGACCTAAAATAGCCAGCGCTGAGTTAATAGCAAAAAAGTAGCTATAGGTCTGTGCGTTCAGAGAAAAGAACGTTTGATAAATATATGAGGAGAGCGTTACATAAGCCATATACGGTGCTGCCAGCATTGCCGCGACAAAAAGAAAAGCGCTGAATCCGGCATTTTTCCCGACAACAAGCAACCGTACCAGTGAGCCGCCAAGGCTTCCGGTGTAACGCTCTGACTTAGGTAAGGTTTCCTGGAAGAAGAGTGTTATGATTAATGTAAGCAGTCCGATCAAAGCAAGTATCCAAAAAGTTTCCCGCCAGTTTGCCACACGTAAAATCGCGGCGCCGGCAATAGGAGCTATCATAGGGGCAAGTACTCCCATTGCTTGAACTGCCGCAAGTACTTTGCTTTTCAACTTTCCTGAAAAACAGTCTTTGACCAGAGCCGTTGAAATTGCCATAACACCTCCTGCACCTAAAGACTGAAATATCCGGAAGATAATTAATTGTTGTATTGATGCTGATAAAGCGCAAGCGATACTTCCTCCGATATATAAGATCAGGCACAAAGAGAGCATTGGTTTCCGGCCATACGTATCGCTTAGCGGCCCAAATAAAATGATACCTACTGCAAAAAATAAATAAAAAGCAACTAAAGTTAAGTTTACCATTGCAGAGGTAGTATGAAAATAATCTGTCATGGTAGGCATAGCTGGTAAATATAAATCAATTGACAGCGGTATGAACATAGCCATTAATGAAATGAATAAAATGAGACTCTTTGGGCCCAGATACCGTTGTGGCATCAGTAGTACTGTTTTCATATGAAATTCTCCTCGTGATTTTTTAAAGTGGTATTTGTTTTTGTTCATAAAAAAAGGACAAGCGGCCAACAATATATGTTGACAACTTATCCAGTACACGGTACGTACCCTCCGTTGTTTTTTAAGATAGCAGATAGCTTACAATATGTCAATGATTTTTGCTTTATGTGATGAAAGCGGTGATAGTGAATATCGGCAATTTACTAAGATAAATATGTGACTGCAAGGCATCCGTTGACTGGATTTCTATATATTTCACATTTTACATCGTAAATATCTTGTATAGTATCCTTTACCAATATGGTCTCCGGCTTACCATGTGCAACAACATGGCCCGCTTTCATAGCATACAGGTAATCACAATATCTGGCCGCCAATTCCAAGTCATGCAATGCGGCCAGCGTACTTATGGAAAGACTTTTTACAGTGGATAATACTTGAATCTGATACTTTACATCCAAATGATTCGTAGGCTCATCCAATATGAGAAGCTGAGGTTGCTGTGCAATGGCTCTTGCCAAAACAACACGTTGTTTTTCGCCGCCCGATAGAGACAGATAGCTTCTATCCGAATATTTTTCCAGATTCACTTTTTCCAGAGCCGCTCTGATAATTCCGGCATCTATATCGTTATCTGTTTCAAGCAGCTTTTTATGAGGGGAGCGCCCCATCGCGACCATGTCCCAGACAGTAAAGTCAAAGCTGATTTCATTGAATTGTCCTACTACAGCAGATTTCTGGGCGATTATTTTAGGGTTGGCGGCGAGCAAATCCATTTCATCCAAAAGAATCGTACCGCATTTCGGCTTTATTACTTTATATATCGTTTTCAACAGCGTGCTTTTTCCGCATCCGTTAGGGCCGATAATTCCTACAAATTGGCCATCCATCACTTTTAATTCAATATTTTCAATAATATCCGTTCCTGAAAGGTTAACTCCAATATCCGACACATATAAATTCAAGGCTAGTTCCCTCCAAATTCATAGTTTTTCTTTAATAACAAATACATAAAAACAGGTGCGCCTATTGCCGAGGTTATAATTCCAACCGGAATTTCAGTCCCGCTTATCATGGAACGTGCAATTAAATCAGTCCATATCATGAACAGACCGCCTGTCAACACAGCCAGAGGTAAAAGCTTTTTGTGATTTGATCCCACCAGTGACCTCGTAATGTGAGGAATAATAAGACCGACAAAGCCGATCATGCCGCATTGGGCCACTATGATGCCGGTTAGCAAGGCAGAAATCGTAAGATATAATTTGCGATAAAAGCCCAAATTAATGCCTAAAGTAGTAGCTGTCTCGTCTCCCATTAACATAGTGTTCATCGTACGGCCCTGAGTGAAGAAAAAAAGGGCGGCCGCTGAAACAACTATAGAAAGCAGCGGAATATCTCCCCATTTTACGGAAGCCATACTGCCCATAATCCAAAAGGTCACATTTTTAAGTCCTTGTGAATTGTTGGAAAAATAGACAATTATGCTGGAAAATGCTGAGAACATGGCATTAACGACCATACCGGAAAGTATTAATTTGGATGATGTGATACGCCCTCCAATGTTAGCAATAGCAAGTACAAGAAGGGAAGCAAATAGTGCACCGGCAAATGCACCCATGGAAACTCCGGCTTGACTGAGTATTGGAATAGAATTAAATCCAACTAAAATAGCAAATGTTGCACCCAATGTAGCGCCTGAGGAAATACCAAGAATATATGGGTCCGCAAGAGGATTCTGAACGGATGCCTGCATAATGGTTCCGCAAAGTGCAAGCCCCATACCAATTAAAAATGCCGCTATTGCTCTTGGAAAACGCAAAAGCCATACAATCGTTATATATGAAGAAGCTGATTGGCTTACTTTACCTAATTCAATACCGGTCAATTTGTAAAGGAGAATCCGATATGATTCGTCCAGCGGAATATTTGCCTGACCAATAGAAACGGAAAAAATTATCGATCCCACCGTGAACAGGAGCAAGCCCAGAATCAGCAGAGGGAATAACCGTTCATATATATTTTTTTTAACTTTTAACATAACTTCTTTCCTTCAATTAACATATTTTTGCTCGAAGCAACTTTACATTTTATAAACGCCATGATATAATCCGACAGAGTTAGCCACAACTAACCAAATCGGATTATATCATGGTTATATTAGTATGTAAAGGAGCAGTTTCAGACTGTTATAAAAAATATCGAAAGGAATTTTCATAATATGAAGAAAAAATTATTGTCTTTGCTTGTTGTTACAATCCTGGGAGTTTCATTTGCCGGCTGTGCACAAAATGATTCGTCATCCACAACAGAAAGTAATAATACAGCAACTAATATTAATGAGGCTGAGAATGAATCAACCGCCTCAGAATCACAATCAGGTACAGTTTATCCTTTGACCGTTAACAACTATTCTATTGAGGATGACGGTGCTGTTTGGGCAGAAAAGGAGCAGGTGTTTGAAAGTGCGCCCGAGAGGATCGTCTGCAACATGCAGGGAAGTGCCGAGGTATTGATCCGTCTGGGGCTCGGTGATCGTATCGTTGGTGTTGCAGGTGTTTTTGGCGATGTTGATTCCGATATCAAAGAGGAATTCGACAAAATCCCCATGTTGTCTGAAGACTATGCAGGTCAGGAGGTCATCTTAGGAGCCGATCCGGATTTTGTTATCGGCCGGGGAGATTTGTTTGTAGACGCGGATTATGGTTCAGGAACCGTTGATTTTCTTAACGACTCAGGCATTCGTACATATATAATGAATACAGGTAAAGAAGGGGCGGTATTTGACGATTTCTTTACTGATATAGATGAATTGGGACAGATTTTTGACGTACAAGAAGCTGCAAATGCATTAATAGAGCAGTATCAGAAGCAAATCGATGATTTGAGGAACAATCCGGCCTGGAACGGAAAGGAAAAAACAATTGCAGAGATAGCCTCCGTTGAAGACGGTAACTTTGTTGTATCCAGCGGAAAAGGAGAATACTTCCAAAATGATGCACTTCAATTAGTCGGCCTGAACAATATTTTTAAGGATGAACCCGCATACGAGGTGAGCAATGAAGAGCTTATTGAGAGTAATCCGGATGTGCTTTTGCTGTTTAAATACAACGGAGGTCCGGATACGGATGTAATGGTCGAAGAACTGTATCAAAACGCGACCTTGCAGGATGTTACAGCTATTAAGGAAAAACAGATTTACGTAGCTGATTTTAATGCCTTCTATGGGACCGGCGGGGGAATATTTAACGCTGTTAGTAATTTGGCGCAGGATGTGTGGCTGAGCGATACCGAGGAGTAATATGATTAGTTATAGAAAAATAATTGTCACATAATAGTTATCTCAAAGAATGTATAAACTGTAAATAATGGATGAATAATTTCCTATGACAAAGTAATTAATCATAGGAAGCTATTTCCGCAACAGGGATGGACCGGTAAAAAAATAAAGAGGAGAGAAAGCTATGTCATTTATTAACAATTTAGAAAGAAGAAGAACTTATTATAACATCAATCGGGAATTACCGTTATCAGAAAGCGAAGTTAATGAAATCATTGAACAGGTGACGGAAGCAACACCGGATGCTTTTAATATGAAGAGTGCCAGAGTTGTAGTTGCATTGGGAGAAAAACAAGATCTGTTATGGGACACTATATATGAGGTGTTCGGCGGTCAGGTCCCGAGAGAAAAAATTGATGGCTTTAAAAACGGGTACGGTACTATTTTATATTTTATTGATGAAAATGTAGTGGAATCATTGCAGGAGCAATTTGAATTCTACGCGGATAAATTCCCGGTCTGGGCAAATCAGGCAAATGGAATGCTGCAGTTCAATATTTGGACGGCTTTAAGAGAAGCAGGAATTGGAGCTTCCCTACAGCATTATAATCCGGTTATTAATGAAGCTGTTGCCAAGCTGTTCGATCTTTCCCCTAAATGGGCTTTAACAGCTCAAATGCCGTTTGGAGGAATTGTAGAAGAACCGGCACCGAAAGAAAAAGAAGATATAGCAAAGAGGGTTGTGATTAAAAAATAACTTATTGCTTTATGAAAACGCTGAATATCGTCTCATAATTATTCCGTGCAGGCGCAAAAATAGGGAATCTATACTTGACAAAAAATATCAAGTGAATTACAATATTATGCATAGATTCGAGCAAAAGACAATGGTGTCGATTGTATTCTTACAATCAATCATGCCTTGCGCTCTATTTTTGTATCTAAATATTATCATGGAGGAGATTGAAATGAAAAAAGTATTGGCATTAGTAGCATGTACGGTTCTGGCGACCGGAATGCTTATGGGATGTGGATCTTCCGCAACAAAGGAAGAAGCAGCACCGGCAGAAGAAACAACAGAAGAAGCTGTAACAGAGGAAGCAACAACAGAAGAGGCAGCACCAGCAGAGGATGCAGCAGCTTCATCTGACAAAACATGGATCGTTGCAACAGATACTGTATTCAAACCTTTTGAATATACGAATGAAAACAATGAATTCGTTGGAATCGACGTTGATATCCTTGCAGCAATTGCTGCAGATCAGGGATTCAAATATGAATTACAGAGCCTTGGATGGGATGCAGCAGTAGCAGCAGTTCAGGCAGGACAGGCAGATGGTCTTATTGCAGGGGCAACTGTCAAACAGGAACGTATTGATTCAGGATGGATCTTCTCAGAAGGCTATTATGATGCAACTCAGACATTTGTAGTTGCTGAAGGAAGCGATATTGCCGGCTTTGAAGATTTAGAAGGAAAAAATGTAGCAGTTAAGAATGGTACAGCGGGTGCAGATTTTGCGAACAGCTTAAAAGACCAGTATGGCTTTACCGTAACTGTATTCGAAGATTCACCGACAATGTATCAGGATGTAATCCTTGGAAACAGCGCAGCATGTGTTGAAGATACACCAATCATGGCAGCTTCTATCAAAGAAGGCGGACTTGCACTTGCGATTCCGGAAGGAATGGAAAGTGAAGGAGCTCCTTACGGATTTGCAATCATGGATCCGGCAGATCAGGAATTGCTTGATATGTTTAACGCAGGACTTGCTAACATCAAGGCAAACGGAACTTATGATGAAATCCTTGATAAATATCTGAAATAATATTATATTATTGTTAATGCTGGCGTGGGAGACCTGTTGCAGGTTGCCCACGCTTTTTTAAAAATCAAAAACAGTTAAAAATTGACGAAGGAGAAGAAATCAATGATCTCAATTATCCAATCGTATAGCACTATGCTGCTGGGAGCGCTGGGAAAAACCTTACTGCTTACCTTGCTGTCATTAGTATTTGCCATGATTATCGGTATGATCTTTGCACTGATGAACGTGGGAAAGAACAGAGCTTTAAACCTGACAGGTACGGTCTATGTGGATGCAGTCCGCGGTGTGCCGCTGATTGTACTGGCTTATTTTATTTATTTTGGTGTTCCGGCAGGAATCAAAATGATAGGCATTCAGGACTTCAGACTGACTGCACTTCAGGCAGGTACGATTGCACTTGCGATGAACTGTGGTGCTTATATGGCTGAAATTATTCGTGCAGGAATTGAAAGTGTAGACAGAGGTCAGATGGAAGCCAGCAGAAGCCTTGGGCTTACTTATGGGAAAAGTATGCGCCTTGTAGTTTTGCCGCAGGCGATCAGGACCATGATTCCTTCCATCATCAATCAATTCATTATAACGTTAAAAGATACCTCTATTCTTTCTGTTATTGGATTTCCGGAACTTACCAATATGGGAAAAACAATCAGCGGAAATACTTTCAAGAGTCTTGAGACATGGGCAGTTGTCGGCATTATGTATATGATCGTAATCATCACGCTCAGCAAGGTCGCAAAGAGAGTCGAAAGGAGGGTGAATCGTGGCAGATAACAGAAATATTATCCAGGTTCAAAATCTGAAAAAAGATTTTGGAAAGCTTGAAGTCTTAAAAGATATCAGTATTGACATAGAAATAGGAGAGGTTGTTGTTTTGCTCGGACCTTCGGGAAGCGGAAAGTCAACATTCCTACGATGTCTGAACCAGCTTGAATCAGCAACGGCAGGGACGATTCTGGTAGATGGAAATAATGTAACGGATAAACATACGGACATTAATAAAGTAAGAGAAGAAATTGGAATGGTATTTCAGCATTTTAATCTGTTCCCTCATAAAACAGTACTGGAAAATATTATGCTGGCACCTGTTGAATTAAAAAGGATGACAAAAGCAGAAGCAAAGGAAAAAGGACTGCAGCTTTTAAAAAGAGTAGGACTTGATGCAAAATCTGATGCATACCCATCCCAGCTGTCAGGCGGTCAGAAACAGCGTGTTGCGATCGCTCGGGCACTGGCGATGAATCCTGCCATTATGCTTTTTGATGAACCTACATCAGCTCTGGACCCGGAAATGGTAGGAGAAGTTTTAAATGTTATGCAGGAGCTTGTTGCGGACGGAATGACGATGATTGTTGTGACACATGAAATAGGCTTTGCAAGGGAAGTTGCGGACAGGGTTGTTTTTATGGATGCAGGATATATTGTAGAGCAGGGACGGCCAGAAGAGATTTTCAACAATCCCAAAGAAGCCAGAACGATTGATTTCTTAAATAAAGTTCTATAATTCATCCGGAGGAAGAAGGTTGAAAGAAGCATGGGTATAAATATGAAGAAGATAATTACAATCAGCAGAGAGTTCGGCGCAGGAGGGGGAGAGATAGGCCGTAAGATCGCAAAGGCTCTGAATTATGATTATTATGATAAAGAAATCATCTTAAAAACAGCAAAAGAATCTAATGTCGATGTAGAAAGTCTGCTTAAGTGGGATGAAAAGGTTCCAATGAATTTTGGATTTGCACAGAGTCTTTTCGATTTTTACAACAAGCCGCTGAGCGAAAAGCTTTTTGATGCACAGCAACAGGTAATCAGAAAAATCGGAGAAAAGGGAAATTGTGTAATTGTGGGACGCAATGCCAATACAATTCTGAAAGAGTTTGATCATAGTCTCCATGTATTTGTGTATGCAGACCCTTACTGGCGGATGGAACGAATGAAGGAAAAAATGCCGGATGCCACAGCAGCAAAAATGAGTGAAGAAATTCGTGCCATAGACAAGACAAGGAAAAAATACTGCTCTTATTATACGAATACAGAGTTCGGAGTAGCTGACTATTATGATATCTGTCTGAATACATCAAACCTTGGAATTGATACTTGCGTAGATATTTTATTGCAACTTGCAAAATAAAAGAGGGCTGTTGCCAAATGATTGATTTTTAATCATAGAGCAGCAGCTAGGACAATAATCCTGATATAATAATTCGCAATGGATAATCATGGCTATAATGCGGACATTAGGCAATAAAATCCAAAGCATCCATCCGTCAAGAGTAAGGTATACTTCAAAATGTGAGGTGAAGAAATCGTGACAGATAAAAAAATCACAGTACAATTTACGATGCTGACATTTTGCATAGCCTATCTTGTGTCAGGTACTTTGATTGCTCTTGGACAATTCGGATATTCAGTTTATAATTGGGTTCACTCGTTCCGGCAATTCGGGATGAATATTCCTTTTGCAATTTACATTTTATCGCCAGCGATTGCTTCCTATATCGTTCTGAAGAAAAATAACAGGATAGCAGATTTTAAGGAGTGGCTGAAAACTGTTTTTTATGCCAAGAATAATCTCTCTCTTTATTTGTTCGTCGTTGCGGGGCTTGCGCTGTATTTTTTGATACATATCGCATTTTCAGGCCCGGCGGAAATGGTACTTCCATTATATACGTTCTTTCTTTCCCTGCCTGGTTGTCTTATTATCGGCGGATTGGAGGAAGCAGGCTGGATGTACGTATTGCAGCCGGAGCTTGACAAAAAATACGGTTTTGTTTTATCTTCTGTTTTTGTTGGAATCATTTGGATCTTATGGCATATCCCTCTCTTCTTCATTCCGGGAACGAATCACGCAGAGGGACTCATTAACTTCTGGATGTTTGCAGTTCAACTCATGGCGTTTCGTTTTTTCGACGGGGCAATATATAAAATATCAGGAAAAGGCTGTGTGTTTATGTGTGTATTATTCCACACTATGTTCAATGCAGCGTCCCCCCTTTTTGGTACCATGACTATGACCTGGCCGGGAACGATTGCCGCAAATGCTGCGATTGTTTTTGTGTCAATGGTAACCGTTGTGATATACGACAAATTAATCCGATAATAAGAAGCAGGGCATGTGCCTTGCTTTTTTGCTTTGAATAGACTCACCAATATCCGATAGTTTTTTGAGAATATGAATTTTACAAATATAAAGAAAATTTATAAACACACTTGAAATAAATGCAAAAAAGGGCTATACTGAACATGTTCAAATAACGTTCAATGAATGGGGACAGTTTTTAATGAGTATCGCCATTCAAGCGATAATTAAGATGGAGGTTGGAAGAATGAATACATTGATTGTATATTCAACAAAGTCCGGTGCCAGTCGGGAGTGTGCGGAATTACTGGCAGCCAAAATAAAGGATTGCACCATTTGTGACTTAGCAAAGCAAGTACCGAGTATTGAAAGCTTTGATATTTTGATACTGGGTTCCGGCGTAAGAATGGGTAAACTCTATAAGCCGATGAAAAATTATATTGATAAAAATAAGAAAGCAATCCTTTCAAAGAGAACAGCATTCTTCCTGTGCAATTCCTATCCGGACACATTTCAGAAGACAGTTGAAAAAAATATATCGAAGGAGCATATGGACAATGCGGTCTGTATAGAATCTTTTGGAGGGATTCTGCCTTTTACTGTGCCTAAAAACCAGGATTGGATTTTAATGGACCATGTAAACCATTTGGTTCAGGCAATAACGGCCCGATGACTCAGATGGAAGCGGAGAAGAAAGAGAAAAAGAGAATCTCTTAAAGAGACATATTGACAGAAAAACTACGAGATGTTAAGATAGCATACGTGAGAAAATTCTGCTCTATACAGCAGGAGCATATGCGGATGTGGCGGAATTGGCAGACGCGCCAGATTTAGGTTCTGGTGGGAGACCGTGCAGGTTCAAGTCCTGTCATCCGCAGAAGCCTTGATTTAGCAAGGTATTATGAGAATCCCTTCGGAGAAGTCCGGAGGGATTTTTTGTGGTGCGCCCGGCGGGCGCACGTTTCAACGGGTGAAAGTCCCGAGTCCGCCCGGTAGTGGGAAGGACATAGCCAATGGCAAGGGTGTCGTGGGTGACTGCGAATCTGAAGGAAGCCGGAT
>JAEYJO010000009.1 GCA_023408815.1 Bacillota bacterium | reverse complement strand
ACCGCCTTATTTTGCTACTTCCATTGTACCAAAAAAGAGCCCAAAAGTCTGCATGAACACTAAACTTTTGACTCTTTTTACAGAAAAATCCCACGCAAGTGCGTGGGACTTTGTCTACAGTCTGAGGCATAGGTGCAAGCACCTATGCCTATCAAATGTTTGTATTTATTTCTGTTGTTGGTGTGATTATAAAGTCTATATCCATTATAGAGTCAATATCTTTTTTTATTTATTTGATAAATCTTTTTCTATCTGTTCTAAAAACCCTGTTGAAATCCTTTTATCCTTCACTCACTACCATCTGCTCAATAACTCCATTCAGAATTATATTTATCACTTGTTGTTTCATTTCGCCGTCTTCATCCTGTAAACCAATCCATACACCATATAACGCACTAAATACTGCCGAAACTATCTTTGTACTATATGCAAATGGAATTCCACGCCGTACCAGGACATAAACAGCATCCATATTCTGTGCTGTGAACTCTGCTAATCTCTGTTCGGATACCTTTCTCGATATCATTTCAATACTTGCAGCATTTATCTGACATAAAACCGGATATTCCATCATAAGCTCATACATTTTTAAAAAAACCTGCTTTACCCTTTCTCTGTCAGAATACGCTTTATTTTCATCCAGTGCCTTTTCCAGGTCAGCAAAGACATCTGCTTGATCCTTTTGAACGATGTCCAGATAAAGGTATTCCTTCCCCTCATAAAATTTATAGAAGGAAGCCTTGGCAATATTAGCCGCAGCAGCCAAATCATCGATGGTCACTTTCTTTAACCCGTATGCTGTAAATAAACGTTCCCCTTCCGTTAAAAGCTTTTGCTTGATCTTCTCTCTTTCAGTATCGCTAAAGCGCGGCATTTCACGTCCTCCTTTGTACTATTTGAAATCGCTTTATTTTATTTTAAGGTGAATAATCTGGCTTCGTTTTCTCGTAGAGGGCAGAATGTTTAACATCCTCAGAATCCACGGCTGGCGTTTCTTTAGCAGGCTCCCCATGCTCCACGATTTTACCAATTCGATATGAGCGTCCAGCTTTTCTAAATCTTTTGCCCTGTCTGTCCCCCATAGGAACTTGCTGCTGATTCCCTTATTTATGAAAAAGGGGTGAACTACATCAAAAAATATATCTGCTCCGGGAAAGGCTTCCGCTATGACTATTACCGCATCGCCCTCTTCCGTTTTGATCTCATCAGTCCAGCTTTCATCCAAAACAGATTTTGCAATAAAATGAAGATCATTTTCACCGGTAAACTGCTTCCTAAGTTCTATCGTCTCCGCCAAATCCAAGTCGTACCATTTCACCCCTTTACGGGAAATTCTATCATATCTTGTATCCAGACCTGCTCCTAAATTAACGATAACAGCTTTTGAAGCACAGGACAGTATTTTAGAGGTTTCCTCATCTATAATCTTCGTACGGGCTAAAATTCCCAAAGTGGATATACTTCCGCCGCTCACTATAAGATTTGCCGTATCCGCTCTCTTCAGGAATTCCACCGCCTTATCATCACGAATCACACCGTCCACTCGCAATGTTTCGTCAGCACGAGCCGCCAATGGTATAAATAATGTCTCTGAAATTTCAGGTATTTTTAGTTTTTCATTTTGCATTTAAACCACCGCTTTCATTAAATCTAAATCTGTCTTTCCTGAATTCGATCAACAGCAAGCGTCCCCATTTGAGTTGATTTTCTTCATGCCATCTTTTATATGAACCAAATAATTATTCTAGTATCTATAGTATATAATATACCTTTTCCGCTGTCAATTAAAATGATCTTGAAGACACACCCTTCCGCAACCGGAAATTAGTGCGAAAAGTATGGAGATTAAAATGAAACAATTAAAAAAGCCTATGAAAATATCAGGCCGATATATCCATAGACTTGAATCGATATAAGAGTTTTATCGTCAAAACTTTACCATAAATCTCTGTCATACTATATTTCAATAAAAGTAGTAGCATTGGAAACTTTAATCTTCGTATCCAATTCTTTTAGCAGGACATCTTTCTTCTCCGAGAGATCGGCAATCTTCTTTTGGATTCCCAAGGGGTCCACCAATTCCGTGGTGTTTTCCTTGACATAGACTTCTACCACCTCCAACGGTCTTTCATCCTTCTCCTTACTTTCCCTTCCAAGAATACTTAATCGCATATCTTCCGCCGCATCCTGTAATTTCTCATTCTTATTTTCAATAAACTGAATTCTCAAATGGTATTCCTCAAGCATCTTCTCGCATAAATGTCCCTCGAAATCCGCCTCCTCGTATATTCCTGTATCCCTCAGACGACTGCGGAGCGCTAAAGAGCTCTGTATCGTATATCTGCCGTAAAGAGTATCGATCCATGTATTTGCATTGGAATTAACAATTGCCGCATCAATTTTCTGATACCGGTCAATCAGATCAATAATCTGCTGATAGGCAGACTCCGCCTGCTTTGCAAAATCTTCTCGTGTCAGACGGCTGTCATATACCATCTTTTCGTTGTGCTTTACCGTATCGACAAAGCTCGCATTCCGAATCCTGTCTCCGATCTTTTTAACCAGCAAATCCCTCTCATCAAGAGCTTGCGTCACCAGCATTCTCTCCGCCATCACATTTACCTCCTATTTGTTCGATAAAATGATTTTACAGAGAATGATGATGTATGTCATCCAAGTATGTCTTGGAAGCAAGGAGATAATAAGTTATTAATCTATAGCTTTGTTTATCTTCTTTCACGGAATCCAAAAGATAGCGCTCCTGTGTGAAGCGGTCGGCAATAATCAGTTTCTCCATGGAAATCTTCAACAGCTTGCTCAAAGCATAAAAGTTGTCCAATGACGGCAGGGTCTTCCCGTTAAACCAATCGTAGATCGCCTGATTAGAAGAAATGTGGAGCGCCTCCTGCAAATCCCTCACGGAAGCCCGCCGCTGCTTGCATATACAACGCAGCCAGCGGCCGGTTTTCTTCATATCGATATGCGGATATACAAAGGTTTTTTTATTCTCCATGCCTCTTCACTCCTTTTTACCCTGGCTTAAATAGAATTAGGGTGTCAAATGTCCTTTTTACCAGTTTTCACAAGCAATAGGAACAAAACTGTTATTTCATGTGACCTTATCCGATCGTGTGTGACCTTGCCAATCGATGGTCGCAGGCATTTATAAAACAATTCATGGAATTGGTCAGATACTTGTTTTTATGGTAAATTACTTTAAAATCGCGCTCAAAGACGAGATCGTCAATATCGACCATGCAGAGTATTCCCGCCTCCACTTCTCCTGTAACATAGCGTTTTGATATGACGGAAATGCCGATTCCTTCGGCGACAGACGCTTTGATCGAGTCCGCATTGCTGCATGTCCATGTGCAATTCCAATGAAGTTGCTTCTCTTTCATCTTATCTTCAAAAATCTTACGCGTTCCGCTTCCGATTTCCCGCAGAATAAAATTTTCCTGCTCCATTTCCCGCGAATCGATACTGCTGCGCATGGCAAAAGGATGGCTTTTGGCACAGATCAGCACTAAGGTATCCCGCATAAAAGGGAAATTTATCAAATCGTCCGAATCTACATCACCTTCCACAAGACCTATATCCAGCTTATCCTGGAAAAGCAATTTCTTCACCTGCTCCGTATTCCCTATCTCGGCCTTCAGTGTAAGCTGAGGATATGTCCGCATAAATTTTGACGCGAACTCAGGCAGCACACATGCCCCAATCGTTACGCTCGCGCCGATACGCACAACTTCGTTTTCACTCAAGTCGCGCATATTCTGCTCTGCGTCCAAATTCACCCGGATAATATGGCGGGCATAGCTTATAAGCTGTTCCCCGGCCTGTGTAAGATACAGCTTTTTGGACAAACGTTCAAACAAACGCACATTATAATGCCGTTCCATTTCCGCAACAGCCTGACTGACTGCGGATTGTGACATGTACAGTTTGCGGGCCGCAGCAGTCATATTCATCGTGTCGCAAACTGCAATAAAAATCTGAAAATGGCGAAACGTCATTTCATCCGCCTCCTGACTATCCATTAATAAATCATTAGTATCTACTTATTATTATAATAAAATTATATTGTTTTACTAATGCCAAGTCAAGGTATATAGTAAACCTCGTGATAATTTCTAACCAAAAAAGTTACTGTTCACTTTTCACAGCAACTGGCTTACAAATGGACTTCTTTCAGATATCAAAGGCAATCGAATCCGAAGCAAAAGACTCCCGCTTCGAATTCAAATATATAAGAAGTTCTAATTCTCTTAATAGTCAAGCCAAACATAACAGAAAACAAAAAACTCGCTGCGCTCAAACAGTTTTGTTTTCTGTTATGGCCTGACTATTCAAAGAAAGAACTTCTAAATATTTTCATAGGCACAGTCGTTCTTTTGCTTCGGATTCGATTGCCCGTAAAAGTTTGTAAAAAGTCCATTTGCCGGACATTACTGAGAACGGAGTGAACAGTAACCCAAAAGAGGAGTATTAAAATGAATGTAGTAAAAGATAAGTTACCCGGAATAGCACTTTCTGCTATAATCGCTTTTCCTGCCTGGATAATCGGCAATCGGTTTCCCATTATCGGAAGCCCCGTACTGGGCATTCTGTTTGGTATGATACTGTCCCTTTGGAAAAGACCGGCGGTACTTTCAGAGGGAGTGAAATATACCTCTAAAAAGCTGCTGCAATATTCTATTATTCTGCTGGGATTTGACATGAATTTATTTCAGGTTTTTCAGACGGGCCGGGAGACGCTTCTATTAATGGTCTTTACTTTGACTGCAACCTTCCTCGCTGCTTTTTACTTTGGCAGGCTGTTAAAGGTCGACAGGGATACGAATATTTTGATTGGGGTAGGCACTGCGATTTGCGGAGGTTCCGCTATTGCTGCTGCATCACCGGTCATTCGTGCCAAGGAGGAGGATGTGGCGCGCTCTATCTCAACAATTTTTTTCTTTAACGTTATAGCCGCATTCCTCTTTCCCTTCCTGGGACATGTTCTTCATATGACCGATTATCATTTTGGATTATGGGCGGGCACTGCCATCAATGACACATCCTCTGTGGTCGCTGCCGGCTATTCCTACAGCAACGAAGCGGGAAACCTCGCCGTAATTGTGAAGCTGACCCGAACCCTGATGATCATACCTGTCACTCTTGTACTGGCACTGCATACCGCGAAGCGAGACTCGCATACAAACGGGACGAAGTATCGGATTGCAGAAATATTCCCATGGTTTGTATTAGGATTTGTCACCGCCTCTGTAATCAGTACATTTTTGCCGCTGCCCGCAGTTGCAGGCACAGTCCTGGCAAAGGCAGGGAAATACGTTATCGTTATGGCTATGGCAGCAATTGGTCTTAATACAAACCTGATATCACTTGTAAAAAACGGCTGGAAGCCAATCGTACTGGGATTAAGCTGCTGGGCTGTGCTGGCTGTAACAGCTCTGCTTGCGCAGTTAATTATAATCCAAGATATGCCTTTTTGACTTTCTCATCGTTAAGCAGTTCTTTTGCTTCCCCGCTCATGGAAATATGCCCTGTTTCCAAAACATATGCCCTATCCGCTATGGACAATGCCATTTTAGCATTCTGTTCCACAAGCAGAACCGTGATGCCCTGCTTATGCACTTCCTTAATGATATTAAATATATCTTTTACAAGGAGAGGAGAAAGTCCCATGGACGGCTCATCCATTAAAATGATATTCGGTCTGCTCATCAGCGCACGTCCTACAGCAAGCATCTGCTGTTCACCTCCTGACAGCGTTCCCGCAAGCTGCTTTCTTCTCTCCTTTAATCTCGGAAACCTTTCAAATACTTCTTTCATCGACGTTTGAATACCATCCTTATCATTTCTGATATAAGCTCCCATCTCCAGATTTTCTCCTACCGTCATTGCCGGAAAGATATGGCGTCCCTCGGGAACATGGGCCATGCCCAGCGTAATAATTTTACTGGGCTCTATTTTAGTGAGATCGTTTCCGTTATATACGATGCTGCCATTCATAGATTTCTTTAACCCGGTAATCGTATGAAGGATTGTTGTTTTTCCGGCACCGTTCGCTCCAATCAAAGAAACAATCTCTCCGTCATTCACAGTCAGACTGACATCATAGATAGCATGGATAGCACCATAGCTTACATTCAAATCCTTTAACTCTAACATAGTGCCGCCCCTTCCTCTTCATCCTTCCCAAGATATGCTTCAATCACTCTCGGATTATTTGCAATCTCCTCCGGCGTGCCGGTAGCGATCGTCACTCCATAGTCAATGACCTGTATCCTCTCACACACTTTCATGACAAGGCTCATGTCATGCTCGATCAAAAGAATGGAGATATTGAATTTTGTACGGATAACATTAATGATATCTAACAGCTCCGAGGTCTCGGTAGGATTCATTCCCGCTGCCGGTTCGTCTAAAAGAAGAAGCTTCATTCCCGTTCCCAATGCTCTGGCAATTTCCAATCTCCTCTGCTGCCCATACGGAAGATTTTCGGCTGTAATATCCGCTTTATCCTTTAAATTGACAATATCCAATAACTCTAATGCCTTCTTCCTTGCTTCTTCCTCTTGTTTCCAATACTTGGGAAGCCTGAAAATTGATGAGACAAGCGAATAAGACATATGCATATTCATAGTGACCATTACATTTTCAATTACCGTCATTTTTTTAAATAAACGGATATTTTGGAAGGTTCTGGATATTCCGGCTGCCACTACCTGATGTGTTTTCTTCCCATTCATCTTTTGACCTTCGAGATAGAATGATCCTTCTGTCGGCATATAGACACCCGTAAGAAGATTAAACACCGTAGTTTTTCCGGCACCATTCGGACCAATCAATCCCACAAATTCACTTTTCCCAATGTCAATGCTAAAGGAATCGACTGCTTTCAGACCGCCAAAGGTAATTCCCAGATTCTGTACTCTTAAGACCGGTACCTCTTTTATTTCCTTACTCATCGGCATTTCCTCCTTTTCTAACATGCGGGGCTTTTATAAAGGCCGCAGCCTTTCCGATCAATCTGGTAAGCGAAAACTCCCATGTACCGAAAATTCCACCCGGCTTGAAAATCATAACCAATACAAGGACAACGGAATAAGCCAGAATCCGGTAAATAGAAAACTGGCGCATAGCCTCGGGCAGTGCCGATAGAAAAGCTGCTCCGATAATCGAACCGGTTAAAGAGCCGGTGCCGCCGATTATAACCTCCGTCAGCATTTCCGCAGAATACATGAAGTTAAAGTTAGTGGGGATCATCGCCGTCATATAATGCGCGTACATCGCTCCCCCGATTCCTGCAAAAAAAGCTGAAATCGTAAAGTTCAGCACCTTATAATAGGTAACATTAATTCCGCTTGCACTGGCTGCAATATAGTCTTCTCTAATAGCAATGACTGTTCTGCCGAAGCGGGAACGGGTATACATATACATCACTGCAACACAGATTACCATAGCCCAGTAGCACCAGTAAAAATCCGAAAGCTTGGCAATACCGCTCATGGTACGCCCGGAACCGGTAATTGCAAAATTACAAAATGCGACTCGGATAATTTCCGCAAAGGCTACCGTTACTATAGCGAGATAGTCGCCTCTCAGTCTGAGCGCCGGTATGCCCACAAGGACGCCCATACATGCGGCCGCGGCTCCTCCGACAAGAAGCGCAATGATAAACAGCAAAAGCTTCGGCATCCCGTAGTCATAAAGCGAATTGGTCAAAATAGCAGAAGCATAGGCGCCCACCGACATAAATCCCGCATGTCCAAGAGAAAATTCACCCATAAATCCCACCAGGAGGTTTAAGGAGGTCACCAGAATAATCGTATAACAGGCCGTAGTAAAAATACCTTTAATGTAAGATGTCCTGGTGCCTAATATATTCGACTGGAACAAGCCGTACAGACTTATGAACAACACCAGAATACCGATTACATTTATAATATAAGATAATTTTTTGCTTTTTGGCATCCACCTCACCTACACTTTCTCTCCGACATTTTTACCCATAATGCCGGTCGGCTTAATCAATAAAACTAATATTAAAAGACTGTATGTGATTGCCTCATACCAGCCCGGAGCGATATAGACTTTTACAAAAATCTCAACCAGCCCCACGATAATACCTCCTACCATAGCTCCCGGTATGCTCCCGATACCGCCCAAAACAGCCGCTATAAATGCCTTAAGCCCCATCATAGAACCCATATCCGTCGTACATCTCGGATAAGTTGAGCAGTACATAAGTGCCGCTACCGCTGCGAGTCCGGAACCAATGGCGAAGGTCGTTGTAATAATTTTATTTACATTGATGCCCATCAAGGTCGAGGCTTCTTTATCCTGCGGCACCGCACGCATCGCCTTTCCAAGCTTTGTTTTCTTCACAAACAGCTGCAACCCCACCATCATTATTATACCTATACTTATCGTCAGCAAATACTTCCACTGCAATTTTGCGCCCAGTACCTCAATAGACGGCAGCGTAAAAATAGCCGGAACGGATTTCGGATTAGCACCGAACAATACCATGGCGAGATTCTCCAAAAACAGGCTCATTGCCAGTGCTGTAATTAATGCCGACATGGAACCCGCTCCCCTCACAGGTCTATATGCGATGATTTCTACCGCAACGCCTACTGTAACGCAGACCGCAATGGCAATTATGACCGCCATCCATGCCGGCATACCGTAATTAATCATCAGGGGCACCGTATAAAACAGCGAATACGCTCCGACCATGATAAAGTCTCCATGAGCAAAATTAATCATGCGGATGATACCGTATACCATTGTGTAGCCCAGTGCTATCAATGCGTAAATGGCACCCTGGTTAAGCCCGTTTATGATACTTTGTATAAATAAGGACACTTACCTGCACTTCCTTTCGTTCTAAAATCCCGCAGTCTGAGGGTTGTTTGATATAGTAAAGGCATAAGTTTCCGCTTATGCCTTTACTTCCTGTTACCATTAAATATTGTTATCCATTATTAATTTCCTTCAGGAGAAAGTGTCTTATACCACTTAACAGCACCATTTTCATATGTATTAATTGCAACGCTCTTAGCAGGATCGCCGTTTGCATCAAGCGTGAAGGTTCCACCTACTCCGGTAAAGGTAATACCTGTCATTCCGCTGACCAGAGAAGCAGTGTCAGTTCCTCCGCCCTGCTCAGCCGCCTGTACCAGCATATAAATGGCATCGTAGTAAAGTGCAGCGCATGCATTTAAGCTTTCAACGCCATATGTATCGGTATATTTTGTAACAAAGGACTGAACTGCTTCTGAGGTATCCTCGGAAGAATAATGGTTCGTAAAATAGCAGTTGTCAAAATAGGTTTCCAGTCCAGTCGTATCGGAACCATCCCATCCGTCTCCACCCATAATGATACCTTCAAAACCTGCATCCCTTGCCTGTTGAACCAGAAGAGGAACAGTATCCAGAAAGCATGGATAAAACAGGTAATCTGCTCCGGAAGCTACTGCCTGGGAAACCTGAGCAGTAAAATCGGTATCCTTTGTGGTGCATTCTCCGGTGTATGCAATTTCAATGCCTGCAGCTTCCGCATTTTCTACAAATGCATCCTTCAATCCGTTGGAATAGTCGTCATCCTTCGCATAGATAATCGCTGCCTTGCTGACCCCCTGCTCTTTGGCAAAGGCTGCCGCCATTTTACCCTGATACGGGTCTATAAAACAATCTCTGAATATTGTAGGACCAACTTGAGTGACCTTATAGTTCGTCGCTCCAGTCGCCATCAGAAGCATTCCCTGCTCGTTTGCCAGTTCTGCCATTGGAAGTGTAACAGAAGAGAAAAATGCACCAACAACGGCTTCGGGCGCCTCGGGCTCAAGACTGTTATAGGCGTTGACTGCCTGCTTGGAATCACTGGCATCATCGACAACCTTGCCGCCGTTGAGTATCTCCACCTTAATCTCACTATCGCTGCTGTTGATTTCCTCTGCAGCCATTGTAACAGCATTCTGAGCACCTTCGCCATAAATAGCCGAACCGCCTGTCATAGAACAAATTACGCCGATTCTTATCACTTTATCTTCTTCTCCTGCAGGGGCGCTTTTTTCAGCGTCCGCTTCTTTTGTTCCTGACTCTGCCACTTCTCCGGTACCGGACACACTTGAAGCTTCAGAACCGCAGCCGCTCAGCAGTGTTCCGGCTATTGTTGCGCAAAGCAGTAAGCTTAACACTTTTTTCTTCATATACTGATTCCTCCTCAATTATTTTATATAAATCGCTCCTATTAGCGGATTTATCTTTTTATGGTACCACGACCGCTCCCACGACTACCGCATGACATGATACTTCATTCGTATAATTTCTTTAATGGTGTCGGCACTCTGCTCATAAGTCAGCTCACCGGTATTAATACATAAGTCATAATTGCAGGGACTCTCCCATATCCGCCCAGTGTGATATTGATAATACTCCTTGCGGTATTTGTTATTTTTTGAAACATATTTTTCTGCTTCTTTCCGGGATATTCCCTGCCGTTCCATTTCCCGGCTAATACAGACATCATCCGCAGCACAGATAAATACTTTAAGAACATTGGAAAAATCCTTCAAAACATAATCACAAGCCCTTCCTACACAGACATAGGATTCTCTCTCGGCAAGTTCCTTTAAGACCTTTGCCTGGTAATTGAACAAGTTCTGATCCGACACAAAGTCATTGCTCTCCGGGGATATCAGTTCCCCGTTATACACTTTTCTTGACACCTTATACAGCAGCTTGTTTCTGGTACTCTCCTCCACTCTCGCGAACAGTTCCTCATTGATCCCGCTGTCCTCCGAAGCAAGACGAAGCAAATTTCTGTCATACATATCAATGCCATAATGCGCCGCCAGCTGCCTGCTGATCGTAGTTCCTCCGCTTCCACATGTTCTCGTAATCGCAATCACAAATCTTTCCATATTTTGTTCCCCCGCTGAATTTTTCATGATAAGCGCACTTCCTTAATTACACAAAAAAAGGTGCAACCAAATATATGGTTAACACCTTTGTATAACGCACATTATATCACATGCTTTTAAAAAAGCAATACTTTAATTTAATTTGCCATATTTTTTGCATGAATGCGATCAGGGGGTACCAAAAGCACATACATTAATCCCACTCTCTTCAAGTGCCATCCTAAGACTCTTAGCAAAGACAAATACCTTCTCTCCGTCTCCGTGAACACACACACTATCTGCATTGATCGGTATTTCCCTTCCACTTACCGCCGTCACTCTATGTTCAAACACCATTGTAAGCACTCTTTCCATTGCAAGCTTCTCATCTGTGATCATTGCTCCGGGCTTTGTTCTTGCCACCAGAGATCCATCCTCCTCATAGGCTCTGTCGGCGAAAACCTCTTCCGCTGCCTTCATCCCAAGATCGTCTGCTGCCTTTTTCATCTGGCTTCCCGCCAATACAAGCATGACCAAATCCCTGTTCACCGCACGGACGCCTTCGCAGACAGCTCTCGCCAGCTCATAGTCTTTGCCGGCCATATTGTACAAAGCCCCGTGGAGCTTTACATGCTGCAGCGTTATCTTCTCGGATTGGCAGAATGCATCTAAGGCTCCGATTTGATACTGTACCATTGTTTTTGCCTCCGCCAAAGAAACGTTCATATTGCGCCGGCCGAAACCGGACAAATCCGGAAATCCGGGATGTGCACCAACGGCAACACCGTATTTTTTACACAAAGCCACCGTATTTGACATTACGAGAGGGTCTGAGGCATGAAAGCCGCAAGCAACGTTAGCGGATGAGATGAGCGGAATCACGCGTTCATCCATTCCTATTATGTAGGTGCCGAAGCTCTCTCCCAAGTCACAATTCAAATCAATCCTGTTCATAACATTCCACCTATTCTTTTAAACAAATATTTTTCATATCCGTAATCAGCATATGCCCCGGTGCATGCGTAATACAAAGATCCGGCCCGGAAGCCATAACCGCAGCCTGGGGCGTTACGCCGCATGCCCAGAACACAGGAACTTCTCCTTCTTTCACCGTTACCGCATCCCCGAAATCAGGCTGATCCAAACTGCCGATTCCGATTGCCTCCGGACAGCCTATATGCACCGGTGCTCCATGCACTCTCGGTATCGCAGATGTCACAGTTACCGCCTTCACTACCTGCTCATAGGGAATTGGTCTCATACTCACGACCATATTACCGTGAAAAGATCCCGCCGGAGTACAAGGGATGTTTGTCAGATACATCGGCACATTGCAATGTTCCGTGTTATGACGCATCTCAATTCCCGCCTCCGTCAGTTCCGATTCAAAAGAAAAGCTGCAGCCAATCAGGAAGCTTACAAAATCTTCACGCCAGAACGGAATTATGTCCGAATATTCACCTGTTAATTTGCCATTTTCATAAACACGGTATTTCGGAATATCCGTTGCTATATCCGCATTGTCAGCAATTTTTTTCAAAAATCTGCTCCCGGTATCGCTGACCTCCAAAAGCGGACAGGGTTTGGGGTTCCTCTGTGCAAACAACAAAAAGTCATATGCATACTTTTGAGGCAGCACTACCAGATTTGCCTGTGCATAGCCCGGGCAAAGACCGGAAGTAGGTTCTTTCAGCTTTCCCTCCCTAATTTGCAAACGAATACTTGCCGGCGATATCAAACTATTCTTCATAAACTCCCCCTGCGTATTCCTTCTAAATAACCCGGATTTTGAGGACAGTACCCCGTCCGTCTCATCATACGTCTCTTCTCTTTCATATCCTTCCGGTATAAGACCTGCGCTTCTTCTACCGTCGCCCAGGAAAAATGCACGGCGGTGCCCGGCATACACTGCACGAGCTGAGGCAGATCAACCGCAATCACCGTTCCTATTTTGGCATACCCGCCAGTGGTCTGACGGTCGGCCAGCAAAACCATTGGCTTTCCACCGGAAGGCACCTGAACAGAGCCCTCTGCGATTCCATCAGATATGATATCGGCTTTGTCACGGCAACTGACGGTTGGCCCTTCCAGCCGATATCCCATTCGGTCAGATTCTCCCGAAACAACATATTTTTCGTTCCCGAATGTCCGTATTCCTTCTTCAGTAAAATGGCCATACTGCGGACCGGGAACCACACGGACGCTTATTTCCGGAAGATAATCCCCGTGAAAGATTTCCTTTTGCTCCAAATTTAGCAGATGCTTTGTCTCCGTACACAAAAGAAGAATATCGCCCTTCTCCAGCTTTCTACCCCGAAAGCCTCCTACTGCACATTTTAGATGAGTTGACTTGCTTCCAAGTACCTCGGGAATCAAAAAGCCGCCTGCCACGGAAAGATATCCATACCTGCCGTTTCGGGCTGTACGGCACCTTAACAAATCTCCGGTCTTTGCTTGTATTGCCTGATAACAAGGGATTTCTTTTCCATTCAGAAGCGGTGCCATATCGGCTCCCGTAAGGGCAAAAAAAGTATTACAAGAAAAACGAAAAGTGCCGCCCATATAAATCATTTCCAAAACCGCTTCTCCCACCGGATTATTTAACAGCAGATTAGCTTCCTGCATAGCATTTAAGTCCATGCATCCGGAGACGGAAAAACCACTTGCCTGATAGCCATATCTGCCCGCATCCTGTACTGTTGTCATCAGTCCCGGTTCCAAAACATCCAACTGTATCCGTTTGTCCATACGAGCCTCCTCTTCATTGCGTTATACAACGGTGCCTATATATCCCCTGTTCCACTTTTGCCGAAATCTCATCATACTCATCCCTTGTAACAGACTGAAAACGGATATAATCCCCCATTTTATACAAAATAGGTGGATTGCGGTGTACATCATAGGGCCGCAGGGGCGTTTTTCCAATCAACCGCCATCCTCCCGGAGAGTCCAGAGGATAAATTCCCGTCTGCTCTCCCCCTATACCAATACTGCCTGCCATAATACGCGTTCTCGGACTTTCCAGCCTGGGACAGAAAATACGTTCATCCAGTCCCCCCAGATAAGCAAATCCGGGGAGAAATCCTAACATATAAATCAGATAATCCCGTCCACAGTGAAGCCGTATAATTTCCTCTTCTTTCAGCCCGGTATATTCCGAAACATAACCAATATCCTCCCCAAAAGTGTCGCCGTAGCACACCGGAATAATATGAATTTTCTTTTGACCGGACTTTACCGCCAAAAGACCGGCAGCTTCTTTTTCCAGAATTCTTTTCATTCTGCTATAGCTGATTTTCCGGCAATCATAGAATACCAGCAGGGAGCAGAATGCCGGAATCATTTCCCGGATTTCTTTTCTTTTTCGCAGCTTCTCCATCAGAAAACGGATCTTGCCGTTTGTCTCTTCACTGATTTTCTGTTCAAACTGAACGGCAATTCCCTGTTCTCCTACCGCCGAAAAAATTATTTCATCCATATTTATACCCATGCTTTTTTCATAGTCTTTATATCTCAAAGAATTTTTTATCGATAACTTTTTCAAACCATTCCCCGCACATCGTAAAATGACGCAGTGAATTCACCACACATTGGCGCATAATCTCCAGCAGATACAAATGGAACTCCATTCCTATTCCGTCAATCGCATAATCCACCCAGCCGTACATATCTACCATGCCGCAGTTAGACGCTGTCTTTATAGCCTCTTTTTCCAAATCTCCGGCATGAATAAGCTCCGGCTGTTTAAACAGCCATGCGGTAGCCGCGATAAGAGCCTCTGCGCCCCAATGGGATATGGTCGTGGTTATTATGTAATCTGCTGCCTCCGAAGCGCTACACCCGCCTTGGCATCCGCAAACGCATCCGTTTTCTTCCATATAAGGCACATATTTTTGCAAATGCTTTTTTAGCGTGCCCATCCCCAATTCGTTTCCCAGATCTCCTATTGCAATATTTAAAACACCCGCTTCCTTGCACCTGCGGAACAAAACATCGGTCTTTGCCTCCAGCTCCGTCACATCGAGTCCCTTCGCCGTATGGTATACTCCTTTTGCATTGGCCCCCGGTGCCTCAATGGCAATTACCGCTTTGGGAGGAAGCTCATGCAGAATTTCTGCTGCCTGTTCTTCTGCTTTTTCTTCCTCCTTCGTAAAAATAATACGCCCTACGGCAATCGGCATGCTTTTGATTTCCATGTATCCATCATACAGATGAAGACCCACCACACTAGAAAGACTCTGCACGGCATTCTTACATTCCTCAGGGCAGATAATCACAGGCTTTGCACCATATGCCCTCACAAGCATCCTTGCTAACAGCATAGCTCCGATAATCCCGTCTGTCTCCGCATGCCTGTGGGGCAAAAGAACAAATCCGGTAATAATGTACACTATATCCTCCTGTCTAAGTACATTTTGTAATTTTTTTGCACACTTCATGACAGCAGGCTCTCCCATATATTCCCGTGTACCTTTATAGAGGATTCTGCAAACGCCGTAGCCTCTGGGATCTAAATTGATTAACTGGTCCAAGTCTTCTCCGATGTTTAATTCTGCCACTTCTTCTGCAATCATAGCCAACCTCACTCCAACCCGCAGTAAACACGGAATTCTGCGACGAGATAATCCTGAATCACCTCAATTAACTTTGGTGCTTTTCCGCCGACCGGTCTCCCCTTCAGCGTTTTTACCGCAGAGCAGAAATTGCTTGAGCTTGTAACAATAATTTCATCGGCCGCTTCCATTTCGCTCATCGTAAAGGCTGTTTCGTCCACCGGTATCTTTAGTGCCTTGCAGGCCATGATTAAATGTGACTTCGCAATACCCGGTAAAATATATCGATCATTAGGATGCGTTTTTAACATCCCGTCTTTTAATATAGATACATTGCTGTGTGCACACTCAGTCACAATATCTCCCCTGTAAAATACTGTTTCCTGACACCCCTCCTCAGATGCCTTCTGAGAAGCCATTACACTGGGCAGCAGATTCAGTGTCTTTATATTGCAATGAAGATGCCTTGTATCTTCCATTGCCGTCAATGCCATACGTTCCTTTATATTGCGCAGTTCAAAGGGCGTTACTGTGATCCAGAAATTTGCCTTTGTGTCCGGAAACACATGATTCCTGGGCGCAGTACCTCTTGTCACCTGCCAATAGACAAACGATTCCTCCGCCTCCACCATAGCTGCCATTTCCTCTAAAATAGCTTTTACCTCTGCTTTCGTATGTGGAATAGTAATTTTGACCTGTTCCGCACTGTTAAAAAAACGGTCAATATGCTCTTCTATCAAATAAACCACATGATTTGCGCTGAAAGTTGCATCATATACCCCATCACCAAAAAAATGAACTCTGTCATTCATTGGGATCACCATTTCTTCAATCAATCCAAATATTCCATTATAATATCCCAGATTTTCCATCCTGACCTTCTTTCCGCAAATATGCCATCCGCCCTCATTGTTCTATCTGTAAAACTATTTTTTTCAAAAAAAACGCAAGTGAGAAAAGACCTCTCTGTCCTCAAATGCGTTGTTGTAAAGCTTATATTCTTATGATTGTAATTATATCCCTGACAATAATTTTTGTAAATATTTATAAAAATTACGATAATATTTATTTAAATATTTACTTTTCATTTTAATTTTTATTGCGTATATGCTAAAAATATGCATTCGGCTAAATTTTTTTCACTTCGGGAACCGGAGCCAAAGTATTTTTTATCTCCTTCAATACAAAAAATGTTTTTGTACCAGACACTCCCCGAATACTCTTTATTTTTCTGTGCAGCAATTCCAGTTCTTCCGAAGAGCGGGTATTGATTTTAATCATAAAATCATAATCTCCCGTAACGTAATGGCATGCTTCTATATCCTCCATGCTTTTCATTTTATCCGTAAATTCGTCATAATATTTGGGATGTTCCAGACTGACCTCCATAAGCGCCATAACATCGTTTCCTATCTTATGCTGGTTCACAACAAGCGTATACTGCTGAATAATCCCGATATTTTCCATTTTATTAATCCGTTCGATTACAGCGGCAACTGAAAGATTGACCCTTTTACTGATATCCGTAGCCGACCGGCGGGAATTCTCCCTAAGCGCGATTAATATTTTTCTGTCAACTTCATCCATATGCATTCCTCCCGTTTATCGTGTCTCTGCCTGCGCAGTTATGGTTTCTCCCTCTACTATGGCAAAATCCAATATCCTTTTCGTCTCGGTTTTTTCTTTATTGATTAATTCAAAAAGGAGATTCACGGCAGTGGTAGCTACCCTCTCTGCCGAATTGTCAATAGTGGAAAGCCTTGGCGTAACGTATTCCAGCGTATCGATATTATCGAAACCCATAATTCCATAATCCGCAGGTGAGGCCAGTCCTTTCGATTTCAGATATTTCATTAATTCGAGGGCGAAGATATCTCCGGAGCAGAAAAAGGCGGTACGTTTTGAGTCCTCCAGCTGGCCGGCGCACAGCTTAAGGTTATCTTTCTTATCAATAACAACTGCCTCCCTGTCCGGATATTGCCGCATGGCCTCGTTAAAGCCTTCAAGCCGCTGCTCATGTACATAAATATTTTCCTTATAGCGGTCAGAAAGAGGTGGGCAGACGAATACCATCTTCTCATATCCTTTCCCCAATATCCGCCGTACTGCTTCTCTGGCGGCTTCCCTCTCCTTGATCCCAACGAAGGGAATTCCCTCAGCAACCTTATTGTCTATTGTTACAATAGGAATGTCAAAGCTATTTAAAAAATCCTTATACTCTTGTCCCTGATTAACAGAAGAAAGAATCATACCATCCACGCGGTAATCCGCCAGCCTTATTATCTGTTCCTTTTCCATCGCTTTATTGTTCTCATGCAGAGCGATATTAATAAAATAGCCGTGTTTTCTGGCTTCCATTTCAATAGCATTGAGCATTTGCGCAAAATACCGGTTATTCACATCGAGCACGATAACTCCTATGTAAAAGGTCTGTCCCTTTACAAGCCCTCTCGCCAAAAGGTCCGGTCTGTAATCATAGTCCTTGGCGGCCTTTAATATCGCGTCCTTCGTCTGCGGATTAATTCTTCCCGTATCCGTCAATGCCCGATGGACTGTGGTTCTTGAAACACCGCATATTTTTGCAAGTTCTTTCGTTGTAATCCCCATCTTTGGCAGAACCTCCATTACGCTCATTCTTTCTTAGAGTATAGCATAAAAAGAGGCCGTTGCAAAAATTCTTTTGTAGAATCTTACTACAGCCTCAGGCTTTAAGGATACTGTTCACGACCTTCACAGTAACTCATGCTTTCGCTTTTATTTTACTTCTATTCTTATCATATGGAAGGAAAGCGGCTCCATAGTTACGATTACCTCTTCCCGTTCCAGTACGTTGTCCGTTACATGATACGGCTTTACTTCTTCATGATTTACAAGATTCGTCGCCTTCTTGTTCCGGTGACTTAGCGCCAGATGCTCTATCACCCTCTGCGGTTCGAACCCCTGCAGACAGGCCGTAAGTGAGACCTCTTCCTCTTCGCTGCGATTTACCGCAAACAATACGATCTCTCCATTTTCTTCATTATAAACAGTTACCTCATCTACATATGGAACCTCTCCAAATCCCTCACAGAAATATGCCGGACCGTGCAGGACATCCCGCAGCACTTCTCCATGTCCGTATCCGGCCATCCATGAAAAGGGATAGAAAACCGGCTGCACCCATACATCTCCTCCACGCTCTGTCATGATTGCCGCACTGATATTCGTAAGCAGTGACTGACAGGCAACTTTAATACGGTCTGCATATTTCAGAAAGTTCATCATCATACTTGCAAAAAGCAGGGAATCTTCCAGCGAATAAATCTGCTCGCTAAGGTGAGGCGCCACTTCCCAAGCCTCCTCATGCACCTGCGATGCCACCTCTGTATCCGGAATGGACCATACTCCCCATTCGTCGAAACTGATATATAACTCCTTTTTCGAGCGCTTTTTCGCTTTTACATAATCACAGGTCCCTATTACAGTCTTAATATAGTTCTCCATATCCAGTGACTGCGCCAGGAAAAACGGCGTCCCCTTTTCCTGATTTCCGTAGTATTGATGAAGCGAAACATAATCCACATAATCATAGGTATAGTTTAAGGTTGTCGCTTCCCAGTCGGGATATGTCTGCATGTCGGATTTGGAACTGCCGCAGGACACTAATTGAATGCTGCTGTCCACCTGCTTCATCGCCTTTGCCGTTTCCTGCGCCAAACGTCCATATTCTTCTGCCTGCTTATGTCCTATCTGCCAGTCTCCGTCCATTTCATTTCCCAGACACCAGAGTCCTATTCCATAAGGTTCTTCCACACCGTGCGCTTTTCGCATATCGCTGTACAAGGTTCCCCCTTTTATATTGCAGTATTCCACTAGGGAAACTGCATTTTCAATTCCCTTGGTTCCGAGATTTACGGCAAATATAGGCTCTATCCCCGCCTTTTTGGCCCACTTCATGAACTCGTTGGTGCCGAATTCATTAGTCTCTATCGCTCTCCAGGCTATTTCCAGGCGCCTTGGACGTTTTTCTACAGGACCCACTCCGTCTCTCCAGTCATAGCAGGATACAAAATTACCTCCCGGATAACGGATTCCGGTCACTCCCAGTTCTTTTACTTTCTCAAGCACATCCTGCCGGAAGCCATCCTCGTCTGCACTTTTATGCCCCGGCTCATAGATTCCCGAATAGACTACCCTGCCCATATGTTCCACAAAGGAGCTGTAGATTCTCTTATCTATTTTCCCCTTACTAAAATCTTTGTTAACGATTACTGTTGCTTTCATGTTTAAAACTATACTCCTTTCAGTATCTTTTACTTTTGCGACAAATCCTCTTATGTAAGCATGATTTCGCATTTTATTCCTTTGTCCCTGCAGTGGCAATTCCTTCCACAAAATATCTCTGGCAGAAGAGATAAAGAATCAAAAGCGGAAGCAGGGATATCATGGTCGCCGCAAGCGTAGGCCCGTATTTGATCACTTTATTCCCTACAAGTACCGCAAGTCCGGCCGATAGAGTCCTTTTATCGGATGAACTGGTCAGCATGAGCGGATAAAGCAAATCGTTCCAATTGTTCATAAAGTGGAAGATCCCCAGACTTATCAGTGCCGGCTTGCATAGCGGCAGCATCAGCGAGCGGAATATCCGGAATTCTCCCATTCCTTCTATTCTTCCGGATTCTTCAAGTGATTTCGGAAGTCCTGCAAAGAACGAACGCATCATATAAATACCGAACGCGCTTGTAGCTCTGGGCAGAATCAGCCCTAAATAAGTATCCAAAAGCTTCAGCTTAAAAATTTCAATATAGAGCGGTGTCATAATGATCTGGAACGGAACCATCATGGTAAGCAATATAATAGAAAAAAGCAGCTTAGAGCCTCTAAAATTTAATCTTGCAAAAGCATAACCGGCCATGGAATCGAATAAGACACTCAATATGGTCACGCCTCCGGCAAAAATTATGGTCGTTTTCGTCATTGAAAAGATAGGAATACTTTCAGTCACATATCGATATTGGGAAAGGGTCCACTCTTTAGGAAAAAAATGAGGCGGATAGGCTATCACTCCGCTGTCTGTCTTAAAGGAGGATACAAACAGCCACATAATAGGCACCAATACTAAAATGATCATGCCAAAGGTAAGAAGGAATCCCAGAAGCTTTCCTAAGTTCCATTTTTTCTTATTTGCATAAAAAGCTTGTTTCTTCAACCTATTCGCCTCCCCTTTCTAATACAAATCTTCTAAGCACAAAGGTTATGACAGCTATAATTATAAACAGATACACGGAGATGGCGGACGCGTATCCCAAATCATAAGGCGCCGTCTGAAAGCCCCTGTCATAAATATACTGGACCAGAGTTTCCGTCTTATTTAACGGACCGCCCTGAGTCATTACATAAGCCTGGTCAAACATCTGCAATGCGCTGATCATCGTAGTTACAATACAGAAACTGACGGTAGGCCATATACCGGGAATGGTGATATGTATAAATTTCCGGAATAAATTAGCACCGTCTATCTCTGCCGCCTCATAAAGGGATGCCGATACGTTAAGCACGGCTGCTGTTATCAGTGTCAATGTATAACCAAAGCCTTTCCATGCGCTGACCGCAATGATGGTGGGCATCGCAAGCGCCGGATCTTTCAAAAAAGAAACGTTTCCTGCCCCTGTCAGCCTGAGCAGATAGGGCACCAGTCCCATATTAGGATCAAGGAGCATTGACCATACAATGCCTATGGCAGTCATGGAACAGACAAAAGGCAAATAATAAATCGTTCGCAGCGCTCTTGTATACCGGTTATTCTTCGCAACAAACAAGCTGAACAAAAGAGCGAGTCCTATCTGCAGAGGCACTTCAAACAGGGCAAAGTAAAAGCTGTTAAAGGTAGCATTATTTACTCTGCTATCCCTAAATAGCCTGACAAAGTTCTTCATTCCTGCAAAAGAAATATCATTCATAAAAATATTCATATTCAACAAACTGATAATCAATGAAGCGCCCAGAGGAACAAAGACAAATACTGTGAGAATCAGCATGGATGGCAGGATAAAGAGATAGGCACTTCTCTGATATTGAAGTCTGCTTTTTTTCTTTCTATTCATAACTTATACTCCTTTATAAATTGCGGCTTTCCAGTCTCTTACTTCTTAAGGACCGGAACAGAACTGAAATAATACATTATTTTACCGCTCACAGCCTTGAGGAGAAGAATCCTGACAAGTCTGTCAGGATTCTTGGGAATCAATATACTACTCGACCTCTACTGCGCGAGCACCGTATCCATGGCGGAAGATGCTTCCTTAAGAACAGCTTCCGGCGTTCCTGCACCCGTAATTATCTTTTCAAACATTGGGATCATGACATCGTTATCTATCTGGCTTGCAAGAGAATATCCCAGATTATAGGAACGTCCTATTTCCGTTGCTTTGGAAATCGAATTCAACACCTCATCGCTTTGAATCTCAGGATCCTCTGCCAAAGTTTTCGACCATACCGGGAATCCGTTTCTCTGTGACCATTCCTTTAAAATTTCATCGCTCAGCCAATACTTCATGAATTTATATGCCGCTTCCTTTTCTGCCTCGCCGGTTCCTTTCGGAATTACATAGCTGCATCCTCCTGCGGGTGAAAAGGCGCCTGCGGTACCTGACACACATGGTGCAATACCGAAATTAATTCCCTGTGCTCTCAGTCCGTTGATCTGCCACGGCCCGCTCATGTACATGGCAATCTGACCGGCCTGAAGCATAACGTCCGCATCGGAACCAGTTATGTTCTCCGGAGTTACCTTCTTATTGAATGCCAGATCCTGCAGCCATTCCAAGGTCTTTAGGTTTTCCTGAGAATCTAATAAATTCTTATTCTCCGAAGGGTCATTGGCATCTCCGCCGTTTGCCCAAAGGAACTGCATATACGTTGTGTTTGTCGGCAATGCAAGGCCATATTGATTTTTGGAAGTATCCGTAAGCTTTTGTGCATATTCCGCAAGCTCATCCATTGTTGCCGGAGGCGTATCGGGGTCCAGGCCTGCTGCCTCAAATAAGTCCTTATTCCAATACAGATAAGAAACATTATACTGCATAGGTGTTCCGTAAAGCTTACCCTCCACGTAGGACAGCTCGGTTACATTTTCCAGAAAGTTGCTTTTGTCCACGCCTTCCTTCTCCCAGAAATCGCTGATATCCTCCAACGAATCGTTGCTTACATAAGGAGCAATATTTTCCACGCCGAACAGGACAATATCCGGTGCGGTTCCAGTTGCTATCGATGCCGGAAGCTTTTGCTGCAAAACGTCATTGGGCATGATATCCATTTCGATCTTGATGTTATCTGTATTCGTCTTATTGTAGTTATCTACGATTTCGCGGAGAATGTCTCCGTCCGATCCCGTAAATACATTCCAGAACTTAAGCGTAACCTCATCCCCTGCCCCAGTCTTCGCCTCATCACCGGCCGCGGTTTCTGTCTGCGTTGTCTCCGCTTTCTCTTCGGTCGATATCTCTGCCGTACCATTACTTCCGCATCCTGCTAACAGGGAAGATACCATCGTCACAGCCAATACAGTACTTAATAGCTTTTTCATTTCTATACCTCCTGAATAATAGTTGATGTGTGCGTCCACGTGTACGCACCCCCAGTTAATGGCAAATTCTTAATTAACATTTATATCTTGAATTCGCCTCTGCACTTATGTACTTTTTCATGCGTACACGTGTACTCTATAAGTATTATTATGCACATTTTACAGTAAATGTCAACAACAATATCATAAAACAAAAAAATTACCCATGCTATATTATGTTATATTTGAGAATAACGGTGCATGCCTTTGAACAATGCATTGATTATCACCTCAGCCATATAACTAATCGTTATCCCGCAAAGCATTCCCGCAATAACATCGCTGGGATAATGGACACCTAAATACAATCGCGATATACCAATCGAAAACGCCAGTATAAGAATCGGTATCCCTATTTTTTTAGGCAGTTTTCTGTAAAATAGGTATCCTGCCGCAAATGCACTGGCCGTATGGCCGGATGGAAAGGAAAAATCTGCCGGTTTATGGATAAGCGGTACCAAGGTCGTTATTGTATCAAACGGTCTGCTTCTTTCCACCAGATTTTTCAGCACCATATTATTGATGACCATTGACAAAATCAGGGCACACATTCCCATACATCCTATTTTTCTCGTTTTGGGGAAAATGAAAAGGACGATAGAAATCAACGTCCATATAAATCCTCTATTCCCTAAGTTAGTGATAAAGATAAAAACTGAAGTTAAAGTATTATTTCTCAGAAAATCTTGTATAAATAATAGAATGCTGCTGTCTAAACGAAGGAAAGCTTCAATCATACCATCTGCCTCTTTTCCATTTTCTCTTCATCTTAGAAAAATATATGTGCCGCATACGAAAAAGATGAGAGTACGGAAAACGGTATTGCACTCACCGGGCAGACTCATATTTTAGATTTTGCAATGGATTATTTACTATGGACCGCACAAAAGGAAAGATAAAAAAATAAGCCGGCCGGAAATCTGTTCCGGACGACTCATTTTTAATTTTTATTACTGCATTCAGGCTTCGGATTCCACAACGATCCGAATTCCCCACGCTTCCAATACAAGAGTCTGTCCGTTTTTCACATCTTCCTCTTTCAAAAGTTCCTTTCCATCTCCATGCAGATAAGGCTGCCTGATCTCTTTTTCTGAATAATTCAGGTAAAAGTGCACCTTTCTGCCGGTTTCATTCACACCGTTTCGTATGATGACCGGAAAAGCTGCTTGTTGCTCTATTCCCCATATTCCGGTCTGTTCCAGTACTCTTTTTAAAATTTCCTTTGTGTAAGCAGGCGTAGTCAGACATGCCACATAAGTTGCCATGCCTTTTCCAAAAGCATGCTCTGTCACAGCCGCATATCTGCCCCAGAACGGATGGTCATAATGTGCCAGTACATCTGCGCCTTCCGTTTCCACAAGCTCCATAAAAACCGTGGCACTGCATTCTTTTGCCGCTGCCGCATAGACCTGATCCGCCAGCCATACATCGTCCGGCTGTGTAAACTCATCATACCGGATACCCAGACATTTCTGCAGGACAGCGGGCTGCCCCTCATGTCTTACTGTTAAGAACTCGTTAGCAAAGCCGCTGCGAAAGGCCGCCACAAGATGTCCGCCCCTCTCCGCAAAATCAGACAAAGCCGTTAGCAGCTTGGTGGACGCGCTATAAAGTACAGGAACTACCAGCAACTCATACTGTTCGAAATACTCTGCATCCTCCGGGAATAAAATATCACATTCCACATTCATTTCATACAAAGCGTCATAGTAACGCCTTACCACGTCATTATATGTCGTCTCCCCTCCCGGCAGAGGGAATTCGCGCAGGCCGGTCAGCGATTCATTGTTGACTAAAAGCGCTGCGCGATTTTTCTTTTTCAAGTTTATAAGCGACGGACCAATCCTCGCCATATCCGCACCGATTCCTGATATCTCCCTGTAGATCCTGTTCGGTTTCAGATCATGGCTCAATATCCCTTTCCAGTACGTCTCAAAGGAATTATGAATCGAATGCCAGTGCCAGTACATGAGAGCTGCAGCACCGCTCGCTATATGGCTGAACGCATGCAGCCGGAGCTGCCCGTCATAAGGCGTCCAGTTCACATGCCCTTGTGCCTGTGTTTCCAGTACAAAATAACTCCGGCGCTTTAAGCTTCGCACCAGGTCTCCTCCGAATGCGATTTCCTTTCCGGTCAGCTTCGACTGTGTCAGATGATAGATATCGCAGCCTGCAATGTCGAGGCACTGCACTGCCTTCTTATGATCTGCCTCTGCCTGCACTCCATAAGTATAATTGCGCCATTCGAAATCCAGATTATGGGTGATGAACTGTCCCTGTCTTATATATTCCCTGACGATTCCGCTCTGCCATTCCAGAAATTCAGTGACGAGCTGTCTTCTGAATTTTTCGAATTCCGCCCGGAAGCTGCCGTTGATGGATCCGGTTGGATCGGGTACATTTTCCCAGGCATCCACCCGGTTGCTCCAGTAGGAAAAGCCAAACTCCCGATTCATTTCTTCAATATCCCCAAAGGTCTTCTTCAGATATCGTACGAACAGGCGTTGTACATTCGGACCCGACGTATGGTAATGTTTGGTCTCGTTGTCCAGCTGAAAACCGATGACGTTGGAATATCTTTGTACGCATTCCATTAGTTTTCGTATAATACGTTCCGCATAATAACGGTAAGCAGGACTTGTAATGTCCATATTCTGTCTGGCCCCGTATTTCTCCTTTCCCCGTTCCGTCACGGCGAGTATTTCGGGATTCTGGGACGCAAGCCAGGGCGGAATGGCATAGGTAGGCGTCCCTACTATGACACTGATGTCATATCTTCCTGCTGCCTCCAGTACCCGCTCCACGTGTGAGAAATCAAATTCTCCGCTAACCGGCTCCTGCGTGGCCCAAGTGGATTCCGCAATCCGGATCACATTGATGCCAGCCTCGCGCATCAGGCGCATATCCTCTTCCAGCCGCTCCACGGGCATATATTCATCATAATAGGCCGCCCCAAATAAAAATCTGTCCATGCTCCTTAAACACCCTTACCTTACTCCGGCAATTCGATTACCATCGTTCCATAGCCTTCCAGCTTCTGACTGCCGATAATCTCCTGCCCCGTATAAAGGTCCTTTCCTTTTTTATGCAATGTAATATCAATAGGCTCATTCTTGTAATTCAAAAGGAACATACAGCATCCCTTCTCACCGCTCCGTACCGCAATTTCACAGCATTCCGGCACGGTGACCACATCTGCATAGGGAGCCGCCACACCAAGCTTCTCAAGAAAGATTCTTGCGGACCTCTCATTCCAAGCCGAACCGTAATACCATGCCTCTCCCTTTCCAAAGCGGTTACTGATCAGCGCTCCTGCTCCCGCGTAATAGTCCGTCGTGTATATCGCTTTACACTCTGCCGCATTTCCAACGGGCTCCAGTAAATCCGTAAAGACACTGGCTGCAAAGCTGCTCCCCTCCCAGTCCACGTTCACAGTTTCTGCGTCCGGCGCAATAAACGAATACTCCGGTATATCGGTTCCGGTCAGTTCTCGCAGAAGTCCCGGCAGCTTAGCCATCACACATTTTCCGGTCATATCCTTATAAGCGCTTCTGCATCCAAAGACAAGCGTTCCTCCCTCTGCCACATATTTCTTCAGAACTTCTGCCCGCTTTTCATTAATAAGCGTTGGATGCGGGTAAAAAAGGACTTTATATTTTGCCAGCTTCTCCGACTCCGTTTCATCCTTCATATACACATAATCAAAGGGTGTATGCGTCTTCTGGGCCGCTGCAGACAATGCTTCCTGACTGCTCTTTTCCACGCTCCCATGCCAGGCATCCACTTCCGCATCCCACACATTATCATAATCCTTCAGTATACCCACCTGTGCCTGATATACCGAGCCTGCTACCGTATCCAGCTTCTTCATCTTTTCATGTACTTCATACACTTCCCTGATCCGGCGATTCTCCCGTCCGGAATAATCCAGAATACCATGCCAGTAGATCTCCGTTCCCATGGTACAAGTGCGCCATCTGAAATAACTGATAAAATCCGCTCCGTGAGCAATGGACTGCAGCGTCCACAGCGTAAGCTGTCCCGGCCTCGGCGCCGGCGCTTCCATATGCGTATTCCAGCCATTGGCCCCGGACTGCTGTTCCATAATTCCAAAGACCGGCGATATGGAACGCACCTCTGTCAGGTTCCGGCTCCACTTTCTATCGCGCAGCTTTCCCTCACCATCTTCGTACATATCCAGACAATAGGCAAAGTTCGGATACGAATCATAGGTCATAAAGTCCAGACTTTCATCCGCCATCTCATGATTATCCAGATGTCCGAAAATACCATTAGTGGTAACGAAATCCTCAGGTTTTTTATGTAAACGTATTATTTCACTCTGTCTTTTGACAAACTTTCTGGCACTGTCCGATATAAATCTGAGGTAATCAAGCGTCTCATGAGGATTGGTTGAATTGCTGTAGGTCGGCCTTGGCAAATGCACCTCCTCCCAGTCCGTATAAGTCTGGTTCCAGAAGGCTGTGCCCCATGCCTCGTTCAATCTCTCAAGCGTATTATATTTTTCCTGAAGAAAAAGACGAAATGCCTTTGTATCGCTTTCGGAATAAAAGACGTTTTTCTCACAGTTGATCTCGTTGTCGATCTGCCATCCGATGATACATTTTCTGGGACCATAATGTACTGCCAGTTCCGTCGTGATCTTCCCGGCTTTTTCCTGATAAACCGGAGAATTATAATTATAGTGCCTTCTTGCACCGTGGCGGTAAAGCACTCCGTTCATATCCGCATTCAATACCTCAGGATATTTCTCCGTCAGCCAGGCCGGAGGTGTCGCTGTGGGCGTACAGAAAATTACTTTCATCCCCACTTTCTCCGCCAGATCCAGGAATCGGTCAAAGAAATCAAACGAATATGTTCCCTCCGTTAACTCTACCTTGCTCCATGCGAACTCGGCAATCCGTACGACCTCAATCCCTGTCTCAAGCATTCTTCGCAGATCTTCCTCCCATAAATTTTCCGGCCAATGCTCCGGATAATAACAGGTTCCAAGAACCAGTCTGTCCCCTTCCAGAATCATACTCATAAATATTCTCCTTTCTTTTGTTTCATCCCTATGTTTCTGCTGCCGTTATTCTTTTACCGCACCCGCTGTAAGGCCATCCATAAAAAATTTCGAAGCACATAAAAAGCAAATGAGAAGAGGCAGTACCGCACAGGTACTTGCAAGCATCAATGCCCCGTAATCCGTCCCCCGATCCGATACCATGGCACGAAGCAGAAGCGGCAGCGTATACAGCTTCTCCTTACGCAGAATAATCAGCGCCTGCATAAATTCATTCCACATATTGACGAACTGCATTATCCCAAGTGACGCATAAGCCGGCTTCAGAATAGGCGCAATTACCCGGAAGAAAATCAGCCACTCGCTGCAGCCGTCAATTCGCGCAGCTTCCATCAGCGATTTGGGCACATTGTTCTGACAGTACTGTCTCATCCAAAAAATCCCAAAGGCATTGGCACAGCCGGGAATGATCAACGCATAATAGCTGTTTACCCATCCGAATTTACTCATCATGATAAACCATGGAATAATACCTGCCGTAGCCGGGACCATCATCGTTCCGAGCAATATGGCAAACAACTTGTTTTTTCCCGGAAAATCATAGACCGAAAATGCGTAGCCTCCGATAGAGCAAAAGAGCAGCACCAGAAACGTATAGCAAAATGTAACGATACAGCTGTTCAAAAAAGCCCTCGGAAGATTGACCGACGCCGTCATATTATTGAAATTAGTCATTAAATTGCTTCCAAACTGCACGATTGGCGGGAAGGAATATATTTCGTTCGTAGAAAGAGTCGACATGACGAACATCATATAAAACGGAAGCAGCATAATAAGCGCAATCAATCCCAGAATAAAATAGAGAGAAATTTTCTTTCCTATCGGATGTATCACAGATAAAAGGATTAAAACAGCAGCTGTTACAGCGATCATAATCAAAAGTGTTTTCATAAGCTATCTCCCTCCTTTTCTCTTTACAGCATCCTTCTCCGCTGTCACTTTGGTCAAGACCACTGAAATTATGACAATGATAAGCGTAATCACATAAGCGATCGAGGATGCGTAACCATAGGCATTTCCGCCCTGGGGTGCCTTATTCAGCAAATACATCATAAGGGTCAGTCCGCCGTTGTTCGGTCCGCCGCTCCAGTTACTTCCGGTCAGGATGAAAGGCTCGGTAAATAAACTGAACATACCGATGCTGGACTGGATCAATGTAAACAGTATGATTGGCTTCAAAAGCGGTATTACGATAGAAAATACCAGTTTTCCATGATTCGCCCCGTCAATCCGTGCCGCTTCATAAATGTCAGTGCTGATTCCCTGCATTCCGGCCAGATAGATGACCATATTCCAGCCAACCCATTTCCAGGCAAACATAATGATAACGGCCACACGAATCAGCGAGCCGTCTCCGGCAAGCCAGTTCACCGGCTCTTCTCCGAAAAAACTTAAAAGATAATTGATCAGTCCGTAATTATTTCCAAACAGATTCTGAAAAATGATCGAAATTGCAACGGAACTGGTCACCATGGGCATGAAATAAATTGTCTTGAAAATGTTCTGTCCCCTGACCAGCTTGGAATTCAAAATATACGCCAATACCAGTCCCCCTAACAGGATAGGGATATGCGCAATAATGCCGATGAGCAGCGTATTGGACAACGCCCTCCAGAACAGCGGATCCTGAAACAGGTTAAAGTAATTTCCTAACCCCAGAAAGTGCATGGCTCCGAGTCCATCCCAGCGGAAGAAGCTCAGTGCAAAGCCAGCCGCCAACGGGAATAGACCAAAAATGAGGAACAGTATATAAAACGGAGCTATGTAGACATAGGCTACCCGATATGTTTTCAACGTCTTCACAAAGCCTTTTTTCTTATTTTCCTTCACATTTCTCTTCCTTTCCTAATCCGATTATGTGCCGCCTACCCGTAATAGAAATGGCCGGACCCTTCATCCGGCCATTCTCATTTTATCCGACAGCTCTTTCTTTGTGCTTTACCATGCTCTATTCTTCCCAGGCTCCGGCATCCTTCAGCGTCTGTATCTGCTGTTCCTTCAATTCTGCACAAGCTGCCGTGATGTCCTTGCCGAGACGTTCCCTGATCTGCTCCGGCGTCTCTCCCGCTTCGGCTCCGGCATTGAAGGAACTGTACAGATATCCTTCCGCCGTCGTATCCATGATCGTATTGTTCACAACCGGTACTTCTGCCGCAATTTGGGCTGCAAGCGCATTCGGTGCCTGCCCTCCGAAGTAATCATCCCCTTTGGTATACAGCTCAGGAGCTGCATCCCAGGCAGGCGTATAAGCCGGGAAATAATCAACAGCCTTGAACATTGCATTCTGTCCTTCTGTGGTTGCCAGCATATATTTGATGAAGGCCCATGCTGCTTCCTTATTCTGTGACTGCTCCGGAATGACAAGGAAAGATCCTCCCCAGTTGGTAGACGGCAGACCTCCCGGAAGAGAGGTAGCGCCCCAGTGTCCGGCACCGTCCGGGTCAATATCCGTTTTTAAGAAACCGGAGAACCAGGAACCGGCTGCTACCGATACGCAGGTGCCGGCCGAATATGCTGCATAGGCCTCAGCACTCCACATATCCACATTCATATCCCAGCCGTTATTACGGATATCAAGACATGCCTGCAGACATTCCAGATCTCCTTCTCTTTCCAGATTCAGATTCAGCTTCTCATCGTAATAGTCGCGATTGATGAACATCCACTGGTACGGATAGGCTGCAGAAGGCAGGAGCCATCTCTCACCCGGTATGGAAACCGCCTCTGCGACCTGCAGTACACCTTCCCATGTGCTCATCAGTTCGGCAACCTCATCCGGATCAGTGGGCAGTCCGCATTCGGCAAAAACATCAGTGCGATAATAGTATAAGGTGGGCCCCAGATCCCATGGTATCGCTACCAGCCTCTGTCCGTCCGAGGACGTTGCCTGATCCCATTTGAATTCTACAAAATCATTTTTTAAATCTGCTGCGCCCAGCGTATTCAGATCGCACAATGCGCTGCTGTCCCTGTACTGGGAGATGTAGGCGCCTTCCACCATTGCCACATCGGGCGCCCCGCTCCCTGCGGTCAGGGCTGTCTGCAATGCCTGGTGGTGCGCAGTCGTATCTGTAAATACTAATTCCACTTCAATATTCGGATATATCTCGTTAAAGCCGGCCATCGCTGCTTCAAATCCATCGTCGCCGGAGGGCCAGCCGCCTACTTCGATATGTCCTGAGACAGAAGACGGATCCGCCTCCACCGCCTCCGCAATGGCTGCTCCCTCTTCTTTGCTTGTAGTACCGGACGCGGTACTCTCCGCGCTCTGGCTGCCTCCGCATCCCGCCAGCATAGAAGCCGACAGGGCAACGCTCAGCGTCATGGCTATCAGTTTTTTTACCGTTATCTTTTTCATCGAATACCTCCTTAAAACCGTTGATTAGTTATCTATTACTCAAACCGTGCATGCTTCCGGTTTTTTCATCTTTCTATCGTTCTAACGCTTTCCCCTTCTTCAACACAAAGCGGAATCCTTGTCACGTATTTTACTTTTTTCCCTTGAAGGACATCCAATAGCACTTCCATACATCTGGCTCCCTGCATTCTAGGGTTTAACTTCAGCGAGGTCAGAAAAAGATCCGCATATTTCCTGGCATATATTCCATCAATGCCTACGATGGATACATCTTCAGGAATTCCATATCCCAGCTTCTTAAGCCCTCTGTAAAAACCAAGTGCCATATCATCATTAAAGCAGAGCGCCGCAGTAGCATCACATTTTCTTTCCCGGAAAATCTCTGCCGCCAGCATACCCTTTCCAAAAAAGTCTTCCGGTATTGTAATGTTATCCTGAATCTTCTCTTCCATGAAATTCATTACACGTTCGTCATTGATAAGACCTCTCTTGCTGATTCCAAAGTAATATTCCCTCATCTTCTCTCTCAGCTCATATTGCATAAATTCCTTGTAGGCACAGGTTCGCGCATTGGCATTCTCCAGTTCATAGGGCATAATCATCGCAATCTTACGGTGCCCTCTGTCCCACAAGTACTGCAGTACCATCCTCGTTCCCTCCCACAGATCACATTCCACTACCGGCACGGATTTTACAAAAGAAATGGAATCTCCATAGGACGCACTGACTACCGGCAGATTATAATTCTTTCCGGCTCCTTTCAAATAAACATCCGTTATCTTTTCGCTTGGGAGGATCAGCCCGTCTACCATAATGCTCCGCACACTTTTAAAATCAAGCTTGCCATGCACCACCACCATGTAATCATGCTTCTTCGCCACCTCCAGCATTCCCTCATATACTTCGATATTGAATGCGTTTTCTAATTCCCTGCAATAGAAAAGAATCTGTTTTGTCCTCTGTGTCATTAATGACATGGCTACCGGATTCGGATGATATCCCATCTGCTCTGCGATCATCAGAATCTTTCTTTTCTTTTCTTCTTCTACATATCCGCTGTTATTGAGTGCCCTCGAAACAACGGACACCGATACGCCTGCACGCTGTGCAATATCTTTTCTCGTTACCATGCTGCATTCTCCTCTGCCGCACTGTTTTTCTGCTCGCTTCCACATTTTTCGTCATTTTCCAATTTATGTATTTTGTATATTTTTACCTTGTTTTTTCACATTATTTTGTCGCTTATGCCATCTTGTATGATAAAATTATATAGAATAAACTCATTTATGTCCATTGTATAATATGTGGTCGCGTAACCACATTGGCAATCTATTAAGAAAACATGCTGCCAAAAAAGGACAGCAAACAAATTGTCTGCTGTCCTGAATAAATTGTAATTTTTATCATGCTTCACAGGAATTTATCCATAGGTTAATCAGATTCAGAGCTCCCCGGTATCCGACAAACGGCGGTTCAAATGGGTACAGACGCCATTTGAGATCCGGATTCGATATCTGAAGTTCCGTCTTTTTCCCACTCCATTCCAATGCCTCCGCGCTGCACATCAGCAATCCCTTATCATGCCCTTCTATCATTTCGATCCATTCTTCCTCTTTCAGATACGGAATTCCCTCCTCTTCCATTGCCGGACTGTCACACCAGCACCTGGCCTGCGGGAAGGATAATTCCGTACAGCCAAATTCAAGAATCCCCTTTACTACATCTATATGTCCGCCTAGCGACAGGGCAAGGTTCTCCGGCTCCGACCGAAGCAGCCTCTGGAAATTAGGCGAAACGGTACGGTATCTGGACCATACAAACTGCTCCTCCTTCCGGATAAACTCCCGGCTGCCTTCGTATCCGATCACCTCGGCAATTTCTTCCAGCCACGCCGTAGTACCCCTTACGCCATATGGTCTGCCGCATACATAAGGCGTCCCAAATCTTTTATACAGTTCCCGCGCTGCTTCCTTCCCTTCCCGGCGAATCACCAGATTGATATGAGCAGAGCCCATCTGCTCTATTCCGGCAATTTCCGTATCGGACGACAAAATACAAAGAGGTTCCATCTGAAATGTCTCCCGAAGCAGGCGCACCAGCTCTTCTTTGTCTTCCTGAAAGCGAAACAGGTCCGCACAGGAGCCAATCAGGTTGTATGTTCTGTCCGGAGTCAGACCGGCAGATCCGGTCAGCTCTTTCACCAGCGTGGTCAGCGTTTCTCTCACACCGTCATGCAGCTGCTTGTCAAAACCTCCGCTTCCCAATACGATTAGCCGGTTATCTGGAAATCCCGCCTGGACCTGCCTGCAAAAGCCGTGCAAATCGATGCCGATCACCTCCGGGACAGCGGAAGGTGTAAGAAAAATAACCCGCGGGTTTATCTCCTTTATTACGGTCTCAATTACCTTTTCCAGGCGCGAGGTATCTCCCAGAGAAATATCCGACTCGTTCAAATGCGTGGAATAAAGCCTGCATGCATCCTGAACCCCTATACGTTTTAAAGACGTTCCCGCATACAGCATGTGTCCCATACACCCGAATTCAATCACTGCGGCATCCCTGATCGTTGCCAGCGTCCATAATACACCCATCCGTCCGGATGGAACCGGTTTAAATCTATGCAAGCCCATAGCATTCTCCCTCCTCTCTTCTGTTCTGGTCCAATGCCTCCATGATCCGGTCCAGGATTGCCATTGTCCGCTCATAGCCAATCATCCCGTAGAAATCAAGCATATTATCCACCCATGTCACACCCTTCTCCGCATCCGGTAAATAACCGATTCCTAGATCCGGAGATAATTTCTCCAATAATCCATATGCTCCGGATTCATTGACAATCCTGCACACAAGAGGATCATATCCAAGTTTTTTAATTTCAGATACATATCGATGATCCTCCGGGTAGAATTCCTCAAGATGAAGCAAAACCGGATACATTCCAAACTGCTGTATCAAATATCCTGTCAGAGGAATCGGCAGGTCCACCCTCAGGGTCATCAGGAATCGTTTATCACGGAGTAATTTTCCTGCCGCTTCCTCCTTCATCCGCAATGCCTGTTCGTCCTCTCTAAACATACATACAATCCGGCATCCCAGAATATCTTCCACTCTCCGATAGGCCTGATCAATACCTTCCGCATCGTAGATTTCCTGCAAAGCGACACAGTCGATGCCGAACTTCTGCTCCATTTTCCGAGCCATGGGCAGGGTATAGGGAGAGACTACAATATTTAATACCGCATCCGGGGCTTCTTTTATCTCTTCCATGGAAGATTTAGGACCAAGATAACGGAGCTGATAGCCCAACTCTTCAAGATAGGCAAAAAGCTTGGGTTTCGGACTATGTTCCTCCTTCGGCGACCTGCCAAGCACATTAACGCTTCTCTGATTTTTCTGCTTGGGCTGCATCAGCATAACCAATGCTTCCATCGTCTTATAGGAACCTGCAGGATAACTGATATTCTTGAACTGTCCCAGCAGAATACAGGCTGTCTTACTATTTGTCTCAGCCTCTAATTCATATGCGATGCTTTCAAAGTCTTCTCCTATCAGATCCGGAATACAGGTTCCGATTACCAGAATATCTTTCCCACCTTTTTCTTCCATTTTTCTGACAGCTTCTATTACTCCGTCCCGGCATCCGAATACAATTTCTCTGGAGTCAAGAACGTACAGCCAGTGGAGTTCCCCTTTCCTTCCCTGTGCCGACTGACTGAACATCCGGGAATAAGTTGTGCATTCCGGCATGCCTACCAACAGTGAGGATAACCCCTCAATCTCTTCACATATTACGGAAGCCATCCTCATCGGGCAATGGGTCCCCGGCGCGACATCCGGTGTCAAAAACGGGATTCCCGCATTATTTCTAATCTCTGATAGCGGCTTCAGATGTCCGAAAGCATCCTTCATTGCTCCACCTCCAGCATCCGCGCTGCCAGTGCCTTATATTCCTCTGCCATTGAGGATTCAGGGAACGCTTCCACTACGGTTAATCCAATCTCCTCCGCTTTTTGAACAATTGGGTTTCTCGGCATTTTATGTATGATTTTTGTACCGATTTCGTCAGCGGCCCTTTGCACCAGCGCCTCCTCCTCCAGAATGTTTTTGGCATTCAGAATCAGCCCTTTTAGTGATGCGTACCCTCTGCTGCCAAAACTTTTCACAGCATGGGCAATATTGGATGCCGCGTACAATGACATCATCTCTCCTGAGGTTACAATATACACTTCATCCGCATAGCCTCCTCTGATCGGCATTGCAAAGCCTCCGCAGACCACATCGCCCAGAACATCATACAAAACGATGTCAGGCGCATATACCTCGTATGCATGCAATTCATTCAGCTTCTCAAAAGCTGTGATAATCCCTCTTCCCGCGCAGCCTACCCCCGGAACAGGACCTCCTGATTCCACACAGTATACACCGCTGCTGCTTTTCACAACAAAATCTTCCAGTGCTGCATTTTCTTTGGTACGCAGAGTATCGAGCACTGTCGCGATATTTTTTCCTCCTGTCAGATTTCTCGTGGAATCTGCTTTTGGATCACATCCGATCTGCATTACGGTATATCCCATAGCGGACATCGCCGCTGCCATATTGGAAACTGTTGTAGACTTTCCAATACCTCCCTTTCCATATACTGCTATTTTTTTCATACTTCCTCCGTCTTCACCAAATCATAGGACAGGCAGATCGGTCTTCCTGTTCGCTGGTCCATTACAATCTGAGCATCGATCTGGTAAGTTTTCATTAAAACTTCTCTGGTCATAATTTCCTCCGGTGTACCTTCTTTGAGAATCTTTCCATTCTTGATCGCAATCATATAATCTGCGTGTCTGGCCGCAAGATTAATATCATGCAGAACCATCCCGATGGTATAACCATTAACTTCATTCAGGTGCTTCAGCAATTCCAACACCTCCAGCTGATAGGACAGATCCAGATATGTGGTCGGTTCATCCAGTAATATTACATCCGTCTTCTGTGCAATTGCCATTGCAATCCACGCCCGCTGTCTTTGCCCTCCTGACAGGGTATCTACCGGAACACATGTAAGATCACTAAGATTTGTAATTCCAAGTGCCCAATCCACAATCTCATAATCTTCTCCCGATAATGCTCCAAAGCCTTTTTTATGGGGATATCTTCCGTAAGAAACAAGATCTCCGACTGTCAGTCCCTCCGGTGCCTGCACCGACTGAGGCAGAATCGCCATCTGTTTGGCCACCTCCAGTGTAGAGAGGTGATGAATATCTGCTCCATTCAGATACACGGTTCCTTTTCTCGGCTGCAGGATTCTCCCGAGTGCCTTTAATATAGTAGATTTTCCGCATCCGTTCGCCCCGATCATTACAGTGATTTTGCCTTTTGGAATCGACATATATAGCTCTTTTACTATTAATTCTTCTTGATAGCCGATATTGAGCGCATCAGCTTTTAAGGCATCCATACGTTTTTATCCTCCTTCTTACCGCTTATCTCTGCCGAATTTTCTTTTGTATCCGTTACCTGTCATTTTCTTTTTATAAGTAGAAAAATGAAATACGGTGCTCCAAGCAGTACTGTCATAATTCCGGTTGGGATTGAGGATGGCTGAATGATGATTCGTCCGACAGTATCTGCCAATGCAACCAGAACGGCTCCAACCAATGCACAGCCCGGCAGCAATATTTCATGTCTTGAACCAACAATTTTCCTTGTCAGGTGGGGGGCAAGCAAACCGACAAATCCGATATTTCCTCCAATCGCAACCCCGGATGCTGCCAGCATAACAGAACAGCCCAGCAAGATTCTCCTCTCTTTTTCCATAGATACGCCAAGTGAAACAGCCGTCGGATCTCCAAGATTGCATATATCCAAAAGTCTGCTTCTATACAGGACAAGCGGCATCAAAAGCAGCATCCATGGCAATACCACAAATACATGGCGCCAGCTGGCTCCCCAAAACTGTCCTGCCTGCCAGGCCGCAAAAAATTCAAACTGTGTTTCGTCCATCTTCACTACGAGCAGCGTAGTCAGCGATGATATCCCCGCCTGTACCGCTAATCCCGTCAGTATCAGGCGTACCGGAGTCACCTTATCCTCCGTACGATATGCAAGCAGATAGACTAACATTGCCGCAAGACCGGCACCTGCAAAAGAAAGAAGCGGAAGGCCCATGAGCGCCAGACCGGATTCCCCTCCAAGGAACAGGATGTACAGCATAACCATAAAGCCTGAGCCGGCATTAATTCCCAATAGTCCCGGGTCCGAAAGCGGGTTGCGGGTAATACTCTGCAAAATACACCCGGAAAGCGCCAGCCCGGATCCAATCAATGTACTCAAGATAATTCTCGGCAGGCGAAACTGAAACAATATCTGTTTCTGCTGCTCTGTTCCATTTCCAATCAATGTCTGAATGGTATCCATTACCGTAAAGCTGGAATAGCCGGCTTTCATACTAAGAAATAAGGTTCCAAGCAGCATCAGAATCGCGGCGGCGATAAAAATCTGCTGCCGTGCTGCGACTCCTTTTGCAGCATAGGACCGTCTTACTTTCTTCATCCCATTCCCCTCCTTTGCTTTCTGGCCAAATATAAAAAGAACGGAACTCCGATTAATGAGGTCAATACCCCAACGGGAGTTTCAAAAGGCGGATTAATGCTCCTTGCCGCCAGATCCGCCGCAACCAGCAAAAGTGCGCCGAATACCGCACTGGCTGGAATGATATGCCGGTAGTCTACTCCCACCAGAAAACGGACAATATGAGGAACGATCAAACCGACGAAACCAACTGCACCAACAACGGATACCGATATTCCTGCCAGTATGACCACCAGTAAGGATAGAATTCTCCGGTATTTCCTGCAATTCAGTCCCAGTCCCTGCGCCACCTCTTCCCCCAGGCTCAGAAGGGTTATCTGCCTTGCTGTCATTACTGAGAAAAACAGAGCTCCACCGATTATCGGGGTCATGATTCGTATCTGATTCCAGTCGGCGGCGGACACTCCTCCCATCGTCCAAAAAGTAATACTCTGTGATACATTAAAACATAGAGCGATTCCCTGACTGAGTCCGGTCAGAAGAGCACTCACTGCCGCCCCAATGATAACCATATTGAATGCTGTTTCTTTTTCCCTGCGAAGAGTCGTAATTCCATTGACAAATACGGCGCTTAGTGCCGCTCCCGCAAAACAGAAAAAGATTTTCTGCAAATATGACAGCCCTGAAAAAAAGGCAAAGCATATAGAAAGAGCGAATCCGGCTCCGGCATTCAGTCCCATCAATCCGGAATCCGCCATCGGATTCCTGGTCATTCCCTGCATAATTGCCCCGGCCACCGACAAGGATGCACCGACCAAAAGTCCGGCAATAATTCTGGGCAGACGATGATCCATCAGTATCAGATGATATTTATTCTGAGCATCAAACTGGACAATAGCTTCCCTGATTGTAGAAAGAGGTATCCGAATCGAACCTTGCGTTACAGAATAGCAGGAAACCGCAAGTACCGCGGCCAGCCCTCCAAACAGCACATAATAAAATTTCCCTTTCTTCCTTGTTTCCATCTTCCTCTCCATTCCGTTATACTCTCGCGCATCCTGCCCGAAGGGCTTTTATCTTATAGGACGTACTTTTCTATAAGGATTAGGGTGTCAAAAGGTCCTTTTTAAAAATATTCGAGTCAATATGACCAATACAAAAAGAACGGCTGCGCCTATGTAAATATTTAGAAGTTCTTTCTCTGGATATTTGAGCCATACCAGAAAACAAAACTGTTTGAGCGCAGCGAGTTTTTTGTTTTCTGGTATGTTTGGTGCGAATAGACTGAGAATTAGAACTTCTTATATATTGGAATTCGGAGCAGGAGTCTTTTTGTTTTGAGCATATTGCCTAGAGACGTTCGCAAAAGGACCTTTTGACACCCTAATC